>CAITWF010000040.1 GCA_903896015.1 uncultured Opitutia bacterium | reverse complement strand
TCTCCGCTGTTTGGTCGCTTGCTGCGGCAAGCCTTATGGCTCCTGTCCTCGCAAGCGACCAAACAGCTACCCGTCAACGCGGTTGTCTGTGTCCACTAATTCGAGGCAATCTCACACCTCAATCTTCTAACTGGGCCCTGACGGGACGAATTGCGGCGTTTGCCAAAATAATCTGCCAACCCAAATCGACGCTTACGAAGCGAGTGAAACAACGGCCGCGCGAGCGACCAACCAAGAGCGTGAAAACATGACGTGACCCGGCCGCAAAGATTTCTGGCTCGTGAAATCCCATTTTTAGAAGCCCCTCCCTCGGATTTCACCTCAATCTTACAGCTTCCCCTTCGGAGTGAAGGCATCCCAATCGGTTCAAATGGACGTGAGAAAATTCGCCCAAATGCCGAGCGAATCATCTCTTTTTTCGATTCTCGGTTCTACCACCAAGACCGCCGACTTCGTCTCCATACTGCAACTCGGGCGGCCAAGGCGGCATAGTGGGCAATTCCGAAACTTCGCACTCGGGTGTCAATATACCAGTCGTCTTTTACAATTATACTTCATGTTGGAACGCCGGCGTTTACTCCATCGACGAGCCAACCGGTGCCAATCAGGTCACCGGTCTCGAATACTTCAACCTTTATGGGCTGTGGGCATAAAGTGTCGGTTTCGCTTACACATTCTACCTCGGCTCACGCCCTATTCGAACGAGCAGTAATATGATAATTACCTAAACATCTACTCATAAGATTTTTCCGACTTATAAAGAAGAATTGGAACGATTGTCGCTAATCAGTTAACAGGAATAGTTTCCACAACCCAAATCAACTTCGAGACCTTTCACCAAAACATGAAGTCTAGCCTTATTCTTAAATTCGCTGCCGCTTGTGTGCTTTCGACCGGACTCGCATCGGCCACCGTAATTACTTTCGACGGAGTGGCTGGAATCACCTCAGGGTATGGCGGAATCGCCACCTGGAGCAACCTCATCCAGCTGAATGGCGACACCTATGGCCTAAGTGGCTATCAAAATGGCGTGGTTTCGCACCCCGACGTGGCCTTCAACGGAGGTGGATCCGACGCCTATATCGCCAATCCGACGGCCTTCGACCTGAATTCCGGATATTTCACCGCGGCCTGGAACAACGGTTTGCAGCTTCAGATCGAAGGCTACCAGGGAGCGACGTTGGTTTACAATAACACCTACACGTTAAACACCACGGGGCCCTCGTTCCTCGATCTCCAGTACTTGGACGTGACCAAAGTGACGTTTCACTCCTTCGGCGGTACGAGCGCTGGATTGGGTGGCGGCGGCGAACACTTCAATATGGATAACCTCACGGTGAACGACAACAGCAGCGTGCCTGATTCCGGTTCCACTTTGCTGCTGCTCGGCGCAGGTCTGACCGGCTTGGTCGCGTGGCGCCGCAAGTCTGCCCGTTCCTGAGTTTACCGTTCGCGTCTTGGACCTTCGGCCCCGCTTCACTCGCGGGGCTTTTTTTGCGCGCCGAAGACGACGTCCCAGACCGAAGGCCGTTTCCCACCCGAACCCCATTACCGCTGTTCAGCGCGCCGGCTTCGACTCGATCAGCGCGACCATCCGCGCGAATTCGCGCTCGTCGGCCGCCGGGATCGAAATCTTCGTCCCCGTGATCGCCGCGACCTTTAGTTCAAAGGCGTAATCGTTCTTCGAGCGCGTCGCGCGGCGGCGTGGGGCGTAGTCCAGACAAAGTTTGCGCAGAATCTCGTCGTGGCCGATGAGCGAGCCCAATTCCGCGACACACTCCGCGCGTCGATCACGACCCGTTGGCTTCATCGTTTTTACGAGGTCGTATTTGTCGTCGTATTCGCCGCCACTCGCGTAAAACGCAATCGCCGCGCGGATGAACGCCGTATCGCGCAACACGAGCTGCTGGTGAATCACCGCGCTCGCCACGATGTCCTTCAGATAGGGTGCGCTGGCCGGACACTGGCCTTTCACCCGTTCCATGGCCGCGACCGCCTCGTCGGCGCACGACTGCATCAGGGCGATGACGTCGAGCGGAGTTTTCCTGCCGGACTTTTTCCATTCGACCTCGGCTCGAGCCAGCGCAGCATCGCCCGCAACGACGGCGGCGACGTAATCCTTCACGCTGATCACGTCTTGCCGCACAAACGCCATTCCGGGTGGCGCGTCGGGATTGTCCATGAGCATCCAAAAACGCAGCGTCTGCAAACCACCCGGTGTCAGACCGTCGCCCTGCCAGAACCAGGCCGGGCACAGCTTGATCATCGCGGCCTGCGCCTCAGAAACCTTTTTCAAACTCGTCAACACGTCAGGCGCGCCATCCCCAAAATACGGCCGGAGAAATTCCACCGCGTCACTGGGACTGAAGGATCGCTGTTGCATCGCTGCGCCGACAGTTTTTTGCGTCAGCAAGCGGATCGGATTCGTCGCCGAGTCCTCACCCTTGATGGAAAAATCCTGATACATCACGCCGGAAAACCCGCCTTCGCGGATGTGCTCGAACGTCGGAAAAATGATCTCCGGATCATACCAGTAAAGCGGGTGCGGGTGCTCGGCGTCGAACACCAGCATGTCGAGGATGACGCTGTAGCCCTCGTCCAGCAGCGTCTTGCCCCACGGCGGATAGTTAATCAGCGGCTGGTCGTAGCCGGCGTATTTCACCGAGATCACGAGCTGCTCGCGCGGCATCGTCAGCCGCCGCAGCACCTCCGGCTTCACATACCAGTCGCGCATCCCGAAGAAAAGTTTCTCGCCGCGCTTTCCCTTCAGCACGTGATACAGCGTGTTCGAATAATCGACGAAATTGTCGTCCGTCGCCGGGTAATCGACGATGTCCTTCCAATTCGTCCAGGTGTTCGCCTTCAATTTTTCCAAATCGTAGGTCCACGCGGCCTCCGCGTAGGCGTTGAGAAACCCGTCGAGCTCGGGCAGCGCGTCGAGCATCAGCGCGGTCGAATCGAGAAAGAAATTCTTGAAGACCGGGTTGGTCCACTGCTGCTGAGGGATGATGTTATCTTTGCCCGCGAGCGTCTTCAGGTAAATGTCGTTCTGGTGCGCCTTCTCCAGCAGCGGCGTGAAGAGGCCGCCAGGATTCAGCTCCGCTTGGTGCGCCTTCCAAAACTGATAGGGTGCGTAGTGCGCGTAGGAACGCGACACGAACAGCTCGATGCCCTTCGACTTCGCGAGCCGGACGTTTTTCCGGAGCGTCGCAACGTTCTGCGCCACCTTCGCCGCCGGGTATTCCTGCGCCTCAGGATACTTCGTCTTCGCGTAGTCGACGAAGTAGATCGGCATGAACTTGTAGGTGCCGATCGACAGGCCGTTGAAACCCGCCGCCGTAATCCGATCGATCTCGGCGGCGACCTCGGCCTCGGCGCGCGGATCGCACCACGCGTTTTCGTTCACCGTGGCGAAGCGGTAGCGCATGACTCCATTCGACGGCGCGGGAGCGGCGATCACCGCCACCACCGAAAGCATCAACTCCAAGGACCAAAGAAGCTTCTTCATAAAATCTGCGCCCGCCATCGCTCAGCGCTTTTCCGCGGCCCGCGCCGCCGCGACCCACGTTTCGAACATCAGCGTGCGTTTCTCTTTCTCCCACTCGGACGGCGTGAACACGCTCAACTGTTCGCGTTCGATGCCGGGCACGTTTTCTCCGATCGCCCGCGCACCGCCCTCGCGCTCCTCGGTCGCGTAGAGCTTGTCCATCGGGAAGCCGGTCTTCGTCGACCATTCGCTGATGTGCGTAACCGGCATCGTCGCGACCGCAGCTTCGGTCCAATTGGGAAAGTGCAGCTGCCGCTCCAGCCAAACGGCCACCGGCTTCGTCACAAAATACGGCCGGTGGCTGCCGCCCTCGGTGAAGCCGAACTCAAACGCGTTCTGCGCCGTGCCGCGGATTTTCACGACCCGCGCTCGCAGGTCCTCAAAAAACGGTTCCTGCGTCTTGGGCATGTCCACGACCGAGTCGACGCGACCATTCCAAATCAGCGTGGCTCCGCGCGTCGCATGCAGGGCATAAATCATTGCACCGCGTTCCGCGCCGAGAAACTCCAGCGAATGCCACGGCTGGGCCTGGCACATTGTCTTGCTCGATCGCTCCCAGTAGTCGCCCGCTCCGCTGAGGTTGCCGCCGCCGCTGAGATCAACCGCGCGCAGCCGCGGTTCCACCGCGCCCGCGATCGCCAGCACGAACGATCCCATCGAGTAACCGCCCGCGGCGATCCGCGTGGCGTCGACCTCGGGACGCGACGCAAGATACGAAGTCGCCTGAAAGATGTCCGTGAGCATCAGCCCGCACAGGCGGCGCGCGAGTTCCTCGTCGCCCTTCAGCGCGTCATGCTCGCGCGTGCCCGACTTGCGCGTGCGACTGCGCTCGCCTTCGCCCGCCGGATCGTAAGTCAGCACCGCGGCACCCGCGCGCGCGTAAGCGATGCCGGAATAGTAGGCATACCACGAGTATTTGTCGCCGCCGTGGCCATTCACGACGATGAACGCTGGGATTTTCACCCCTGCCGGCAGCGGATCGGGAAGATACAAAAGCGCCGGCACGCGCGTGCCGAGTTCGGTCGCGAAAGTCACGGCCTCGGCCACCACACCGGACGCCGGTGAGAATCGGCGATGCGTCTGCGGCTCAAGCGCCGGCAACGGATCGGGCACGAAGAAGTTTTTCCGGATTTGCGCGCGCAGCTCGTCCACGCGCGCGGACGTGAGCGGGTCGGCGTGGACGAGGGCGGTGGTCACGAGCAGGAAGAGAAATTTTCTCATGGCTGCACCCGTGTGGAATTTTCGAAGACGACCGCCTTGAAGCCGGGACCGGACGCTTCACCGCGCAGCGCCGTGACCCGCACGTCCTCCAAACGGTCCCCGTAAATCGCCCTCCGCTCCGGCGCCGGCTCCTTCGTCGCGGGCGGCCAGATTATCTCCACACCGTCGAGTGCGAGACCGTGAACCTGGTTGAAAATAAACGCCGCCGGCGTCGCCGCATAGTCGACGGTGTTTTCCGCGACGGTGTTCGAGCCACCGCGCATTTTCTTCGCGGCTTTGATCTGCTCGAAGCCCGTGACGCGCATCGTCACGTTGCGGAAACTCACATTCTCCAGCGCGCTGTCGGGCTGACCACCCACCATCACGCGGCCCTTCGTGTAAATGATGATGTCGCTGAAGCTCACGTCGCGCACGCGGCTGAGCCGCGATTCGTTGGTGCGCTTTTCGGTGTCGACCACGATCGGCCACTCGAGGCCCTGGCCCCATTTCGGCGCGGTCGTCATCGTGATGTTGGAAAACCGCACGTCCTCCATCGTTCCACCGTCCTTCGCCAGCAGCGCGAGGCCCGTGCGTGATTCGCGGATGACGCAATTCGAAAACAACACGTGCCGGAAATCCCCGTGGCTTTCCGTGCCCAGCTTCAGTGCTGTTGCCGCGCTCACGAGCACGCAATTCGTCACCACGACGTTCTCGACCGGCTGAACTGCGCCGTCGCCGCGCTTTGTCGTCTTGAGCACGATGCAATCGTCACCCGCCTCGATGTGGCAGTCGGAGATGATCACGTTGCGCGTCGAGTCGATGTCGATGCCATCGCTGTTGATCGCGCGGAGATTATTCAGCAGCGAGATGCCGCGAATCTTCACATCGTCGCAATTTTTCGGGTGAATCGTCCATGCTGGTGCATTGCGCACGGTCACGCCTTCGATCCGGATGTCGTGCGAATCCCAAATTTCGATCAGCGGGCTCGGTCGCGGTAGTGGCTTCATTTCCTTGTCGAAAAATGCATCGCCCTGCCCGTCGATCACGCCGCCACCGTCGATGGTGAAATGCTCGACGCCCTGTGCGTAAAGCAGGTGCTTCACCGGATAATCGGCCATGTTCGTGCTGCCGAGCAGCACGGCGGCGGGCGAGAGCCGCAGCGTGAGATGGCCGCGCAGCGTCAGCGTGCCCGTGAGAAATCTGCCCGTTGGAAAGTAGACGACTCCGCCGCCTGCCGTCGCGCATGCCTCGATCGCTTTTTGAATCGCGGGGGTGTCGAGCGTGTGGCCGTTCCCGGTGGCCCCGAACGCCTTCACGTCGAAAACCGAAGCCGGCTCGGCGGCCGCGAGACCAGCGGTAAAAAGGAAGACGAGGCCGAATGATTTCCTGGTCATTTTTTCTTTTTTGCCTTGGCGCCAAGCTGGTCGTTGAAGGTGCGGACATTGAAGTTGTAATCGTCGGCGATCATCAGGCCGTTGCGCTCGGTGACGATCGCGACGAGCCGCTCGACGAGCGCGCGGTAGTCGGCGCTGAACGGGTCGACTCCGGCGGCGTGGGCGCGAATGAATGCCTCGACCTGCTCGCGGTAGCCGCCGGCTGCGAGCGTGAATTGCGCGTCCTGGTTGATCTCTGCGAGCTTGCGGTTTTTCGCCGCGACGATGGCCGGCTTGAAGCTCGCGTCTCGTGCCACGACGACCCGGCCGGCATCGCGGATCGCCGGTTCGCTGAGGCCGGCGACTTGGTCGAGCGCGGGTGCGACGGAATTGATCGCAACTTCCGCAGGCGCGAGGCCGGGGGCGCTGACCCGGACGTGAATCTCGCCCGGAGTCGCCGTCGAGCGCAGCACATTCGCGATCGGAAGATCGATATACATCGCGCCGTCGAGCCCACCGCTTTTCTTCGTGTCGGTCGCATAGTGCTCCGGGCCGACGAGCGTCGCCGGACCGGACACGCTCCACGTGAGCGGCGGGTTCGCGCCGAAAACATGCGTGCCATCCGCGTCGACAATATCGGCCTTCAGCACCGCGATGCCGGCGCGGTCGGCGGAAATTTGCTTTTGACCGGTGGTGAGCACGAGCCGCGTCGGCGCACCGGCCATGGTGAGCGTCGCGAGCGGTTGCGGCAGCCACGCGCCGCCCTTGCGGCCGACGATCGTGAGCGTGCCGCGGCGAACTTCGACGTTGGAAAAGACGACGCTGTGGGCGTTGTCGGCTGTCGGTGTTTGCTGGCCAAGGCTCCGGCCATCGAGCTTCAGCTCGACTTCATCGCAGTTCGAATCAACGCGGATTTCGTGGCGCGCGCCGAGATACTGCGGCCGCCACCACGTCGGGTGGATGAATGCCATCGGCTTCCTCGTGAAGTTCGCGGGCCAGAGGTAGAAGGCGAGCTTCGGGAAACGATACGCGTCGACCCAGCCCTTCGGGTTGATGTTCAGGAGCGGCGAGTTGAGATATTCTCGATCGGCGCCGTGATCGGCGTAGAGCCAGGTGACGACGTTGTCGTCCGCGAGCTTCGGACTTTCGCGCGTTTTTTCATGCTGCCACTCCTCGGTGCCGGTGACCTGCGCGCCGGACGGATGCGGCCCCTGCGCGCCGAAGTCGTGGTCGTCGTCGTTGAGCCAGCCGCGCGCGGTGCAGCGGAGCAGATTTTCGATTGCGAGATCCTTGTCGGTGAGATCGACGTGATCTCCACCATTGTCACTGCGGCGGAGATAAATCAGGCGCGTCGGATCCTCAGCGGCCCCCCAGGCGGAATCGGCGGGCTGGTTGGTCTCGTTGCCCATGCTCCACATCACAATGCTCGGGTGATTGCGGTCGCGGCGGATCATTTCCTGGACAATCTGCTTTTGGATGTCGCGGCCGAAAGCAATGTCCTTGATCGCGCACGCCTCCTCGATGAGCAGGAAGCCGAGTCGGTCGCATTCGGCATAGACGAACGGATCGTTTGGGTAGTGGACGGTGCGCTGGAAGTTCAGGCCCATGTCGTGGCGGATGACTTCGAGGTCTTCGCGATGCATCCACTTCGGCATCGCGTCGCCGAGCCACGGAAACTCTTGGTGGCGATTCGTGCCGTGCAGGACGATTTTCTGACCGTTCAGGTAGAGACGTTTTTCCGGCTTGTTCCAACTGAACCAGCGCAACCCGAGCGGGCTCGCAAACGTGTCGGCCAGCCGATCGCCATCGCGGACCTCCGTCGCAACGCGATACAAGTACGGCGAATCCGGCGACCACAGGTGGGGTGAGGTGATCGTGCCGACGAGTTGATCGAATTCATGCAGTTCAGCGGGCGCGAGCGTTGCGCGGGTAGTCGCGGTGAGGACAACCCGATCATCGGCGTCGCGCACGGTCGTGACGAGCGTGGTGTCGCGCTTTTCCGAAAAACGATTCCTAACCCACGTGCGCACGCTCACGGCCGCGTGCCGTGCATCAATCTCGGGCGTCGTCACGAAGGTGCCACCCTCGTGCTCGGCGCTGCCTTGAAACGGCACGTGCAACCGGTCGGTGAGGACGAGCCGCACGTCGCGGTAGATGCCGCCGTAGACATCGAAGTTACCCGCGGTCGACGGCGGGATGACGCCAAACGGATCGTCCCGGCGGTTCGAAACCTGCACCGCGAGCACGTTCTCCGCGCCGAATTTCACGTGCTGCGTGAGGTCAACGCAGAAGCTCGTGTAGCCGCCCTTGTGCTCGGCGACGAATTCGCCGTTGAGGTAAATCTTCGCGTATTTCTGCACGCCGTCGAACTCGAGAAACACGAGCCGTGCGGCGTGTTCGGGGCCGATCGAGAATTTCTTTCGATACCAGCCCCAGCCATACCACCAGTAGGTGTCGATGCGCTCGGTCGCGGCGCGGATGAAGGGGTGCAGGTCGCGCGTCGTCTCGAACGTGCTCCAGGTGTGCGGCACGGCGACGGCCGGCCACTGCGCGTCGTCGTAGCCCGGCGCCGCGGGCGCGGGATCGGGTTGGGGCGAGGGAAAGTAGTGAAACGTCCAGTCGCGGTTGATCGTTTTTTCGACGCGCGGCACGGCGGCGAACGCGAGGGTTGCGAGGGCCAGGGCGAGCACGCCGGCGACGCGTCGGGGAAAGAGCATCGTGGCGCGAGCGTTCAGTGCGAAACCTGGTAAGTGAAGTAGAAATTCCGCCGATCGCCGGTGCCGCGCGAGAGCGTGACGTACGAGCGGTCGAAGACGTTGCCGACGTTGAACTGCACGCGCTGCTTGAAGCCGCGGTCGAAGGCGCGGCCCTTGAAATCATACGCGAGGCCGACGCTCACCAGCGGCACGCCGGGCACCTCAATGTCGCGCAGGCCGTTGTTCGAGCCTATGGGCGTGATATTGGGCACGCCGTTCACCGTGACGGTCGTGTTGCCGCGCTCCTCGGGGTGGTTCTTCCCGATATATTGATACATGAGGTTGGCGCTCAGGCCGCGCAGCGCACCGGGAAAATGGTAGCGCGAGGCAAACGTCACGAGATCGTCGGGCACGCCGGCCCGGTGACGGCCAGCCATGTCGAGATCGTTGCCGGTGCTCACCCAGCGGGCGCTCGTGTAAAAGTAGCCGGCGTTGACCGCGAGGTCCTTGGTGACGAAATAATTCATGCTGAGTTCGCCGCCTTTGCTGACTGCATCGCCGACGGCCTGCTTGATCGCGATGCCGTTGGCGTCGTTCGCGGTGACCGAAATGTGCTGCTGATTCACGTAGAAACCGCCCGCCGTGAACGTGAGCCTATCCTCCAAGAGCGAGCCCTTGAGACCGTAATCGTAGCCTTCGGCCGTTTCATTCGGCAGCACGTATGAGCCGGTCGTCGCGCCGGTCACGAGCTGCGTCGAGGGCACGAACGAGGTGCTGTAGTTCGCGTAAGTCGAGAGACCAGGGGTGAGACGGAAGTTGATGCCACCGCTGCCAGTGATCGCATCGGAGTGATAGTGCGCGACGGAGCCTTGGTAGCCGAGCGTGTTGCCGTCGCCCGGATAGGCCGTCTTCACGTAATTTGCGAGCGTCGGGTAGGTCGCAAGGGAGAAGTTCGGATAGGTTTTCGTGAAGATATTATACGTGACGGTGTCGTAGCGCACGGTCGCAAAGAGCAGCAGGTGTTTCCACAGCGTCGCCTGATCACGGAGCATGAAACCAGTGACGTCGCGGCGGGTTTTCTGCCAGGTCTTGATCGCGTATAGGCCGGAGCCGGGATTCGGGAGATTATAGACATCGGTCACGAGACCGTTGGCGCCCGTGATGAAGCGCGGCCCGAGCGGATCGAAGACCGGCAGCCAGTAATTCGTGTCACCCGCGAAACGTGGTGCGGTAGGGAAGATCGCATTGTCGTCGGCATTGTTCACTGACGGCGCGCCGGTGGTCGCGTTGAGCGTGGGCAGGCCGGTGGTCGCGTTCGTCGAAACGGTCTGCGGCATGCCGATCTTGTTTACGTATTCGTAGAATGACGAAAAATCGACGGTGAGCAGCGCACGATTTTCAAGTTTTCCGCTCAGCGCGGACCCGCGCGCCAGCACATCGGCCTGCGCGCCGCCGCCATCGCGGTTGTCGTGCTGGTAGCCCGGCGCACTGAAGCTGCTCGAGACGCTGCGCAGGCGCGTGAGACCAAAAAACGGCGTGCTGAAAAGATTCGCACGCGCGTGCGTCGGATCAGGATCATAGGAGGTGACGTCGGTAGTGTTGAACGAGCGGGTGTTGACGGAGTAGCCGTCGCCGCCGAGGCGCAGGGAGAAGATGTCGTTGAAGCGCTTTTCGTAGGTCACGAAGACGCTGTAGTTGTCGTTGTTCTTATAGCTGGTCGGGCCGGTGCCGCTCTTGTTCATCAATTCGGTGGCGACGCCGTAGTATTTCGACGTGACGGAATTGAAGTAATACGGCACGCGGTTCGACGGCGAGTGGTTGCGCTGGTTGGCCGCGACGAGATCGATCTTGAGATTGCCGGCCTCGCTGAACGCGTGTGCGAGGCTGAACGCAACCGTGCGGCTGCGGTCCTCGTGCCAGTCCTGCACGAACGAGCGCTGCGCGGTGTTGACGAGCGCGAGGTAGGAGGTCTTCGCGCTGAGCGGCCCGGTGCTTTCGGCGCGCACGTCGAGCAGGTCGTAGTTTCCCGTCTGCACGCGCAGCGACTGGCCGGGCGTGGATTTTGGCTGGCGCGAGACGATATTCAGCATGCCGCCGGGCGAAGTCTGGCCGTAGACACCGGCCGAAGGGCCCTTCAAGATTTCCGTGCGGTCCCGCAGCGCGCTCGGCACCGGCGTGCCGGCCGGCTGCCAGAAACCGTTGTAGAGCTGGCCGCCGCTGCTGATGCCGCGAATTGTGTAGCCGCTGCCACTGTCCTGATCGCCGGTCAGCATGCCGCCCTGGATCACCTTGCTGTAATCCTGCAGCGCGAAGTCGTCCATGAACTCGCTCGTCAGCACCTCGATGTTGAACGGCAGATCCTTAATCTTCGTCGGCATGCGCGAGCCGGTCATCGACTCGGAAGCGACGTAGCCGGCCTGGGCGTCCGCGCTCACCGTGAACTCCGAAAGGCTGAGGATTTCGTCGGCGGACTTGGGGGCGGCGATTTGCGCCCACGCGTGCAGCGCCAGCATGGCGCCGAGGCTGGCGAACGCGATGGCGCGTGGACGCGCAAGAGTAACGGCAAGCATGATGTCGTTGGTCATAGTCAGTCGGGGGGGTGGAGACGGGGGAACACGCAAGCCCTACACGTGTTAGGTTGACGGGCAAGAAGAAATTCTCACGCTCCCAAAGACGTCCCCCGCGCCTCCTTGCCTTCGTCACGGGGTGCGTGGCACGCTTCATCTCTTCGCAGCCGGCGTGCCTCCCATCTGCCTCCCCGATGAAAAAATCGATCCAGTCGACCGCCGAACTCGCGCGCCACCTCGGTCTGTCGCGCTGGTCGGTGTCGCGGGCCATTAACGGCCAGGGCGGAGTGAGCGCCGGGACGACCGCACAGGTGCGCGCGGCGATGGAGGAGTACGGCTTCACGCCGAGCCCGCATGGACGCGCGCTGCGCGGCCACCGCACCGGCGCGATCGGGATCTGCTTCCGCGAGCTCGACACGCCAATCACGATCCAAAAGGTCGCACACATTCAGCGGTTGCTCAGCCGGCGCGGCTTCCGGCCGCTGTTCGAGTTCACCGAGCTCGATCAGCGCATGGGCACGGACGTCATCCGGCATTTTATCTCAATGCGCGTCGAGGGCGTGCTGCTGGTCGACACTCCCCCGGGCCCCGAGGTAAACGAGTGGCAGCGCATGCTCAAGCAGCACGGCATCCCAGCGGCGAGCGTCGAGCCCGTCGGCCCCATCACGCAAAACAGCGTGCACCTCGATCGCGAGGAAGCGATGGCGCGCGTGACGGCGCACCTCGCGGCCCTCGGCCACCGGCGGTTCGCGCTCGCCGGCATCTCGCCGGAATATCCGCTTGGCCGCGTGCGACACAACGGGGTGATGCGCGCACTCGCCGCCGCGAAAATTTCCACTGCGCCTGAAATCTTGTCGCTGCCCAACGTCCGTCCGGCCGGCCTCCGGTACGGCCGCCAGCTCGCCGAGCTGCTCCTCGCTCGCTCGCGCCAGCCCACCGCGATCCTCGCAATCAATGACGAAGTCGCTGCCGGCGTGCTTTGGCGGCTACAGCGAGCCGGACTCAACTGTCCGGGCGATTTTTCGCTGTTCGGCTTCGACAACCTCGCGCTCTCCGAGCAGACCACGCCCGCGCTCTCCACCGTCGATCACAACGTCGAGGTCGTGGCCGCCGCGGCGGTCGATCTCCTTGGGCAACTGATCGAACTCGGACCCAACGCCAAACTTCCCGTCGTAAAAATCGAGCCGCACCTCATCGTGCGCGAATCGATCGCAGCGCCTCCACGCTAACCGACTTCGAATTTTCCCACCATGCAGCATCGCTCCTTCGGCCAACATCCCTTTAACTGCTCCGAAATCGGCTTCGGCGCCTGGGCCATCGGCGGCTCGTGGGGCGCGCAGTCCGACGCCGATTCGCTCGCCGCACTCCACCGGGCGCTCGACCTCGGCTGCAATTTCATCGACACCGCCGCGGGCTACGGCAACGGCCGCAGCGAAAAACTCATCGGCCAGATCCTCCGCGAGCGCGCCGCCGCCGGAAAAAAGGAAAAAGTTTTCGTCGCGACCAAGACTCCGCCCGCCGCCGGCACGTGGCCGCCCTCCCCCTACGATCGCGCTGAAGATCGTTACTCCGAGCGCTACATCCGCGACAGTATCGCCGAGCGACTTGCAAATCTGGGCGCCGAAAAGCTTGATCTGCTCCAGCTCCACACGTGGACGCGCGCCTGGAACCGCAATCCGACGCCGTTCAAGCTGCTCCGCTCACTTCAGCGCGACAGCTTGATCGGCCTCATTGGCATTTCCACGCCCGAGCAGGATCAAAACTCCGTGATCGATCTGATGCGCGGCGGCTGGGTCGATTCGGTGCAGGTGATCTACAATCTTTTTGATCAGGAGCCGGCGGCCGAGTTGCTCGACGTCGCGAAAGAGTGCGGAGTGGGCATCATCGTGCGCGTGGCGCTCGACGAAGGTGCGCTTACGGGCAAGTTTAAGCCGGAGACAATATTCGCGCCCGACGATTTCCGCGCCAAATATTTCGAGGGCGATCGCCTCGCGCGCGCGATAGAGCATGCCAACGAGATCAAAAAGGATCTCGCGGGCACGGGCTACACCCTGCCCCAGGCCGCGCTGAAATGGGTGCTCGCCCACCCAGCCGTCTCGACGGTGATCCCCGGCATTCGCAACGTTGCGCAGGCCGACGCCAACTGCGGCGTCAGCGATCTGCCCGCCATGCCGGTGGCGCTCGTCGAGAAACTCCGCCGCCACAACTGGCGCCGGGGCGTGTGGTATGGTGGGAAGTGAGCGCTCGGACGTTGCGGTCAGCCGCGCCCCGGCGTCGGCCGGGAGGATTGGTTCGGCTCTCTGGGTGAGGCCCACCATTCGACGGACTTTAGCCTCATCGGTCGCTTGATTTTGAACGAGCTCACTATCCCGCTTACCTGCAGGCAAAGACCGAAATCGGCAACGAGGCGAAATCGATGATCTTCGTCCACGGCGACAATCCCGATGAAAAACACCAACGCGCCAACGAAACCAATCATGCTCGCGAGTCTACGGCTTGAAGGAAATAATTTCGCGAGGAGGAACCCTCCCGGATAGCCGAGGACGAGCGCCGCTCCGAGGAGCGTAAAGAATGTGATTTTTTCGGTCATTGGGCGACTTGGTGGCCAACGTCACAGATGAGCCACGCCCGGCGTCCGGGCGAGCCGCCTTTCTTGGACTGACAAGGTGCGGTGGCGCGGAAGCGGCATGGTCGAAATCGCGGCCCCGCTCAGCGCGTTGGCTCTGGCTGGTTGGGCGCTTCCGGGTATCTGCGCGGCAATTTCAGCACGATGTCGGGAGCAGTGGCGGCTGCCTGAAGCCGAGCCGTCGCCCCGCCTTCTTCACCTTCGTTGTCCCAGCGGGTGCGCAGCCGAAGTTCTTTCTTCGGCTGCGCACGCTTTCGCGCTTCGAAGCGAATGGCCCACGACAAAAGGGAAAGTAGAATCACGACCGCAAAAAATACGCTATAGTCTGATGTCGTCATCCGCTTCTTCGCCCAGACATTATAACTGCGTGCGAAACGCAGTCGCAGAAAAAAAGTGTGCTTGTCCCCTAAAGCGCGGGTTGCTCCCGGAGAAGGAGCTTATCCGCATGGGTGTGATCGCGAAATCAACAACCAGAAACGGAGACAAGCACATGAAAACCACAGATAAATATGTCGGGCTCGATGTCCATAAAGATACGGCCGTCATCGCCGTGGCCGAGGGCACGCGCGAAGGCGAGGTCCGGGGCTACGGCTCCATTCCCAGCGACCTGCAATCGCTGGAGCGGGTGCTACGCAAACTGGGTGGCGAAGGCGTGCGGTTGCACGTCGTGTACGAAGCCGGGCCGACCGGCTTCGTGCTCTATCGACGGCTCCAGCAGCTGAAGGTGGAGTGCATCGTGGTGGAGCCCTCGAAGACGCCGCAAGTCAAGGGCGTGCGGCAGAAGACAGATCGGCGTGATGCCCTCCAGTTGGCCCGGTTGCACCGGGCCGGAGAACTGACGGCGATTCATGTGCCCGACGCGGTGGACGAATCGATTCGCGATCTGAACCGGGCGCGGGCCGACGCCGTGCATGACCTGACGCGGGTCAAGCAGCGGATCAAGTCGTTCCTGTTGCGGCAGGGTTGCCGCTAACCGGGGAAAGCCGATTGGAGCGAAGCGCATCAGCGCTACCTGCGCCGGCTGACCTGGCCGTTGCCGGCCTTGGGGGCGGTGCTCGAGGAGCAGTTGATGGCTTTGGAGCAAGGCATGAAGCGGGTGCAGCGGTTCGATGAACTGATCGAGGCCCAGGTGCCGACGTGGCGATTTTATCCGGCGGTACAGGCGATCATGTGCCTGCGCGGCTTGCCCCGAGTCTTGCCTCCGCTGCGTCGTGACCAACGAGTTCGCTCCTGTCGAACGACACCACGAGGCAAAAGAAGTGCCGCGCTAATCGCGGCCTCCTGATCCGAGTGTCGAACGCGCGCAGCGAAAGCGCGGTGCAATTCGTCGCGGCCGAATTCGGTTGGCGTGTCCTTTCGGCAGAAAACCGAAAAAAATTATCGAGGCCCGGCTCGTGAAGTTGACCCACGTTCAGGTGCCGGAGCTCCGTACGCTCGGGAAAAAATCCGTCTGTCCCTCCCGGCTCGCCAACGCCGGAAATTCTCCGCACGCGACGCTCAGCTCCGGCAGGACCGAGCGCTTCGACGAGCCATCGCACGACCGCTTCGTTGCGCCCACGTGCTCGACCGACCGACCGCCCAGCTTCCGCGACGACGGATCGGCCCATCCCCGCGTTCACGGCCCCGGCGCCGTCGTGGTGATTGAGAGGTTGTCCAAATAAAACTCGGTCTTCTCATCTGCGTTGCTCATGAAGCCCACCCAGTCGAGGGACTTCATCTTGGCGCTCCGGAAGGGCAAATCGGTGAGTTGCTGAGTTGCGCCGCCAGCCGGCGTGACGCGAAGGGTCCATCGCGCGCTGCTGGCCGCGCCGAGCTCGGCCACAAGTTCAAAGTGCACCCATTGCTGGAGCGGAACAGTGCCGGCCAATCCTTTCACGCCTCCGAGCTTCCCGTCTTTAATCTGGAGGCTTGGACCGGCTTGATACGGAGAGGACTTATCGCGCCATTCGTGGGAGAAAATCGCTTTCGGCTCAAGGTAGAGGTCGAAGCTCACGGTTGATGTCCCGGTTTGGTGGTTCGGAAAAAACGTCAACATCGGCAAGTAGGCGGCCGGCAGGTTCGGCGCATCAAGAAACAGCAAGCTCATTTTGCCCTCCGATCGCTTGGCTCCGGTAAGACGCAGCCCATCGCCTGGCTCCGGCTGACCGGGGACGCGCTCCGCCAGGCTTCCGGTAGCATGGGGAAAGGGATACTTCGGATCTAAAATCCGTCCTTCAAAGGTCTGCCGGATATTGAGCGCCGGCGGAGTCGGCTTGGGCAAACGCGGAAGCTCAGGCCCACGGTCAAAGGTCTCCGCCCGTTTCCTCCATTGGGCATCACCCACTACGCCCATCGTCGCGACATCGATCGGCTGGAAACCCATCGCCCGCGCCGGCGAATCGGCTTTAAGCCGGAAATCGCGGGCCGCCGGATTCTCAAACAGCGGGTCAGCGATGATCGATCCCTGCTCCTGTCCGGTCTGCTGCCACTGCTCGAGGGAGAGTGACTTCGCGGTGAACATCACCGGTAGCCCGGCGTAGTTCCAATAGAGGTTGTTCTTCAGCATCACGCCGGTCGTCGAGCCACTCCAATCCCCTCCGAGGAGATCGCCGCGTTCAAATACCACGATATTGCGCTCGAAGGTAAATGACCGATGTCGCTCGGCCCGGGTGCGCTTGATCTGCACCTCGGCGCCGAAGGCGAAGATGTTGTTTCGGACGATATTCTCCCGACCATAGTGCTGGTGAAATCCTCCGTCGACTGTGTTGTAGACGACATTGCCTTCGATGATGATGCCGGAGCTGCCTTCATCGGTATAGATGCCCCAGCCGCCGTAGCTGAAGCAGGTGACATCATGGATCAGATTGTGGCTGACGGTCGTGCCTTCCGAGGGGCCGAGCGTATAGACTCCGCCAAGATCGGACAGGAGGCCGCGCCCCAGGTGATGCAGGTGATTTTGCTCAATCCGGTTACGCTTCGCGTTGCTCGGCGCGTAGCCCCAGCGCCACCCCACCGAGATCCCCGAATAGTAAAGATCGGAGATTTCGTTGTGCGTTACCTCGTTGTCCGATGCGGAGCCAATCCAGACTCCCACGGCACAGGGAAAAATTACGCCACCGTCGCGAATGATGCAGTTGTACACTCGGTTGTGGCTCACGTGATTCTCGGCGAGGGGCTCGTCGTTCAGCGTCCCCACTTTCACGCCGCCCGCCCCCATGTCCGCAATGAGACAGGTATCGATCGCCACCTCGCGGCATCCCTGCTGCAGCGAAAAGCCGTAGCTCCCAAAGTGCGCGAGTTCACAGTTCGCGAAGACCACCTGCCGCGCATGCGCGAGCGTGATGACACCGTCGATCGTACGGACCGCAGCCTGGTTGGGCTCAAAGGTCGCAAGGGAAGCGACACCCTTGGCGTGCCAAAACTTCAGCCCCTGGAAACGTAAATACTCGACGCGCTGGCCCGCCTCGCCCGCCAGCGTCAGGAATTTGTCGGCCACCGGATACACGGCCCGCGCCTGCCCCACCGTGTCACCGGGCCGCGGCAGGTAGGTCAAGCGACCCGCCCGGGAAAGAAACCACTCAGCCGGTCGGTCGAGGAGCGTGGGCAGGTTTTCGAGGATGAAGCCCGTGTTGTAGTCGAGCGGATTGTGCGGCTTCACTGGCTCGCCATGAACCGTGAAAGTACCAGCGTTCAGGTCGACCGCTTCCACCCGGCGCCGGGTGTTATCCCACTTGTGGAAGAAGGTCACCACCGCGTCACGCATCTCCTCCGGCGTGGCCCCGCGAAAGCCCTGCAGATCCGCCGGCATCGCGCGCACCGTCTGTTCGTAAACGTCCCGGCCTTGCACCGTGCCAATCAGCTTTTCTTCCTCGAGACCGCGCAGAAACGGATAGCCCTGGCCAACTGCCCGGGCTCGGATCGCTCGATGTCCGTCCACCCAGAGTTGCTCGAACTGCTCCGTCCCCGTCGGCACGACGAGCTCCCAACGACCGTCGTGTGCCGGCAAAAACGTCGGCAGCATCCGTCCGCCGGAGATCACAACGTCTGCCCCCGGCGCCGCTTCGTAAGAAACCACGCAGCCAATTTCTCCCGAGTCCCGCGCCTCGAACGCCACCGCCTGCTCGATCCGATAGACGCCCTCCGCGAAGATCACGTGCACGGGTTCGCTCAGCGGCCGTGGCAGCCTCCGCACCGCGCGGCGCGCTCCGTCAAGCGACGCCAGCGGGCCGTCCGTCCGGGCGGCGTTCGGCGCCGCCGGTCGACCGGTCCAAGTGTCGTTTCCGCCCGGACTCACATGGAAATCCAAGGCCGCCGTCGCGAGCGGCGAAAGGCCAAGAATTAAGCCGACCAGGCGCAAAGGGAGGAGACGTGGCAGGCGCACGGGAAAACCGCACGACTCAAGCAACTCTCCATTAAGACGCGACAACATATCTGCGCTGGTTCCTAGTACGGCGACGCCACTGAATCGGTGACTCGCGCGGATCCGTTTCGGTGGGCGGAGCGAGCGATCACCTCCGTGTACCGCCACCGCCATCCCGCTGCCACCGCGAGCTGTCCGTCGGGATCGGTTGCCGCCCGCAAGTCGGCCGCGGCTCACCTCCGGCCGTTCCCACCCCGGCAATTTTTTCCGTTGAACCCATGGTCGACACTGCAAGGGCCAAAAACGAGAGAATTCAAAAGCAAAACTATTCTTAAAATATTACTCCTCAGTATTTTATCATGCATTGGGTTGACTGGGCGTGTGGATTGCTAATCGACGAGCCCGGGCAGAAACGCCCAAGCCGCACGTTCGCCTACTCTTCCACCACCAAACCCACATCCATCCCCATGACCAACGCCTCAGCCGGGACGCAGGCCCACGACGCCCTGGCCTTCATCGCCAAGCCAACGCCGCAATTGCGCGCCACGATTGCTGCTCAAGAGTCCCTGCTTTCCTCGACCGACTTCGCGGGCCTGATCGGCTGCATTCGAAGCGCATTTGATAAGTTCACCGCCAAGCTTCTGGAATTCGCTCCCGGCATCGAGCGAGCGAGCGCGTTGCATGAGATGATGGACCGGGAAATAGGGGTGGTTGCGTCCCTGCCCCTGAGCTGCCGGATGGGTTGCTCCGGCTGCTGTCACTATGAGGTGGAAATTACGCAGGACGAGGCCGAGTCGCTCCGCGAAATTGTGCAAAACGGATTTCCGATCGATCGACAGCGTCTGTACGAACAATCGACCCGGGAAAGACAGGATGCCGCCTGGGGTCGCCTGGGCAATCCGGCCAACCGCTGCGTCTTCCTGGGGAACGCCGGCGCGTGTCAAATCTATGAACAACGACCCGCGATTTGTCGCAAACACTTGGTCACTAGCTCACCCAGTCTGTGCACCACGCAAGGTGGTGCGGTCCTGCCGGTGCAGGTGATCTTGGCCGAAATTCTCCTGAGCGCTGCGACGAGTCTCGAAGGGGCGACATTTGGTTCCCTGCCAAAAATGCTGCGGGCCGCCTTGCAGAACGAAAACGCGGAGCCAGGAGCTGATGTCTCCGCTGGGGGACACGCGGTGCCATCGATTTCTGGCGGGAGGGTCCGCGTCAGCGGTTGATCCCGGCGCGACTTATTCCGTGACGCCGTCCAGCCCGCCCGCCAGCGCCGAAACCTTCAGGCCGACGATGCTACCGACTGGCGCGCAACATGCGGATCAAAACGGCGGGGTCGATGGTACGACTCACCCTCAAGTCCGATCCGATCAACGCCGGCAAGCCATCATGCACCTGAATCTCGGTCATGCGCTTGAGACAGCCGGGCAGATTGTCGCCGCCGAGAACGAGTATTCGCAAGCTCTGCTCGCCGAGCCGGAACTGCCTGAGGCTCACTTTAATCTCGGCAACCTGCGCTTTCGGGCCGGCCGTTTGAGTGAGGCAGCGCTGCTCTTCGAGCGCGCCTGTGTGCTGCGGCCTCGCTTTCCCGAGGCGCTGTTGAATCTCGGAAACGTCCGGCGCGTCCAGAGCGAACTTGATGCGGCGGAGTCCACCTATCGACGCGTCCTAGAAATCCGGCCCGATTTCGCCGAAGCCTTTGTCAATCTGGGCAACGTCTACCGTGCCCGCAACGAGTTGCCACGCGCGATCGCCGCCTACGAACGCGCGCTTGCCCTGCAACCAATCCTTTCGGAGGCTCACCTCAATCAGGCGCTCGCGAACCTCGCCGCCGGCGAATGGCGACGCGCCTGGGCTGGTACCGAACATCGCTGGACGCTCAAGCACGCTCTGCCTTTGCGACGATTCCGCGCCGAACGCTGGACGGGCGTACAACCGCTCGAAGGCCGCTCAATCTTATTGCATGCCGAGCAGGGCCTGGGCGACACGATCCAGTTTGTCCGCTATGTCCGGTTGGTGGCGGCACGCGGAGCGCGCGTGTTTCTGGAAGTGCAACCGGCCTTGCGCCAACTGCTCGAGGGCTTTCCGGGGACCGCCGCGGTGTTTTCCCGTGGCGAACCGCTGCCAGACTGCGACTACGAGTGCCCCTTGCTTAGCCTGCCGCATGCCTTCGGCACCGACCTCTCCACCATCCCCGTCACCCAGGAGTATGTCGTCGCCCCGCAGGCGCATACCTCAAAGTGGAGCGATTGGGTGGCAACCCACCTGCCGCGGCCGCGCATTGGGGTGAAGTGGTCAGGCAATCCCAGTTTTCCGATCGGGATGAACCGGTCGATTGCCGAGCAAATTTTTTCGCGGCTGCCCGCGGGACTTAGCGGGGCGACCTTCGTCTGCCTCGAAAAGGAAGGACTAGATCCCCATGGCCCCATGCTGAGGCACTGTCCCGGGCTCATCACGCCGAAACCTGGCCTCGCTGATCTCGCAGATACGGCTGCCCTCGTCGCACAGTTGGACTTGGTAATCACCATCGACACCTCTATCGCCCATCTCGCAGGAGCGATGGGCCGTCCCGTTTGGGTCCTCCTGCCTTTTGCGGCCGACTGGCGCTGGCTGTTGAACCGCACCGACTCAGTCTGGTATACCTCCATGCGTCTCTTTCGACAATCGCGCGCCGGCGACTGGCCGGAAGTTTTGAACAACGTCCAAGTCGCGCTTGAGGATCATTTTCAGAACCAAGGCGCACCGTGAAAGCCCACGGGTTCGGCCAATCAACGAATAATATTTGACCGGTGATCAGCGCGCCACCCGGTGGGCGCACAGGAACAGCCTAAACTCAACGCGACAGTCCCGGACAAACGTCCTCCATCCCTCCGGGCTCGCCAACGCCGGGAAAATCTCCGAGACCAGTGCGTTCCCATGAGCACTGTCGCGCCCGCCCGCCAACCCGCCACGAAGTTCATCTTTGTCACGCTCGTCCTCGCTGTCGTCGGGTTCGGCCTGCTCATCCCGGTGCTGCCGAAACTCATCGTCGAATTCAGCCAGGGCAATGTTGCCGCCGGCTCCGGCGCCTACGGCTGGATCATCAGCGCCTATGCGCTGATGCAGTTTATCGCCTCGCCCATCATGGGCGCGCTCTCTGATCGCTTCGGACGCCGGCCCGTCATCCTAATCGCGACGGCCGGCTCGGCGATCGATTACATGATCATGGCGTGGGCGCCTTCGCTCGCGTGGTTTTTCCTGGCGCGCATCATCGCGGGCTCGACGGCTGGTGTGCTCTCCACTGCCAACGCCTACATCGCCGATGTCACGCCGCCGGAGAAACGCGCGCAATCCTTCGGCCTCCTCGGCGCGGCGTTTGGCATCGGCTTCATCATCGGTCCGGTCGTCGGCGGCATTCTCGGCAACTACGATTTGCGGCTGCCGTTCTGGTTCGCCGCCGGCTGCTCGGGGTTGAACTGGCTGTGGGGTTACTTCGTGCTGCCGGAATCACTGAAGCCGGAAAACCGCCGCGAATTTTCGTGGAAGCGCGCCAACCCAATCGGGGCTTTGGTCGCGTTGAAGCGTTTCCCGGCGGTGCTCGGACTCGTGGAAAGCTACTTCCTGCTGACGCTCGCGCAGACGATGCTCCAGTCGTCGTGGGCGCTCTACACCGGCTACCGCTACCAGTGGACGCCGCTGCAGATCGGCCTCTCGCTTATGTTCGTCGGAGTCGCGACGGGCATGGTGCAGGCGACGCTCGTGAAAAAAGTCGTGCCGAAACTCGGCGACACGCGCGCCGTCGTGATCGGCCTCGTGATTTCAATCGTCGCGCAGATCGGCTACGGCCTCGCACCCTATGGCTGGGTGATCTACGCGATTGTGTGCTTCGGATGTCTTGCAGGTATCGGCCAGCCCGCACTGCAATCCTACGTGACGAAGCACGTGCCACCGAACGAGCAAGGCGCGGTGCAGGGCGTATTCGCAGGACTCCAAAGTCTCGCGGGCATCCCGGGGCCGTTCATTGCCTCGTACAGCTTTGGCTGGGCGATCGCGCCGGATCGCAGCCTCCATCTGCCGGGCATCGCATTCTTCGAGGGAGCGGCACTCACGCTGATGGGTCTGTTGCTAGCGGTCCGGGCGTTCGGCAAAGACTACGCGCCGGCGGCACCGGCAGTCGGCGGGGCGTAAGCCGGTTGGTCCACTTGAGCCAATGGTGTGGCGCGTCACGCTATTCACGGAAGATTTTATCAAGATAAATGGGAGACAGGCGGGGTGGATTTCACGGTCGGCGCGGAGTGCGATGAGGGAGCAGTACGCAGCGAGATAATTTCACGGTGCGCACGGGGCGGTGGCGCTGATTCAGAACAGCGATAGCTGGTGAGCGTCGCTGGCGGTGCGCTGAGTGCGGCGGGCGTGCAGGAGCCGGTGGGTGGCGGCCAGTACTTCGATCTGCTGGGCCTCACGCTGAACGCGGGTCGCAAAGCCCGCGGAGCGGAGGACTTGATCGAGGGCGTTGCGGACATGCTTGAGCTCGGTGTCGAGTTCGTCGCCATGGTGGCGCAACCAGTCTTGGAGACATTTGAGGAGATAGGCGGGAAAGTAGATCCCGATAGAGATCTTGGAGGTGCTCCTGCAAATCTTCCAAGCTGCTTCCTTGCGTAGAATAGTCGGGAAATTCGTCGAGATAGCCGATCCAGTCTTTTCCGTCCTGCCAGTAGGTTGTCAGCAGCGGGATGAAACTCATCTTCTTCGGGCGGTTTGAAACTCATGGTTTCTTCGCTGGATTTTCTTCCGACGCTTCACTGAAAAAAGTTCTTCTTCGTCGGGTGGATTTTCTTCCCTCGTGAACCGGGTGGAGGTGTGAAGGGCGAAAGGATTGTCGCTGGGAGAGCGGGGCGGTGAGGTGCGAGGCATGAACCCCGTCGGGCAGCGCAAATGCTGCCATTGCAAACAGTTCTTC
>CAITWF010000039.1 GCA_903896015.1 uncultured Opitutia bacterium | reverse complement strand
CAGGCGGGCTCCATCCCGATCCTGCACGTTGGCGGGATGGACGCAGACGAGCAGAATCAGTCCCAGGGTATCGACCAAAAGGTGTCGCTTTCGTCCTGCCACCTTCTTGCCAGCATCGTATCCACGAACTCCCCCTTGCTCAGTTGTTCGCACACTTTGCGCGTCAAGGATCGCAGCCGTGGGGGCTTTTTTTTACCAGCTTGGAGCCGCACGGCATCGCGCAGCGCGTCGTTGAGCCGGGCCCACACGCCCTGCTTCTTCCAATGGGCGAAATAGTGCCAAACCAGTTTCCACGGCGGCAGATCGTTCGGCAGCATCCGCCACGCGCAGCCACTGCGGACCAAGTAGAAAATCGCATTGAGGATCGCGCGCTTCGAGTATTTCTCCGGACGACCGGCCTTTCTTGCTTTTGGTATCAAGGGATCGAGGAGCGCCCACTCCTCATCCCGAAGGTCACTGGATACGTTTTCATGCTACTGGGATTTACCATCCCCAGTTTCGATCACAAACCGATCCGGCGCACGATCCTAAACTTCACCGGGGTTTTTTAGACGCGCTCTAAGCGCGATGGTGCATTCGACCCAGACGTTCTTTTCCAGTCGTGGGCGCACTCGAATCGAAGGCGGGTAAGACCCCATTGGTTGGCGGGAATTTTCAGCGCACATTGTCGCATCGTAAATCAACGCTCACCCAAGGGTGTGACTAGTTCTCCTAGTCGGGCGTTCTAAGCTTCGAATACTTTGCCTCCGATCTTCACTGAGAGTCCTCGCCTAGGGTGGCTGCCCGCTTCCTGTATCCCGCCGTGTGGGTCGTCGGAACGCCGCCGCGAAAGCCGGGCGGGGCAATGTAAGATTGTACCGTGAAAACTCCTTCGAAGTTCGCGGCAGTGGCGCTCGGCGCGATCCTGCTGGTGGCGACCGGCGTGGTCGTGTCATCGTTGGCATTCCGGCAGCTTGGAAAAGTTTCGACGGCGCGCACGCACACCCTTGCGGTAATTTCACTCGCCGACGATTTCCTCTCTGAACTGAAGGATGCAGAAACCGGGCAGAGGGGATACGCGATCACCGGAGACGAATCGTTTCTTAAGCCATATCGAGCGGTGCTCGGGGTCATTAGGACCCATCTGGCCGAACTGCGGCAACAGACCTCGATTGAAGCCGCCCGAAAGCAGTTGGACGCGGTGGCTCCCTTGCTCGACGCCAAGTTGACCGAGTTAGACCAGACAATTGAATTGCGGCGGGGCCAAGATTTGGCCGGCATGCTCGCGATCATTCGCAGCGGGCGGGGCAAGGATTTGATGGAGACGATCCGCTCCGAGATGGCGGCCTTTCGCCAGATCGAAGCGAAGGCGGAGGCCGCGCATGAGGCCGAGTTTGAATCCAACATGCGGCGGATGTTCGTGATCATCACGGTCGCGAGCGTTTTCACGCTGATTCTGGCGGGCTCGTTTGCGTACATGATCAATCGCCGCACGCGGCAGCAGTTGGAAAATCAGGCGCTGCTCGAGACCCAGCACTTGCTTGAGATCCAAAACAAGGCCAACGAAAAACTCCAGCAGGCTAACCTCACGCTCCAAGTGAGCGAAGAGAAGCTGGCCGTGACACTCCACTCTATCGGCGACGGGGTGATCGCTACGGACGCCACAGGCCGGGTGACGTTTCTAAATCCGGTGGCAGAATTGCTGACAGGTTGGAATCGGACGAACGCCGAGGGCCGGCTTGTTGACGAGATGTTCCGCATCATCAATCAGGAAACGCGCCAGTCGTTCGCCAGTCCGGTTACGAAAACTCTGGCGCAAGGAACCGTGCAGGGCCTTGAAAATCACACGGTCCTGATTTCCCGGGATGGCACCGAACGCTCGATTGCTGACAGTTGCGCGCCGATTCGCGACCGCGCGGGTCGGGTTGTCGGCGCCGTGCTGGTCTTCCGCGACGTCACGGACGAATATGCAGCGCAGCAAGCCAGCCGTGACAGCGCGACGCTGATTCAAGCCGTCCTCAACACCGTGGCGGACGGCATCATCACCCTGCATGCGACCGGTGGTCTCTTGAAAACAGTAAATCCCGCGGCCGAGAAAATGTTTGGCTACCCCGCGGCTGAACTCATCGGGCGCAATTTCAATCGGTTGGTGCCGGAGTTCGAAGGCGCCCCGCGCGACGAATCGACAGCGCTGTTCACTTCTGGTGCGGAAATCAACAAGCTGGGGAGTGAACGTGAAGTCACGGGCCGCCGCAAAGACGGAAGCATGTTCCCTATCGAGATCGCCGTCACGGAGATGTGGCTCGGCGGCGAGCGACATTTCACCGGCATCTTGCGAGACATCACGGCACGCCATCGCGCCGACGAGGAATTGCGCCGAGCGCTCGGCGAGTTGAATCAGGCCAACTCCGCGCTCGCCCAAACTTCACGCCTCAAAGACGAATTTTTGGCCAAAATGAGTCACGAGCTCCGGACCCCGCTGAACGCCATTTTGGGCCTGAGCGAGGCGCTGCTCGAGCAGATTTCCGGCACGCTGTCCCCGCGGCAGCTCAAGTCGGTCACGACGATTTCGACGAGCGGTCAGCACCTGCTCGCGCTGATCAATGACATCCTCGACCTGTCCAAGATCGAAGCGGGCAAGCTCGAACTGAACCTTGAGACCGTAAACTTGGACGAATTTTGCCAGAGCTGTCTTATTTTTGTGCGGACGCAGGCAATGCACAAACAAATCGACGTGGCCTTCGAGCACGATGGTCGCGGGCAGCTATTTGCCGCGGATCCGAAGCGGTTCAAGCAGGTCCTTGTGAACCTACTGACCAATGCCGTGAAATTTACACGGGAGGGCGGACACGTCGGGCTCCGCGTTTCCATGCCGAAGGGTAAAGAGACGGTGCTGTTCACCGTTTGGGATACTGGCATCGGCATCGCGCCGGCGGACGCCGCAAAATTGTTCACCGCGTTTACGCAGGTGGATTCAGGCTTGAGCCGGGCGCAGGAAGGCACGGGGCTGGGCCTCGCGCTGGTGGCGAAACTCGTGGAACTCCACGGCGGCAGCGTCGCCCTCGAAAGCGACCCGGGGAAAGGCAGCCGATTCATTGTGACGCTACCGCGAGGCGCACCCTCAGCCACGCCATTTCCGAGGACGCTGGAACCGGTCGGCAGCGCCGAGCGTTGGAAATACCGACGTGCACTCGTAATCGAGGATGACCCGACTGCCGGGGCGATCCTTGTCGACAATCTCGCAGAGTTGGGAATTGCCTGCGCATTGCATGCGCGCGGCGACAACGCGATAGACGTCGTCTTGCGCGAGCGGCCTGACGTGATCCTTTTGGATATTCAGCTGCCAGGCGAAAGCGGCTGGGTGGTGCTGGCCAAACTCAAGGAGCACCCGCAAACGCGCGAAATCCCTGTCGTCGTGGTCTCTGTGGTGGACGAACCCAGGAAGTCCCACGCGCTCGGCGCCGTGGCGCATTTCACGAAACCGGTGACGCGTGCACAGCTCGGTGGATTCTTTCAGCACGGCGCTGCGCTGCCGGCCGGCATCCAAGGGCGGGGCCCCGTCATTCTTCTCGTCGAGGACAACGAGGCGAACATCCAGACAGTCGGCGGCTACCTTGAGGACAAGGGTTATACGATGCACTACGCCGTGAACGGGCTCTTGGCCGTAAAGCTCACACGGGAGATAAACCCCGCGCTGATTCTCATGGACATTCAGATGCCCGTGATGGACGGCCTTGCGGCGATCGGTGAAATCCGGGCAGATGCGCGATTCGCCGCCACGCCGATCGTGGCGCTCACGGCGCTCGCCATGATGGGTGACCGCGAACGCTGCCTCGCAGCCGGCGCGACCGACTACTTGAGCAAGCCCGTGAGTTTGAAGGCGCTCGCCGCCTTGGTGGAACAACTGGCGGGAATCGGTGCCGCCCACTGAGCCAGCACTCATTTCAATTCCGTTCCATTCGATGAAATCCTCGCCGCCCATCGTCCTCATCGTCGATGACATCGCCGCGAATCGGCAGACGTTGATCGAACTTCTTGCGGTGCGGGATTATCAACTCGTCGAGGCCTCAACCGGCACTCAAGCGCTCGCGCTCGCCGCGGCGACGCAGCCCGATCTAGTCCTGCTCGACGTGATGATGCCCGGCATGGACGGCTACGAAGTCTGCCGCCGGCTGCGCGCAGACTCTCGTCTCGCAGAAATGCCAGTGGTGATGATCACAGCGCTCGACGATCAGGCGTCACGGCTCGCTGGAATCGAAGCGGGCGCCGACGACTTCATCGCGAAGCCGTTTAACCGGGCCGAACTTCGCGCGCGGGTGCACACCATCACCCGCTTGAATCGCTATCGCCGGCACACTGAGGCTGTAGCGGCGTTACTCGAGAGCGAGACGCGGTTCCGGACGCTCGCAGAGCAGAGTGAAGAAGTGTTTTGGTTCACGTCGCGCACGCCGGTGCGATTGACCTATGTCAGCCCTGCCGCGGAAAAAATTTGGGGCGTTTCGCCGCAGCGCTTTCTCGAGGACGAGAGCTATTGGGCCAAGTCCATCCATCGCGACGACCAGGTGCGAGTATCGGCTGCTCGCGAAGCCACACTCGCGGGCCGCGCCGCCCGGTTTAAGGAGGAATACCGGGTCATCCGGCCGGATGGCACGGAGCGATGGATCCTCGACAGTGGCACGCCGATCCGCGGAGAAGACGGAGCCATCGTCAGCATGGGTGGTGTGGCGCGCGATGTTACCGACGGAAAGGCAGCCGAGGAATTGATGTTGCGGGCCCAACGGCTGGAGAACATCGGCATGCTGGCCGCCGGCATCGCGCACGATTTCAACAACGCCCTCGCGCCAATTGTCATGTGCTGCAGTATCCTTCGACCGCATGTGGCCGACGCGAGCGGCCAGCGACTTCTCGATACGATGGAGAAAGGTGCGGCGCGCAGCGTGGCGCTTGTGCGCCAGTTGCTCTCGTTCGCCCATGGGGCCAACGGACAGCGCCAACTTCTGCAGACGCGTCACGTGCTGCGCGAATTGGTGGAGCTGGCCGAAGTCACTTTTCCCAAGTCGATCGAGGTGGTGTCTCAGTTGCCCGGCGACTTGTGGCCCGTCGTCGCGAACGCCACACAAATTCACCAGGTTTTCCTCAATCTCTGCGTGAACGCGCGGGACGCCATGCCGGCTGGCGGAGTCCTCTGCGTCACGGGGACCAATCGCACGCTGGACGCCACAGCGGCGGCGAACATTCCCGACGCGCGGCCGGGAAATTTTCTGGCCGTCGAGATCCGAGATACCGGCACGGGCATTCCGGCCCACGTGCTACCGCGAATCTGGGAGCCGTTCTACACTACCAAGGGCGAAGGCAAGGGCACGGGATTAGGCCTTTCGACCGTGCGTGGCATCGTGCATCAACATGGGGGCTTCGCCGCCATCGAAACCCACCCGGACCACGGTACCGCGTTTACGATCTACCTGCCGGCCGGCGAAGGCATCGACCACGGTGAAGCCTTGCAGCAGGACGCGCCTCCGGCCCGCGGAAACGGCGAGTTGATTCTCGTCGTCGATGACGAGGAACCGGTCCGCACTACCGCCGCAGAAATTCTAGGCGGGTATGGATACCAGACTTTGACCGCATGTGATGGAGCCGAGGCCATCGCCATTTTCGCCCCGCGCGCTGGTGAGGTGCGGCTCGTGCTTACCGATCAGCACATGCCGTTGTTAGGTAGCGCCGGGCTCCTCACCGCGCTGCACAGGATTAAACCTGGCGTGCCGGTCATCGAAATGAGCGGATTCAATGGCGGCGAAAGCCCCAGCCGCTCGCCGTTCTCGACGGCGTTTCTAGCGAAACCATTCCAAGCCGAGACGCTGCTCTCGATCGTGCGCAGCGCGCTCGATACCAACCAACCGTCTGCGGTGGAGGCCACGGTCTAAGCCGCCCGACTCGACTCCCAGCAAGCGCCTTACAGTCCCATGTTTCCTGCGATGACTTGCCGCACGCGACTATTTTTCAAGCAGACGCTCATCTGCCTCGTGGCGGCCGGATGGCTCGACGCCACCACGTTGCCGAGTCTGCTGTTCGACGACCGCATGACGCCCAAGCGCTTCGCGGCGCAGTTCGAGACCTTTGAGTATGAGTTTCACGCCGAAGTTCAACCTCCAGATGTGTTTCTCAGCACGCGTCGAGGCGACTGCGACGACTATGCCATCCTGGCGGACTATGTGCTGAAGCGAAAAAAGTCGGTACCCGACTAGTGCGCGTCTCGCTCGTGGGACGGGTCGCTCACGACGTCTGCTACGTGGTCCAGAACAAGGCCTATCTCGACTACAACAACCGGAAATACGCCTCGACGCTTGAGGGCAGTGGCCAACGCTTGCGCCAAATTGCCAGCGTAGTCGCCAACTCCTTCGAAGCCAATTGGACCTCCGCCTCGGAATACACTTACGACTACAACACCGAGAAAAAGCTCATCGTCGTTTCCGTCGTGAAAACCGATCCGCCCGCGCGCGACCCGGATGCGTGAACGCCTGCGTCAACCGATGACCGTACCCTCGACTTCCCATCCGCCGGCCCGCGACCCAACCATCCGACGCGTGCTCGCGTTCTTCGCGCTCATTGCCGCCGTGTTGATCACCGTCGTCGCGCTCGCCGTGCGCAACATCAACCGCGCCGAGCGTAGTGCCGACTGGGTCAACCACACGCATGCCGTCATCCTCGAAATCGACGCCATCCTCGCCACGGTGCATGCGGGCGACGGGGCGCTTCGGACCTTCGTCATGACCGGCGATGCGCGCGATCAAGGCGCTGGCCGCGACGCGTTTTCGTCCATGAGCGAGCATCTGGAGATCGCCAAGGCCCTGACGCGCGACGAGGCCGCCCAGCACGCGCAGGTCCTCCGGCTCGAGACGCTCGCCAACCAGCGCGCCAACCTCACGCAACGCGTGATTGCCGCGTGGCAGATTGATCACGCCGAGGCCGTGCGAACACTAACCGCAGCGGATGGCAGTGCAGCGACAACCGCCGAGATCCGCCGGGTCGTCGAACGACTGAAGGCTGATGAAATGGCGCTGCTTGCGGAACGCGACACGGCAGCGTTTCTTCAAGCGCAGACCACGCGCTGGACCGTGTGGACGGGCGTGGCTCTCGATTTCCTATTGCTCAGCGCCACAGCTTGGCTGATCCGCGACGACCTCCAGGCCCGACGCCACGCGACCGCTGTGCTCGCTGAGGCCAACGCACAGCTCGAAGCCCGGGTCGAGGCGCGCACCAGTGAGCTTTCCACCGCCAACGCACGGCTGGTCTCCGAAAACCTCGAGCAGCGCTGGGCCCACCAAGCCGCGGAGCATCAGCTGCGCTACCAGCAAAATGTTTTCAACGCTCTCAACGATCTCGTGCTCGTGGTCACGAAGGCCATGAACATCTCACGCGTGAATCCTGCCGTGGTCCGGCTGACCGGCCGCGAGCCCGCCGCGCTGATCGACCGGCCGCTGGCGGACATCGTGCGGCTGACCGGCGATACCTCGGTAAACTTCGACGCGATGGCAGTGGCGTTGCGCGAAGGCCGCGAACTGCGCGCGCAGCCCGCGGTGGTCACTGACGCGCTCGGTCAGCCGATCACCGCGCGTCTTGCACTCTTCCCGGTGCGCGACCGCGACAAGGTCGTCGGCGGCATAATCGTCCTAGAGGTGCTCGGCTCACCGCCGCCGCAACGTGACTTCGCACGTTCGCCCTCCCTGTTATGAAAAACCACATTTTGATCGTCGACGACGAAATCGAGATCCGCGATTTGCTCAGCCTCTTCCTTACCAGCAGCGGTTACCGCGTAACAGCGGTCGAAACCGCTATTGAGGCTCTACGGCTCGTGCATGTCGACCCTCCCGATCTCATCATCTCCGACCTCCAACTCGAAGATTCGGACGGGCTTGAAATGATCGCGCAACTGAAGGCCGAGTTGCCGGATACGCCGGTGATTTTGCTCACGGGCGTGCTGTTCGACGCGCAGGTTTTCCGCGACACGCTCAGCAAGAAGGTCTCGGCATATCTGATGAAAACGTCGCCGCTGTCGCGCATCCGGGAAGAGATCGAGCGGCTGCTCGGCGAATGAATCTATTCAAGCCATTTGTCCGGAAGAGCGCGCTTCAAACGGGAGCCTTAGCCAAACCGGTCGTCAGCGGAAACTCCGACCAACGACCTGGGCAATCTCTGCTTCCACGCAAATCGTTGAACGTGGTCTCAAACCAAAATCGATCGTCAAAGATCGCGCTCCTGAAAACCACAACCCATGTATGAAAACAACGTCTCCGCCAATTACGTCATTTAGCGGAGAATGCCCGGTGACCGCGTTCCCGCGAGGGGGTGTGGAGAGCAACCGCAAGCAAGGCGGGCAGCCCGTAACGACATGATACTAGCTGATGAGCCCCGAAAAACCGAATACCACGGAGCCGAGCCCCTTCTATTTGGGTGAAGGCTATCAGGATTGGACCAAGGTAAACCCTGCGAAGAGCGGGAAAGACCTGAATGACGAGTTGTCCAGTCTCCGCCGTGGCATGGTCTGCAGGCACGGGATGTCTGGACAGGTGGTGGCGTTAAAGCATGAGATCTGCCCTGGTGGACGGCAGCGTCCAACGGCGGGTTCAAGCGGGGAATCCCGCGAGGCCCGTTTGGCCAGTGCAGAAGTCGGAAAGGCTCGTAGTACCTTTGAAGCGGCTAATCACCGTGGAGGGAAGCGTTTGACCAGACCAAGGATCGAGCCGTCGCTGACTCGCTGCATCACCAAACGGATCAACTCCCCCGCGCGACTCACCTGGTGTTGCTGTGTTATTGTATTCCTTGCTCTGCTGGAAGCGCGACCGCAGACATAAATCCAACCATGCATTTGGGCCTCATCGTCGGAATCGGACCGGCTGCCACCGACTATTATTACCGCTATCTTATCGGTGCGTTCGCTCGCGCCGGTGTAGAGCTTGAACTCACCATGGCGCATGCCGACACCGCGACCTTGTTGCGCCACCAGTCGAGCGGAGATGTCTCCGCTCAGGTCAAGATCTACACCCGGCTGGCAGCACGGCTGAAGGTGGCTGGCGCGCAGACGCTCGCGATCACCTCTATCGCAGGGCATTTCTGCATCCGAGAATTTGAAGCGGTATCGCCGTTGCCCCTCATCAACCTGCTAACCGAAGTTGATCGCGAGATTGCCTTTCGGAAGCTCCGTCGGCTGGGCGTGATCGGCACACGTGTCGTCATGGAATCCGGCTTCTATGGCGCAATCAGTGGGGCGACGGTCATCCCGCCACCGGGTGGCACTCTATCGGATGTTCATGATGCCTATGTTGCGATGGCGGCTTCTGGCAAGGTCACCGAAGCTCAACGGCTCATCTTCTTCGCTGCAGCACAGAGACTGACCGCCGACTTCGCGGTCGAAGCCGTAATGCTGGCCGGCACCGACCTTGCTCTCGCGTTCAACGAGCGGGTCCCGGCTTTCCGACGATCGACTGCGCTGAGATTCATGCCGCGGCCATCGCGAAGGTGGCCATGCAGTGATCGCTTCAGATGAACACTCGAAAAATCATCCAGGGGAAATTCCGAATGATTTGGAGGCCCAACAAAACCTCGCGATGGTGAATGCTTGGTCTCGGAAACGGCCGCGGTGAGTTACTTGCTTGGGTCGTTCCCATCATAGCGGGGTCTTTCCACGTTGTGCTGTCGGAAGTTTCCCAAGTGCCATTTTCGCCAGTTCCAAGCCCGCGGCGCGCCTCACGTGGTCGCGAAATCGGTTAACCCCAGGCGGGTTGGCGAACTCTTTGGGCATTCGCCAGATGGCGGCGGCGACGTTTCGTTTTTGGGCCGGAAACCAATCGGACCGAGGAAACCCGACCTTTACGCAAACCCACCGGAAAAATTTCCTAGCCGGCCCCAGATTTTGTTAAACTTATTCGCGCTTAATCCGCCCGCTCTGGTGCCGATATAGGGCAGGGCGATCGTGCCCGCCACACACCCTCCACTGCACCATGGGCATCCAAATATCAGGCCTCCTCTCCAACCAGGCGTTCGACTGGAAATCCGTCGTCGATCAACTCATCGCGGCTGATAGTATCCCGATCACCACGCTGCAGACCCAACAAAAGACAAACACCGACCAGGTCACTGCGCTCGCAGCGGTGCAAACCTCGTTGCAAGCCGTGCAGGACTCGATCCAGTCGATCCGCACGGGAAATGTCTTCGCGGCTCGCACGGTCAGCTCCGACACGGCCAATACTACGTGGCAGTCCAGCTCCGTCACTGGCGCCCCGCTCGGCAGCTACAAGTTCGCCGTCTCGCAACTCGCCACGGCCGCCCAGCTCAAGGGTGCCACTAACATTTCCAGCACCCTGGCGCCGACCAGCGACGTTTCTGGACTCACGCTCGCCTCGATGCGCACCGCGACGGCCGTGTCGGCGGGCACGTTTAGTGTCAATGGCCACACCGTCACGGTCGCGCTCACCGATTCGCTCCAGGATGTGTTCGACAAAATTTCCGCCGCCGATCCCAGCGTGACCGCGAGCTACGATCCGACCGGCGATGGCATCACCCTTTCCCAGTCGAGCGGCGAACTCGTCCTTGGTGCCGCCAACGACACGAGCAATTTTCTCTCGGTCATGAAGCTCGCCAACAATGGCACCACCAGCGTGAGCAGCGCCGCCCGGCTCGGCACGCTCGCCACGACGGCGCCGATCGCCAGCAGCGGCCTCGCCCGCGCGCTCACCGCTGTCGACAGCTCCGGCAACGGCAGCTTCACGCTCAACGGCGTGACGATAAACTACAATATCAACACCGATTCGATTGCACGTGTGATCAACCGGATCAACGGCACCAGCGCCGGCGTCGTCGCCTCCTACGATTCGGCCAACGACCGACTCCTGCTTACAAACAAGAACACCGGCGACACCGGCATCGGCGCCCTTGAGGCGTCCGGCGGTCTGGTCGACGCGCTCGGACTCAGTGCCGGCACGGGTGGGACGCTCCTGCACGGCAAGAACGCACTCTTTAAAGTCAACGACGGCCCCACGCTTTCGAGCACCAGCAATACGCTCACCTCTTCGGTCCACGGCATCTCCGGACTCAGTGTGACGGTGAACAGTCTGGACACTCAGACCCTGCAAGTCTCGAGCGACACGGCGACGATGAGTTCCTCGATTCAGGATTTCATCACTAAGTTTAACTCCCTGCAGTCCCTGATCGACACGGATACCAATATCACTGTCACCGGCAGCAATGTCACCACCTCGGTGCTTTCGGGGAATCGCGAGGTCGAGGCTTGGGGCAGCAAACTCCAATCCCTCGCGTTCGAGGCGGTCGGCGGGCTCACTGGCTCAGTCTCGCGCCTCAACGATCTCGGGATCGACTTCAACAGCACCTCCGGCCAGCTCGTCGTGAAGGACAGCGGTAAACTCGCCACCGCGCTCAGCGATCACCCGGACGACGTGCAGTCATTTTTTCTCAGCCCTACCGCCGGCTTCGTGCCCAAGCTCTTCGGCTACCTGACCAATGCGCTATCTTCCAATACGACGGAGCAAAACAACATAACTCAATCAAACACTGATCTGACCACGCAGATTGCCACGATCCAATCGAAGCTCGACGACGAGCGCACCAACCTGACGAACTCCTTCATCGCCATGCTCGACGCTCAGTCCAGTGCGCAAAGCCAGCAGACTTATCTCACCAACACCTTCTTCAAGAGCTCCACGACCGGCTAATCTTCATGAACCGCACACTCTACGTTTCCTGTCTGCTCGCGGCCGCATGCGGCGCGCTCGCTGTGCTCTCCGGCTGCATGACGCCCGCGTTCGACGATCCCGCGCGGCTTGGGCCATTCTTCACCCCGAGTAACCATGTTGGCGACGCCAGCCTGGGCGGCATGCGTCGCGTCGTCGTGCTGCCCGTCTGCGGCGGCACGCTCGCGCCGGTCGAGACGGTCGCCGCGCTCGATCCCGTGATAGTCGCGGCGCTCCAGCAGCAGCATCGCTTTGAAGTCGTGCCGCTCACGCGCGAACAGAGCCGGCGGGAGTTTCACTTCGAGGAAATCTCCTCCGTCGCCGCACTGCCGCACGATTTTCTCGCGACGATCCAGCGCGAGTTTGCGGCCGATGGCGTGCTGTTTATCGACATCACGGTCTTTCGCCCGTATCGCCCGATCGGGCTCGGGCTGCGCGCCAAGCTTGCCACACTCTCCACTACGCCGCGCCTCGTGTGGACCTTTGACAACGTCTTTTCCGCCGACGACCCCGCGGTTGCCAACAGCGCTCGCCAGCATTTCCTCGGCGCCGATCGGGGCGGCGTGCCCGCCGATCTCAGCCCCGGCGTTCTCCAGTCGCCGGCCCGTTTCGCGGAGTATGCGGCGGACGCCATGTTCGCCACGCTTCCGCCTGTCGTCGCAGCGCCCCCTCCGCCGCCGAAGCCGGAAAAATTCTTTCGCCTGACGCGCTAAAGTTTAGCGTGCCTTGGCCGATATACTCCCTATTCGAACAACGGCGTTCCCTGTAACCGACCTCAGCGGCAGACCGTTCTGCATCCGTCCTCGCCAATGATCTCCTCAACGTCCTCCTCCGACCGCGCCGCCCGCCCGGAACTCGTTTCCACGCCCGCGCCGGTCACTGCGCGTCCCAACACGCCCCGCCCGGATCAAATCTCGACACAGAGCGCTGCGTATCTGCGCTCCGCGCTCGACCGCCAGCCGGAAATCCGCCCCGAAGTCGTCGAACGCGGCCGCGCGCTCGCCGCCGATCCCAGTTACCCGTCCGCCTCGATCATTCAAAGCGTCGCCGGAAAAATTCTGGCGTCGCCGGATCTGAGCGAGGACGCGTCCTGAGCGTTTCCATGCTCGCCCAAGGTTACGCGCGGACCTACCGCGCCAATGCCGTCCTCACCGCCAGCCCGGGCCAGCTCGTGCTGATGCTTTACGACGGGGCCCTCAAGGCGCTCGCGATCGCCCTCGACGCGTTTGCGCGGCCCGAGGCAGACGTGCAGCGCATTGAGACGATCAACACCCAGCTGCAAAAAGCGCAGGCGATTATCCGCGAGCTTCAGGGTGGACTCAACTTCGAGGCGGGCGGCGAGATTGCCCAGACGATGAACCGCCTCTACGAATTTCACCTGCGCCGCCTCTTTGAGGCGAACATTCGCAAGCAACCCGAGCCGGTGCGGGAAGTGGAGAAACTCGTCCGCGACCTGCGCGATGCGTGGGCCGAGATGCTCTCGAAACGGGATTCTCAGAACGGTTCGGAGCGGCTGCACAGCGTCGCCTGAACATGGAAGCGCCCGCGCAAACCTGCGTCCGGCTCGTCGCCGCGCTCGAAGACCTGGTGGCCCGTGAGGCCGCCACGCTCGAGGCACGCGATTTCCCTGCCGTGATTGAGCTCCAGCAGCGCGCGTCGCCGCTCGTCGCATTGCTCGGTGCGCACGCCTCGGACGTCACCGATCCGGCGCTGCGCGCGCGTCTCCAAGGTCTGATTGAACGCCGCCGGCAGACCGGCGAATGGCTTTCCGAACAGATTGAGAAAACGCGAGAGGCGCTCGCGGAAACGAACGAAGGGCGCCGTCGCGTGCGGCAAATTGCCCCCGTTTACGGCAGCCGGTGCGCACCGGTGTCGCGCCAATTGAGCGCGGTGGGCTGAGACCAAAAAGGCGACGGCTGTGAGCCGTCGCCTCAGGAAAGGCAGAATATCGCGTTCAGCCCGCAACCGCGACGAGCGGATCGAGGTGGGCGTCCATTGTCGCCGGCACCATCGTGGTGATCGTCGCCGAAGCTGGGCCTTCGAGGAAGGCACCCGCGATGCGCGAGGCGGCGAGTTTCCAGTTCAGACCGGGCACATCATAGACCGGGATCACCGTCTGGGCTTCACTGTCGCGCCACGTCAAGGTCGCCTTCAGACAGAGCGAGCCGTCGGCGAGCGCGAAGCTCTGGAGGAAAATTCCCCCGCCCGCGATCGGTAGCTCGGCCGTCGGACGCGCGACGAGCGAAAGCCGGGCCAGATGCGAATGAAAGTTTACCATACGCGTGCTTTCCCAGGCGCCGCCTTCGACGACGGGTGACTCGGCCAGCAACGCGCGTTCGATTTCAGAGATGAAGGAGAGCAGGCGCATAAGGATTCAATGCCAGTCATCGGCGCGGGGAGGTGCGGCTTTAACTTTTTCTCAAGAATTTTTTAAGCGGTCCGAAGTGTAGCAACCCATGACTGCCTCCCTCGTCGCTGATTGTGCCACGCCTCCTGCGGTGGCGCCGGTGCGCGATACAATTCTGCTGGTGGATGACGACGACATGGTGGCCTCGCTGGTCGCGCGCCTCCTGGAGCGGGGTCGCTGGCGGGTAGTCCGGGCGATGGATGGCGTCGGCGCAGAATATGCGGTGGCCCAGCACGGCCCGGCGATCGCGCTGGCGTTCATTGACGGCCGCCTGCCGGACACGGAAGGAGCGCCGTTATGCGAACGCCTGCGGGCGGTAGTCCCCGGGCTGCCGGTGCTGCTCGTGAGCGGGCGGGAGTGTTCGGATGTTGCTCTCGGCCTCTCGGCGAGTGGGCCTGCGGCCTACTTGGCGAAGCCGTTTATGCCTCTTGATGTCCTGCGGCAGGTGCAAAGCCTGATTGGACGGGCGGCGTAGTTTCCGACCCGGCGGGGTGCAGAACATTTGTTTGAACTGCCGCGTGCGGTATCGCTAGATGGGGCTCTGTGGTCCCGCCATCCTGGAGGATCGCTGATTTCCCCTTTTTCACCCACCATGTCATTCGAGAAAATTCTCATCGTCGAAGACGACGTGGTGGTCCGCAATCTCCTCCAGAGCATCTTCACGCGTCACAAGCTCCCCGTCGTCTGCGCCCCCACGATCGCGGAGGCGACCGCTCAGCTGGAAAAAGATCAGTTTGACCTGATGCTCCTCGATTTGCGGCTGCCGGATGGCGACGGGCTCAAGCTGCTCGAGCACTCGGTGACGCTGCCGCAACGCCCGCTCGTCGTCATGGTCACTGGCTTCGGCTCGATCGAGTCGGCCGTTGCTTGCATGCGGGCCGGCGCTTTCGACTACGTGTTGAAACCGTTTTCGCCCTCGCAGATCGACATCATCCTGCGCAAGGCGCAGACCTACCGCCAGCTTCTCGGCGTCAACCGCCTGCTCAGTGATGATTCGCTCGACGAAGACGGCGCGCTCGTCGGCCGCAGCCCCGCGATGATGCGCCTGCGTTCCCTCATCGATCGCGTTGCGCCGACCGACGCCACGGTGCTCGTGACGGGCGAAAGCGGCACCGGCAAGGAAATGATCTCGCGAGAATTTTTCCGCCGCAGCCCGCGCCGCGCACAGCCATTCATCAAGGTGAATTGCGCCGCCGTGCAGGAAAACCTGATCGAGAGTGAATTTTTCGGACACGAGCGCGGGGCTTTCACGGGCGCGACGGAGCGCCGCGAGGGCCGCTTCGAACTCGCCAACAACGGCACGCTCCTCCTCGACGAAGTCTCGGAAATTCCGCCTGCACTGCAGGCGAAGCTGCTGCGCGTGCTGCAGGAACGCGAGTTTGAGCGCGTCGGCGGCAGCCGCACGATCAAGGTCAACGTCCGCATCATCGCCACTTCGAACCGCGATCTGCTTTCCCACGTGGCGAGCGGCGCGTTTCGCCAGGACCTGTATTACCGACTCAACGTCTTCCCGGTTCATGTGCCCGCGCTGCGCGAGCGGGTGGAGGACATTCCGCTGCTCGCGGAACATTTTTTGCAGCGCTTCGCGCGCAAGCACGGTGTGAAAGTCACCGGCTTCGCCGACTCCGCGCGTGCCACGATGCTCACGTATCGCTGGCCGGGCAACGTGCGCGAGCTGCAGAATACCGTCGAGCGCGCCGTGATTCTCTCGGAGTCCGGCCGCCCCGTGACGGCTGCGGTGCTCGGCCTCCCTGATCTTGGGCCGGTCGATCCGGGTTCGGCGGCGCCGTGGGGCGGCGATTCCGTCGAGGAATCCGCTGCATCCTTCGAGGCATCCGCAGCGGCGCCGGCGCAATCGCTGACCGACGGCGGCGGCCATGTTTTGAAACTCGACGAGCTGGAAAAGCAGGCCATCCGTGCCGCGCTGCGCCAGACCGGTGGCAACCGCACGCAGGCCGCTGCCGCCCTCGGGATCAGCATCCGCACCCTCCGCAACAAGCTCCAGGAATACCGCGATGCCGGCGATCCAGTCGACGCCGGCCTCGAGTCCGTGGACGTTTGAGAGCGGTGGAGCGGGTGGGGCGGCAACGCGCCTGTTGCGGGCGACGTGCGTGGAGCACCACCCGCTCCGCCCGCGAATTACAGACTGAACGCGCAGGATTTTTCGCGCGGATATTTTCTTCGCTAAACCGCGGGGGAATCCGGCCGATAGAGCAAGCACCCGCCAATCCGGCCACTCATGCCCTCTACTGTGGAAATCACCGAGTCGCTCATCCGCGACTATATCAACCGCGCCGTCACCGACGTTTTCAAAACGATGCTCGGCCGCGTGCCTACCTTCAGCACCCCCGGCGAGACCACCAGCAAGGCCGCCTCGCCGCACACCAGCGGCCGCCCCCTCGTGGTCGGCACCGTCGGTTTCGTCGGCGACATCAACGGCCTCATCTATCTGCACCTCGATCTCGCCTTCGCGGAGTTGTGCACCCGCCACCTCCTCGGCATGAACGAAGCCGAGCTCATCGAGGCGGGCGACGAAGTGATTAATGACGCTGTTGGCGAACTCACCAACATGACCGTCGGCAGCTTCAAGAACGGCCTCTGCGATGCCGGCTATCCCTGCAAACTCACGATCCCGACGATCACCCGCGGTACCAATTTTTCGATCGAGCCGGTCGGCAACATCGTGCGCCACATTTACCAGTTCGATTGCGCCGAGCACCGGGTCGTCGCCGACATCCTCCTGCAGCCCGAAGAATAATCCACCCGCTTTCACACCATGCGCTACAAAGTTCTTACCGTGGACGACTCAAAGACCGTCCGCATCATCGTCCGCAAGGCGTTCAAGCCCTATGATTGCGACATCATTGAAGCGGGTAACGGCGTGGAAGGTCTCGCCGTCGCCGCGAAGGAAATGCCGGCGCTGATCCTCCTCGATGTTACAATGCCCGTCATGGACGGCGTAGAGATGCTCACGAAGCTCAAGGCGGATCCCGCACTCAAGGGCATTCCCGTCATCATGCTCACCGCCGAAGGCGGCCGAGAACACGTCCTGAAGATCGCCAAGATCGGCGTGCGCGATTACCTCGTTAAGCCGTTCAAGGAGGAAGTGCTGATCGAAAAATGCGGTCGTGTGCTTGATCTGAAGCCCATTGCCGATGCGCCCGCGAAAGCCCGATCCATCTTCGATCCTGCCGATCTCCTCATCATCGAGGACAAGCCCGCGATCATCCAGCAAATCCAGGAGGGCCTCCGCCACACGCCGTGGAAAATCAGGGGTGTTTCCACGACCGCCGAGGCAGTGGCGCAATGCGCCTCAGCGACGCCGGACTTGATTCTTGTCAGCCTCTCGCTGCCGGAGGAGGCGGCGTTCACGTTCTTCCGCCATATCCGCACCGGAATAAAAACCAAATATACGCCCGTCTTCGGCCTGGTGGTGAAAACCGAAATCGCCCAGCAGCAGCAGGCGCAGACGGTCGGTTTCTCCGCCGTCATCACCAAGCCCATCGACACCGCCGAACTCGAGACGAAGGTCGCGAAGGCGATGAACCTCGACACCTCGCTCCGCTACTTCGCGCTCGACGGCGAGGCGATGGTGCTGACCATGCCCGAAAATTGCGCGCCCGCCGTGCTCGCAGAGGTCGGTGCCTACCTGAAGCCAAAATTCGCCGAGGCGGTCGATGCCGGCGTCAACAAGGTCGTGATCGATCTGCACCATGTGAAGGCACTGCACATGGGCATCATCAAGCTACTTTTCCAGGCAATGCAGACCTGCCGCGAACTCGCGATCAGCTACGCGCTGGTTGGCCACGCGCAACTCGTTTCCGAGTGCAAGGGCTTCGAGGACACGCGTGGCTGGACGTTCCACGACTCGCTGGAGGACGCGAAGGCGAGCCTCGCGCGCGCGACCCCGCAACTCGCGGGCGTCAGTTGAAAAATCTTTGTCAGGGGGTGTGAAGGTTAGATTACGCCAGTAGCGGGCGGTGCGCAATGTGGGCGCACTGCCCGCATTTTTTTGCGGTGATCGCTGGGCCCGGCGATTGACGCGGCCGTGTCGCGGCCGATCGGAGACGAACTCAGAATCCGCGCTGCTGGAGCGCAGCACTCAGTTCCTGCATGAAGGCCTGGGCATCGGCGGGTGAGGGGCGGTAGCCAGGTTGGCTGACTTTCGTGAAGCCGGGCCGGCCATATTGATCGACCATCCAGTTGCCGGTGACGCCGTCGCTAAAGGTCACGCTGCCGCTCGCGATCGCGCCGGGGATGAGCGTGGCCTTGTCGACGGTGACGGTGAGGGTGCTCGCGCCGCCGGGGGGCAACGCCTCGTCGAGATCGGCGGCCTCGCCGACCTCTTCGTCGGCGGGGGCGGTGTCGTCTTTGGCGAGGCCGAGCTTTTCCTTCGCCTTGTCGAGCAGGCTTTTCTTCTCAGCGGGTTTTTCGGCGGCGGTCTTCGGCGCGGGCTGGGATTTGGAAACGTCGCTGGCGTCGACCTTGGGCGCGGGGTCCTTGAGCGTGAGCTCAAGATCGTCGACGAGGAAGCGGACGTCGCGGTAGGTCAGCGAAAGCTTGAACTGCTCGGACAGCTTTTTTTGGACGGCGGAAAGGTTGTCGCCCGCAGCGACCCAACTGGCGACGGCGGCTTTTTGCTCAGGAGTTAAAGGCATGGCGAATTTGAAAGGTGAAACGTGAAAGTTGAAAGAGGCAAACGATAGCGGTTAAGGCCGCTTCTTTCAACTTTCACCTCTCAACCTTCAACCGCGAGCGCCGCCGCACGGTGCTCACTTCGAAAGCTGCGTCTTCAGAAACTCGACCGAGCCGCGCGTGGAGGCGTCCTGCTCGCACATGTTGTCGACGGCCTTGCAGGCGTGGATCACGGTGCCGTGATCGCGGCCGCCGAAGGCGTCGCCGATTTCCTGGAGGGAGTGCTTGGTGAGCGTGCGGGCGAGATACATCGCGATTTGGCGGGGGATGGCGATGTTGTTGGGCCGCCGCTTGCTGGTCATGTCGCTGTGGCGGATCTGGTAGTGGTCGGCCACACGTTTCTGGATCGTTTCGATCGTGAGGATGTTCTGCGCCTGCTCCATCAGCACGTCGTGCAAGAGGCGCTCGGCGGTTGCGAGGTCGATGGGCTTGTTGGTGAGCCCGGAGTAGCTGGCGACCTTGATCAGCGCGCCCTCAAGGCGGCGGATGTTCTTCGTGATATGGGTCGCGATGAAATTAAGGACGTTGTCGGGGAGGTCGCACTTGAGCGTGGCGGCCTTGGCGCGGAGGATCGCCTGGCGAGTCTCAAGATCGGGCGCCTGAATGTCGGCGGGCAGGCCCCATTCGAACCGCGAGACGAGGCGGGCTTCGAGTTTTTGAATCTCCGATGCACGGCGATCGCTGGAGAGGACGACCTGTTTACCGGACTCGAAGAGGTCGTTGAACGTATGGAAAAACTCTTCCTGGATGCGCTCTTTGCCGGCAAGGAACTGGATGTCGTCGATCAGGAGGACATCGACGTGGCGGTAGCGCTGGCGGAACTTCGTGAGTGAGTTTTCCTGGAGCGCTTGGATGAACTCGTTGGTAAATTTTTCCGTGGAGAGGTAGGCCACACGGGCGTCGGGGTTGGCGCGCAGAATCGCATGCCCGATGGCGTGCATGAGATGAGTCTTGCCGAGGCCGGTCTCGCCGTAGAGGAAGAGGGGATTGTAGGCCTGGGCCGGCGCTTGCGTGACAGCGAGGGCGGCAGCGTGGGCCATCTGGTTGTTCGAGCCGACAACGAAGGTCTCGAACGTGTTGCGCGGATTGAGCGAGCCGGTGGTCGGGCCGCGTTCATCGTAGCGCGGCGTGCGCTTGGTGGTGGTGGCCGCGCGGCTGCGCGTGACGGCGCCCGCGTCAGATGCAGCGCGGGCGGCCGCGGCGGCCGGCGATCGGCTCGAAGAGTCGGTCTTCCGCAGTGTGACGTTGACCATCCGGCCAGCCGTAAGGCGGAGCCGCTGCGTGATCAAATCGAGGTAGTTGTCGTGAATCCAGATCGCGGCGAAGTCATTGGGCACGCCCAGCGTCATTGAATCCCCCGATGTCTCGAGGCACACCATGGGCTCGAACCACATCTGGAAAACGTCCTCCGGAAACAGCGACTTGAAGTCGCATTTGACGGTTTCCCAGAGGCTGGGGTTGAGGGAAAGAGAGGGCATGGAGTCGGGCGAGTGGGCAGCTTTATTCACACTGCACCGGGACGCACTCTCCGACATGCCTGCCTGTGCCTTATCCTTCTCTTCTTACGGCGCGAAAATTGTTGTCCGGTCATCGTCGAAATCACGTTGGGAGAAATCGAATTATAAACTGCTGATGACCAATGAATACTGATGCGCGATGGCAAGATCTGATTGGATGGGGCTCAAACGACATGGGAAAGAACGGGCGGACAGAGCACTAGAACTGAACGAGGGCGCAGTAACTGTGAACCAAAAAAGCATTTCAAGAGCAACTTTCCGACAACTTATTCACAGGCGATCTGAGCATAACTTTTTCGCTTTTTTCGTTGCCTCGTGCGCCGTGAGTTAGGCGCGGGATTTTTTTGGTGCGCCGGCGTAATCCGACAAGGGCTACAACACCATGCAAACGGCTTCGGAAGCGGAGTGCACGGTTACGGGCGTGTGACGGGACGGCGACATTGCTTGCGTTCGTGAATACACGTGCGCGCGTTGGCGCCTCACGTGTGCGCGGGTTGCGGCTCGATCCATTTACCGTGTTCTTTAATCAAGGTGATAAGCCGCGCGTCTGCTTCGGCCTGCGGAATGTTGTATTGGACACAGTTTTTTCCGACGTAGAGGTTGATCTTGCCTGGCGCGCCGCCGACGTAGCCGAAATCGGCATCGGCCATTTCGCCCGGACCATTCACGATGCAGCCCATGATCGCGAGTTTCACGCCCTTGAGGTGACCCGTCTGCGCGCGAATGCGCTGCGTGGTTGTCTGCAGGTCGAACAGCGTCCGGCCGCAGCTCGGGCAGGCGACGAACTCAGTCTTCGAGATGCGGGCGCCGGCGCCTTGTAGGACGTTGTAGGCGAGCTTCGTTGCGCGCACCGGGTCGGCTTCGGTTTCGATACTGACGAGATCACCGAGGCCGTCGCAGAGCAGCGCTCCAGTGAGGAACGACGCCTCGATCAATTTTGAGAGAAACGTGTTGTCCCCGCGCACGGCGGTGCTCGCGGTGTTGCGAATCCAAATCGGTGGTCGCACACCGGCTCGCGTCAAACTCGCGGCGAGAGCACGGTAGGCGCCGATCGGATGGGACGACGCACTGGCCGGGTAGGGTGAAGCGCTCAACGTGACGATCAGATTTTCTTCCCCGAGCGAACGGAGCGTTTCATTGAGCGCGTCGGTCGTTTCGACAGTGAGACCAGACGCAAGCGTATGTCCGTGCTGGCGGACCAGGGCAGTAAACGCCGCCAGCGCCTCCGCTTCGTGCGCGGCGAATGACCGCACGAGCAGCAGGCGGCCGCGGCTCATCGCGAGGAGCGGCTGGAGAATATCGGGCGTAAGCGCAGGCGAGAGTTCGAGCGCGAGAAATTTCGCCGGCAGCGCGGTGCCCGCCGCGACCTCGCAGAGCGCCGCCAAATCGCCGGGCGTGGCCACGGGCACGAGCAGGCCCTCGGCCTGAGTATCTGCAAGCGAGCGCGAGCCAAGCTGGTGTGCGGCCTCGGCAAGTTTCGCGACCGAATCGACGCGCACGATCACGCGCGGCGGCAGCTCCGGACCGATCGCACAGTCCGCGCCCAGCTCAATCGGCGCAGTTGTGCGTTTTACGAAATGATACGGATCGATGCCGTCGGTTTCGGGCGGCGCGATTTTTTCGCCTGGGTTCCAGAGCGACATTGCCTTGTCGGCGATCGCCCGGGCGACGGGAATTTCGTAGACGCTGTCCTCGGTAAGTGACACGCGAATCGTGTCGCCGAGACCGTCAAGCAGCAGTGATCCGATTCCGATCGCGCTCTTGATGCGGCCGTCCTCGCCATCGCCGGCCTCGGTCACGCCGAGGTGCAGCGGATAATGCATGTCTTCCGCTGTCATCCGATCGACGAGCAGTCGGTAGGCCTGAATCATCACCTTCGGATTCGAGGCCTTCATCGAGAGGACGATCTGATCGTAAGAGTGGCTGCGTGCGATGCGGAGAAACTCCAGCGCGCTCTCGACCATGCCGACGGGCGTGTCGCCGTAGCGGTTCATCAACCGATCGCTGAGCGAACCGTGATTGGTGCCGATGCGCATGGCGCGGCCGAGTTCCTTGCAGCGCTTCACGAGCGGAGAAAACGTTTCGTGTATTCGCTGCAACTCCTCTTCGTAGGCCGAGTCGGAGTATTCGCGGACGGCGAATTTCTTTTTGTCGGCGTAGTTGCCGGGATTCACGCGGACTTTTTCCACGTGCTCGACCGCCTCCATCGCGGCACTCGGCAGGAAGTGGATGTCCGCCACCAGCGGCACCTGCGCGAAACCCGCCGCCGAAAACTGTTCGCGGATATCCTTCAGGCATTTTGCCGCGGCAACGTTGGGTGCCGTGACGCGCACGATTTCGCAGCCCACCTCGGCCAAAGCGATCGATTGCTTTACGGTGGCGGCGATGTCCTGCGTGTCGCTCGTCGTCATCGACTGGACCCGGATCGGATTCGATCCGCCGACGCCGACGCCGCCGACCTTCACTTCAAGCGTGGGCCGGCGGATGGTGCGGAAACGGGAGGCGCAATACGACATGGCGGCAACCAGCGTGGCGCGGCAGCGCGCGACCGCAAAAATTATTTTATCGCGGCCGGTTGGGCGGGCGCGGCAGCTTCCGCGCGATCGGCCTTGATATCTCGCCGCCACCGTTGGACGTCGAAAAAGCTCACATAGACGATGAGCGAGAGAATCAGCACGAAAAACGCGCTCTGCGTCGCGATGATGAAGTTCGCCGGCAACTCCCGCCGACGGATGCGGCCGATTGTGGCGAAGAGCACCTGCCCGCCGTCGAGCACAGGCACGGGCAGTAGGTTGAAGATCGCGAGGTTGACGTTGACGAGAATTACAAACCAGAGCGCGCGGCGGAAATCCCACTGCGCCTGTTGGTGCAGCGCGCGGGCGATGCCGATGGGGCCGCTGAGTTTCGACGGGCCGATGTCGGAAGTCGGACTGATCAACGCTCTGAGCGTACGGAAAGTGGAAACGACATTGTCCGAAAGCTGCGCCCATGGCGTCGGATGCAGCACGACGATCGGGTCGCGGTAGCGGAGCCCGACACGGGCGACGGGCTTGGTGCCCGGCTCCTCGGTTTCGAGACGCGGCTTGATCATCAGCGTGATTTTATCTTCGCCGCGCTGGAGCAGGAACGCGGTGGCGCGATCCGGATTCTTCGAGAGATGCTCAAAGACCGCCGCGCGCTGAAAGACGGGTTTGCCGTCAAGGGCGAGGATGCGGTCACCGGACTTTACGCCTGCGGCCTCGGCAGGGGAGCCGGGCACGACGGCTTCGGCCGTGAGCATGTTTTCGACCGGATCGATCCCGGCGATGCGGACTTTTTCTTCGCTCATGAGCCGGGGATAGACCGTCACATTAATTTTTTCTCCGGAGCGCTCGACTTGGAACTGCGATTGCGGGCGGCCGTCAGCGGCCCTGCCGTTGCCGAGCATCACGCCGTTCCAGATGTCCTCGAACGTGGCAACGTTGTGGCCGTCAATTGATCGCACGATGTCCCCGGCTTGGAGACCGGCTTCGGCGGCGGGATTCGGGACACTGGTTCCGTCGGTGAGTTTGAGCGTGGGCTCCACCGGGCCGATTTTAGTCGTCGTCCAGTCGGCGATCGTCGGCACGCCGACGAACCACACGACGCACGCGAGCACGAAGGCGAACAACACGTTGAACGTGGCGCCGGCGATGAGGATGATTAGCTTTGAAACGTAGTCGATCGGCGGGAGTCGCTTCACATCGGTCGTGCTCTCGCCCTCGATCGGGCCGAGGTCGGCGAGTTGTGGGAGGAGCACGTAGCCGCCGAGTGGAATCCACGACAGGCGATATTCGACGCCATCTTTGCCGCGCCACGAAAAAATGGCCGGACCGAAACCGATTGAGAAGCGCTCAACGTGGGCGCCGCGGCGGCGGGCGGCGAGGAAGTGGCCGAGTTCGTGAACGAAGATCGAGCCTCCGAAGAACAGCACCACGAGGGCAAAAGACCACGTGTTGGAGAGCAGCGAGGAAAGGGCGTCGGTGGACACAGGAAATTGATCTACAGTTTGTAGTGGGCGAGGGCAGCAGTCGCAGCGCGGCGGGCGTCAGCGTCCACGGCTAAGATTGCAGCAAGGCCGGTGGGTTCGAAGTTAGGGATGTTGTCAAGAGTGTGTTCGACCAACCGCGGGATCGCAAGGAAGGGAATTTGATTGTTCAGGAAAGCGGCGACGGCGACTTCGTTAGCCGCGTTATAGATCGCGGGGGCCGCGCCGCCAGATGCCATTGTTTGCTTCGCGAGGTGCAGCATCGGGAAACGCGTCTCGTCGACGGGTCGGAATTCCAGACCGAGCAACTTCGTAAAATCAAGCGACGCTTCGACGCCGGGCGCCCTGTCGGGGTGCAGCAACGCGTGCTGGATCGGAAACGTCATCGAAGGTGGCGAGAGCTGAGCGAGCATGGCGCCGTCGGTGAATTCGACGAGGCAGTGCACGATACTTTGGGGATGCAGGATGGCGGTGCATTGCTCGGGCTGCAGATCGAAGAGCCACTGGGCTTCGATTAGTTCGAGGCCTTTGTTCGCGAGCGTCGCGGAGTCGACTGTGATTTTCGGACCCATCGACCAGTTGGGATGTTTGAGTGCGTCGGCAGGCGTCGCGTGCGCGAGCCGTTCCTGCGGCCAGTCGCGAAACGCGCCGCCGCTCGCCGTGAGCACAATGCGGCGAACGCCGGCGTGAGGATGCCCCTCGAGACATTGGAAGACGGCGTTGTGCTCGCTGTCGACAGGGAGGAGTTTCACGCCGCGCTTTTTCGCTTCCGCCATCACGAATTTGCCGGCGAGGACGAGGATTTCCTTCGACGCGAGCGCGAGATCCTTGCCGGCGGCGAGAGCGGCGAGCGCCGGCTGCAGTCCGGTCGTGCCGACCACGGCGACTAGCACGATGTCGGCCTCGGGCAGTTGTGCGAGCTCGACCAAGCCGGCGAGTCCACCGACGAACTTCGTATCTGTGGGAAACGCGGCTGAGTTTTCCCGTGCCGTGCCCAGAGTGGCATTCTCAAAAATCCCGACATGCTTGACCCCGAAGCGGGTCGCGATCGCGGCGAGCTTTTCCCAGTTCGCGCGCGCGGCGATGCCGACGAGTTCGAGCTTGTCGCGATGCGCGGCGATCACGCGGAGGGCATTTTCTCCGATGGAGCCCGTCGCGCCGAGGAGGACGACGCGTTTCTTCTTGGTCGCGGTCATGGCGCGTCAGGGCAATCCGAAAAGAAAATAGCCGAGTGGCGCCGCGAGGATGAGGCTGTCGCTGAGGTCAAACATCCCGCCGATGCCGGGCACGCCGCGGCCGGAGTCCTTGAGATTCGCGCGACGCTTGATCACCGACTCGATCAGGTCGGATACGATCGCGAGCACGGCGAGCGGTGCGGCCATGAGTGCGGCGATCAGGGGTGTCATGTGCGATGGAAATGAATCGCGCGCGAAATGGGCGAACGTCGCCCCGCTCACCATTGAGAGCACCACGCCGCCAATCGCGCCTTCCCAGGTTTTTTTCGGCGATATCTGCGGCGACATCTTGTGCTTGCCGATCGCGAGGCCGATGAGGAGCGCACCCATGTCGCAGAATTTCGCCACCATGATGAGCCACACCGCGAGCAGCAGACGGCCGTTGGGAGAAATTGTGTCGCCCGCGAGCGGGGTCACAATGCGCACAAAATATTGCAGCAGCAGCGAAACGTAGACGAGACCGACGATGGTTGAGGCAAGCGACTCGACGCGGTTCTCCGGCTTGCGCTCGCCGAGCAGTCGCACCGCGATTACGACGGTCGCCAGCGCCAGCAGCAGGTGATTGGCGTGGCCGAAGCGTGCCTCGGCCCAAGGGGCGAGCGTGATGAGTCCGCCAAAGGTGAGCCCGAGTTTGTCGAACGGCGCGTAGCCCGCGCCGCGTATCAGCTGGTAAAACTCTCGCAATGTCAGGACCGACATGACCGCGATCAGCACCAACGCTCCGTTGGTGCGGAAAAACCACAGCGTGCCGCCTAGGAACGTCCAGAGGATGAGGGTGCTGAAAATGCGTTTCGCCACGGTGAGTCGGGAAGATTATTTCGACGTCGCGGTCGGTTTGAGCTGCTCGCTCGTCAGCCCGAAACGCCGTTCACGCTTCGCGAACTCGGCGATCGCTGCCGCCAGGTCGGCCTTCGTAAAGTCGGGCCAGAGCACGGGCGTGAAGACGAACTCCGCGTAGGCCGCCTGCATCAAAAGAAAATTGCTGATGCGCGTCTCCCCCGACGTGCGAATCACAAGATCGGGGTCGGGCATGTCGGCGGTGTAGAGGTAGCGGCTGAAACTCTGCCACGAGCCGTCGTTGAGTTTTTCTTTGCCGGCGGCAACGGCCGAGGCGTAGGCCCGCGCGGCATCTACGATTTCGCTTCGGGCTCCGTAGTTGAGCGCGAGCACGAGCGTGTAGTCGGTGAATTGTTTCGTCTCCTCCATCGTTGCGCGGAGGAGTTTCTGGATGCTCGCCGGCATTTCTTCGGTTCGTCCGATCGTGCGGAGGCGAACGCGGTCGCGGACGAAGGTTTCCAGTTCCTTCTTCAGGTAATACTCAAGCAGCCCCATCAATGCTCCGACCTCGTCCTGCGGGCGCTTCCAGTTTTCGACTGAGAAGGCGTAGAGCGTGAGCATCTTTACCCCGAGATCGCGGGCGGCAAAGGTCGTTGTCCGGACCGTCTCGACGCCGCGCCGGTGCCCCTCGATCCGCGGCAGCCCGCGCTGTTTGGCCCAGCGACCGTTGCCGTCCATGATAATGGCGACGTGGTGCGGGATGTGGGCGGGCGCGGGCGCTTGGCTCATGCTTGAAGGGAAGAGTTAGGTTGGCGGCGCGTGCGTTGACAAGGGGGAAGACCGGGCAACCGTTGCGGCATGAGCAGCACTCCACTGACGGCGGCGAAAATTGCGGCGGCGCTCACCGGGCTGCCCGGCTGGACGCTTAGGCGCGACGCGCTCGCGAAGAATTTTGAGTTCGGGTCCTTCCGCGATGCGATGAGCTTCATGGTGCGCGCAAGCTTCGAAGCCGAGTCGCTCGATCATCACCCGGACTGGACCAACGTCTACAACCGCGTCGCGATCCGGCTCAATACGCACGATGCCGGCGGCAAGGTCACTGCGAAGGACGTCGAGCTCGCGCAACGGCTCCAAAAGATTTCGTGGGTGGGCTGAGGGTGCTGGCGGGTTGTCCCGAACACGCCGACCCGGCGCTGTCAAATTTTCTGAACAGCGCGTGAGGACGCGCGCCCAGACTTCTCACAATCCGCGCATAAAGCTAAACGTCCGATCAATTTGACCGGGTAGTACCTCGTGGGTGAAGTCGGGGTAGATCACGACGTCCTTCTTGGCGGAAATTTTGTTGAATGCGGCGAACTGTGAACTCGGCGGGCAAATCGTGTCCATCAGGCCCGTGAACATCAGCGTCTCCGCCTTGATGCGTGGCGCGAGGTGCTGGCAGTCGATGTAGCCGAGCTTCGTGAAAATTTCCTCTTCGCGTTCGTGGCGCGGATCGAAGTTGCGGAAAAAAAGGCGCAGCTCCTCGTAAGCGTCCTTCGCCTGATCCATTTCCCAAACGCGGCGGTAGTCGCACAGAAAAGGGTAGACGGGCGCGCTGCGCTGGATGCGCGGTTCGAGCGCAGCGCACGCGAGCGTGAGCGCGCCGCCCTGCGAGTTGCCGAAGCAGCCGACGCGACCGGCGTCAACTTCGGGCAGGCTCATCACGACGCGCGCGAGCTGCGCGGTGTCCAAGAAGATCTGCCGAAACGCCAGCTTCCGCGCATCTGGATCGTCGAGGCCGCGCACGATGTGGCCGCGGAGCGTCGTACCCTTCACCTGCCCACTGTCCTCCGAGCGGCCGCCCTGACCGCGGCAATCCATCGAGGCAAAACAGAACCCCGCCGCCGGCCAACCGAGCTTGTCGACCCAGTCGCCACTGTGGCCCGCGTAGCCGTGAAAGTGGAGCACGGCCGGAAATTTTTTCGCTGAATCGCCGGCGGCGGAAATTTTTGGCCGCAGAAACTTTGCGTAAATGCGCGCGCCTCCCACGCCGGTGAACCACAGATCGAACGCCTCAATGCTGTCGGTCGCGACGATCGGATTCGGCCGCAGCTCGGGGCGCGGATCGGTGGCGTCGAGTTCGCGCAGCGCGGCATTCCAGTAAGCGTCGAAATCGGCAGGACGCGGGTTGCGGCCGGGATAGCGGCGGAGCTCGGCGAGCGGCAGATCGATGAGCGGCATGGCGGGTAAGTGACGAACGACGCGTGCGGCGTGACAAGCTCAGAACATCCGCAAAAACGACCGCGGCCCGACATCGAGAAACTCCGCCGCAATCGGCAGCTTGCGCTGGAGGCGGCCATGTTCGTCGAACACCCCGATCGTCGCGTTGCCCGCGAGCGGCGCATAAATTTCGCGCCGGTCTCCATCGTAACCGAGCGACCCGAGCGCCACCGCGCGATCGAGTGAAATTTGCGCGAGCGCAGCGCCCGCCAGATCGTGCACCGTTATTTTTTTTCCGGTTTCATCGAGGGTGAGCATATGGTCTCGCGTTGCATCGATCGCGACACCCGCCGCCGGTGCATCGAGTGCGATTTGCCTCACAAAGTCACCAAAACGCGAAAGTTCCATTAGTGCCGGCTCGTGCGTGAGCGCGAGAAACAGACGTCCGTCCCGCGGTCGCAGCGCTAGATCGCCGCCACCATCGGTGGGAAGTTTCTCCACGGTGAATTCCCTCTTGATCGCCCGCGCCGGCCGATCGACGACGCGGATGCGATTGCCCGGGGCCAGCCGCAGAAAAAAATGATCAGTGAAGGGATCGTAGGCGAAGCCCGTGATCGATTCGCCGGCGGCGAGGAACGTGGGCACGCTTATCGCTGGAGCCGGGCCTTCATCGCGAATCTCCGGCGCTGTTGCCGTGGCGACCGAGTAGACGTGCAGCGGGCCGGGGGTCGCGCAGCCGCCTCCGCTCAAGGCAACGGCGGAGAGGGCCGCCGCGAATGTGAGGCGTGCACCAAGTTTTCGCATTGTCATTGATTGGGTGTAGCGCGTGATTCTTCGGATGAAAGTCGCATTCATCAGTGGCACCAGCATTGTGAACTCGCAGTTGTTTGCGTCGTGGGACGTGAAGACGATCGAGACAAAATTTGGTGCCGTCACCTACAAATCACGTGGCGAGCACGCGCTCATTAACCGCCACGGCTACGCGTTTCCGCTGCCGCCGCATTCGATCAATTACCGCGCCAACATCCGCGCGCTCGCGGATCTCGGGTTTGAGGACATCGTGTCGCTCAACTCGGTCGGCTCGCTGAAGAAGGAGCTGCCGCCGGGCACGTTCGTGTCGTGTGCGGATTACGTCGGCTTGCAGCAGGGGCCGGCGACATTTTTCGACACCGAGCTCAAGGGCGGCGCCCCGGTGATCGCGAATAACCTGATCCCGAAGCTCGTCGGCGAACTCGCTCCGGAATTCAAGATTCACACTGGCAAAGTCTACGTGCAGATGCGTGGCCCGCGGTTCGAAACCAAGGCGGAAATCAAAATCGTGCAGCATTGGGGCGACGTGATCGGCATGACCGCCGCGCACGAGGCCGACCTTTGCACGGAACTCGGCCTGCGTTACAACTCGCTCGCGCTGATCGACAACTACGCGAACGGCCTTGAGGGCACCGAGATCGATTTTGCGAAGTTCAAGGAACTCGTGAAAGACAATCAGGCAAAGGTGAACCGGCTCTTCACGCGGATGCTCGAGATCCTCGGCGGATGACAGAAACGTAATCTGTTTCGTCGTCGCTTCGGCATCGTTTCGGGGTGAGGGTTGTCGTCTCTTTCACTATGAATACTTCCTCCCGGTTGGTTTGGTTGGCGTTGGGTTTGACGGCGTCGGTTGGGCTCGCGCATGCCGCTGAGTCTGGCGCCTACAAAGTAGTCGCGTCCGCCAAGGTCGGCGGCGCAGGCGGTTTCGACTACGTACAGGCCGACCCGGACGGGCGCCGACTCTACATCCCGCGCGGCGCTCCGGCGAACCACGTGACCGTCTACGATCTCGACTCGCTGAAATACGTCGGGGAAATCGCGGAAACGGCCGGCGTCCACGGCGCCGCGATCGATCCGAAGTCGCACCACGGATTTTCGAGCAGCAAGCCGGTCGTCATGTGGGACACGCAGACGCTTGCGACGATCAAGACGATCACGGTGGAGGGTAACCCGGATGGAATTTTCTTCGAGCCGCTGACGGAGCGCATCTACGTGCTCAGCCACCGCGCGCCCAACGTGACCGTGCTCGATGGCAAGGACGGGTCGATCGTCGGCACAATCGACCTCGGCGGCGCGCCGGAGCAAGCGCAGAGCGATGGTCAGGGCAAGGTCTTCATCGACGTCGAAGACAAGGCGAGCGTCGCAGTCGTCGATGCGAAAGCGCTCAAGGTGATCGGCAATTACGATCTGAGCAGCAAAGCCAGCACACCGGCGGGCCTCGCGCTCGATGTGAAGAACCGAATTCTTTTCGCGTGCTGCCGCGAGCCCGCCACTTGCGTGATCCTTAATGCCGACGACGGAAAAATCGTCGCGAGCCTGCCCCTGGCCGGAAGTTCCGACGGCGCGGTGTTCAATCCCGCCACGATGGAAGCGTTCAGCTCCCACGGCAATGGCACGCTGTCGATCATCAAGGAAAACAGCCCGACCAGTTTCGTCATCGAGCAGGACCTTCAAACCAAAGCCGGTGCGAAGACCTGCACGCTCGACGATAAGACCGGTCGCATCTTGCTCATCACGGCGGACCGCGCGCCGGCGCCAGCGCCGGCTCCGGGCGACGCCCCAAGAAAGGGCGGCCGTGGCGGCGCGATGGTGCCGGACTCGTTTTCGATCCTCGCGGTCGGGAAGTGAGTTGCTGCGGGTCTTGCGCAGGTAAATCCGTTTGCGCGGAGGGCGAGGCGTGCTAGCGTTTCGCCCATGAGTGATTTTGTGCAGGCAGGACAGATGACCGAGGCCAAGCAGGCGTTGGAGCGGTTGCGCGCCAACATGCGGACGACGATCAAGGGCAAGGATGAGGTCGTCGAGCAGGTGCTCGTGTGCCTCGTGGCTGGCGGTCATTTGCTGATCGAGGATTTGCCGGGCGTGGGCAAGACGACGCTCGCTTACTCGCTCGCGCGATCGATGGACTGCGCGTTTTCGCGCATCCAGTTTACGAGTGACCTGCTGCCGAGCGATGTGACGGGCGTGGCGATCTACGATGAGACGGTGAAGGAATTTGTGTTCAAGAAGGGCCCGGTATTCGCGAACGTCGTGCTCGCGGACGAAATCAACCGCGCGACCCCGAAGACGCAGTCGGCGCTGCTTGAGGTCATGGATCGCGCGAGGGTGACGGTCGACGGTGAGGCGCACGCGGTCGGGTCGCCGTTCATGGTGTTCGCGACGCAGAACCCGGTGGACTATGAGGGCACGTTTCCGCTGCCCGAGAGCCAGATGGATCGATTTTTGATGCGGCTGCAGATGGGCTATCCGCAGGCGGCCGATGAACTCGAGATTCTGCGCTCGCACCGCGGCGGCTACGATGCAATCGCGCTCAACCCGGTGATCACGCGTGGCGACGTGCTGAAGCTGCAGGCGCTCGCACACCAGGTGTTTGTCGAGGAGAGCGTGCTGGAGTTTATTTTAAAGATTATCGGCGCAACGCGCACCGAGACGGAGTTTCGCGCGGGCGCGAGCGTGCGCGGCGGTCTGGCGCTCCGCACAGCGGCGCAGGCGCGGGCGCTGGTGTTCGGGCGGGATTTTGTGCTGCCGGAAGATGTCACGGAACTCGTGTTACCCATTCTGGCGCACCGCCTGGCGCTCGCGCGGCAGACGAGTGATGCGCTTGAGGAGCGGCGCGCGGTCGGCGCTGCGGTGAGCCGGATCGTGGGATCGATTCCGACTCCGGCGTGAGGCGTAGATGAACGCTCGCGATCTCAATGCCTGGTCCGGCCCTGGTTTGCGCGGGGTGCGGCGGCGTTTTACGTGGAATGGCCTTCTCTGGTCGCTGGTGTGGCCCCAGCGATCGCACCGGGTGTTGCCGACGACGGCGGGCCTCGTGCTGATCGGGCTGGCGATGGGCATCGGCACGGCGGCCTACAATTCGTCGAGCAATATTCTGTTCATCACGCTGTCGCTGCTGCTGACGTGCCTCATCCTGAGCGGCGTGCTGTCGTGGTTAAATTTGCGTGGCGTGGCGTGGCGGCTGCGGGTGACGCCGCCGTTGCGCGCGGGGCAGGAGGCGACGGTGACGCTGGAACTGCGCAACGGGAAAAAATTCCTGCCGACCTACGGGTTGTGGTTTGAACTCGCTGCGCGGCCGATCGCGGACGCGCGCGACCAACGTCCCGAATCGACCTGGACCGGACGCGATCTTGATGTGCGGAAGATCCTTGCGCAGACTGACGCGGCGACCCAACGCGGCCAGCTCGCGTGCCGCACACGGCTCGACCCGGGGTACGAATCGCGGCTTGAGTGGATTTTCAAACCGGCGAATCGCGGCGCGTTGCGCGTTGAGCTGGCGAGTGTGGGTTCGCTGTTTCCGTTTGGTTTTCTAAAAAAATCGATCGGAACCGAGTTGCGGGCGGATGTAGTCGTATGGCCTGCGCCAGTCGAATATCGCCGGCACGCGGTCGCCACGGCGCGGCGGCCGGCGGGCGGCGAGCATGTGACGCGCGCGGGCAGCGGCGGGGACCTGCTTGCATTGCGGCGCTATGAGTCCGGCGATTCACACCGCCTGATCCACTGGAAGGCGAGCGCGCGGACACGCACGCTGCTGGTCCGACAGTTTTCAGCGGAGAGTGCGGAGGGCTTCTCGCTTTGGCTGCGGATGGACGCGGAGGTGTGGACGAAGCCGGAGCAGTTCGAACTGCTCGTCAGTTTTTGCGCGACGCTGGCCGAGGACTTGTTTCGGGCGGGTCGATTGATGAGCGTGGCGCTCGATGATGCGCCGCCACTGCCGGTGCGTCGGGTAGGAGACCTGGAGGCATTTCTGGATCAACTCGCGGTGGTGAGGCCCGCGAAGGGGAATTCGTCGCTCGCTTCGCCGAGCCCGAGGGCAATCGCCAAACAAAACGTCATGACGTTTGCGCCCGACGGCGCGCGCGGTGTGGCGGCTTACGTCGATGGAAAAAAAGCGGCCACAGCTTAGTCTCGACGAGTTGCACCAGCTCAAATGGCTGCTCGGCGGCGGCCTCACGCTGCTCGCGGTGTGGACGGTGATCTACATGGACATCGATGCGTGGGAATTGATGGGCGTCGTGACCGTTGCAGCGATTGCGTGCACGCTGTGGCCGACGCTGCCGGCGCGGGTGCCGCCGTTCGCGCACGTGCTGGCGTTTCCGCTCATCGTGGCGTTTTTCGCGGGTGATCTTTGGCTTACGGCCTCGCCGCTGCCGGCGATGGTGCGACTCGATATGTTGCTGTTGCTCTACCGCAGCATCAGTTACCGGCAGCGCCGCGACGATCTGCAGATTATCATTCTCGGGCTTTTCCTGATCGTGGTGGCAGGTGTGCTGACGGTGTCGTTGGTGTTTGCGGCGCAATTGCTCGTGTTTACCGCGTGGGCGCTCGCGTTTCTGCTGGCGATTACGCTTGTCGGGACGGCGGAAGGTCCGGGCGTCGAAAGCGGCAAGGTGAAGAATATCGCACCTGCCTGGGCCGTGCACGCGGATTGGCGCCGGCTCGTGCGCCGGATGCGTGAAGTGGCGGACTGGCGAGTCCTCACGCTGGGCGCCGCGCTGTTTGCGGGTGTCGTGGCCGTCTCCGCGTTGCTGTTCCTCGCAATTCCGCGGTTTCAACTGGAGAACAGCTTGTTTCTCGAACGGCTGGTCACGAAGAAGGCCAAGAGCGGTTTCAACGATTCGATCAAGTTTGGCGACGTGACCGACATCCAGCAGGACACGAGTGTGGCGCTGAGCATAGACGTGACGGATCGCACGCAGTTGCCGGTGTCACCCTATTGGAGGATGCTCGTGCTCGATCAATACGAGAACGGCACCTTCCGGCTGTCGCCGGTGCTGCGGCGCGTGGCATTTGGCGGTGAACGCACTGACACGATCGTGCACGGCGACGCCCGGCCGCGACTCGGCGCCTCGGTGGTGTGGACGTTTTACCTCGAGTCGGGCCTCAGCCGCTACCTGCCGCTACTCGGCAGCTTCGAGTTGCTACGCTTTCGCGAAACGCAAAACTTCCGGCACGGTGCCACCGTGGGCGTGCTCGCGCTGCGCGACGAGCCGCTGACGATGACGGCTTATCGCGTCGAGGGCTTTGAACTGGCCGACGCGCGCACCGACCCGACGTTTTCGGCCGAATCTCGCCGCCGGGAACGCACGATCCAGACCTGGCTGAACGTGAGCGCCGACGACCACGCCCGCCTGGATCGGCTGGTGAGCGAGATCACGGGCGGGGCGAAACTCAGCGCGGCGGACTTTTCCCGGCGGGCCATTGCCTGGCTGCGGCAAAACCATGGCTACTCGCTCTCGCCCGTGGTGCCTCGCGGCGCCGGCGATCCGCTGGTGCGCTGGACGGCCTCGCGGGAGGCCGGGCACTGCGAGCTGTTCGCTGGCGCACTCGTCCTGCTGGCGCGCGACGCGGGTTTCTCCTCGCGCGTTGCGATCGGGTTTCGGGGCGGCACGTGGAATGGTTACTCGAACAGCTTCACGGTCCGCAATTCTGACGCGCATGCCTGGACGGAAGTTTACGATCCGGCGGCAGGCGCCTGGCTGCGCGAAGACGCGCTTGAGGTTCCGAAGACCGCGCAGGAAACCGAGACGAAAAGCGAGGCCGCGATCGCGGCGCGCAGCGATCGAAGCTGGTCGGCGCGGCTCGATAGTCTGCGGATCTTTTGGTATCGGCGCATCGTGAATTTCGACCAGCGCTCGCAGATCGAGACGCTGCGTGAGGTGAAAAATGTCGCGCAATCGTCCAGTCGCCAGCTGCGCGACGCCGTGGCGGAAACAATCGCGGGCGTGCGCGAATGGCTCGCGCGACCCTGGAGCCTCGCCCGTGGAGCGAAAGTCGCGGCGCTCATCGCGTTCGTCGCCGCGGCCATCTGGGGAACGCTGAGGCATCGTCGGGAAATCTGGCGGATGCTGGCGAAGGGGGGCGTCGAGCGACGCGATGACCCGGTGCGGGCGGACGCGAGCCGGTGGCTGGCTCGGCTGCGGGCAACAAACATTCCGCTCGAAAAAGCCGAGACGATCGCAGTGGTCGGAGAGTTGCAGCGGCTGCGCTTCGGGGCGCGGGCGACGTGGTCGGAGCCGGGGAGGACGTTCCTGCGCGCGAGACAAGCTTTGCGCGCGGAACGCTCCACGCGGCGGCGGATCAATCGACCTTGAACGGACTCGCGGCGGGTGAGGCGGCGCGGTTTTTCTTCTCGAAATATTTTTTCAGCACGGCGTCGGCGATCGGCGCGGCGTGCTCGCCACCGCCAAAGGTCTCGCCTGGCGTGTCCCCCTCGATCGCGATCGCCACCGCGATTTCGGGGTTTTCGGCGGGGGCGAAGCAGATGAACCATGCGTAATTGATCTTACTGGCCTTGCCGTCGCGGAAGACGTCCTTTTGCGGCGTCCCGGTCTTTCCCGCGATGTGCACGCCCGCGATGCGATAGCCTTCGATGCTGGTGAGCGTCTTGGCCGTGCCCGTGGTGGTGCAGCCCACCATGCCGTCGATCAGCGCGGCCCGCTGGGCGGGCGTCAGCCCGATCGGCTCGGTATGTTGTGCGGGGCGGCCTTCCTGATGGACGAGAGTTGGTTGTGTCCAAACTTCCCCGCGCGCGACTGAGGCGGCGAAACATGCCATCTGCAACGGCGTAACCAGCACGAACCCTTGCCCGGTGGCGGTGAGCGCGGTGTCGCCGGGAAACCATTTTTCCTTCACGGCCTTCAACTTCCACTCGGGGTCAGGCACAATCATGCGGCCGCCCTCGCCGGGCAGCTCGATGCCGGTGCGCTGGTCGAGGTGAAAGCGTTTCGCCTCGGCGGCGAGGCTCTCGATGGTCGTGAGCTCGCCCGCCTTATAGAAAAAGATTTCGCAACTCTGGGCGATGGCGTTGCGCAGGAGTATTTCGCCGTGGTGCACTAGGCCGTTTTCGCAGGGGAAAAGACGGTTTCCGACCTTGAGATAGCCTTCGCAGTCGACGATCGGTTGGTCGAGCGGGAGCACACCGCGGCGCATTCCGGCGATCGCGGTGACGATCTTGAAGGTCGAGCCGGGCGGATAAAAGCCGTTTAGCGCGAGGTTGGTCCACGCGTGGCGCGCCTCGATGTCGGCGATGGTGCCGGGGGCGCGGAACTTCGAGAGGTCGTAGTCGGGCTTGCTGGCGATCGCGAGGACTTCGCCGGTCGCGACATCGACCGCGACGGCCGCACCGATCTGATCGCCGATCGCTTCCTCGGCGGCGAGTTGGAGATCGATGTCGATCGAGGTGACGAGATTTTTGCCTTGGACGGGGAGGCGCTTTTCGAGGGGAGGGTTGACTTTGTAGCCGGTGGGATCGACGCGGTAGATGATGCCGCCGGCTTCGCCTTGCAGGAGTGAGTCAAAGGTTTTCTCGAGACCGTCCTGACCGACCGAGCCTTTCAATTTGAAGGTCCTCAGCCCTTCACCGGGCAGATCTTCGGACTCGATGTCGTCGGTAGAGCCAACGATCCCGAGGGTGTGCGCGGCGGCGGAGCCAAAGGGATAGTCGCGCACGATCGTAGTGGTAGGCTCAAGCGGCGAGCGCACGGGCAGGCGCTCGACCAGTTTGGCAAATTCCTCGGGCGAGAGGTCGGTGAGCAGGGGGAACGGCAGGAGGAGGTTTTGCTGGAAGTGGGCGCCGACCTTCTTGGGATCCGCCTGATCATCGCGGCCGAGGATCACGTTGAGTTGATCGAGGTAACGCTGCACGAGGCTGACGCGCGCGAGCTGCTCAAGCTGCGAGTAGGAGGGGACGTCCTTTTTTTCGCCAGCCGCGAGATAGTTGTTGTGGATGCGGATGTGCTCGCGGCGCAGCTCAAGCTTCAACTCGTCGAGGTGGAGCATCACGGCAAAGCGCGGGCGGTTGCCGACGAGGATGGTCACGCCGTCCCGGGCGTAGATGTTGCCGCGCGGGCCGGGTATCAGGATGCGGCGCTGATTCTGAAATTTCTCGGCGTCGCCGTGAACGGTGGTCTTGACGATCTGCTGGTAGGCGAGCCCTCCAGCGAGCACGAGGAGCAGGGCCGCGACGACAAAATAGAAAAAAATCAGCCGCGTATCGTAAGTCCGGTGGGACTCGACGAGGCTGCCGGGGCGCTCGGCGAGGTTGACGTCATCAGCGGCCATGTTCGGAGCGGCGCGAACTCAATCGAGCGCGGCGCGCTCGGCGCGGGAGAGCAGGAGCGCACGGTGTTGCAGCGCAAAGAACCACGGCGCAACCAGCGCGAGGGCGATTTGCGACACGATGAGATCGGCAATGAGCCGCGGCCACGCGGCGGCGGGCGAAGGCGATCCGCCGATTTGCGTGAAGGAAAACAGCAGAAAGAGCGCGAGGTTGACGAGCAGCGCTACGACGACGCGCGCGATGGTGTCTTCGCGCGGCAACCGATCGCGCAGATGAGAGAGCACGGCAAACGCGGCGGAGAAGAGAATGACGTGCGTGCCGAATGCGACGGGAGCGGTCGCATCGCAGAGCAGGCCGCCGAGCAGGATGCTCGTGAGCGCGGCGCGCCACGGCAGCATCAGCGACGCGTAGGTGACATAGAGTCCGCCGACGAAAAGATACACGCGCAGTCCGCTGAGTTCGTGATTCGTCTGCGCAACGAGCGCCCAGAGCAGCACGAGCGTGAGAAAAATGGTGAGCGTGTGGCGCATGAGGGGCGATAAACAGTAAGCCCGAAGCGGTGAGCTTTGAAAGCGTGGGCGTGAATTTTCCGTCGGTTTGCGAGCTAATCGATTACGGCTGTTCCAGTGGCACGAGCACGCTAACTTCGGAGATGGAGCCGAGTCGCTCGTCGAGTTTTACCTCGCCCGTTTTGAACAGTCCGTCGGAACTGATCGCGAGCGTGTTGATTTCGCCGATGGTGAGGCCGGGTGGAAACACGCCGCCGAGGCCGGACGTCACGAGTCGCTTGGTCGCGTTGGGCGCGGCGAACACGTCGAGCGGCACGAACTCGACCACCCCTTTCGGCGGTCCGAACGTCGGGTTGAGTCCGCCTTGAAAACTGATCGGGCGCGTGTCGCCCTCCACGACACCGGCGAGCCGGACGTTCTGGCTGGTGATCAATTCGACGACGGCGGTGTAGGCGTGGACCTCAGCAACGCGGCCGACGACGCCGCCGGCGAAAATCACCGGCGCGCCGACGGGCACACCATAGTTCGCGCCCTTGCGGATGACGATGCGTTGCCACCAGCCGGAGAAATCGCGGCTCGCGACGCGCGCATGCTCCATACGGAAGTTCGCAAACGCCGGCAGCCGCAGGAGCCCCTCAAGTCGCTCGATCTCGGCTCGCATCTCGGTGTTTTGCTGGACGGCAAATTCGTAGCGCGACAGCACGCCGGAAAGGTCGTGACCGGCGCGGACGAGCTCGTCGTTGGAGTGCAGCCGCAGCGCCCAGTATTGCTGGAGATCCCGGAGATAAGAGGCGGAGACACTGATGGGCGCGGTCAGCTCGAAGAAGCTGGCGCGCGCAAACGTCTTCACGACCACCGGCACGACGAGCCATGCGCCGACGACGAGGCCGAGCGTGAGAAACGGACGGGCAGTGGAGAGGCGGCGAAAGGGCACGGCGTGTCAGGCGGTTTTGCCCACGGAAGACACGGAAGACACGGAAAAACGAGCGGACCGATCAATCGGTCGGCATCCGCGCCTCACACGTTCTGCATCAGCCACGACAGGTCGTTCAAGACCGCGCCGGTGCCGTTGGCGACGGCCGAAAGGGGGTCGTCGGAGACGGTGACAGGGAGACCGGTTTTTTCACTGAGAAGCTTGTCGATGCCGCGGATGAGCGCGCCGCCACCGGCCATCACGAAGCCGCGGTCGACAAGGTCTGCGGAAAGTTCGGGCGGGCAGCGCTCCAGCGTCACGCGCACCGCGTCCACGATCGAGGCGATGGTGTCGGCGAGGGCTTCGCGAATTTCCTGCGAAGTGATGTGAATGGTTTTCGGCAGGCCGGCAACGGAATCACGGCCTTTGACCTCCATCGTGAGTTCCTCGTCGAGCGGATAAGCGGAGCCGACGCGCATCTTGATCTCTTCCGCGGTGCGTTCACCGATGAGGAGATTGTAGGCGCGCTTCATGTAATTGATGATCGCCATGTCGAGCTCGTCTCCCGCGACGCGGATCGATTTGGAAAACACGATGCCGTTGAGCGAAATGACCGCGATCTCCGTGGTGCCGCCGCCGATGTCGACAATCATGTTGGCGGCGGGTTCATCAATGGGAAGACCGACACCGATAGCTGCGGCCATCGGCTCGGGGATCGTGATGACGTCGCGGGCGCCGGCGTGCATGGCGGATTCCTTCACGGCGCGTTTCTCTACCTCGGTGATGCCCGAAGGAATCGCGATGACGACACGCGGCGGGGCTCGGAACGAGTTGTTGGAAACCTTGCGGATAAAATACCGGAGCATCGCCTCTGTGACATCGAAGTCGGCGATCACGCCGTCCTTCATCGGGCGGATGGCGGTGATGTTACCGGGCGTGCGGCCAAGCATGCGTTTCGCCTCATCGCCGACGGCGCGGACCTTGCGCGAGACGGTATCGAGGGCGACGACGGAGGGTTCGCGCAGGACGATGCCCTTGTCTTTCACATAGACGAGCGTGTTGGCGGTGCCGAGGTCGATGCCGATGTCGTTGGAGAAGTAGCCGAAGATGTTGGCGATGTTGGCCATGATGTCGGTTTCAGGGAGCGTGTGGCGGCGTTGCCGCCGACGGAAACGAATCGGCGGCGCGAGGGAGTGTCAACGCGCGAAATACGCCGGCGGACCGGATTCGGGGTGAGCGGCTGAGCGCAAAAATGTTTCAGGGTCCGATTTGCAATTGGGTCGGCCCCGGCCACGCTCCGCGACATCCCATTTCACCCATGAAACTCTCGATCAACGGCAACGCCGTCGAGGTGAGTGCCGCCGCGGACACGCCCCTGCTGTGGGTGTTGCGCGACGACCTCGGCCTGACCGGCACGAAATTCGGCTGCGGGCTCGGTCTCTGCGGTGCCTGCACGGTCCACCTCGACGGTGAAGCTGTGCGCTCCTGTCAAACTCCTGTCGGTCTCGCGGCTGGCAGATCGATCACGACGATCGAAGGACTCGCGACGGGTGGAAAACTCCACAACGTCCAGCAGGCGTGGATTGAGCAGGATGTCGTGCAATGCGGATACTGCCAGTCCGGCCAGATCATGACGACGACAGCGCTGCTCCGGAAGAACCCGCACCCGACCGACGCCCAGATCGACGAGGCGCTGGCCGGAAACATCTGCCGCTGTGGCACCTACGAAAAAATCCGCGCCGGCGTGCATCGCGCGGCTGAACTCGCCGCGAGCGGCGCGAAGAAAGGAACGGAGTGATCATGAGCACGACGCTTTTGAATGTGGCGAACGATCTTTCCCGGCGCGCGTTTCTCAAGAACAGCGCGATCGGTGGCGGCCTGATCATTGCGATGAAGTGGCTGCCGGCGAAGCTGGCCGCGGCGGAGGTGAGCCCGGAATTTGCGCCGAACGCATTTCTCCGCATCGCGCCAGACGGTGCGATTACCATTCTCGCGAAGCACTCTGAGATGGGGCAGGGCATCTACACGTCGCTGGCAATTCTGATCGCGGAGGAACTCGATGCGGACTGGGCGAAGATTTCCGTCGAGGCGGCGCCGGCGGCGCCGGCGTATGCCCACACGGCGTTTGGGATGCAGATGACGGGTGGCAGCACGAGCACTTGGGAGGCCTTTGACCAGATGCGCAAAGCCGGCGCGACAGCGCGCGGGCTGCTCGTGCAGGCAGCGGCGCAAAAGTGGGGCGTCGATGCCGGCTCGCTCCGCACGGAGAACAGCGCTGTGATCGCGGCCGACGGCCGGCGCGCGAGCTACGGCGAACTCGCCAGTGCGGCGGCGTTGCTCACCCCGCCCGCCGAGGTCAAGTTGAAGGCGCCGTCGCAATTTTCGCTCATCGGCAAGCCAACGAAGCGGATCGACTCGCTTGAGAAGGTGACGGGGCGCGGCGTGTTCGGCCTCGACGTGAAGGTGCCCGGCGCGCTCACGGCGCTCGTGGCGCGGCCGCCGGTGTTCGGCGGCAAGGTGAAAACGTTCGATGACTCCGCCGCGAAGAAAATTTCAGGAGTAAAATACGTCGTCGCCGTGCCGAGCGGCGTGGCGGTGGTGGCCACCGGCGTGTGGGCGGCAAAGCAGGGCCGCGAGGCACTCAAGATCGATTGGGACAATGGCGCCCTCGCGATGTTCGACAGCGCGAAACAGAAGGAAAATTACCTCGCGCTCGCCGCCGAAAAAGGCGCGAACGCGCGCAAGGACGGCGACACCACGGCGGCGTTTGCCAGCGCCACGACGAAAATCGAGGGCCTGTTTGATCTTCCGTATCTAGCGCACGCGGCGATGGAGCCGGTTAACGCGACCGCGCATGTGCGGGCGGACGGTGTGGAGGTGTGGGCACCGACGCAGTTTCAAGGCGTGGATGCGCTCAACGCCGCCAAGGCGGCGGGTGTGCCGCCGGATAGAGTGACGTTGCACACTACGCTGCTTGGCGGCGGCTTTGGGCGCAAAGCGAACCCGGCATCGGATTTTATTGTCGAGGCCGTGGAGATCTCCAGAGCGGTCGGAGTCCCTGTGCGCGTCGTATGGCTGCGCGAGGACGATATGCGCGGCGGCTTTTATCGTCCGCGCACCGTCGTGACCGCGAAGCTAGGCTTCGATGCGAGCGGCAAGCTCGTGAGCTGGGAAAACCAGATCGTGAACCAGTCGATCATCAAGGGCACGCCGTTCGAGCCCATGATGATCAAAGACGGCGTCGATTCGACGCAGGTCGAAGGTCTCGCCGATCTGCCTTACGCAATCCCGAACGTGCGCGTCGACTATCACATGGCGCCGGTGGGCGTGCCCGTGTTGTGGTGGCGATCGGTGGGGCATTCGTTCACGGCCTTTGTGAAGGAAACGTTGATCGATGACGCCGCGCACGCCGCGAAACGTGACCCGATCGACTATCGCATTGAGTTGCTCGCGACGCAGCCGCGTCAGATCGCGATCCTTAGATTGCTGAAGGAGAAATCGAATTGGGGTATCGCCCCGAAGGGACGTTTCCAAGGCGTCGCGATTCAGGAATCATTTGGGTCGATCGTCGGGCAGGTCGCGGAAATCTCGATTGGTGCCGGCGGCGTGCTCACGGTGCACAAAGTCACTGCGGTGGTCGACTGCGGCACCGCGGTAAATCCCGCGGGCGTGAGAGCGCAAATCATGTCGGCAGTGGTCTACGGCTTGTCGGCGGCGCTCTATGGAGAAATCACGTTCAAGGGCGGGCAGGTCGAGCAGTCGAACTTTCACGACTACCAGGTCGTGCGCCTGCCCGAGGCGCCGATCGTCGAGACGCATATCATCAACAGCGGCGAAAAAATGGGTGGTGTCGGTGAACCCGGCACGCCGCCGATCGCGCCGGCGGTGAGCAACGCGATCCTCGCGGCGACGGGGAAGCGGCTGCGCACGCTGCCGTTCAAGCTCGCGTAGATTGCGGCACGATTGAGTTGACGCTCCGCGCACTTGGCCGCGTTTTCGTGGTCAACGCGGACGCATGCACGGACTCCATTTCATCCAAGATCTCGCAGTCGTGCTCGTCGTGGCGGGTGTGGTGGGCTGGGCGTGCCAGCGGATCGGGCTGTCGGTCGTGGTGGGGTTCCTGGCCGCGGGAATTCTGGTGGGACCGGCCTCGCCGCCGTTTTCGCTCGTGCGCGACGCAGCCAGCATCGAGACGCTCGCGCAGGTCGGGCTCGTGTTTTTGATGTTCGGCATCGGCCTGCGGTTGAGCGTGCGCAAGATGCGGCGGCTCGGGTTGGCGCTGATGCTGGCGACGTTTGGTGGCGCGGTCGTGATGTATTATTTGTCGCGGCTGCTCGGCGCGGCGCTCGGGTGGGGAGGCACGGAGAGTTTGTTTCTGGCGGGTATGCTCATGGTCTCGTCGTCCGCAATCATCTCGAAAATCTTGCACGAGACCGGTCTGAACCACGAACGCTCGGGGCAACTCGCCATGGGCATCTCGGTGCTGGAGGACGTGGTCGCGGTGGTGATGCTGACGCTACTTACGTCGCTCGTGCAGATCGGCCGGGGCGAGGGTGCGAGCCTCGTACAAACGCTCCTGACGCTCGGGGCGTTCGTCGCGCTCGCGGGTGTGATCGGATTGCTGTTTGTGCCGTGGCTGCTGAAGCGGATGAGCATCGCGGCCGACGAGGAATTGCAGACGCTCGGGATCGCGGCGATGCTGTTTGGCCTCGCGGTGGTGGCGCAGGGTGCGGGCTATTCCCTCGCGCTGGGAGCGTTTTTGTTCGGCACGATCGTGGCCGAGACGCCGCACCGGCATCAGGTCGAGAGGGTTTTCGAAGGAATGCGTGATGTGTTCAGTGCGGTCTTTTTCGTGGCGATTGGGCTCCAGATCGATGTGCGCGAGTTGGGGCACTCGGCGGGCCTGATCGCGGGCGTGGCGGCATTCACGCTGGTGGCGCGGCCGGTCGCGGTGACCAGCGGGCTGACCTTGATCGGTACGCCGCTGAAGGACGCGCTACGCACGGGGCTGACCGCGACGCCGATCGGCGAGTTTTCTTTTATCATCGCGCAGTTCGGCGTGGCGAAGGCGGTGGTGCCGCCGGAATTTTATCCGCTGGCGGTTGGCGTGTCACTCGTGACGACGCTCGCGGCGCCTTTCCTGACGCGGCGCTCGGAGAAAATCGCGGACGGGGTGGTGGCGAGACAACCGCAGTGGTTACGCGACTGGATCGCAGCGTATCACGGCTGGCTGGAACAGTTGCAGGTGCGGTCGAAAAGCAATCTCCTCTGGCAACTGAGCCGGAAGCGTGTCGCGCAGGTCGGAGTGGGCGTGCTGTTCGTGACCGGAGTCGTGGTGTTTTCCGGGCAGCTGTTTGCGTTCGCCGAAAACTGGCTCGGGCGAGACTGGCTCTTTCCGCACGGGCTCGAAGTGGTTTTCTGGGCATCGCTCGTGCTGGTGACGCTCGCGCCGCTCGTGGCGATCTGGCGAAATCTCTCGGCGATGTCGCTGCTCTATTCCGAGGTGCTGACGAAGGGGCGCGCTGACGCGAAGCGCCTGCGGCCAATCGTGGAGACGGGCTTGAAGATCGGGGTGGGGGGGGCGTTGTTTCTCTGGCTCAGTGCGATCCTGCCGGCAGAAGGCACCACCCGCTGGCTATTGTTGGTGAGCGGGCTGGTGGCGCTCGCGGCGCTGGTGGTACTGCGGAGGAAGCTGATTTTCTGGCACAGCGAACTTGAGGTGGAGCTGCTGAGCGTGATCGAGACGGGCGATAACAAGATGACGGCAACGACGGCCCCGTGGCTGCAACCGCACGGCGAGTGGCTGCTGCACATGATCGATTGCACGCTGCCCGATCTCGCGGATTGCCAGGGGAAAAAAATCTCGGAGCTCGCGCTGCGGTCCCGCTTCGGGTGTTCGGTCGTGGGTATCGAGCGGCAGGGCTTCATGATTCCGCTGCCGCCGCCCGACGCCGTGCTCTATCCGCGCGACAAGGTCTTGCTGATGGGCACGACCGAGCAGGTGCGTGAAGGGAAGGCGTTTCTCGGTGCGGTGTCGGTGGAGCCGACGGGCGACTCGCTGTTCGAGGAGGTGCGGATGGAGGCGCTCACGCTGCCCTATTGGAGCCGCGCGGCGAGGAAGACGCTCGCCGAACTCTCCCCGGCGCGGCATCACGGCGTTCAGATCGCGGGCATTCGGCGCGGCGGCGTGCGCATTTTGAATCCGAGCGCGGGCGAAACGCTTCGGGCCGGCGACGAGGTGCTGGCGCTGGGTGCGCCGCAACAAATTCAGGAGTTCAAGGCTTGGCTGCGCGAACGACCCGATCCCGTAGGCGACGCGGAGGCGGACTGAGCCCGGGAAAATAAAATGCGCGCCGAGTGGGCGCGCTTGGTAAAGTCGTGAGGCGGAATCAAACTCAGTTCGATCCGTGAGTCGTAGTCGCCTTGGTTTCCTCGGGCTTCTTGGCTTCGACGGGTTTGACCGTCTCGTCTTCGTCCTTCGAGGCCTTCTTGAATTCCTTTACGGACTGGCCGAGGCCTTTCGCGAGTTGGGGAAGTTTGGCGCCGCCGAACAGCAGCAGCACGATCGCCAGAATGGCGAGCAGCTCCATGCCGCCGAGGCCGAAGGCTGCGAGGAAAAGCGTTGAGGTTGCCATGGGGCAGACCCTACGTCGGAAGGGCGTCGTGTAAAGCGGTAAAGCGTTTTGGTCAGGGCGCGCGCCACACCACTTCGTCGCGCGGCGATGGCCGGCCGGAAATGAGCGTCGTCCCAAGGGTGCGGCCGCGCACATAGCGCGATACACGCACCCGCGCGGTCTCGCGCAAATCGTCGGTGCGCGTGATCAACTCGGTGCCGTCGGTCAACGCAGCGGCGGGCGGTTCGCCCGCGAGATCAACGATGACGAAGCTGTTCGGCAAATCCACGGCGAGAACGCGACCGACGAGGAGGTTCGGGCTCGGCTGGAGTGCATCAGGCGGCAACCGATCACCGGGGCGCGGCGGTAACGGCGTGGGTGTGAGTGGCGCGAAATGGCTGCACGCGCCCGCAAAAAAAGTCACCGCCAGCAGCGTGAGCAGTCTGGCGGTGAGAATCATTTTGGAAGGGCGCGCCTCGCACGCGCCGCAGCATCTGCGAGGCAGACGTCCTGGGTTACGGGATCAGAATTTCGGTGCGGGGAAACCCAAGCCACCGGGGAGCGTACCGGCACCAAGCGGGCCGGGCCCGCCGGGCGGCAAGCCGGGCGCACCGCCGGGGCGCGACGTCGCGGCGATCTTCATCAGGTTTTGCGCGTTGTCGATTTGCTCGGCGTCGAAGAAGCCGTGCAGTTGGCGAATGCGCGTCGGGTGGCGCATCTTGCGCAGCGCTTTTGCCTCGATCTGGCGGATGCGTTCGCGGGTCACTTTGAATTGCTTGCCGACTTCCTCGAGCGTGCGGCTGTAGCCGTCGACGAGGCCGAAGCGCAGCGACAACACGCGGCGCTCGCGCTCGGTGAGCGAGTCGAGCACGTCGACGATCTTTTCGCGCAGAAGCGAATAGGCCGTCATGTCGTAGGGATTCTCGGCAGACTTGTCCTCGATGAAATCGCCGAAGGACGTGTCATCTCCGTCGCCGACGGGCGACTGGAGCGAGATGGGCTGCTGCGCCATCTTCATGATCTGCTGCACGCGCTCGACGGGGAGATTCATCTCATCCGCGACTTCGTCGGGCGTCGGCTCGTGGCCGTATTCCTGCAGGAGCTGCTTTTGCACCTGCATCACCTTGTTCAGCGTCTCGATCATGTGGACCGGGATGCGGATGGTGCGCGCCTGATCGGCGATGGAGCGGGTGATGGCCTGGCGGATCCACCACGTGGCGTAGGTGGAGAATTTGTAGCCGCGGCGGTACTCGAATTTCTCGACCGCCTTCATCAGGCCCATGTTGCCCTCTTGGATGAGGTCAAGGAAGGACAGGCCGCGGTTGGTGTATTTCTTCGCGATCGAGATCACGAGGCGAAGATTCGCCTCAACCATCTCGGTCTTGGCCTTGTGCGCCTCGCGGACGTGCACGAAGGTCTGCGCGACCACGCGCAGCAACTCCGCCGGCGCGATGCGCTGCTGGGCCTCAATCTGTTTGAGGCGCTGGTTGACGGCGCGGAGATCGATCGTCGCGTCCTTCTTGGTCTTTGGGTGCTTGGCGCGCTCGAGTTGGCGGTGGAGTGATTCGATTTCCTCGAGGATGGGGCGCTGGGCCTCGAGGTATTCCTCGTAGACCTTGAGCTTGAAATAGAACTTCGAGAAAAAGGCGCGGAGGACGTTTTCGCGCTTCCGGAATTTCGACAGGACTTTCTTTTTCTCCGCGTCGCCCTTGGCGTGCTGATATTCTTCCCAAGCCTCCGCGACTCCGGCTTCGGACTTCTGGGTGTTCTCAACGAGCTTCGGGAGCGTCTTGAAGTAGGCCTCGCGTGAATCGATCTTCTTGTCGATCACGATGCGATCGAAGCGCTCCTCGCGGTTGAGGAGTTTCGCGCCGAGGGTGCCGATGTAGGCGCCGATGGCGGACGCTTCGAACAAGACGGTCTGCGCCTTCAGTTCGGCGTTTTCGATGCGCTTGGAAATTTCGACTTCCTGCTCGCGGGTCAGCAGCGGGACCTGGCCCATCTGCTTGAGATACATCCGGACGGGATCGTCGAGGATGTCGTTCTGCGAGGAGCGGGATTCTTCCTCCTCGGCCTCCTCCATGCGCTGCTTGTAATCTTCGACCTGATCGGGCTCGAGGATCTCGATTTCGAGATTCTGGAGAATCGAGAGGACGTTATCGATTTCCTCCTGGTTCTCGACGGACTCGGGGAGCGCCTCGTTGATGTCGTCGAACGTGAGATAACCCTGCTCCTTCGAGAGCCGGATGAGGTGGCGAATCTTGTCGTTGATGCCACCGGCCGGAATTTCGGCGCCGGGCGCACCTCCTTCTGCGGTGGCGGTCTTGGCGAGGACAGCCTCGACGGCTTCAGACTGGGCGGAATCGGCGGGTGCGGAGGAGGACGACTTGGCTTTGCGCGGCATGGATGAAATGTGGTGGGTCTCTATATAACTCGAAAAAACGCTGCAAAATTTCGTGCGGCGCCAAAATGGCTCACGCCGCCATCGTTAGGACGATTGGCTGGCGGAGCAGACGGTGCAGTTCAGAGCGTTCTTTCAAGAGTGAAATTGGGTCAGATTCACTGTCCGCATGGGGGTTGGCCAAAGCAAGTTCTATTTGGCGGAGCCGCGGCTCAAGGGCCCGGGACCGCAACTGGGCGATTGCCTGTTCGGCTTTGGGGCGCGGATCGCCGAGGTCCTTGTAGGTGCCGGTGTCGACGGGAGCATCGAACAGCAGGCTCGCGACCAGCGCGCGCTCCTCTGGGTTGAGGTCAAACTGGTCCAAATGATCGATGCCCGGCCAGGCGTTTTGCTCAAACTCTGCCAGAAACCGGTTGAGCAGCGCGCCGGCGAGATGCCCCGCATCGATCCAATCGTGTGGCACGGCGGAGCTGATCGGCTTGCCGAGGACTTGATAGTGGAGGCAAAGGTGGAGCAGATCGCGCTCGGGAGTGTGGGCATTGGCCGAATTGGCGGATGTGGCCGACGCGGACGCAGTGACTTCGGCGGCGGCGGGTCGCGCTGCGGCTTGCCGGGTCTGGCGCAACGCGAAGTTTTGGAAATCCTTTTGCGCTGCCGCGATTGGCAGTCGCAGATGAGCCGCCGCGTCGGCGACGAATTGCGAGCGCGTCATTTCGCTTTCGGCTGCCGCGATGATTTCGAAGACGGTCTGCGCCGCGCGTGATTTTGCCTCGGCCGATGCGCCCGCGACATCAGGCAGCGCGACTTCGCAGGCGAAGGCCATCGCGCTGCGGCGAACGAGTCCGCGGTAAACTTCGGCCGCCCGCTCCGGTCCGCTCTCAAGAAACAGCAAATCAGGGTCGAGTTTGGTCGCACCGGCGAGCGTTAGGAACCGGATTTCAAGTCCCGCCTTCAGCGCCATCGGCAGGAAACGCAGCGCCGCCTTTTGTCCCGCGCTGTCGCTGTCGAAGAAACATTCCACTTGGGTGTGGTAGCGTCGCAGCAGCACGAGTTGGCTCTCGGTGATCGAGGTGCCTTGCGGCGCGATGGCGGTTTTCAGGCCGACGCTCCAACAGCGGAGCGCGTCGAGCTGGCCCTCGACCATCACGAACGGCTTGCCCTCTCCGACATTCGAGCGCGCGCGGTCTAGGTTGAAAAGCAGATTGCCCTTCGTGAAGATCGGTGTTTCGGGCGAGTTCACGTATTTCGCCTCTTTCGCCGGATCGTCGTCGGGGGTCAGCGTAGTCTGTCGCGCGGTGAATGCGCACACGCGCCCCTGGTGATCGCGGATCGGGATCATCAGCCGTCCGCGGAAACGCGGGCGCAGCGAGTGCAGCGTGATCGCGGTGTCGTCGTAGATGAAAAACAGCCCGCAGCGCCGCAGCGCTTCCTCGGAGAATTTCTTCCGCAGCATCAGCGCGGCGAGCCCGCTGCCTGTCGCGTCGACGCCACCAATCTTGAATTCGTCCGCGAGGTCTGCGGGGAATTTTCGCTTGTTCGCCCACAGGTCGCGGAAGAATTCGCCCGTGGCGTCCTTCGCCTTGAAGACCTGATAAAAATGCTCCGCCGCCGCGTCGTGCAGATCGAAGACCTCCTGCCGCAGCGTACGGTCCGCCGCGCTCGGCCCGCCCGAGCCTTCCTCGTATTCGATCGGAATGCCGAAGCGCTGACCGAGTGCCTCGACGGCCTCGGAAAAACTCAGTTGCTCTGTCTCGCGCACAAACGTGATCGCGTCGCCCGCCTTGCCGCAGCCGAAGCACTTGTAGAAGCCCTTGTCGGCATCGACGTGAAACGACGGCGTCTTCTCGTTGTGAAAGGGGCACAGTCCCTTCATCCGCGCGCCGCCGGCCTTGCGCAGCGTCACCATCCGCGACACGACGTCGGCGAGGTTCGCGCGCAGCTTCACGTCGCGGATGCAGATGGGCTTGATGACGGACATGGATCGATCGCGTGCGACGACAGCGGCGGGGAAAATGTGCGGCGCGGCGAAAAGAATGCACTTTCAACCTGCACACCCGGCTGTCAAGTTCGCCGCCCTTTCGTTCGCTATTTGCCGGCGCGAGGAAACTTCTCCCTCCGTTTGGCGACATAACTCCCACCATGCGTCTGTTGACCGCCCTGCTTCTCTCCCTCCTTCTCGCCGCGTCGCTCTCCGCCGCTCCCGCACCCAAGCCCACCGCGCCGGTGTGGCAGGCGCGCCTGTCAGACTTCGGCGAGGCGGCCTATTCCCAGCAGGTGGAAAAGCTCATTTCGACCTTTGAGGAAGCCACCGGCAAGAAGCTCGTCCCCGGCGCGAAGAAAAGGGTCGGCCTTAAGGTCTACACCGACTCCGGCCCCGGCATGGCCACGCCTGTCCCGCTCGTCAAGGCCGTCATCGCTGCGCTCGAGCGCCGCGGCTTCGAGTCCAAGAATATTTTCCTCGTCGGACTCAACGCCCTCCGCCTCCGCATGACCGGCTACCTGCCGTCGCTTTCATCCGGCCAGACGCCCTTCAAGGATCACCCGGTCTACGTGCTTGAGTCCAACCGCTACTACGATCCCGTCTGGTTCTACGATTCCCCGCTTCCGCAGCGCTTCGATCCGATTTTTGCGGAGAAGCAAACGAAGGATTCCGATAACAACTCGACCAAGGACGAAGACCGCAAAAGCTTCCTCGCCACGCCGCTCTTCCTCGATGCCGATTTCTGGATTAACCTCCCCGTTTACACCGATCATCCGACGCTCGGCATCAACGGTGCCCTCGTGAACGCCACGCTCTGGAACGCTTCCAACACCGCGCGCTTCTTCCGTTCGCCCGCCAATGCCCCCGCCGCCGTCGCCGAGATGAGCGCGATCCCCGAACTCTCGCAGACGTGGGTCTTCACCCTCGCGAGCCTCGAGCACTACCAGTTCATCGGCGGCCCGTTCTTCAACTCGCTCTACACGGTCAACGAACCGGTCATCTGGCTGAGCAAGGATCCCGTGATGATGGACTCGCTCATGCGCGACCGAATCAACTCCCATCGCAAGCAGTCCGGCTTCGAGCCGGTCGACGAGGAAATCCGCACGCTCGAGTTCGCCGAGACGCTCGGCGTCGGCTCGACGAAGACGAAGGACGCGAAGATCATCCGCGTGGACAACTGAAGGCTTGCGACTCCATGGGTGGGCGCGCCGAATGCTCTTGCGCCTCCACTCGCATGGCCGACTCCGCCACCAAAGCGGTCTTCCTTAGTTACGCGTCGCAAGACGCCAACGCTGCACGCCGGCTCGCCGACGCGCTCCGGGCCGCCGGCATTGAAGTATGGTTCTACCAAAACGAACTCGCCGGCGGCGATGCGTGGGATGTGAAGATCCGCGGGCAGCGACGCAGCCGAATGACGCCCAGTTGCTTTACCTCATCGGGCTGGTGCTTCGTCGGGTGGGACAAGTGGCACGCGCAGCTCCGGAGCGAGTCGAAACTGGACCTCCGTCACGGCGAACGCCGGGCCGGGCAACTGGCGTCTCGCAGCGCCCGTCAGATGGATGACTTGATGAAGAAAGTGGCGCTGCT
>CAITWF010000038.1 GCA_903896015.1 uncultured Opitutia bacterium | reverse complement strand
AGATCTTGTTTCGTTACGTTGATCACTGCATCGTTTCGCTTCGGGCGGTTCATGGTTTTCCTTTGTTGGTGGTTTTTGGCTTTAGCACCAAACCACTTACCATGTTCCGCCTTTTTGCTGAACTCTCCGGACACTACCCCGCAATACGCTGAGCAATGCGACTTGCGGGCAGGTCCTGCCGAAGTGTTGGATCGTGGCATGTCACTTCCCGCGTTGCCCCCGCTCACGCTTTCCGGACTCGCCGATGAAGCCGCCGATGATCTCGCTGGCCAGATCGCGGCGCAACGCGAACTCGGTTGGAGCGCGATCGAACTGCGGCTGATCGCGGGTAAACAGGCGTCGTGGCAGCTAACGGACGACGAGTTCGCGGGGGCCGCCGACACGCTGGCGGCGGCTGGGTTGCGGGTGACGGCGTTTGCGTCAGCGCTCGGCAACTGGAGCCGGCCGATCACGGGCGACTTCGCGGTGGATGTGTCGGAGCTGCGTGCGGCGATTCCGCGCATGCAGCGCGTAGGGGCGAAATTTATCCGTGGCATGAGCTGGGTGGGCGCCGGCGTCGCAGCCGACGCGTGGCGCGACGAGGCGGTGCGCCGCTACCGCGAACTCGGCGCGATCGCCGCGGATGGCGGCGTGGTCGTCGTGCATGAAAACTGCGAAGGGTGGGGCGGGCTCAGCCCGGCTCATGCGGTTGAGTTTCACGAACGCATCAACCACCCCGGCGTCGGCGTGCTCTTCGACATCGGCAACACGGTGGCTTACGGGCTCGATGCGTGGGAATTCTACACGGCGGTAAAACCGTTCATTCAGCACGTCCACGTGAAGGACGCGAAGCGTAACCCGGCCGGTGGAAAAAGTTCTGTCTTCACGATGCCGGGCGAAGGGGACGCCGAGGTGCGGCGCATCCTGGCGGACCTGCTGCGATCGGGTTACCGCGGCGCGATCGCGATCGAGCCGCACGTCGCGAGCATCATCCACGCGGGTGCCCCGCAGGCAACGCCGGAGGTGAGGCGCGGGTCCTACGTGCGCTACGGACGCGCATTCACCTCGATGGTCGCCGCGCTCCGTGCGCAGCTTTCGATTTAAGGAAGGGGACGGTCAAGTGTGCGCAATGCATGGCCCTTTCACGATTTAGGTAAGCAGTGCCGCGGAGTCGCGATCGAGAAACAGCGTTGCCGCGGGGTGCTGACGCAGGATCGTCGCGGGGCAGGCGGTCGCGATCGGATCCCGCAGCGTGGCGCGGGCCGCGGCGGCTTTGCGTGGGCCCGGCACGACGACGCTGAGATTTTTCGCCCGGCGAAACACCGGAATCGTGAGCGAGATCGCGTGCGTGGGCACGGCGGCCAGTGTGGGATAGCACCCGTCGTTTACCTGCTGCTGACGGCACGTGTGATCGAGTTCGACAATCTTGGCCGAGACCGGGTCATCGAAATTCGCGACCGGCGGATCGTTGAAGGCGATGTGGCCATTTTCGCCGATCCCGAGGCAGATGAGATCGATGGGCGCGGCGTCGAGCAAAGCGGCGTAACGCCGGCACTCCGCGGCCGCGTCGGCCGCATCGCCGCCGATGGAGTGAAACTCGCCCGGGGTGAGATGCTGGAGCAGATGGGCCCGAAGGTAATTGCGGAAGCTGGCCGGATGCGTCGCGGCGAGCCCGACGTATTCGTCCATGTGGAAGACGGTGACGCGCGACCAGTCGAGGTTCCGGGCCTGCGCCACGAAATTCTCCAAAAATTCATCCTGCGAGGGCGCGCAGGCAAAGATCACCCGCGCGCGCGGCTGGGCAGCGAGAATTTTCTCCAGCAGGCCGCGGGCATGGGTCGCGGCGGCGCGGCCCATGGTCGCGCGATCGGGGGAGGTGATGACGTTGAGCTGGCTCATGATTCAGGGATGCAAAGGGGAATTCTTGGCGATGACATCCTTGAGCGCGACCGCCGCTCCATTGGCGCGCTTGCTCTCATCCGCCGCTTCCATGAAGGCCATGATCTCGATCGTCTCTTCAAGCGGGACGGGGGATTTTCGCGTGCGGAAAAACGTGAGGATTTCTTTCAGCAAATCCGCATATTCACGGCCGTCCGGCTGATCGCGGATGGCCTCGGTGCCGATCACGGTCACGCGGTAGAGCGCCTTGCCCTCGCGAAATCCGTAGACGACGCCGGTCCGTCCGTCGTGCCATATGCCGGTCGCGACATCGGTGTCGGTCGTATGCGTGCGGCTGACGGTGTCGCAGCCGGTGCCCATGACGGTGAATAGCGCCTCCGTCGCATGCACCCCATACCAAAAGAGATCGGTGTGGTGAGGCTCAAGGTGCGCGGGACCGTAGGAAATTGCGCCGAGCATGCGGCCGATCTTTTCCGTGCGGAGCTTTTGGACGCCGGGGCTGTAGCGGAGTGACGACGCACTGAACACCGGCGCGCCGGTCGCGCGCGCGAGCGCCGCGAGCTCGAGCACCTCGCGCAGGTTGCCGCCAAATGGTTTGTCGATAAACACGGGCTTGCCTGAGGAAAACACCTCGCGCGCCTGCGGCAGGTGCGCGCGGCCATCGACACTCAGGATCATGATGGCGTCGCTGCGCGCCACGACCTCGGCGATTGAGCCGACGATCTCGACGCCGTATTTTTTCTGCACATCGGCCGTGAAGCCCTTCACGCGCGAGGCGCTGGCCTCGACATCGGCACTGCCGCCTGGAAATGCGCACACCACGCGCGCGCCGGTTAGGTGCGCCTTGTCGGCGGGGTTATTGAGGATGCTGGCAAACTGCGGCGCGTGCGACGTGTCGAGGCCGATGATCCCGATTTTCAGATCGGGTTCGGCACGCAGGAACGCCGGCGCGCATGCCAACAGAAGGGCGAGGAATTTTGGGTGCATGAGGAAATCAGTCGAACCCGAGCGCGCGGGTTGGCGCGAGCGAGGCAAGTTCGTGCGCTCGTTCGGCCGGGAGGTCGAGCCATGCGGCGGCGTTGGCTACACCCGTGTCGAGCGTGAGCGCGCTGCCGGCGAAATTCTTGGCCCCAGGCATCCGCACGATGCGATCCGAGCCCACGTCCATTTCAAGCGCGCCGAGCGTGTATCGTCCGGGCGGAGCGGCAGCGGCCGCCATCGCATCGGTGGTGAGCAAGACTTTGTCCGGCGGCTTCGCCCGAAACAGATTCCGCAGGACGAAAGGCGGCAGATGCACGCCGTCCGGAATAAAGCAGGCGATCAGCTCGTCGCGGGCGAGCAGGCGATGGATGATGTTGTCGTGGCGCGGCAAATCGCCGGGGCAGCCGTTGCCGAGATGCGTGCAGAGCGTCGCGCCTGCGCGGATTGCGGCGTCAATCTCGCGATCGTCGGCGGCGGTGTGGCCGAGCGACACGCGCACCCCCCGCGCCGTGACGGCCGCGATGAACTCGGCGCTGCCGTTTCGTTCCGGCGCCAGCGTGACGAGCCGAATCGCGCCGCCGGCGGCGTCTTGCCAGCGCGAAAACTCCGCGAGATCGGGCTCCTTCATGAGCTCGCCGGGATGCGCGCCGCGGTAACCCGGTTCGCCGCTGAGGTAAGGCCCTTCGAGGTGATAGCCGACGATCGTGTCGCGGATCAGATCGTCGTCGCGGCGCATCGCCTCGAACGCGGCGAGCTTTTGCGCGAGCGCGTCAGTGCGATCCGTGATGAACGTGGCGAGAATTCGCGTCGTCCCATGGGCGTGCAGCGCCTCGCACGCGCCGCGCAGATCGGAGCGGCCGAGGGGGCGTTGAAAATCGACACCGGCGAAGCCGTTGACCTGAAGATCGAAGAGTCCGCTCACGAGCTGGAAAAGGTGCTTTCCTACGGGAGCGGAATCAACCTGTTTCCCTTTTTAAAATCAGTGATTTTCAGAGGCGAATAGATTGAATTTTGCGGCGAGAACCGATGCGCTAAATCCGTCCATGCTTGCCCCGACCACTGCCCAATGCCGGCTCACGTTTTTTGCCGCCGGTCTATCTCTTTTTTTCGCTCTCCGCGGCTTCGCCCAGCTCGGCGATCACGCGAACGATGAACCGCAAAGGCCCCCGAGTGCCGAGCTCCAGATCCCGGCCGCGCCGGTGCTGACGGTCGAGGAGGCGCTCAAATCTTTTGTGCTGCCACCGGGTTTCCGGATCGAGGTCGTCGCTGCCGAACCGCTTGTGCGCGATCCAGTGGCGATGGCGTTTGACGCGCGCGGCCGGCTGTGGGTCGCGGAGCTTTCGGCCTACAACGCGGAAATTCTGACCGAGCTGCCGATTTATTTGGAAAAGGGAAAGCCCGTGCCGCCGCGCCCGGTTGGACGCATTGTTGTCCTCGAGGACACCGACGGCGACGGGCGGATGGACAAGCGCACGGTCTACTGGGATAAAATGAACGTCCCGCGCTCAATCGCGTTTGCCGGCGACGAGGTAATCATCGGCGATCCGCCGAATCTGTGGCGCACGCGAGACACCAACGGCGATGGTGTGATGGACGAAAAAGTTCTGCTCGCTGACGACTACGGCACACCGGAAAACATCGAGGCGAGTCCCAACGGGCTGCTCTGGGCGCGCGACAACTGGCTCTACAACGCGAGCTACAAGTCGCGCTGGCGGAAGCTGGCCGGACAGTGGCAGCGCGAGCCGATGCTGGCGCTGGGTCAGTGGGGCATTTCGCAGGACGACTTCGGCCGGCTCTTCTACAACTCGAACAGCGATCAGTTGCGCGGTGATTTTGTGCCGTCGCGCTACCTTGCCACGCTCGACCGTCGGATTCCGCTGCACGGGGCGAATTTTCAAATCGCCACTGATCAATCGACCTGGCCGGCGAGGGTGAATCCCGGCGTGAATCGCGGCTACCAGAAAAGCCAGCTGCGCGACGACGGCACGCTCGCGACGTTCACGGCGGCGTCGGCCCCGGTGATTTATCGTGGTACGAATTTCCCGGCCTCGTATTATGGCAGCGCGTTTGTGCCCGAGCCCGCGGGCAACCTCGTGAAGCGAAATGTCATCGCCGAGACCGACGGGCGCCTCACCGCGCTTAACGCGACTCCGGGCGCGGATTTTCTCACGTCGACGGACGAGCGTTTTCGCCCGGTTTTCACGGCCAACGGACCGGACGGCGCGCTCTACGTCGTCGATTACTACCGCGGCATGCTGGAGGGCTTTCAATTCGCGACCACCTATCTTCGCGATCAGATTATCGCGCGAAAACTCAACACGCCGCTCTGGGGCCTCGGCCGGATTTATCGGATTGTGCACGAGGCGGGACCGCGCGCGAAAGCACCTGACTTCGCGCACGCGGAGCCGGCCGCGCTCGTAAAGGTGCTGACGTCGGCCAACGGGTGGACGCGCGATACCGCGCAACGCCTGATCGTGGAATCGGGTCGCGCCGATTTGGCGGTGCCGTTGCGCGAGCTCGCGCAGCACGCGCCCGAGCCGCGCGATCGGGCGATCGCGCTGTGGAGCTTGGAAGGATTGGGCGCGCTCGCCGACGCTGACCTGGCCGCGGGATTTGCCGACGCGGATGCGCACGTGCGCATCGCGGCGTTGCAGGCAGGCGAGACGCGGCTGCGCTCTCCCCAAGGCGCGCCGCTGCTCGCTTCCTGGCGTGGGCGCATTGCCACTGAAGAGCCAATCGTGCTGGCGCAGCTTGCGCTCACGCTCGGCGGCGCCACCGATCCGGCGTCGCTCGAAGTGTTATGGAGCATCCTGCCGCGCGCGGCCGAGCATCCCTCGCTGGTCGACGCCACGCTGATCGGTCTGCGCGGGCACGAGCTGGAAGTGCTCGAGCGCGTGCGTGGTGAGATTCGGGCGCACGGCGGCGCGGCTTTCGGAGCGCAGCCGGTGCTGGAGACGCTGGCGGTCCATCTGACGCGCGCGGGTGCGGCCGGCAACGATGCGCTTGCCGCCGCGATTTGCGATGGGCGGTTGCCGCAGTTGGATCGGCTCGCGCTGATGCGCGGAGCAACTAAGTCGGCGGGCGCCACGCTGCCGGAAAAAAATCTGGCGCAGCTCGCGAGTGATGCTCCCGACGCCATGGTGAAGCGTAAGGCCGGAGAACTGGTCACCGTGCTGCGCCAGCGCCGTGCGCGTCAAGCTGCGCGGCCGCCGGTGGCGCCGTTCTCGGCAGAACAGCAGGCATTGTTTGATGCCGGTCGCACCACTTACGGCCTGTGCGCTGCGTGTCACCAGCCCGACGGCCTCGGCAAAACGGGTGTCGCCCCCACGTTGAAAGAAGGCCGCTGGTCCAACGCAGTCTCACCAGACTCGGCGATCCGAATCGTGCTGAAGGGCAAGGAGGGCACGCCGGGTTTGCCCGCACCGATGGTCCCCTTGGCCACGATGACCGACGAGCAACTCGCGGGCGTGCTGACGTTCGTGCGCCGATCATTTGGCAATAATGCCTCGGCGGTGGCGCCCGCGGATATTGCTCGTGTGCGGCGGGACACCGTTAGTCGCGTCACGCCCTGGACCGATCTCGAGCTTGAGAAACTCGACCCGGCCGCCAAATGAAAGGCTTCGCCTCCATCCTCCTGTTTGCGGGCGCACTTCCACTCTGCGCTCAGACGCCGAAACCCGCACCAGCGTTGATTCAGCGCGTCGGTCCGAGTCCGAACGGCACTTCGCTCGGCGTGCGCGTGGGGGACGCGCCACTCGTCTTTACCGCGCAGATTTTTTCCGGGCGGTCGGACGGGGATGCCGACCAACAGGCGGCGGGAGCGCTCGACGCTCTGAGTGCCATACTGGAAAAATCGGGTAGCGACGCCGCGCGGGTAGTGCGGTTGACCGCCTACGCGACTAACGAAGCGGCGGGCGGGGCTGCTTTCCGTGCCATGGCGGCTCGATTCGGCGCCACGCCGGTTGCGTTTACGCTGGTGCGGACGCGACTTCCACGAACGGGCGCGCAGGTGGCTTTTGAAGCCGTTTCCGTTGCGACTGCTTCCGCCGAAAAGGTGGCCAAGACGGGGCTCGGCGCGGCGGTTCTTCCGGCCGGGGCCAAACTTTTTGTTTCTGGTCAGGCCGAAAAAGGACCAGACCTCGGCGCGGCGGTGCGGCTGACGATGGCCGGTCTGCAACGCACACTTGCCCATCTCAGACTGACCGGGGACGACGTGGTGCAGGTAAAGGCGTTCGTCCGTCCGATGAGTGACAGCGCTGTAGCGGAGCGGGAAATTTCCGCTAGTTTCGGCGGCGCTGCTCCGCCGATCGTGTTGGTCGAGTGGCAGAGCGATCTGTTTGCCGAAATCGAACTGGTCGTGTCGGCGCACGGCAGGCCTCCGATCGCTGGGGACACGCTCGCGTTTTCCGCGCTGCCCTGGCTTAACAAGTCGCCACGCTACAGCCACGTGGTCGAGGTTGCGGCGGGGACCCCGCTTATCTTTGTGGGCGAACTCGGAGGTGACGAAAATGGCGATGCGCGTGCGCAACTGAAGACGGCGTTCGAGCGGGTCGGCTCTGCGCTGTTCGAGTCGGGCGGGAGTTATCGCACGCTTGTTAAGGCGACGTATTATCTTGGCGACGCGAAGGCGCGGGCGCTGCTCGGCGACATCCGCGGCGTATATTTTGATCCGATGCGCGCTCCGGCCGCGTCGGCGATCGGCGTTGAGGCCTTCGGCCGCACGGGACGCGTGTTTTCTCTGGATGTCATTGCGGTGCCGGCCACGAAGTAAATGGTGCTCAGGGGATTTTCAGGAGTTCCTCCTGCGTCCACGGTTCGCCGTGCGCGGTGATTGCGGTGCGGACACCCTGCACAAATTCCGGCGTGACGGGTGAGGCGGTGTTACCCCACTCGCGGCGAACATATGTCACCAGGGCGGAAATCTGATCGTCGCTGAGCACTCCGAACGGGGGCATGTCGAGATTGTAGCTGCGGCCGTCCACCTTGAGCGGTCCGCGCACGCCGCGGAGAGCGATGCGGACAATGCGAGCGGCTGTACCGTTCGCCCACTCGGAGTCGGCGAGCGGGGGCGCGAGACCGTCGAGGCCGCGTCCGTGGGCCTGATGGCAAGCTCCGCACACGCCGGCGTAGAGCGTGCGGCCGCGCTCGAACCGTTCTTGCTCGGCGGCGCTGAGCGGCGGCACGGGCACCTCGGGCGCGACGCCGGGTTTGCCGGGCCAGATGAGCGACCGCTCAAGCCGAGCGACGACGGCCTGCGGAGTTTTCCCGGTAATTTTTCGGAGTGTGACCAAAGCGGCGGGTTCCGCGGCAAACTTGAGTGGCTTGGCCGCAGTGACGGCGGTGGAAGCGGTCGCTCCGGAGAGCAACGCAAGCGTGCGCGCCGGCGAACTCTGCGCCATCAACGCGAGCACGCGCTCGGCCGCGTCGCGCTGCCGGGAGTTGAACACGCCGCGGGCGAGGCCACCGAGGAGTTTGTTGCCGGCTTCCTCGTCCGCCCACGCAGGATCACGCGCGAGCGCCTCGAGCAGCACCAACTCGCGTCCGTAGAGCCCCGAGTAAAACGCATCGGCGAGAAAGGCCGTCTGGGCGGAGTCGCGCACCATCGCGGCCGCCGCCGCATCGATCGCGGGATCGCGAGCTTCGCCGAGCGTGAGCACCAACTGCTGCTGCACCTCGGGAGCGGGATCGCGCGTAAGCGCGAGCAGGTTTTTCAGCGTGGCGGCGCGTGCGTCGCCGGCGAGCAGTGGCTCGCTGAGCCGGATGGCGGCCGTGCGCACAAACGGCTCCGCGTCGGCCAGCGCACCGAATACGGTGGCGGCGTTCGCCGCATCGAGTCCATCGAGCGCACAGAGGGCGTGCAGCCGACCGAAGGCGACGGGTCCGCGGAGCACGAGTTCGCGGAGCGCCGGCACGACGGCCGGATCGCCGCGCTCGATTAGGAGGCGTTGCGCGGTTTCACGGCGCCAGCTGTTGGGCTGGCTGAGTTCACCGACCAGTTCGGTGGATGAGGCGTGATCGAGGCGGGCAAATTTTTTCGGCACCCCGCCGTCGGCGACCACGCGAAAAATCCGGCCGAGGTGTTGGTGTGCGATCAGGTTGCGGTCCTCCGCTTGCTTGCGAAGGTAACTGGTGAGGGAAATGCGGTGCTCGATCACGCCGCGGTGGAAATCCACGATGTAAAGCGCGCCATCGGGACCGGTGGCGAGGTTGACCGGCCGGAAACGCTCGTCGGTCGATGCCAGGAATTCCTGGCGCTCGTAGGCTTCCTTCGATTTTAGCGTGCCGTGGTCGGCGGTGACGACGTTGCGCTTGATGAGGTGGGCGGCGGGTTCGCAGACAAACGCGTTGCCGAAAAATTCGGGGGGCAGCGCGTCGCCGCGATAGATCCAGGGCGCGCACGCGGCGGTGAACTCCTTGAGCTTTCCGTCGCGCATCGTCTCGGGCCGGTAGGCGCGGTTGGTGCCGGGGGTGACGCGCGCGGGCCATACGAGCTGGTTCGCGGGAACGAGGACGTTGGAGCCGGCGGCGCGCGGAAAATCCGGATTGCGCCCGAGATAGCGCGACGGAAGGACGTCGGCGCGAAGCTGATCGCTGTTGGAGTTGTGAAAAAGGTGGCCGAAGTCGTCCTGGCTCAGGCCCCACTGCCCCCGAAACGTCGTGGTGTCGGTCTGCCACGCGCCGTGCACGAAGCGGAATTTTTTCGTGTAGGCCGCGCTGTAGATCCAATTGTCGAGCGCCCAGAGCAGACTGTTGGGAGCACGCTCGGGGTTTGCCAGCTCGGGGCGCTTGGGATCGACCTGAACGCCGTAGTCGTCTGCGACGAGGACCGACGTGTCGGCCACGCCGTCGCCGTTCGTATCGCGCCAGAATTTGAGAAACGGGGGCGTGCCCACGAGCGCGCCGTCGCCGGCGAGCAACAGCGCCCGCGGCAGAATGAGATGATCCAAAAACACATCGCTTTTGTCGTAGCGTCCGTCGCCGTCGGTGTCGGTGAGCACGACGATCCGGCCGACCGGCGCGTCCTCCGTGCTGCCCTCGAAATCGGGCATGTAGCCGCGCATTTCGACGACCCAGCAGCGTCCGTCGGGCCCGAACTGAATAGCGACCGGGTCCTGCACGAGCGGCTCGGACGCGACCAGTTCGAGTCGGAGGCCAGGCGCGAGTTGGAACGACTTCAACGCCTCCTCCGGCGAAAGCACCGGCGCCGGCGGAATTTGCTCAGCGGGCACGAGTGACTTTTGCACCTCGCCCGGCTTGTCGAGCTTGTCACCGATTTGCGCGGCGGCGCTGACGGCGAGCGCCAGAAACAATCCAGCCGGCAAACGTGAGCGGACCCAGCGTTTCATTCTTCGGGCAGCGGCTGATCCTTCGTCTCGGGGAGAAAGGGCACGACCAGCAGGCCGGCGACGAGCACGAGGCTCACCCACAGCCCGGCAGTGCGAAACCCCTCGATGTCACCGCCGAGACGCCGCGTGATGACGCCGATCGTGAAGGGCGCCGTGGCGGCGACGATACGGCCGACGTTGTAGCAGAAGCTTGTCCCTGTGCTCCGCAGGCTCGTGGGAAACAGTTCCGGCAGGTAGATCGAGTAGAGCGCGAAGATCGAGAGTTGGCCGAAACCCATGAGCGGGATCATCCAGAAGATCTGGCTGAACTCGCGCAGGCCCTTGAACACGAGCACGGTCGAGCCGAAGGAAAGCAACAGCGCGATCGCGAAGGCGGGTTTGCGGCCTTTTTTCTGGGCGACATTGGCGAGCACGGTCATGCCGAAAAAGGCTCCGACATTTTGAAGCAGGAGCGCCACGGAACTCCAGAACGCCTTCTCGCCGGCCAGCGCCGACGGCGTGAGGCCTTTGCCCGCGAGGTGGGCTTCGACGATTGTGCGGACGATTTTTGGGTGAAAGTTGCCGATGCCCCAGAGCCCGATCACGCCGACGCTGCAGATGGCGAGGCCGAGCCAGGCACGCCCGCGCCAGCGCGGATTTCCGAGTAGTGAAGCATACGAGCCGAATTTTACGCCGGTCTTGGCCCCCGCCGCTTTTGCCGCGATCCATTTTTCCGGCTCTTTCAGCCGCCCAAGGATCAGCACGCTCATCAGGGCGGGCAGCGCGCCGAACAAGAACATCGCCTGCCACGCCTTCAGGCCGAATGGAATCACGGCGAGCGAGCCAATGAACATCCCAATGAGCCCGGCCGTGATGTTGCCGAAAGCGGAAAGCGACTGCAGCAAACCTAGGGCAGGCGCGCGGCTTTGGTCGGGAATCGAGTCGGCGACGAGCGCGACTGCGAGACCGAATACCCCGCCGACGCCGACGCCCGTCAGAAAACGATACGCGCAAAAATCCGTGAAGCTTGTGGAGAGCGCGCTCAGTCCCGTGCAGAGCGAATAGATCAGCACGGCGATCGTGAGCATTCGCGCACGTCCAAACCGATCGCCGAGGGCCCCGAGACTCAGTCCGCCGACCGCCCAGCCGAGGAGAAACACCGAGGTCGTGTAGGGACCGTATTCGGTCGCCAGTTGCTTATTGGGCAGCAGGTCCTCCATCGCTGCGTCGCGTGCGAGGTTGAAGAGCTGTTGGTCAAGGCAGTCGAACAGCCAGGCCAGCGAGGCGACGGAGAACACAAACCAGTGGCGCCGATCAAGTGGGCGCCACCACGAATTGGTCGGGGTGGGCATTGTTAGAAATTAACGGAGCCGCCGTCGGAAATGGAAAGCGCGGAAATGGCGGTTCGACTGCAACGCCGGATCCCGAGTGGGTGTCTACGCTCACGCTGAGCCATTAGTCGGGTGGGGTGCGACGACATTTTCCCTCCGACAGCAAACGCGGAGTTCGAAACGCCGAGGAAAAGGCGGGAGGATGCGCCGGTTGGGCACGATGGTTCCGAGGCTCAGCGTGGGAAGGGTCAGCTGGCCTCGCCCGGGTAGCCGCTACAAACTGGGCCGCAGGGCTTCAACTGCCCGGTCCAAAACCGGACGCGGTTGGGATTGGCCGGCGGGTAGTGGCCGAGGCGGGGTTGGCGGAGCGATGACCGCAGCCGGAGTCAGTGAGAGGTGGGGGTCGGGCCGTTCGAGCCCAAGCATTTGTTTCAGCGTAAACAGGTCGGGGGTATCGAGGATCGCGCCCACGGAGGAATGTGACTCGCACTCGCGGTAGAACCGCCAGCCGCCGCGCTGGGCGATGACCTCGGGCGGAACCGCCAGAAAGAGTTCAAACAATTTGAGCTTCGGCCACTGGCGCTCGCTCGCGGGCAGCGGGATGGCGTAAGCGAGGTCGAGCTGCAGGCCGGCGGGGTAGTCCGCCGCGCGCAGAACCTGACCTTTCTCAAACCGAATTTCCGCGGCGGTGCACTCGACGATGCGATAGGGATACCCGGGGACGAGCGCCATGCCATTGGCGGCCGTGCAGCGGGCGAAGAGAGTGGGCGTCACCCACGTTCCCACGCCCAAGCGCAGCGTGCGGCGTTCCAGCGGAACAAGCTTGGGCCACACGTCATCGGTCACGAGGAGGGTCAGCCGGGAATGCTTGTCGGTGGCGACGAGCCGTTGGCCAGTGACCTCGCGCAGGATGAACACGGAGCCGCAGGGAAGACCGGTGGGGAGGCGATTCGCCGCTTTCACGGCCAGCGGATAAGCGGCGGAGGGAAGCCGGCCGCGGGCGAAGGCCGCCTCGAGGTGGGGGGTGGCGGACCGCAACGTCGCGAATTCGATGGTGTGATCGGGCAACAGCGCGGCGTGGATCTGGGCGTTGCAGTGGTCAGCCTCGGCTTGGCTCGCGACCAAGACGGTGCTCGTGCGCCCGGCGCGACGCGCCGCCACGACGCGGGCCAGCTGCGTGTCGCGCGGGGAGGCCTCGGAGCGAAAGATGACCCGGCCGGCGTCGATCAACTGGTTGACGATGGTGCCGGGAGGCGCCGTCACTTGGGCCGCGTAGAGCCGATGATGGACGTTCCGGTCCGCCGTTTTCGTCCGTGCTGTCGTTTTCAAAACCAGTGCATGATGCTCAGCCAAATACTCCAGCAAGCTCGGGACCGCGTCGAACCGATGGGCCTCCACCTCGCCCTGCTTCTCCGTAAGGATGATCCGGGTGTCCTGACTGAACTCACTAAGCCTGCGCAGAAACGGGTGAATAAACAGGTTCGGGTCCCCCAATGCGACCAGCACCAGCGGATTGGATTTGGCCGGCTTGGCGGGGCCGGAATCCTGCGCGGCGCGCGGCGACCACTCATCGGAGGCATTGAGCTCAGGGTGCGTGCCCGTGAGACCCTGGGTGCGAATCCACCGATTTTGACCCCACACGACGAGTTGCCCAGGCTCCGCCCGGCTGGCCCTAATCAGCGTCTCCCACGGCACGTGCTGCAGCGGAGTCTTGGCGGACTTAACGTCGAGGTGATTTATGCGCAAACCGACAAAGCCGCTGAAATAGCCGACGGGCTGCTCGGCCCGGATAATCGCCGAGGGCCCGGGAGTATACGGGCGCAAGGATAGAAGTTGGACCAGCGTATCGAGCCAAGCTTGGCCGCGCGGCGTGGCCCAGAGACCGCCCGGGAGCTGCCGAAGGTGCGGACAGGCCACCTCGGACGACAGACGCAAAACCGTGCGCAGGGCTTCGAGGCTGGGCAAGCCGCTCGCGCAATGGAACGCGCGCAGTAGCAACTGGGACGTGGTCAGGGCCCATGGGACTTGCTTCCCTTGGGTCGCATTGAATCGTTCTTCGTTCACGATCTTTTCGGCGGCGGCGATCAGCGCTGCTTTCGCGACTTCATGTTCGTCGACCTCGGTGGGGGCCAAGAATGACACCGCGCGGGTGGGGGCCGCGCTGCGGAGACGGTCCAACACGGCGCGATCGACGCTCAGCAGTTGGTTCCAGAAACGCTGAGTGAACTCGGTGCGCGTGTGCTTGGACGGACGGGCCCATTCTGACGCGATCTCGTGGCGCCGCCGGGCCGCGGCCTCTTGAGCCTGGGCCTCGGTCATGAACACTTCGGTTCTTCTCACACTCACGTCGTTCGCGGCGCGGGTGCAAATTGCGTCGCTCCGGTTGCACTGGCGGCGTCGCATCGCGGGCGGAATCTCGGCACAATCCAGCGAAACACATTGTCCGTCGGCATGGCGGACGAGGTCGACATACCCCAGTTTGGCCCGCTCCCGGGCCCACAACGTGTTAAAAGCCTGACGTAGCAGAACAATTTCCGAATCGATGCGCGCGATGGATGCCGCACGCCACCGGACGTCACTTGGGTTACGCGTGAGTGCGATGATCGCCAAATCCATATGAAGGAAGAGTTCTCCGTCGCGATTGAACATTTCATTGCGAGAAATGGCCAGCATCTCGCCGGTCGGTTCGGGTGAGCGACACGAGGCCGCCTCGTTGATTTCGATCAATGGCTCGATGGTCTCCTCGAGGAATTTTGCGTGCGTCAGGGCGAAGTGATCGATGAGCCGCACGTCGGCCATGGCGACAAGGCTGGTCGACTTGCCGCCCGGGAGCACGTAACCGAAGGCGACATTCGTTCCCTTGCGGCTGCGAAGGGTCTCCCTGGTCGCCGGGTGCAGAAAATTCGCGACGCGCAGAAGAGACTCGCGGGTGACTAGCTCTGGCAGATCGAGCACAGTGCGAAGTTTTCCGTGATATCTGGGTTGGAAGACTGTCGGGTCATCTGCCGTGGGCTGAAAGTAGTCCGCGAGGTAGTCCGCCGAAATGTAGTTGAACGAGGGGTGCATGTTATTGTCTGTGGGTTGAAACTCGGTTTCCGGTTATTATGGGACATTGCTTTTATGGATTTTGGCCGTCTTTGGGCGTGTGCGTCGGCTCGGCGTGCTGGCCGCTCGGGAAGGCTCAATGCGATGTGCGTTTGTGGCCCCATTCGGGTGGGTTTCCTCGATGGCTCGGAGCCGATTGGACGTCCGTTCGGGCGTTCACCTTGGTTGCTGCGCCAAGTCAGATGGTCGCGCCTCGAACACGGGAGTCGCCGGCCGAGGCCAGCGACGCACCTACGCCACGTCGTCGCCGTATTTGAGCGGGATCGTTTCGAGGTTGGCAGGGATCAGCCGATGCCGAATCTCGGGGTGGGAGGCCGCGAGCAAATCCTCCAGATCGGCCATGCGCACGTAGTGCGTCGCGGGCCTGAAAAGGCCGTTGCTCGCCTTGCGGCCGCCCCACGGGCAACGACACCAACTTGGCGTGACGTATTTGTTGTACGCCACGATCGAGGGCAGATCGTACGGGAAGCGTGCGGGCTGCGCGTAGTAGTTAGTCAGGCCAACACTGGCCAAAGCGTCGACCTGAAGGCGCCGCGCGTACAGGAAATAATTGCCCTCTGCCGTGAAAAAGTGGCGGCCCGTGATCATTATGGGGCAGCTGCCCTCGAGGCCGTGATGATATTGACGATTAAGGAATTCGTCGACTTCCGCGAGGGGCGAGAAGGTATGGTATGTGGCTAGCGCCGGTTTATTTTTCATATGTGGTGTTTCCGGCGCGGCGTGTTTGCCGTCCGGCACATCTATTATGGAGTTTTGTGTTTTTCGGTTTACGCCCACCTGTAGTGAGCCGTCGCTGGGCTCCGCGCTGCACCGCCAACGGCTCGATTGTTGCAGAGTGACCCAAGGGCCCATCAGATTACTGTGATTGCGGCCGCGGAGCGTCGGATTCGGCCGCGATTGCGATGCAGCGCATGGCAAGGCTCATCGTATCGAGGTAGCTTTTGCCGCGGCCACGGCTACCCGGCCCAGCTTGCGCGGAAGCACGGGCCTTCTCCCTCAAAGATATTGTTTGCACGGCCGATCGGGCCTCGTCGGCAGCCGAAATCGCTGTCTCCGGGGTCGCGCGTGGCCTGATTGGAACGTTTTGCGTTCAGACCTGCGCAGCCGCTGCGGCTACTCGCAGAATCGGCGGGGAAAGAAGCTTCGGGGGCAGCGGTCCGAGGGTTTGGCTGACAGGGTGCGCGACCGTCGCGTCGATAATGCGGGTTTATGTCTATTATGTGGGAATGCGCGTTCGCCGAAAGCTGCACGGCAAAATTTCTTTTGAAAAACGCGGCCGGGAACACGAGCGCGACCAAGAAGCGAAGAATTTCCACCTTCGGTCGCGCGATTTGCCGCTGTTTTCCACTACGCGGTGCAGGCCGAGGCAACGGCGGCCGGATCAGGACCCGCCGGCCCGGCGCAAGGCGGTCGGGGCCTCGTCGCAGAGTCGCGAGATGCACTGACCGCTGACGCTGATGACGACTTCAGAGGCAATTCGGTTTTAGAATGAATCTGGGCGTCTGCACCTGTGGAAACTGGCCCCGTGCCTAGGGCCCAAAGAACGAAAATCTGCTTCCGGGCAGCTAGGCCACACAGTTTGGGCTGCCAAACTTTAGCTTGAACGAGGCCGAAATCGCGAAGGAATCTGCCGCCGGTCAACCCCCTGATCGAGTGAATCTGGGTTTCGGCCTGAGCGTAAAAAAGCCAGCGACGATCCTTCTAGGATCGTCGCTGGCTAGTCTCAGGTCATCGCAGAGGTGAGCGCCTTGATTGCCGAATCAACGAAGGTGCTCCCCGAGGGACAACAAGGCTTCCACCACCTTGAGTAGCACGCAGGCTAGCTCGAGGAGCAGCGTTCGACGTTCTGCGGATGCGCTCTCAGAGCCTGCGCCTCGTTCTTTTGCCTTTGAGATCGCCTTGCGCCGGGGCATCGGCGTCTGCGTTTCAATCGGAGCTTTCTGATGACCGCTCATTGATCCGCCGCCTCCAGCGCGCGGCGCAAGTGCAGGAGGGCCTCCTTGTGCAGTTGGCTGACTCGCTGTCGCGTGAGCCCCAACTCGGCTGCAATTTCCCCGTGCGTGCGCGGATGGCCACCGTCCAGACCGAAGCACTGAACCACAATGGTTCGGCTCCGCCCTGGCAGGGTCAGGAGCGCATGGCGAATCTCCTCCCCAAGCTCCCGGCTGGAATCGACCGTTTGAGCCACGTCGAAATTCGCGGCTGCCCATGGCCCTTCTGGCGTATGGCCAGCTACCATATTCGATTCGCTCGGACTGTTCGCGCTGGCTGACGATGTCTGCCACTCTGTCGTGTCAATCCGGAGCGGTGCCGAGTTGAAGGCCAAGAGGTCTGTCACTTTGCGCACCGACATACGGCAGAGGGGGGCCAGAGCTTGAGCGGTGGCTTCGACGTCGGCGGGCAAATCCCGAAGAGCGCGTCTGACGGCGAAGATTCCGCGACCGGCACAGACTTGTCCGGTGACGGTGCGCTCTGCCGCTAGCCACTCCAGAATTCTCCCTCTGATGCGCGGGAAAGCGAACGAAGCGAAGCTCACTCCTCGCATGGGATCGAATCGACCGGCTGCTTCGATGAGACCGCAGGCGCCTTCGGACCAAGCATCGGTGTTTGGCTTTGGCGGCAGACCCAGCAGGCAGAGCGCTCGAGCGATGAGCCCAAGATTGGCTGTCACGAGCTCATTTCGCAGCAGAAGGGCCTCTGCCATGCTTCGCGCGCGGCGCATCCTGTGCGCGATAGCCAGGGAGTCACGGAAGCATGAACCGGAGGATTGCCCGGGAGACGGGCCGCTAACGGGATCGAGGGAAGAGGGGCTGGCCTCATTCTCCGATGATGAGATGAATTTCAGTTTAGTCATAGGGCGGGCCGACGATGCCTGGCGCGATCAACCCGAACGCGAAGACGCCTCAGCTCCGCCCGAAACAGGTTGCGCCAGGGCGACGGCGAAGCCGGAGGGCCGGCGCAGGGGGTTGAGTTCACCTACGATGAAGTCGTAGGCGCTTGCCGAGCACTCGGATTCACGCGGCGAATTCGGCCGACCTTTCCGGGACTGGTTGCATGAATCCCGCACGAGCGCAGTTGCGGGCGCGCGTTTGCTTCTCGAAGGGGAGCTTCTTCGCCTCCTATTGGCAGGAGGTACAAGGGAGCCCTATTTTTTCGCCGTCAATTTCGCGAACATGACGGCGCAACTTGTTGAGTTGGCCTTCAGGCACGACCTCGAGGCGCGCGCAATGCTTGCACGTCGACCAAGGTCGCCGAAAATCCGAGATTCAGAGCGATGACTTTGGCTGGCCGATACTTCTCAACACGCCCGCCAAAACCACTAAATTCCAAGTGAATGGGGTCAGCTACGTTTGCGGCGACGCGCTACCCAAATTCCGGTAACGGCAGCTCCCACTAATATTCCGGTAGATGCTTGGTCGGGCACCGCGGACTCAGAACGTTCGGTCAAGCTCCACGTTCCATTGATCGCTTGGACATAAAAAGTGGTAACGTCTTGAATGTTCGACCGCGCAAAAACTCCTGGGCTCGCGTAGGAATAGCCGTAAAACCCGAGGGAAAAAACTTCGTTTATGGGCGGGCTGTTGGTGAAGACGTTTCCGTCGGTAAAGGTGAAATTGTTATTTGAAGCCGTGAACGAAACCACCGCTCCCGGGAGCGTGCCAGCTTGAGGGTTGTAGGTTACGGCTTGAATCGGACCTGCGACCTGCACGCCGTTCATGACCATCGTAAGGTTGGATATATTAGTGACGTAATCGCCTGCTTGGTCACCGTCGAACGAGCCTGAAATGGTAAATGGCCCCCGGTTGATGAAAACGTAGTTCGGTGCGGCGGTCCCATCCCACATTGTCGTAAATGTGTAGGAATAGTCGAACGTTGTGGCGAACGCGGGTGCTATCAGAAGGGCAAGCAGTATCGCCCCAGAGCGGACAATCCTGTAGCCACAAGAGAGTGCCTCGCTCTGCGCCCGCCAGATCCAAAGACGAGACGCGCCGACAGTCGAAGTGGTTGTTAAGCTCGAGGCTGCCGAGAAAAGCCAGGAGGGAAAATGGATGAGCTTCATTGGTCTGAATTATGGCTTTACCAACTTGCGCCGCAGTGCTGCGAGGCTGATGAGCCCGGAGCCAAGCAAGGCGATCGTTGCGCCGCTGTCGGGCACTGATGCATCTGCGGAATCTCCATAAATGCTGAAAGCCATGTGGTCACCGACGTTGGTCGTGCCGGTGTTGCTGTAGGCTTGGTATAGGCCGGAGCCAATCGTCTGAGCACCGCCCGCGCCGGAGCCAATGGAGGCGAGGCCACCTGCTATCTCCGTCCGCACGCCTAAATAGTAAGTTCCCGCGTCGAGTGAGAGCGATAGCCCGGAGAGCGACACGTCGTAGCCATTCGGTACGGCGCCATTGTAGGACACCAAGCCATTCGAAACGAGCGAGCCAACGCTGAAGAATTGCGGCACGATAATCGTCGCGCCCGGGCCCACGCCGCTTAAAATTGAAACGTAGGTTCCGTCGTAAACTGTCGACGATTGTTTGAAGATGCTATAATCAATCTGGCTAATCGTGGTAGCAGACGAAAGGCTGAATGCGTCGTAGATAGTGAAGGTCGGGTCCGTGTCGTTCCACGTGGTCCGATTCGGGTCCACCGAGCCGTTGCTGAAGATCAGGGGCGCTGCGGTGGCTGGACCGATGATTGCCAATGCGGCTACGCATACCGGCCAAATGCGAAAAAGGCACTCTCGATTGGGAAATTGGAATTTCATGTTTTGTTAGTTTGGTCTGGACGGGTTGTGAGGATATAGCGGAGAAACTTGGGCGCTGGCCATGCTGCGAAGTAGGGCGGCGAGGCTGAGATTCGCGGAGATAATGCCCAAGAGAACCTTGCCAATTTTGTATTTCACAGAGGCGGTAACTACTTAGCTGTATTTGTGCCGTATTTAAGCAATATACGGAAGTAGTTGTCCTGTAATGTTTTACTGTATTTTAAAGCGAGCTGCCTACTGCGGTAATTTTCGTTTTGGGCTAGAAAGTGTAAGTTTTGGCGACGGTTTTGAATGCGTCGACGAGATACAAATTTCCATTTTGCGCTCCCGCCGTAGTCGTGTCCGCGAGGCGGTAGGCTGGAGCAATGCGGGTCGAGCATTGGGCATGAGCGATCGTGAGTTGGATAATTTTACGGACGCTTTTAAGGATCCCGAGCGCGGCGCTGCGCGGAAAACCGCGTATAGATACTTCCGAGAAAGTCTTTGTGCCGGAACCTTTTGCGAACTACTCGCGGGATATTCATACAAGGGACGACTCACTCGAGATTCAGAATTCTTTGTCCTGAAGCATTTTAATTCCGGACGCCACTGATGCTGAATGATGTCGAAATATATTACACACTTCATAACATCGCATTTTTCTAATACGGGGATGAATCGCTTATCTCATTGATCGGGAGGTTTAGCCATCAGGCTACGAGGAAGCGGCACCTTGTTTGCTGACTAGAAAGCGCTATGAAAAATGCCGCTCGTTATGTTTCTTTGCTCGCGATGGGCACTTGCCTATTCGCTGGTTCCGCATTGGCCGACTCGTTCAGCTACAGTTATGCGTTTGTCGGAAATGTTTCACCCTATAATTCCGGCGTTGGGCATGAGGTATCGGGCACCTTCGAGGGCACCGCTAACGGCAACCTCATCACCGGAATCTCGAATGTCACGGTCAACTTGGATAACAATCAGTTGATCTCTGGAAATGTTTTCGCGGAGGGCTTGGTGGGCAGCAATTATGTCGATGGGGCGGCCGTCGTATCGTTTGATGGAACTCAGAATAATTTCTCCTTTTTCGATGCCGATTTTGCAATGGGGTATCAATTTGATAGATATTTCTTTGGCGTGAGCGGCGCTCCCAATTGGCCGGTAGGCTATTCGCAGTTTGAAGCTTCAGCGGTGACTGGAGGCAATTACAGGGATATTTTCTATCCACCCTCCTACAATACGCCGAATGGTTCGTGGGTCGTATCGGACACATCCAACGTTCCCGACTCCGGCACAACTTTCGTGCTCGTCGGTTCCGCGCTCGTCGGTCTCGCCGCGCTACGCCGCCGGTTCGTTCGCGCCTGAGTCGCTTATTCATACTCCATTCCAGAGGTGTGTCGTTACGCGGAATCGTAAAGCAGATTGGGCGCTAGGGCCGGTGATAAGCGTGAGCCACGATCGAGTCTTAGCGGCAACGAAAGTTGCCGCTTTTTTGTCCCCACGATTCGAGAGGTGAGCCGCCAGTTTGGCGCCAGCGCGCGACCGTCTGCTAGCCAAGGTGCCGCTCTGCGTGTCTTTTCCGTCCGTCGTATATCGTGGTCAATGACGATAAACCATTCCCGGCACAGGCGTTCCCCGAACGATGGGGAACGTGGAGTTCGCGGAAGGGGGGTGGACGACCGCTTAAGCCGGGACGCCGGCCCGTTCACGAAAGCGTGAACCGCTAGTTTAATTGTGATTGAACTCGGCGCTGCGCCGGTGCAGGTCTTTTGCGTGTCCAGTTTGGCCCCCGTCTCATCCCGCCCTGTTCCGTCTGCCCTAAACGGCAACGAGGCCGTCGGCGTCGCGGAGCTTGAAAACGAAATCGTCGATCATTTCGCCGATCTGGCAGCCATGCTGGCGCAGCCGCGCTCCTACGGCCAGATCTACGGACTGCTTTTCGCTTCGACGAGGCCATTAAGCTTCACCGACATCGTCGAGCGGCTCGACCTAAGCAAGGGTTCGGTCAGTCAGGGGCTCAAGGCTTTGCGCGAGGTAGGAGCGATTCGCCCTGCGGAGGGCCCCGATTGGCGCCGGGAGCATTTTGTCGCGGAGACGGAGTTGAGAAAGCTCATCAGCGGTTTCTTGAAGGAGTCGATCCAGCCGCAGCTCAAGCGGGGTGCATCGCGGGTAGAGGCACTACGGTCGCGGCATCGTGCCGCGGCGGGATCGCGCAACGGCGCGGGCAGGGCGCTCCAAGCTCGCCTCGACAAGCTTCGCTCGTGGCACCGTAAGGGCGCAGCCCTGCTCCCTCTCGTTGCAAAGTTTCTCGGTTAGATACATCCAGTCGCCATCCCAATGGCTGCTTCTCCAGTTTGTTTTTCGGTGATCGCTTTGCTGTCTTGGCTGCGACGGGGCGAAGCTATGCCTGTATGATGCTATCGCAATTGAGATCCCGGCGACGTGCGTCGCCAACTGATTGGCTGCGACTTCGTTTAACTTATCCGCTTCTTCTGATCGTTTTTGTCGTCGGTCATGTATTTGCAGCCTCGGCATCGCCCGGGCTGAGTGCGCAGCCGATAAATTTCTATTGGCGTGGCGATATGTATAGTCGCGGAGGAAAAGATCAACGGTTCCCTTTGAGCAAAGAGGACGGGCTCGCATTCATCAAATCATTCGACGCCGGAATCAACCCGGTGTGCTTTTGGGCGATGCCCTGCACGGAACCGGCTGACTCACCGGTGCCCGGAGGTCTCTATAATCTTCGCGAAGTGGAGTGGGATTTGGCGGCGATTGCGGGCAGTGCGGTCAAGGCGCAAATCCAGCTTCATGTCGACAAGGCGCCGGAATGGTTTTTTGCGCAGCATCCGGATGAAGCGAGTGCGATTGCACCGGCCTACTCACCAATGCCCGAGGCTTTGGGTGCGCATATTATAAATCCTGACAGCGTTTCGATGATGGAGGAAATTGAGCGCTATGTGCAGTTTGTCATTAACCGGTATAAAGCCAACCCAAACGTGAAGGGATTCTTGATCGGTGCTGGCGTCGGACAGGTGGAAATGGCTTTGGAGCTGACTGGATTGCGCTATGGCCACGCGCCCTCGGAGCAGGAGGGATTTCGCGCTTGGTTGCGCACTCAACAGCGGTTGTCGCTTTCGGATCTCGGGGAGCGATGGTTTGGCGATCGGAACCATTTCAGGTCATGGCAGGACGTTGAAGTGCCATCGCCGCACGAATTTTTCGGTTGGGCGGGATCGATTCGCATCCCGCTGACGAAAAATTTATCGGCGGCTGATCGAGGTGAGTTCTTAGTGCGGTCGGGCCCCCTCGCAATGCCCGCCGAGATCGCTTCTCTCTGGCGCGAGACGGCCTTTGGCGGCATTTCGACGGTCGCGCTCCCGGCAGTGCTGGACCAGAAGCAATTTCAGTTGGGAAATACGTGGATGCAGCGTACGTTTATCCTGACTGCGGCGCAGCTCGCAGCGTTGCGGCGTGAAGGCGGCTGGTTATATGGGCAATATGAAGTTCAGGTTATTTTGAATGGGACCGATTTGGGTGTCTTGAGCGGCAAAAGCACGAAATTGGCGGAGGGTCAGCCGGGCTCGATCGAGCACTGCTATCCCTTCGATCCGTTTGGGGTTCGGGTGGAGCAACTGCTGAGGGAGGGGGAGAACATCATCGTTCTTCGGCCTGTCGGGACCTCCATTCTCACGCCTTTTTTTATCAGCGACGACCCTCCGCGCCGTTATCCCTTCTTGGGCGCGCACCGCAACGCGCGTTATGTGGATTGGATCACTTGGGCTTATGCGCGAGTCGCCCGCATGCACGAGCGACTTTATAAACTCGCAAGAGAGAATGCACCGCAGGCGCAGTTGACAATTTTTGCGCCCGCAGGCGGCTTGCTCGATGCTGGTGGCGAGATTGCCGGCCGATACAATGCAAGGGTTCGAAATACCGGGGCGGGAGCGTTCTATTTTCCATGGTATGCCCACACCGGCGCCGCTGCCGGATATTCTGGAAGCGCGGAGCCCTCTGACTCGATAACCGATCCGTTTATTCTCCGACGGATGCTTGGGTGGTCGTTCTTCGACAATGACGAGGAATTGGCGTTCTTTTGGGACGTGAGCAGCTATGCGAGCCCGGCCAACCCTGCGCACGAGGAATTTATCCGTTCGAAGCGATTGCTTGGTCTATTCGCTAGGTCTCATCCAGAGTCGCCATCCTTGGCATTTCTCTACCCGAGCCGTCAATTTCAGTTCGAAATTTTGCAGCAGCATCCTGTGCCTTTCGAATGGGATCCCGGTCGGGGAGAGATCCAATCCGCCGGCATCGATTTTGGCTACGTCACTGAATCGCTACTTGCACGGGGACTGCCTTCGAAAATCGGTGTGTTAATGGACACTGGGACTGCTGCGATGGAACCACAAGTTCTGGCAAACCTTGAGAAATGGGTTCGACAGGGTGGCACGTTCATTGCGCTTCACCAGACTGGCCGGCATGGGTTGATCGAGGCCGATACCTGGCCGATTAACGTTTTGACCGGCTTTGAAGTGACCGGGTTTATCGACAAGCAGGAGTCAATTCGCTTTGAGACGGGTCAAAAGCTATGGCCATCTCTCTCCGGCCGCACCACAAATGGTCGTGGAGTGGGCGAAGATTTTCTTGGGCAAAATTTTGTCGGCACGGGTGTTCGTCTGAAGCAGACCGACTCGGAGTGTGAGGTTATCGCGCGATGGTCTGACGGCGGCGTGGCCATCGGGCAGCGTCGTGTCGGTCGCGGCCGCGTCATCGTGCTCGGATCGACATTCTGGCGCAATGCACGGGATCTTCAAGGGATTTACACTTCGATTGGGGCGCACGAGCAATCGTGGTTGCTCGAGCTGTATAGTGGATTGGGCGTTCCTCTTCTTGTTTCGAGTCCCGGTTTGTTTGCACCATGGGTCCGCGAGGCAACCGCCAGTGATACGGGCAAACGATGGTTAATCGTTTTCAACCCGACGGACCGGGCAATGGCCGGGGCCAGTGTCGACTGGCGCCGGGCCAATGGCCGCCAAGTCAGAGACTTGGCGGCGGCCGACGAGGTGGAGTCCGTTGCCGCTGACGCGAATACGACCGCAGTTCTGCCGCACTGGGTGAGGATTGCGCCGGTCGCACCGCTAGTCAACTTTTCAGACCAAGGGCCGCATGCATACCGACCGCATGCCGAGATTGTCCACGAAAAGGCTCTGCTCGACGGAATAATGCGTGACGTCGTCAGCGTTCCACGGTGGGTCGAGTCGGGTATCGATTTTCAAGGTGCATTCAATCTCGCTGTTCATCATCCTGGTGAGCGCGTATCCCTCTCGTTTCCCCTGCGTGGCAACGGTTCACCGATTACTTTCGGTGTGTGGTTGTATGATAGCAACGGCGGCTATCGCTACTATCTCAAGGCCGGAGGGCTCACCCTTTCGATCAATGGCCGTGAGTGGCTTACCTGTCGGATTGATCTGAATAAAGACGGGCCGGACTTTGGGAACGAACATCCGGCGCCGAATGGAAAACCATTTTCCATGGAGCGGGTAGTCCGCATTGCATTGCATTCCCTTGATGGCTGGGAAGAGCGTTTCGCAAATTCTCCTAAGCTGGAACGTGTGCTCGGCCTAGTCTCGTTCGGGGAGCCTGTGGTGGAGCGTGAAGCGCTAACGACGGGTCGCAATCCTGGTTTGACCGTGGGCGACGGCGGGAGGCTTTTTTTTGATCTGGCCCCGTTTCAAATCCGAGTCCTTGAGGTGCGATAGCTCCCTCAATTGTTTCGTCGCTATTGCCTTCGGCAGTGGATTGATTGCGGGAGTAAGCGATGGCAGTCGGCCCGCCCGGTAATTGCTGATTGGAAAATTATTTTTCAATTATAGTTTGTCGTTCGTTTATATGCGAATAATCAGTCATCGCGGATATTGGAAGACGGGCGAAGAAAAGAATACTGCTGCGGCATTTGAGCGCTCCTTCACGCTCGGCTTCGGGACCGAAACAGATTTTCGGGATCGCGCGGGAGAATTGGTGATCGCGCACGACCTTCCCAATCCACAGTCCTGCCCAGCGGAATGTTTTTTTGCGTTGTTGAGCCGGCGAGACCGCTCTTTGCCCCTCGCTATCAATATCAAGGCCGATGGCCTGCAGGGGCTGCTCAAGTCCGCCCTTTCTCGCCACGGAATCGAGAATTACTTCCTGTTCGATATGTCGGTGCCCGATGCCATATTTTCGATTAAGCAGGGCTTGCGGGTCTTTACCCGACATAGCGACGTCGAGCCCGTGCCGGCTTTCTATGCCCAAGCGGCCGGAGTCTGGATGGATGCGTTTTTCGACGAGTCTTGGCTCACCCCCGCGGCCATCCTCGCCCACTTGAGTGCGGACAAGCAGGTTTGTCTGGTTTCACCGGAGTTGCACCGTCGTCCCCATGGGGCGTTTTGGACGGCGCTGAAAGCGAGCGCCGTTGCGCGCCACGACCGCCTGATCCTTTGCACCGACTTCCCCGATGAGGCGGCCGGCTTCTTTACTACATGACCAAAATTAAGGCCGTTATTTTCGACATGGACGGCGTGTTGATCGACGCGAAGGACTGGCACTATGAGGCGTTGAACCGCGCGCTGAACCATTTTGGCTACAATATTAGCCGCTACGATCACCTCGTCACCTTCGACGGCCTGCCCACCCGCAAGAAGCTCGAGATGCTGACCCGAGAGCATGGCCTTCCGCCGTCGCTGCACTGCTTCCTCAATGATCTCAAGCAACTCTACACGATCGAACTGGTGCACGCTCGCTGCAAACCGCTCTTTCAGCACGAATACGCCCTCGCCAATCTCCGCGCGGCCGGAATGAAGCTGGCGGTGGCCTCCAACTCAATTCGCGCCAGTATCGAACTCATGATGCAAAAGAGCAATCTCAGCGGCTACCTCGACGCCATCGTGAGCAATCAGGATGTGAAGCACGGCAAGCCCGACCCGGAAATTTATTTAAGAGCCATGTCGTTGCTGGGCGTCGCGCCCGCCGAAACCCTCGTGGTGGAGGACAACGAGCATGGCATCGCCGCGGCCCGCGCGGCCGGCACGCACCTGATGATTGTTGAAGAGGTGACCGACGTCACGTGGGACAATGTCACTTGCCACCTCAAGCTTGCGGAGGCCTCCCTGTGATTAATGTGCTGATCCTGATGTCGGGTTCCAGCCACGCTTTCAAGGAGGCCGGCTACGTGTTTCCGAAAAACCTCGTCGAGCTCGGTGGCGTGCCGCTGGTGCAGCGTGTGCTTGAGCATCTGGCTCCGCTAGGTGCCTTTGACGCGCGTTACCTGTGCGTGCTGCGGCACGACGAGAATGCCAAGCACCACACCGGCGCCGTCATCCACCTGATCAATCCTGCGGCGGTGCTCGTGGAGCTGAACGCCGAGACCTCGGGCGCCGCGTGCAGCGCGTTGCTGGCGGTTGAGCACATAAACAACGACACACCGCTGATCATCGTCAACGGCGACCAGATGCTCGACGCGGACCTCCCTGCTATGATCCGCGATTTTCAAGGCCGCTCCCTCGACGGCGGCATCTTGGTCTTCGAGGATCTGCATCCCCGCTGGTCCTTTGTGAAATGCAATGAGGCCGGCCTCGTGATTGAGGCCGCCGAGAAGCGCCCGATCAGCAAACTGGCGACCGCCGGCTTCTATTATTTTGCGCGCGGGAGCGATTTCGTACTCGCCGCGACTGAGATGGTCAAGAAAGACGCCCAGGTGAACGGGCTCTTCTACATCTGCCCAGCCTTCAACGAACTCATCCTACGGCAACGTAGGATCGGTATCCATCTCATCCCACGTAAATCCTACCGCTCGCTCGCCACGCCCGCGGATGCGCTAGCGTTCAACGCGCAGCTCGATTCTCACAACAGTTAGCCGCCATGCAAACCGCCCACCTCAGCGCCATGACCAAGGGATGGTTCATCGGCAATTTTTCACCGACGCTCTGTGCGACAGAAGCCGTGGAAGTGGCGATCAAGGAGTATCCCGCCGGTTTCAGCGAGGAGTGGCATTATCACAAGATCGCCACCGAGTTTACGGTGATTGTCAGCGGTGAGGTGGAAATGAACGGCCGCCGCTATTGCAAGGGTGACATCATAGTTATTCCCCCGGGTGAAGGAACGGATTTCACAGCACTGACGCCGACGGTCACGACGGTGGTAAAATTGCCCGGTGCGACCAACGACAAATACCTCAAGTAACATGCTCAATATCGTGGTTCCCATGGCCGGACGCGGTTCGCGATTTGCGAATGCAGGCTACAAGGATCCCAAGCCGCTTATTCCTGTGGGAGGGAAACCGATGATTCAATGGGTCATTGATAACGTGCGCCCGGATCAGCCACACCGCTTCATCTTTGTGTGCTTGGCGGAGCACCTGCTGACCTACCCTGCGGTACCGGCTACTCTACGGCGGCTTTGCCCGGGTTGCGAAATCGTGACGGTCGACCGTGTTACCGAGGGCGCGGCGTGCACCGTGCTGCTGGCGCGGGAATTCATCGATAACGGCGACCCGCTTATGATCGCCAACGCCGACCAGTTTGTGCAGCTGAAGATCGATGATTATCTTGCGGAGATGGATCGGAAAGACGCCGATGGTTTGATCATGACCTTCTGGGCCGACCATCCGAAGTGGTCCTATTGCCGACTGAATCCCGACGGCACCGTGCGGGAGGTTGTCGAGAAGAAAGTTGTGAGTAACGACGCCACGGTCGGCATCTACAATTTCCGTCGCGGAGCCGATTATGCGCGTGCCGCTGAAGCGATGATCGCAAAGAACCTGCGCGTGAACAACGAATTCTACGTCGCGCCCGCTTACAATCAGGTGATCGAGGAAGGCGGTAAGGTGGTGATCGCCGCGACCGGGCGCGAATATGATGGCATGTTCGGACTTGGCGTGCCGGAGGATTTGGAATTCTTCAAGACGACGTCGTCTTATTCCAGCGGGTGGAGCGGCGGTGAACCCCCGTTGAGCGGCCCGGCGTTGATCGAGCGGCTGACCGCGCTCTACGCGAAGTTCTTCAACGATCGAAATCTGGCCGGACTCTCGGCGATGCTGTCGGAGAACGTCGCCCTGGAGGATCCCGCGGTGAATCGTCTGGAAGGTAAGACGGCAGTTTTGGATTACGTACGGAAAATCTATCAGGAGAACCCACAACTCTCGTTTTCCGCCCGCACCATTACCTCCGGCCAAGATCGCAGCGTGATCGAGTTTGTACTGCAGCTGGGGGAAACAAGGCTCAAGGGCACCGATGTCATCGACTGGTCGGGGCGCCAGCTGACTGAGCTTCGCGCCTACCTTTACTAAAGACTACGCTATGCCCGGTTTACGGCAGCGAATTTTCGCTAATGGAGCTTCAACGCTCTACGGGCTTACTGTAGTCGTAATCGGCCAAATCGCCATGGTGCCGCTATTTTTGCGGACGTGGGGGACACAGGTTTACGGCGAATGGCTCGCGCTCTCGGCGATTCCCGCATATCTGGCACTTTCGGACTTTGGATTTGGCCCGGTGGCCGCCAACCGCATCGCTCTGCTCGCGGGTGCAAACGGCAAGTCTGCCGCGGTGAAGACGCTGCACACGATTTGGACCATGCAGGTGTTACTTGCGTTGGTGATCGTATCGCTGGCCGTCGTGGCGGCTACTTTTCTGCCCCTGCAATCGTGGTTATCGATCACGGCTTTTGGCGCGACCGATCTTCGAATTGTTCTCGTGGGGCTGACGGCCTACGTGATGGCCAATATGTTCTCCGGGGTGGTGCAGGCTATTTATCGCGCCGAGCTGCGGAACGCGCGCGGGATGTTGATTGCCAATTCTGTCCGGCTCGCGGAGGTGCTGGGGACGATGGCGGTGCTATTCGCCGGCGGCGGAGTTCGAGCTATGATTGGATTGATGTTAGCGGCTCGCTTGCTCAGCCTGCTCGTCCTGCTCTGGGATGCATCGCGGATGCGGTCTCAGCTTTCCATTGGGGTGCGCGAGCTTTGCTGGTCGGAACTCCGTGCGCTTGGCCGGCCGGCCACCGGCCATCTGGGGTTGGCATTGGGCGGGGCCCTGCAATTGCAGGGATTTCTCCTCGCCGTCAGCCATGGGCTGGGTCCCATTGCGGTTGTGCAGTATAGCGTCTTGCGCACGGCTACACGATTCTGTGTCCAACTTATTCTGGTCATCAACGGGGCGATCTATCCCGAGTTTACCACCTTGGTTGCGACCAAGGCATTTGAAAAGGCGCGTGAACTCCACCGTCTGGCGGTGCAGGGGAGTGCGGCCATCAGCGCGGCTTACTGTGTGGCATTGCTTTGCATCAGTCCGATCCTCATCCCGACCTGGACGGGAGGAAGAGTGCAAAATGATCCGCTCCTGCTGGGGATTCTCGGCGTCGCCGTGGTGCTGGGTTGCTGTTGGAGCACCAGTTCCGTGGTGTTGAGTTCAACCAACAATCATGCCCGACTGGGTTGGGTCTATTCCATGGCGGCAGCGGGTAGCCTGGCCGCCGGCGTCGTGTTTTCCTGGTGGGGCGGCGTCTGGAGCCTCGCTGCGGCGCTGGCGGCCGGCGAATTCGCCGTCCTGCTGTACGTTTTTGGCGCATCATGCCATCTGCTTGGTGATCGCCGGGTGAATGCGCTGGGTGACATTCTCACCCTCAAAACCTTTCGGCGCTGGATGGGTGCGCCGCGCGCGATTTGGGCGTTCTCTCGATGAGTACTCGCTTTTGCATTGTCATTCCCACTTACAACGCGCGGCCGACGCTGCCAGCGGCCGTGGAATCTGCGCTGAACCAGGAATTTTCAGATTACAGCGTGTTCGTCAGTGACAACGGTTCGGCCGACGGTTCGTCCGAGTACCTTTCGGGTCTGCGCCATGGGCGTTTGAGTGTAGCCATGCACAGGGATGTTCTCGGCAAGACGGAAAACTGGAATCGGGCCTTTCGCGAAGCCCCGGAGGCCGAGTATTTCACGATGTTGCACAGTGACGATGTGCTGTATCCGCAAGCACTTGCTCAAACTGATCGAGCCCTGCGTCGAACGAAGGATGCATCCCTCATATATGGAGCCAGCGACATGCTCTGGTCGGACGGCACGGTGAATCGTAAGCACCGTCCTTGGCCGCTGGGGTATACGGCAAACGCGCGGGAGTTTCGCCGATTGCAGGCATTGAGCAATGCCGTCTCAGTCGTGGGGGTGACCTTCTCCCGCGCACATTTTTTTGCTGCGCAGGGCTTTTCCCCGCAGTTCACTTTTTTACAAGACGTCGATTTTTTTGAACGACTTACGGAGTATGGTCCCGCAGCCTTTGTTCCTGCGGCTCTCGGACAGTATCGCCAATTTCCCCTCAATTCCCGCGCACGCATCAGCCTTTTTATCGAGCAGTGCGTTCGAATGCAACCGCAGTTGGAAAACCTTCCGGCTTGGTTACGTCAACCAACGCTCGCGGCAGTAGTTGACGTAGCTCGACGTGAACTTGGACTGCATTCGCCGGAGAAACTCGCAGATTTTGATGAATTTCTCCGCAAGCAACGAATCCTTGATTTGAGTGGGAAAACTCCGGTTTGGTTTTCCAGCCTTACTTTCCATCGCGCCTACAAGGCATGGCTTACCGTAAAAACAATTTTTAGGTGAACTGCCTCGTCTCCTTTTGCCCTGCAGTCAAATGAGTTCAACCCGTCTCCCCGTGAAAATTTCCATAGTGATGCCTGTTTTCAATGGAGAAAAGTTTCTCCGCGAGGCAATCGAATCAGTCCTCGCTCAGACCGTCACCGAGTTTACCTTTTGGATTGGTGACAATGTCTCAACCGACTGCACCGCAAAAATCGTCGAGAGCTATGCCGATCCCCGCATCCGCTTCGTCAAGAATTCCCGCAACCTCGGAATCTATGGAAATGTAAACAATCTGATTCGTCAGGCAGAAGGTGATCTCGTCCAGATCGTTTGCGCGGACGATCGCCTGCTGCCGGACTGTCTGGAGAACCAGATTAAGGTTTTTGAACGGCATCCCGATCTCTCCTTCGTTTATTGTGACACCACCGCAACGGATTTCGGCCAGGCTCGACCACCGCGCCGCTATCAGGGCGAGCTACCGAATGTGCTTTTCCCGGTGGCTGGTGGGCTTTCGCTTTTCTGTTTTGGCTGCCTGCCGGGTGACATGACGAACGTGATGCTGCGCAAAGAATGCTTCAGCGCAGTCGGTGGATTTCGGGAGGATCTTCCCTACGCGGGGGACTTTGATCTATGGGCGAGGTTGAGCGCTGCATATTCCTTCGGTCTCAACCGGCGGAAGCTAACGTTTGAGCGGGAGCACGCGGGGCGCGCTTCCCAGACAATGACAAAAAACTGCGCACACATCTGGCAGGCGGACATTATCCTGGAGGGGCTGTTCAGCCGAGTTCCGTCCGAGCATCGATGGCTGGTCAAAGCCCATGGCACAATGTTTCATGCATCCCATTTCATGCTGCACGGTCTGAACGCCGCTTTACGCGGACAATTTCGCACCGCCGGTCTAGTTTGGCGCAGGCGCTCCTACTCGTTTAGCAACGTCTGGGCGCTGTTGTTTATCATAACATCACTGAATCACCGGATATCAACCGGCTGGACGTGCCGGCGCCTATTGGTGGCAATCGAGCGGGCTAATGGGCCAACCCGCTAAAGTCGGGCTTACCCCGTAATCTGAAAACAGACGTCCGCCCATTCTCTCCCGCATGAAAATCGCGCTTTCCTCGATTTGTCGGGGCCACATGTATGCACTGGCGCGCGAGCTTCAACAGCGGGGCAGTCTGGCGGCAGTTTACAGCGGCTATGCGCGACAGATGCTAAAGCGTGAAGTGCTGGGTTCTGCCACGGTTTTTACCTTCCCATGGGTGCACATGCCCTACATGGCGGCGCGGCGGCTGGGACTCTTATCCTCGTGGTCGGAAGAGGTTGTTCTGCGGGCCGACTATGCCAGCTATGAGCGGTTTGTCGCCCGGCATTTGGTGGAGGCGGATATTTTCCATGGCCTGTCCTGTCATAACCTTCAGCCTGGATTGCTGACGCAACGCCGCGGTGGACATTATATCTGTGATCGCGGTTCGTCGCACATTAAGTATCAGGATCGGGTGATGCGCGAAGAGAGCGAACGAACAGGAATTCCTGTCCGACCGGTCGATCCCGCGGTCATTGCCCGCGAGCAACGCGAGTATGCGGCTTGCGATCGGATTTTTGTTCCGTCGTCGTTTGCCCTCAGGACATTTGTGGCTCAGGGAATTGCGCGCGAAAAACTATGGTCCTTCCCCTATGGAGTCGATCTAAGCCGCTGGCGCCGGGTCGCGAAGTTGGAAAATCAAAAATTTCGGATTGTATACTTGGGTTCGCTCACATTGCGGAAAGGAATCCATGACTTGCTGCTGGCCTTCCATCGCGCCGCGTTGCCGGACGCTGAACTCGTGCTGATTGGCACGCATTCCTCCGAGACGACCGCGCTTTTGCAGTCTGCGCCGCTGCAAAATGTAGTGTTAACCGGTCCGCTGAAACACGCCGATGTACTCAGCTGGCTTTCGCGTAGCAGCGTCTTCGTGCTCGCTTCGATCGAGGACGGCTTTGGATTAGTGCTCCTAGAGGCCATGGCGTGCGGACTGCCTGTGATCGCCACGGAGAACACGGGTGGGCCGGACATTATCGTTGAGGGGCAAAACGGCTTTGTGGTACCCATCAGGTCTCCGGACTCCATCGCAGAAAGGCTAGTCGCCCTTTATCAGGATAGGACTTACCTTGCAGAGATGAGCGATGCCGCCTTGCGCTCGGCTGAAAGAGTCAAGGGATGGACAAGCTTTGCCGATCAAATGATCGCCCGCTATCGGGATTTGGTTGGCGTTCCTGCCGCTTAGACCAAGTATATCGTCTCCCAATTTGTGACTCCACCCACCGATAGGAAAGCAATCGCGGCCAGAGCCCGCTCACCTAGCGGTTGGACTCCTTCCGCCCTAACGAGATCGCGGTCATTGGCCAGGAATTTGCTTTTGCGGGCCCCTAGTTCTCCTCACGAGATACTTCGAAGTTTTCGTATGGGTTTATTGCTTGGTGTGATCTTCTTAGTTGCACAATTAGTCTGCGGTTCAGACCTCGTTACCAGCTTACTCTTCTCCGTAGGGATAACGATGGGGACCGCTGCTGTCATACTGGGCGGAGGAGTGCGGTCGATGATCGGGCTATTAAACTTCAGTCTACTGCTAAAATACCTTCTATTGTCGGTCGGAATGAAGATTTTGCTGTGGCAGCCAAGCGATAGTTTTCTAGCCGCTCCGACAATCACACCAATGGTTATCTGTCTTGGGTTCTGTGCTCTTCTGGCTGCAACCTTAGCAACTAAAGGCTTTTTCACCGCACGAGCTCCGCTTTGTCCTCCCATCGTTGAGCCAAAACACCTGCTTGTTTTATATTGGCTTTGCTTTGGAATCGGGAATGCCGCCACGTTCGTTATCGACTATTCCAACTTCGGAACGGTTACGATGCTCGATGGAACGCAGGTGGGCGGCCTAATGGGAGTTAGCCGCTATGTGCAGCCATTGCGCGATATTTCAGTGGGCATCGCATTGCTCTATGCGCATTTTAAACAAAGCAGGAAATTTATTACACACCCGCTGGTTTTGCTGTCGGCGTTTGCCGCGATCGCTCTAAGCCTTAAGCAAAACAGCAAAGGGCTCCTGATGACTCCGATGTTTTATGGTGTCCTCACCTTGTTCCTATTGCGCGGCTTCAAACAAGTCCGCTTGTTCATGCTCTCCGGGTTAGCCGTATTGCTGCTAGTAGAAACGGTTTTTCCAGTAATCCATTACGTCCGCGCACGTGAGTTTTCTGAATCAGGCTATCGTCTCACGCTACCACTGTTTTGGAAAAGCCTTACTGATTATAGCTTTCGTGAGGAGCTAAAACAGGATGCAAAGTCTAACTATCAAGAGAACGGGTATCTCGGTGCAGATCCTGGAATCGTGGCTCGGTTTGCGATGGTTGGAAATGCGGACAATTTAATAGCACCTACCGCGGCCCTCCATGAATTTTCCGGCTGGCTGACAATTGTATGGGGTCTAAAAATGTTGCCGCCACGCGTCTTATATCCAGAGAAACCAACCTATGACTCTTCTCAGGAGCTTTCAATTCGCAGTGGAATGGCAGACCCTAATAGCGCGGGTGTGCCGTTTGCATACGGATTCTTTGCTGCAATGTATAATGCGTTTGGGTATCTTGGAGCGTTATTTGGCAGTTTTTTTCTATTGTTGATCTTTTTTATGGTGGCCAAGCTTTTTTTTGGAAATCCGGTTGGGCCTAATCTTTGGTGCGTTTTTGTAGTCGGTTGGTGGCATCAGGGAATTTGCGAATTTTCGATTAGCGGGATTATATCTGGGTTGTGGTATGCGCCGTTGGCTTGGGTTGTCTATTTGGCGTCACGTTGGCTCACAGGCCGGATACCTGTCTGACGGATGAGAATACTTTTTGCCGGAAACCTGGTCTCGGCGTTGGAGACAAGTTGGCAGCGATTTGATGTGATGCGGCGCATGGGGCACACGGTTGAGGGTGTCGATCTAGGCCCTTACGGCGATCTTGGACAGCGCCGCTTCCTTCGTCGCATTGACGGTCGGGCGTTTACTGAAACAAATCTTCGCGAGGCAAATGCGCTGGTTTTGAAGCGGGTGGAAATATGGGGACCGGATATCCTATGGGTAGACAAAGGGTTGTTGATCGTGCCCAACACTTTGCGCAAAATTAAGGAGAGATGGCCGGCATTGCAGTTGATTGCGTATCAGGATGACAATCCGTTCGGTTCGCGAACGTTTGAGCGGCCGTTTTGGAGATCCTTTATCGAGGGAATTGCTGAATATGACCTTCATTTTGTAAAGCGGTCGCAAGATGTTGAGCGATTTTGCCGTGCCGGAGCGAAGCAGTGTCGACTTTTTGTCACCGGTTTTTATGAACCCTTGTTTGCTGCCTCAGAGAAAGCCGTGGGAAAATACCGGCACGATGTTTGTTTCGTGGGCACCGCGATCGATGACCGTGCGACGGTAATTTCGCAAATGATGCTAAAGAATAAAGTGTCGGTGGATGTCTATGGCCGGCGGTGGAACCGGTTCCTAGTCTATTATCTGAAGCGCAAGCAATTTCATGATCTCCTTCCCGCGGAGCACTACGCTGATGTTACCAGAGAGAGCCGCATAAACTTGGGTTTTGTTTCACATTCCAATTGCGATGAATATAACGGACGAAGTTTCGACATACCGGCTAGCGGGGGTTTTTTTCTGGCTGAACGCACACCGGCCCATCAGAGTTTTTATCAAGAGGGTGTCGAAGCAGATTTTTTCAGTTCAACCGAAGAGTTGTTCGATAAAATCAGCTTTTACCTAAAAAATGAAGATGTTCGGGTCAATATTGCGAGGCGCGGATATGAGCGCTGCATGCAAGAGGACTATTCTCTGAGTAGGAGGCTGCGAGATGCGCTGGCGGTGGTTGAGGCGTTGAAATGAAAGCGGTATAGCGGCTGTGCGGCTTGCAGTACTCAACAAAACAAGAAACGCGAGGCAGCTATGGGTCGGATAAACACAGGCGCCAGTCGTATATTGGTGTACCGCCTCGGCAGCTTGGGGGATACCCTGCTCGCTTTGCCGGTCTTCCATCTCATTCGACGTCGCTTTCCCGCGGCTCATGTAACCGTGCTGACCAATCGGCCGGTGCAAGCGAAAGCACCGGCGTTGGCGGATGTGTTGGAGGGCGCGGGACTGATTGACGAGTTTATCGATTACCCGGTTGGGTTGCGTGACTGGCGGAGTCTTTCCCAGCTGCGGGGTAAAATTGCCGTGAGGCGGTTCGATTTGGCGGTGAATCTGGGGGCCGGCTGGTCATTTGCCCGGAGTGTGCGTGACCACCTGTTCCTGCGCAGTTGCGGAATCGAGCAGGTGATCGGAACGCCGTGGCGGCGGCGCGATATCACCTGCCTGCCGGATGCGGAAACGGGCGGTCATGAGTGGGAGGCGAAGCGGCTCGCGCGGCGTGTGCTACCGCTGGGAGATGCGCAACTGCAGCGGGAGTCTTCCTGGGATTTGGGGATTAGCGTGGACGAGACCATAGCGGCTAAGGCGCTGCTGGCTCCGCACGGTGTAGACTCCGGATTCATCGCTTTCAGCCTAGGTACAAAGGCCGACGTCAAAGATTGGACTCAACCCAACTGGCTAGCACTCATGCGCGCACTGGCTGCGCGGCATCCGGGAATTGCCCTCGTGGGTATTGGTGCTTCAGACGATATTCCGCGCACGGCGGATTGCCTCGCGCAATGGGAGGGGCCGACGGCTAACCTTTGCGGAGCGGCATCCGTGCGGACCACAGCGGCTGTGTTGAGCAGCGCGCGACTGTTCATCGGCCATGACAGCGGACCCATGCATCTGGCGGCGACGGTCGGTGTGCCTTGTGTGGCGATCTTTGCGGCGAGAAACTTGCCGGGACAATGGTATCCCCGGGGGCAGCGCAACACCGTGCTTTATCACCGAACAGAGTGCTTTGGTTGCGGTTTGGACGTTTGTCTCAAATATGACAAAAAATGCATCCGAGCCATCGGAGTCGATGACACCCTAGCCGCTATAGAACCCTATTTAAATTAATGAAAGTATTGCACATTATCCCTGCGACGACCGTTTCATATGGTGGATCGGCTGCGACAATGTGTAACATTATAGACATATGGAAAAGTAAAGACATTCAGTCTCACGTCTTGACGCTGAGACGCAGTGGGGCGCTGATGAATGTCAATACGAGTATTACTTTCTGCGAACCGAGCTTCCCAGCAAGATTCAGTAATTCAATCGGAGCTGTGCGATGGTTTATAAAACACGGTTCGGAATATGATTTCATCATTTT
>CAITWF010000037.1 GCA_903896015.1 uncultured Opitutia bacterium | reverse complement strand
GCGCACAGTACCGCCGAACGCGCCCGCCACGTTATCCGCGACGCCTCCCTCCTTGCCGCCTCCACGGGGAAACTCCCGACTGCGCCCATTACCAGCGCGGTGAATTCACCTTCAAACGACCCCGCAAGTTAGACACTTACGATGATGCCGCGCCGCTTCACCTTTCACCGCCTGTGGGCCATCGTGCTGAAGGAGTTCATCCAGATGCGACGCGATCGCGTAACCTTTGCGATGATGATCGGCATCCCGCTGATGCAGCTCACTCTCTTCGGCTTCGCGATCAATTCAGATCCGAAGCACCTGCCGACCGCGATCCGCGCCGCGGACCAGGGACCATTTGCGCGCACCCTCATCGCCGCACTGCGGCATAGCGATTACTTCTCACTCGTGCGGGAGACCCGATCCGAGGCCGAGGTGCAAAACCTCCTCCGACTCGGCGACGTGCAGTTCGTCATTAACATCCCCGAGGATTTTTCGCGGAAACTCCTCCGCGGCGAACAGCCCACCGTCCTCATTGAGGCCGACGCCACCGACCCCGCCGCCACCGGCCCCGCTCTCTCCGCGGTCCGCGCGATCGCCGACACCGTGCTCGATCGCGATCTCACCGGCCCGCTGGCGCGGCTGCGCGCGAAGGGCGGCGCGGTAAATTTTTCCATCCACGCGCACTACAACCCGGAGAACATCACGCAATACAACGTCGTGCCCGGCCTGATGGGCGTCGTGCTCACGATGACGATGGTCGTCATCACCGCGCTCGCGATCACGCGCGAACGTGAGCGCGGCACGATGGAAAATCTTTTGGCGACGCCGGTGCGTCCGTTCGAGGTGATGGTCGGAAAAATTCTGCCCTACATCGCAGTCGGCTACATCCAGGTCACGCTCATCCTGATCGCCGCGAAGTTCTTGTTCGGCGTGCCGTTCGTCGGCAATCTTGCGCTGGTCTATGCGGTCGCGCTGCTCTTCATCGCGTGCAACCTTGCAATGGGGATCACGTTTTCCTCGCTCGCGCAAAACCAGCTCCAGGCTGTGCAGATGGCGTTCTTCTTTTTTCTGCCGTCGATTCTGCTGTCGGGTTTCATGTTCCCGTTTCGCGGGATGCCGGAATGGGCGCAGTGGATCGGCACGTGTCTCCCCAACACGCATTTTCTGCGGATCGTGCGCGGCATCCTGCTAAAAGGAAACGGCCTCACGGAAATCGCGCCCGAGATCTGGCCGCTGCTCACGTTCCTCGTGATCGCGATGACGATCGGCGTGACACGCTACCGGCAGACGCTGGATTGAGCACGGGTCAGGGAAGTTCGTAGACTTCGACCAGGCCCGTGCCGGTGGCGCCGCTCGCGGGCGTGACGACAACCGTGTAGTTGCCCGGGGAAACAGTGGCGACGAGCGCGGCGTCTTTCGACGCGGGATCGAGCGCAAACGTGCCGGCGGCACTAAAGGCCGCGCTGAGCGCGGTCGTGCCGCTCCAATTGTCGTTCGTGGCAATGCTGGCCGAAGCGCCGTTGAAGAGTTCGAGTTTGGGATCGACGATGATGCTGGAGGTGGAAAAACCGAACAGCGTCGCGAGCGTGGGCCCGAGAGCGCGAATGAGCACCGTTTTGGTGCCGGTGCCACCGATCACGAACCCGACCGTGAGGCTGGAGCCGATCGGTTTGAGCACCGAGACGTTGATCAGCCGGGGCGAGCCGGCGTTGAAATTGGCGCTGGGCGTGGCGTCGTAAACTTCAGCGATGACGGCACCCGTGCCGCCATCGGCGGAGGAAATCTTCACCGAGTTGTCGCGCGTGGTGATGCCCGCGAGCGTGGCGGCGTCCTTGGACGCGTCGCTCGCGTAGGAAAATGCACCCACCGAGGCGAACGCAGCTTTGAGCGCGGCGGTTCCGCCCCAGTTGTCATTCTCGCCGGTCTTGGTCGAGCCGGCGTAGGTCTCGAGTTTCGGATCGGCCATCGTTCCCGGATAAGAGAGCGCACCGAGCGCCGGTCCCGCAGCGCGAAGGACCAGCGAAAGCGGGTTGGCGGAGCTGGCGTTGCCGACGACATAGCCAAGCGTGAAGTTGTCCGTCGCACTGGTGAGCGAGGTGAGAATGGAGAGGTTTGTGATGCGCGCCGTTGTTGTTCCCTGCGTGCTCGTGATGGTGAGTGTGGCCGTGGCGCTCGTCACCGATCCGCTGGCATTCGTGATCGTGACGGTGTAGCTGCCGGCGTCGGTCAACTGCACACTCGCAAACGTGAGCGTTGCACCGGTCGCGCCAGGAATCAGGACGCCGTTCTTGAACCATTGAAAACTTGGCGCGGTGCCGGTGACGGCGACGGTGAGCGTCGCGGGACTGCCGGCGGCGAAGTTCTGGCTGAGGGGCTGCGCGGCGACGGCGGGTGCGTTGATGCCGTTGCCGATCACGAGCGGGTTGGTAAACTCGATCGAGTCGCGGATGGTGTAGCCTGAACCACTGCCGCCGGTGAATTCGGTCAGCAGCATCACGACATAATATGTGCCGTTGGGCGGCGCGGTGTAGGTCGTGTTGCCGCTGACGTTGGAGAAACTGGAGCCGGCGGGTAGCACGCTGGAAAAGGCATAGGTGCCGAGATTCTTTGAGCCGCTCGGCAGGCCGTTGGTGAAATGCTGCGGCATCGCCCAGAGCTCGAGCCGCAGCGTGCCGGACGAGGCATTGCCGACGTTCTGCACGCCAGCGGCGCGCAGGGTCAGGGTAGAGCCCGCCGTCTGATAACTGATCGAGCCGTTGAAGTTCAGGACCGCCGCAACGACTGCGCCCGGCGCATCGTAAATCGCGCGCGCACCGGCAATATCATCGGTCTGGAGCGCATCGGTGTTGCTGGTCGCACTGTTCATCACGGCGGCGACCGTCTGGCCGATGTCGTCGGGATGGTTGAGGCCGAGCACGTGGCCAAACTCGTGCAGCGCCACGCGGTGAAAATCATAGAGTGTGCCGCCGCCCGTGACGGACTTGAGCGCGCCGCGGTAGGAATTCCAGTTGAGCGTGTTATTGAAGAGCACGTCACCCTCGGAGAAAAAATGGGTGCGCGTGTCGTAGTTGGAGAGCGTGATGGCGAGCGTGCGGCTGTCCCAAGCGTCGCCGTAAACCGTGGCGGACCAGAACACATTGTTGGTGCCGTTGCCGCGGCCGATCGGGGCGGTGGAGTCGCGCACGACGCTGAATTTCAGGTTCGTCAGGCTACCACTCCACAACGCCAGCGCGTCCTCGGCCGACGCCCCCCATGAGGCACTCCCATCCAGCAACGCGCCCGGGCTCGGGCCAAGTTGGAGATTCATGACCACGGAGGCGCCCGCCCAGCGCTGCCCGCTCACGTTATACGCCCACAGATCGATCGCCAGGCAGAGCGACGCCGCGAACGCCGCGGCCCGCCGCGCGGATTTAAGGCAACGTGGCATGACGCATCACCTCCTCGGCAATTTTTTGTTCGAAGCTCTCCGGGGTGAGCGCGCTGGCCGCGTGCTTGAAGCGATCGCCCAATCCTCCCGCGCCTTGCGGCAACTGAACATCGCTCTCGCTTTCCAACGGGACCCCATCGTCGCGCGCAACAAACTCCCGCTGCGCGCCCTCCTCCGTCTGCACGTGATAGCGCCCGTGCATCATCCCGATCAGCGGGCAGAAACGCATGCCGTTGCCGGCCACAAAAATTATCTCGATCTGCCCGACGCGAAATTGCGGCATGCCGGAAACCGTCATCGATTGACCGTCGATTTCGCCGCCGAGAAATTGCAGTGTCAGCTCCTCCGCCGTGGGTCCCTTCAGGCGTTTTAACACTGCAAACGTCACGTAAGTTTTGATCACGCGGCCCTGCGGCGAGTCGACCCATGCACACCGAATCGCCCGCACTTTTCCGCGCACGATCGTCTGAGCCTCGGCCACCAGTTCGGGAAACGAGGGGGCCACGACGCTCGTCGCCCGCGCCGGCTGAACGCCGCCGCCGATCAGCGCCATCGCTGCCAAGACCACCAGGCGCCTGAAATTCATGGCTCCTCGCTAAACGGCGTCACCCGATTCTCAAATAAATTTCCCGCCACGTGAGAAACAACGACGCATCTCAGTTTCTTACCCGGCGCCGGGGCGTGCCCTGTGCGCGCCCGTTCTGACTGCCGCGGGCGAGCCGGGGCCCTACCAAAGCCGATCCAGGCGGCAGAATTTGCAGAAAACGAAGATGCTCCCGAGACACCATGCGGAGCACAGTTCACGGGACGTCGTAGACTTCGAGCAGCGCGATGCCGCTCGCCGAGCCCGTGACCGGCGTGACGACGACGCTGTAGTTGCCCGGTGCGAGCTGGGCGACGAGCGCTGCGTCCTTGGAGCCCGTCGCCAGCGCAAACGCGCCCGTCTGGCCAAACGCCGCCGAGAGTGCCGCGGTGCCGCCCCAGTTGTCGTTGCTCGCGATACTTTTTCCGAACGCGTCGAACAACTCCACCTTCGGGTCCGCCATCGCTCCGCCCACGTTGAAGGGCGCCACGCCAAGCGTCGGCCCGATCGCGCGCACGAGCACATTTTCCGTCGTGCCCGCCGATCCGCCCACCACGAAGCCGAGCGTGACGCTCGTGGTGACGGTCTTGATGACGGAAAAATTAATCAGTCGCGGGGTCGTGGTGGCGTTGAAACTCGCCGTCGGCGTCGCATCGTAAACTTCCGCGATCACGGTGCCGGTGCCGCTGGGCACTAAGGCCCCGGCGGAAACTTTCACCGAGTTGTTCCGCGACGAGATATTCGCGGCAACGGCGGCATCGCGCGACGTCGGGCTCGTGTAGGCGAAGCCGCCGACCGCGGCCATCGCCGCCGCCGTGGCACTCGATCCGCCCCAATCGTCGTTCTCGCCGGTCTTGGTCGAGTCCGCGTAGAGCTCGATCTTCGGATCAAGCAGCGTGCCGCCGACGCCGAGTGCGCCGAGCGAGGGGCCGGCGGCGCGGATGACCAGTGGCTTGGGGTTGGTCGTGGTCGCGCCGTTGACCACATAACCGAGCGAAAACGAATCACCCGCCGTCACGAGCGGCGCGAGCACGGACAGGTTGATCAGGTGCGCGGGCACGGTGGTGGCCACCGGTGGCGCGGAGGCAACGCTCAGATGCGCGGTAGCCGAGGTGAGCGTGCTCGTGGAATCGCGCACGATGACATCGTAACTGCCCGCGTTCGCCGCCGTGATCGCAGAGAGTGTGAGCGTGCTGCCCGTCGCGCCCGCGATCGGCACCCCGTCCTTGCGCCACTGATAGGTAAGTGTGCCAACACCGGTCGCGCCAATATTGAAGCTGGCGGTGCCGCCGGCGAAGGCGTTTTGCGCGGAAGGTTGAGCAGTCAGATAAAGATGCGCGCCGGTGATCAAAAAATTCGCGCGCGAGCTGGCGGCGATCGCGTAGCCGGGCAGCAGGGCGGCCGGCGCGGTGGTCTGGCCGTTGACGTTGGAGCCCCACGCGACGACCGAGCCGTCCGACCGCAGCGCAAGCGAATGGAAATTTCCCGTCGCGACTGCGACAACATCGGTGAGACCGGTGGGGACGTTGCATTGGTTGCTGCTATTGGCGCCCCATGCGATCACGGTGCCATCGCTCTTCAACGCGAGCGCGTGCTCGGCGCCGCCGCTGGTCGCGATCGACGCGATGCCCGCCAGGCCGGCCGGAAACGCGACCGCCCCGCTGAATGTGACTCCCCAGCGCACGACCGAACCGTCCGCCTTCAACGCCACGCTCAATCGATCGCTCGCGCCGATCGCAACGACGCCACTGAGCCCGGCGGGAATCGTGAGCTGCCCGTTGCTGTTTGAGCCCCAGCCGACCACGGTGCCATCGGTCTTGAGTGCGAGAGCGTGATAAGTGCCGACGGAGTGGCTCCCGCCGATCGCGAGTTGCTTCACGCCGGTGAGGCCGGCAGGCGGTGTCGTGACGCCGCCCGTCGACTCGCCCCAAAGCAACACGGTGCCGTCGGTCTTGACAACGCCGCTGACGTTGCCGCCCGCAGCGATCGCGGCGATGTTGCCGTTGAGACCGGCAGGCACAAAAATCTGACTGTTGGTGTTGTCACCCCAGACGACGAGGGAGCCGTCCTTTTTCAGCGCGAGCGCGTGGAGATCACCCATGGCCATCGCGGTCACGTCGGTGAGGCCGAAAGGGACATAAGTCTCGGGCGTGGGATTGGCGATGATCCCGGTGTTGCCCGCGAAAAACAACGCGCCGGTACGACCCCAAGCGGTAATCACGTTCGGCGGCGCCGCCGGCACCGCGATATCGAGATCGAGGTATTGCGCGGGATCGGTGCCACCGCGCCCGACGGTCGTGATCGTGATGCCGTAGACCGGATCGGTGAACGTGGCGCCAACAGCAAGCGCGGCGTCGTTGGCGTTTAAGCCAGGGGTCGTCATATCGAGCAACTCGCTTTGCTGTGAGTTGTTGAAGCCCCAATGAATGCTGGCGCCATCCAAGCTCGCCGTGGTGCCTGAAAAAGCCTGGCGGTAACCCACCCAATACCAGCGGACGCCATCGCGAAAAATCCGCAGGGCGAGCGGCTGGTTGGCGGCGGGCGTCGCGGTGTCGAAACGATAGACCCGGTAGCGACCGCTTGTGGTGACCGTGGTCACGGCACTATCCGCGATCCAGCCGAGCCGGTTTTTTTGCCAGGGGTTGAAATGATGGCGCGTGTCACGCGTCCCGCCGAACGCGTGCGCTGAGTCGGCCATCATGTCGAACGGGTCGCCGTATTCGATCGTGGTGGCGTTGGACGAAACAGGGTTACCGTCGTTCACCTGCCAGAGATTCGAATGGAGCAGGCCGAAGCAATGGCCGAGTTCATGCGTGATGGAGCCGATGTTCGTGCCGCCATTGATCACCACCTTGGTGCCGCCGACCGCGAGCGCTTCGCCACCATAGGTTATCTGCGAGCCGGTCACCGTGCTGAGGCGGGGGTGCAACACGACGATGCGATCGAAATTGGCGGAGTTGTAATTGGCCGCGGCGGCGGTCACCGCATCGGCAAACAACGCGGCCTCGTCGCCCGCGAGCGCATAGGACGCGCCGGTGCGCGGCAGCCGGTAGACCGCCGTGCTCACCGTGCTGACGACGGTGGTGAGGCCGTAGCTGTAGGTCTCGAGATTTGGTTTCACGGTGGCGTCCATCGCGCTCTGCGTCGCGGCGACGCCGAGCGGTTCGCCCGGAAAGTCCGAGGTGTCGACGCGGAGGACGAGCACCTGTTTTGCGCCGAGCGTGTTCGACGTGGCCGCATCAGCCGCGGTGCCGGGCGCGGGGGTCGCACCCGCCCCGGCGTCGGCCGCGCGCGTCTGCACGCGCGGACTCGCTTCGTCTTCGCTGACAGCCAGCGAGGTTTCGAATTGCTCCAACATGTTCATGCCGCCGCAAAATTCATAAACGCGACCATTGGCGGCGACGACGTCGAGCGTGTCAAAATTTACACCCGCGCCGGCCGCGGGCGGCGTCACGGCGAGTCCCGAAACCGGACACGCCGGGGCCAAGGCACCGGCCAGCGTCTCTCCGGGTTCAAGCACGCGCAGCGGACTTTCGTGCAACGCCAGCTCGCGGCCGAGCGCGATGCCGTGGAGCGAGGCTCCTTCCTTCACCTGTTGCGCCTCACGCCGACCGTAAACGTGCGCGGCATAACTCACGCCGCCAAAAAACGCCGCCCGGCTGATCTGGGGTGCGACGGGTGGCGCGCCCGCTTCCGGCGCGCCGGGAACACGCACACCGAAATCGCCTGTGCCGGCCACGCGCGACTCCAGTTCTGCGAGCACCGATGCGGGCAGCTCCTGCCGCACGACCTCCGGCACCGTGACTGCGAGCGCGCGCTCCGGATCGGCTTGGATCAGCGCAAGCATCTCGGCCCGGCGCGTGTGCGCGAGGGCGACGCCCGCGGCCGCGAGCGCGGTGCGTTGCGCGGGGGGCGCCGCGAGAAACCGTCGCGTCCACGCGCGAAACGCCGTCATCGCCGGCGGCAGATCGCGTTTCCAAGCCTGGGCGTAGGCGAGGCGCTGCAGCGCTTGCTCGCGCGCGCTGACGACATTGGCAGCAGCAGAATGATGAACCGCAACACGCCCGGCTTGCAGCGGGGTGTCGACCGAGGACACCACCAGTCCGCGTGAGAGCGGCCACAGTCCGATGCCGCGCCAGCTCAGCAGACCGAGCGCGAGCAGCAGCAAAAACAGCAGGCCTAAACGAGGGAAACGCAGCATGGGGAAGCGAATTCTGGCCCGCTGGCCGGACCTCGATTTGCAGCGCTTCAGCTAGGCCGCCCGCCTGAGGCTGGCGAGAAAATCTCGCGTCACCTAGGCGCCACGCTCACGCCGACTAGTTTTTCGCGCCCGCGATTCGGCCCATGACCGGTTCGGGCAGATGTAGCGTCTGGGTCGGAAACGCGAACGACAACCCGTGCGCCTCGACCGCGCGCATAAACGCAAGGTTGAGCTTCTGCCGCAGCTTCATGTGCGCGGCGAAGTCCGGCGCCTTCACGACATAGACGAGCCACACATCCACCGACGACGCGTTGAAATCGCGAAAGTAAACGTGCACGGAAGCCGCATCGATCTCCGGCTCGGCCGTGATGAGTTGGCGGAGCTCGCCGACTAGCGCCTCCATTTGATCGGGGCGCGTGTCGTAGGTCAGCCCGAGCACCTGCTCGACGCGTCGGCCGGTGAACCGCGTAAGGTTCGTGATCGGCTCGGTGGCGACGGCCTTGTTCGGAATCACGACGAGCGACTTATCGAGCAGCCGGATTTTCGTGGAGCGCAGGCCGATGTCCTCCACCATGCCGGTGCTGGCGCCGATCTTCACGTTGTCGCCGACCCGAAAAGGCTGATCCATCACGACGACGAACGAGCCGAACAGATTCGCAATCGTGTCCTGCGCCGCGAGGGCGAACGCCAGGCCGCCGATGCCGAGCGAGGTGAGGAGCGCGCCGACTTTTGCCCCGAGGCTGTCGGCGATGATGATCAGGCCGACCACGATCGTGACAACAAAGAGGGTTTTCTTGATCAGCGGCATGAACGTCGCGACCGTCATCTCCTTCTCGTGCGCGATCTCTTCAAAGTGATCGAGCACCGCACCGCCCGCGCGGATGAAGCCCCAGAGCACGACGCCGAGCACCGCGATCAGCGCGCCGTTGTTCACGATGGCATCCATGCGCTCCGAGAGCTGCAGCACCGTGAGCGAGGCGAAAATGCCGAGCACCATCACGAGCATCGCCGCGGGGTCTTCGAGCGCGGGAAACAGCTTGTCGTCGAGCGTCGTCTCCGTCTTTTCCGCGAATTTCTTCAGGTAGTGGAAAATGACATTGCGGATGATGTTTCGCAGCAGAATCGCGAGGAGGAGCAGCAGGCCGCACGCGATCCAGTGGAAGAGCTGATCATCAATGCCGGGCGCGTAACGCGCGTGGATCCAACTGACGAAGCGCTCGAGCAGATCGGTCACTTCGTGCGCGCGGCTCGCAACGACGGGAGCGGCAGTCGCGGCCGGCGCGGGATCGGCGGCGAGCAGCGCAGTCAGCGGAACGAGGGCAGCGGACAGAAAAAACAGGCGGCGAAACGAAGACATGCGAGCCGCGTTTGAACGCCCGTGCGGCGCGTTGTCAAGAAACGCGCGGAGCGGCGGCACGGAAATTCCGCGCGAGTTTCCACCACTTCCCCGCTTGCCGGTGGCAGGCGCAGGCCGCAAGACTTTCGCCGATGCTGCCGCTTCTCGCCGTCATTTCCGCGATGCCTTGGTGGGCGTGGGTCGGTTTTTTCGCCTTCATCACCGCGATGCTCGCGGTGGATCTTGGAGTGTTTCAACGCGAGGCGCACGCGATCACCATGCGCGAGGCGATCGCGTGGTGCGTCGTGTGGGGCGCGCTGGCGATGGCGTTCGGTGGGCTCGTCTGGTGGTGGCGCGGCGGCGAGACCGGCCAGCAGTTTCTCGCGGCCTATCTCGTCGAGTTGTGCCTGAGTGTGGACAACGTTTTCGTCTTCATCCTGATTTTCGCGTTTTTCAAGGTGGAGCCGCGACTGCAACACCGCGTGCTGTTCTGGGGCATCGTCGGCGCAGTGATCACGCGCGGCGCGTTCATCCTCGTGGGCGTCGGTGTCATCGCACGGTTTCACTGGGTGCTGTATGGGTTCGGGGCGTTTCTCGTCTACACCGGCGTCAAACTGGCCCTTCCGACCCAGGATGAGAGCGATGTCGATCCGGGTAAAAATTTCGCCGTGCGGTTCTTCCGAAAACATTTTCCGGTGAGTGAGGCGTTTCATGGCAAAAATTTTTTCGTGGAGCTCAATGGCCGGCGCGTGGCCACGCTGCTGTTCCTGGTGCTGATCGTCGTCGAGACGACGGATGTGATCTTCGCGCTCGATTCGCTGCCAGCAGTGCTGGCGATCACGAAGGACGGATTCGTCGCGCTGACCTCGAACATTTTTGCCATCCTTGGGCTGCGCTCCCTTTACTTCGCGCTCAGCGGCGTGATGCAGCTTTTCCGTTTCCTGAAAGTTGGCCTCGCAGTGATCCTCGTTTTCATCGGCGTGAAGATGCTGATCGAACACTGGTTCGAGATCACGACCGCGACCTCGCTCGGCGTGATCGGCGGCGTGCTGGCGACATCGGTGCTGATGTCGGTGCTGATTCCGCAGGTCGACCCGAAGAAGCTCCCCTAGTCATCGCCGCATGAACACCGCGCAACTGCTCGGCAATTTCCTCAGCCCGCCGATCCTGTTCTTTCTGCTTGGGCTCGCCGCCACGCTCGTGCGCAGCGATCTTGAGTTGCCCTCGCCGCTCCCGAAAATCCTCTCGCTCTACCTGCTCTTCTCGATCGGGTTTCGCGGTGGCATGGAGCTCGCGCACAGCGGGCTCACGACCCATGTCGCCGCCACGCTGGGCGTGGCGATCCTCGCGGCGGTAGCGGTGCCGGCCTACACCTACTTCATCCTGCGCGTGCGGCTCGATCCGGCCAACGCCGCGGCCATCGCCGCCACCTACGGCTCGATCAGCGCGGTCACATTCATCACGGCCACGGCGTTTCTCGACGCCAACAAAATCGCCTACTCCGGCCACATGGTCGCGGCGATGGCCCTGATGGAATCGCCTGCGATCGTTGTCGGCGTGGTCTTCGCGCGGCTCGCTGCGAAGCGCGCGGCGGGCGGCGCCGAGACCGAAGCCTTTGACTGGGGCCGCGTGGGGCGCGACGCGTTTCTCAACGGCTCCGTGTTTCTCCTGGTCGGCAGCCTGCTGGTCGGCGCGATCACCGGCAACCGTCCCGGTGCGGAGGCGCTCAAGCCGTTCTCGCATCAGCTCTACGCCGGCGTGCTCGCGCTTTTCCTGCTCGACATGGGGATCGTTGCCGCGCGCCGTCTCGCCGATCTGCGGCGCGCGGGCGTTTTTCTCGTCGCTTTCGCGATCACCGTGCCGCTCGTCAACGCCGCGCTCGGCTTGCTCGCCGCCCGCCTCATCGGCCTCGACCACGGGGACGCGCTGCTCTTCGTCATCCTCTGCGCGAGCGCCAGCTACATTGCGGTGCCCGCCGCGATGCGCCTCGCGATCCCGGAGGCCAATCCGAGTCTCTATGTGACCATGGCTCTCGCACTTACATTTCCCTTCAACATCCTCATCGGCATCCCGCTTTACCAAGCCGCCGTCACCGCCGTGATCGGACCCTGACCCGCCATGCAAGCGCTCAAAAAAGTCGAAATCATCCTCGGCGCGCCCGAGTTGCCAAAACTGCAGCGCCTGATCGAGGCGCTCGGCCACAACTACAGCGTCTTCCACCACGTGACCGGCCGCGGCGATCGCGGCGTGCGTGGCGACGACGATCTCACGGGAGTCTTCACCAACATCTGCCTGCTCGTCGCCTGCCGCGCCGAAGAGCTGCCGGCCTTGATCGAAAAGGTTCGCCCGCTGCTGAAAAAGACGGGCGGCCTCTGCCTCGTGAGCGACGCCCAGAGCGTGCTCCACTGAGTCCGGACTGCGCGTAAATTTCGCCTCGCACGTCGGGCGCGGCAAACTTCAACCGCTCTGGTTTTCGCCGCCGAGAAAGCGCCCCGGCCACTCCGGGCGCGGCTGAGGACATGCGCGCCACGGCCCAAATAGTTTGTAGCGCCACCGCGCAATGAGCCGATAAATCGCGTCGCGCAGCGCCGCCGGAAAGATCGCGAGCAGGTCGCCCAGCCCGCGACCCGCGCCACCACACCTCCGCAGCGCGGCGATGGCTCCGGCCGTGCGGAGGAAAATTTCTGCTCCAGGCTTATCGCGCCGCGCCCACTCCGGCACAAACACCAGCGTGTCGAAATGCTCCGTCGGCAAACCGTGCGCGCGCAAAAACGCCTGCGCCGGCGCCGACTGAAGCGCGGCGAACCGCAACTCGCCGCGGTCGTCGAGCCGCAGCAGCAACCGCACGATGCGGTTGCACAGCCCGCACTCACCATCAAAGAGCAGGACGGGCCCGGCAGCGGATTCAGGCGGCGCGTTCATCGGAATAGCTTGAGCCTCGCGTGGCCGCGGCGATCGCGCAAAAGCAAAAAACGCCGGGGCCGCGTGAGCGACACCCGGCGGTGAACGGCGCGGAGCGCAGACTTCGCCCCGGATTTTTGCCTCTCAGCTAATCGCGATCGCGCGCGGTTTCGCGATCTCGGCTTTCGGCAGCGTGACCGTCAGCAAACCGTTTTCGTAGCTCGCAGTGACTTTGTCGGTTTGCACCGTGTCGTTGAGCGAAACCGATCGCGTGAACTTGGTTGCCGTTTCGGGCTGGCCGTCGACGCCGGGCGTTTTCCGCGTGACCGTGATGGTCAAGTTGCCATCGGCAATTTCCAGAGCGATGTCGGCCTTGTTCACGCCGGCCAGCTCCGCGCGGACGAAGGTGTTGTCCTTGTCCTCGCGCAGCTCGACGGGGAAACGCGCGACGGTCTCGGGTGCAAACCAGCGATCGATTTCAGCTTCGAGCCCACTCCAGGGCGAACGGGCAAAGCCGCTCAACGCGGGCGAGAGGGTGCGATAGGTCGGGTAGGTATATTGAACGAGTCTCATGGTGATATTTTTTGGTTGGTTAGTGTGAGTGCGAACGAGCCACAGCCCCTGCAATCGCGGTGCCGAACCCACCTCGCCGCCAACGCACGCGTTCTCCGCGACTTGGTTTTTCCCAGTCCGCTGTCAGTGGGAAAAAGCGGCGGACTGTGCCGTCCCATGGTGTGCATTTCCGACACAAATTTGCTTGCGTTCGGAATTACGCTCGGTTCTCGGAATTACGCTCGGTTCTCGGAATTACGCTCGGTTCTCGGAATTACGCTC
>CAITWF010000036.1 GCA_903896015.1 uncultured Opitutia bacterium | reverse complement strand
TCTTCGGAGTGGTCCGCGGTTCGCGGACCACCTTGCTTTCCACTACCTCTTTCGTTTCCATCGTAACACTCCTTCTTTCAATGAAGTGTTACCCAGTTTCGTCGCTAGCTTACGTCCATGATCTGGTAGTTAGCACAGTGATGCGCTGATCGCCGGCTTCGTCATCGGCGGCCGCACTCCGCGCAACATTCTTGTCCGGGCGGTCGGACCTTCGCTGACGCAATTCGGCGTGACGGATGCGGTGACCCGGCCCGTGGTTACGCTCTACTCCGGTGCGACTGTCATCGCGAGCAACTCGGACTGGAGCCTCAACAACGTCCAACAACTCACCACGGCGTTTGATCTGGCCGGTGCGTTTCACTTCGCGAGCCCCACGAGCCGGGATGCGGCGCTTGAAATCGCGCTGCTCCCTGGAGCCTACACGCTTCAGGCCACTTCGCTTGACGGCGGTAGTGGCACGGTGCTCGCCGAAGCTTACGAAGTGCCCTAGCCAGTCCGCGGTCAGAGATTGGCGATCTCCTCGACGCGCACGCACGCGACTTCGCGGTAGGGTTCGAATTCGAAGAGCGGCGGCACGCCGGATTTGCAAATTTCGCGGGCGTGCGGGCAGCGCGGATGAAACGCACAACCCGAGGGCGGATTCATCGGCGACGGCGGATCGCCCGGGAGCACGATGCGCTGGCGCGTGCGCTCGAGGTCGGGATTCGGTGTCGGGATCGCGCTGACGAGAGCGCGCGTGTAGGGATGCCGCGGCCGCTCGATCACGTCGGCGGCGCGGCCGAGTTCGACGATTTTGCCGAGATACATCACCGCCACGCGATCGGAAATGTGCTTCACCACCGCGAGATCGTGGGCGATGAAGACCAGCGAAAGATTCATCTTTCGCACGAGCTGAGCGAGGAGGTTCAGGATTTGCGCCTGGATCGAAACGTCGAGTGCGGAGACTGGTTCGTCGGCGATAATGATCTTGGGCTCGAGCGCGAGCGCGCGGGCGATCGCGATGCGCTGGCGCTGGCCGCCGGAAAACTCATGCGGGTATTTCTGCATGAAACGCGGCGCTAGGCCGACGAGCTGCATTAATTCCGCGACGCGCGCCGGCACTCCGGTCGCCGGGCACACCCTGTGCACGCGCAGGGGCTCGGCCAGGGTGTCAAACACCGTCATGCGCGGATTGAGCGACGCATAAGGATCTTGAAACACCATCTGGAGATCGCGGCGGATGTGATGCACATCGCCGGCGCTGCCGGTGGTTAGGTTTTTTCCCTCGAGAATCACGGCGCCGCCGGTCGTGGGCAGCAACTGCATGATCGTGCGGGCGAGCGTAGATTTGCCGCAGCCGGATTCGCCGACGAGCCCCAGCACCTCGCCGCGTCCGAGCGAAAGTGTGACGCCGTCAACAGCCTTCACTGTGCCAAGGGCACGTTTGAAAAGGAAGCCCTGCGAAACGGGAAAGTGGGTGCGGACGTCGCGGAGTTCGAGAATCGGTTCGGCCATGGGAGGGATCAGAGTTCGCCGGCCTGGACGCGGAGGCACGCCTGAGCGTGCCCGGGCCCGAAGGTTGCGAGTGTCGGTTGCTCGGCGGTGCAGCGATCGATGGCGAATTCGCACCGCGCGGCAAAGGAGCAACCCGGGAGCGGTTTCGACACATCGGGCGGCAGGCCGTTGATGGTGTATAGCTCGGCGCCTTTCGGCTGAAGCGCTGGGATAGAGCGCTGGAGCCCGCGGGTGTAAGGATGTTGCGGCGCGCGGAAGAGCGTGCGCACGTCGGCGGTCTCGACCACGCGCCCGGCATACATGACCTGCACGCGGTCGCAGAGGCCGGAGACGACGCCGAGATCGTGCGTGATGAAAATGACGGCCATCCCGAGTTCGCGCTGCATCTTTTTGATCAACTCAAGGATTTGCGCTTGCACGGTCACATCGAGTGCGGTGGTGGGCTCGTCGGCAATGAGCAGTTCAGGTTTCGTGATCAACGCCATCGCGATCATCACGCGCTGGCGCATGCCGCCGGAAAATTCGTGCGGATAGAGGTGCATGCGTTTCGCGGCGTCGTTGATCCCGACGGATTCCAGCATCGCGAGTGCGCGCGCGAGGGCGTCGCGTTTGGAAATCTTTTCGTGAATGAGGAGCGGCTCGATGAGCTGTTCGCTGATCCGCATATAGGGATTAAGCGAGGTCATCGGGTCCTGAAAGATCATGGCGATGCGCTTGCCGCGGATCGTGCGGGCCTGCGCGGGTGTGCAATGGAGCAGATCGACGCCATCGAAGATCGCCGTGCCGCTTTCAATCCGGCCGGGTGGCGTGAGCACGAGGCCCATGATCGAATAACAGGTGACGGACTTGCCGGAGCCGGATTCGCCCACGAGGCCAAGCGTCTCGCCGCGCTCGACCGAGAAACTCACGCCATCCACCGCGCGATAAACGCCGCTGCGGGTGTAGAAGTAGGTGCGGAGATCGGTGACGGTCAGGAGCGGCATCGAATGGGATCAGTGGGTCGTCGGCGCAGTAAGGAGTTCGCGCACTGTGGCGACGACGGTGACGGGCGCAAGATCGGCGAGAGCGGCTCCGCCGGTCGGAGTGCAGGCAGGCGGTTGCAGGATGTTGGTCGGTGCGGCAAAGATTGGGCCGGTGCGGAGGGGGTTGGTTGGGCCGAAGAGCGCGATGAGCGGAACGCCAAGGGCGTTGGCGAGGTGCATGCCGCCGGTGTCGTTTGTGACGAGCAGTCGGCACGAGCGCAGGCGAACGGCGAAATCGGCGAGGGAGGTTTTGCCGGCGAAATTTTCGACGCGCGCTGGATCGAAGCCGGCGGCAACGGCAACGGTGATCGGTTGATCATGGGGGGTGCCGAGGAGGACGAAGCGTTCGGTGGGCAGCGCCTCGATCAGCGCTCGCCAGTGGGCAACCGGCCAGCGTTTCTCGGGATTGTTTTCGGAGCCGCAAATCAACGCAACCGGCGCGGAAGGCGTGCGGGGGAGCGCGGAAGGCGGGAGAAGCGGCGAGCGATCGGGCCGGGCGTTCAGTCCGAAGTGGCGGAGAAAGTTTCCCCAAAGTTCGGTTTGGTGGTGCGTGCGCTCGTCGAAATCGGCGGGAACGCGAAAGGCGTGTGAAAGCAGAGGGCGGGATTTATCCGCGCGCACGAGCCCAAAGCGCTGCCGGCAACCGCTGAGCCAAGCTTCGAGATCGCCGCGGATCGAATTCGTGAAGAGCAACCACACGTCGGGATACTCCGAGCGGAGCTTCCAGAAATGGAAAAAGTAGCCGGCACCGCGCGGCGGCAGCGCGAGCAGGCTGTCTGCGATCTGCCACGATTCGAGCAGGGGAAGAAATTGTGGGCGCGCGAGGAGGGTGAACTCGGCATCGGGCCTTGAGATGCGGAGCGCGCGGAGGAGCGGCAGTGCCATCACGACATCGCCGAGCCAGTTCGGCAGGCGGATGAAAATCCGCGTGCGGCGTGGCAGCCTGGCGAGCCCGCGTGCGGCGAGATCGGTGGCGAGGAGGTTGCGTTTGGCTTCGAGCCGGAAACGCTTTTCGGGTATATCCTGGTTGCGCCAGCGATCGTGGGCCCAGAGCCACGAGGCGCAGAGGTTGTCGTCGGAGCGAAGGAGGGTTTCGAGCCAGCGGTTGAGTCCGATAGTGACGGCGTCGCTCGTGCGCGGGCCGGGGATGAGTTCGACAGAAATTTCGACGCGCCAGAATCCAAGCCGACGCGGGAAAATGCCGTAGACGCGCGCGTCGAACTTTTCCGCCATGAGGCCAGGCAACTCTGTCGTCGAGCAGACCCGGCCGAACAGCGTGGTGAGTGCGCCCTGCACCCCGGCGTTCTGATCGAAGAGCACGCCGACGAAGCCGGCGCGACGCAGAATTTTCAGGGCCTCGGCGAAGCCCTCCTTGCGCGAGAGGAGCTTCATGCCGAAGCGCTCGCGGGATTCTTTGACGAAGGAGTTGGCGGCGGGGTTGTCGAGCGGACGGAAGATGATGCCGAACTCCGGAAACGATCCGGGCACGACGAGGGGCTGAGCCGTTTGCGCCTCCCAGTAGGCGAGGTGCGGGGAGCAAATGAGCGTAGCGGCAGGCGCGGTGCGCTGGAGCTCGTGGGTGGCGAGGAGGGCAGGCGATGCCGAGATTATTTTCCGGTAGCGATCGGCGTCGAGATACGGCGTTGCGAGCGAGAGAAGCCCGGTTTCGATCAGGCGACGGCAGCTTTCGCGCCCGATCGCGCGGTGCCACGCGGCGGGCTTTTCGGGGAACGCATGATGGAGGTTGGACAGCACGAGCCGCCGGCGGCGCGGCAGGAGAAAAAAGATCCCGTCACCGAGGACGACGGCCAGCACGCGCAGAAGCGGTTCGGGCGTGCGGGCGACGAGCCAGCCGATGAATTTAAGGAAAAAAAGTGACACGCGGGCGGGAAGACGGGATTTGGCGTTTGATTTCCGTCGGGAAAAACCATGAAACGTAACGCTCGCGCGGTTAAAGCAGATTCGCATCGGCGACCGCGCGAAGCACTCCATGACCGAACTTCTCATCATCAAACCCTCGTCGCTCGGTGACATCGTGCACGGGTTGCAGGTGGCGACCTCGCTTAAAGCGCAGCGGGACGGGCTGCGCATTTCATGGGTGGTGCGGGAGATCTTTGCACCGATTGTGCGGGCGTGCGCCGCGGTGGATCACGTTTACCTCTTCGAGCGCAACGCGGGGACGAAGGGATTTCTGAAACTGACAAAAGAGATTCGGAAAACGAAATTCGACTACGTCTTCGACATGCAGGGTCTGCTGCGCACAGGCCTGATTACCTCGCGCACGCACGCGAAGAAAAAGGTCGGACGGAGTGACGCGCGCGAATGGTCTGGGGTATTTTACGACGAGAAAGTGCCGTTGCCGCCGGACGGACGAAAGAGCCACGCCTTGGATATTTTGCTGCAGTTCTGCCCGGTGCTTGGCGCGAAACCGGAGTTGCGCGGCACGCTGCGATTCAAGGAAGTGGACAGTCTCAACCTGCGGTTCGCCGACGCGCGCGGCGGAGCACGACCGATCGTGATGTTTCCGGATAGCCGGCGCGCGGAGAAATGCTGGGGCGGCTTCAAGCAACTAACCGAGTTGCTACTTCGCGAAAATAGGTCGCGCAAGATCGTCTGGGCCGGGAGCAACTACGTGCACGATCGCGGCGTGTTTCCGCCGGAACAATTTTTCAACCTCACCGGCAACACGAGCCTCGTGTCGCTGCCGGCGCTCATCAAACGCGCCGACTGGGTGATCTCCAACGACAGCGGGCCGATGCATCTCGCGGCGGCGCTGGGAGTGAAGACGCTCGGCATTTTCGGGCCGACCGATCCGCGGCAATTCGGTCCTTACCCGCTGAACGCGCCGACGAATTTCATCGTGCAGGCCCCCGTCGGCGACTTGAAGCTGCTGTCGGTGAAGGAAGTCCAGGCGCGGTTCCAGCGCGCGCTGGCGAAGGCCAAGTAAACATTTTCCAAACTAAAGTTTCCGCCATGCTCGATCCCAAACTGATTCGTGAAACTCCGGACGCCGTTCGCGCGGCGATTGCCAAGAAACATCTCGATGTCGATCTCGACGCCGTGCTCTCGATCGATACGGCGTGGCGCGCGCAGTTGCACGAAGTCGAGTCGCTGCGTGCGAAACAGAAGGCGGCGAACACGGCGATGGCGGCGCTGCCGAAGGGTTCGCCTGAGTTTGTCGCGAAGGTGGCCGATATGAAGGCGGTTTCGGCCGACGTGAAGGCGCGCGAGGCGCAGCTCAAGGAGACAGAGGAGAAGTTCCGCACCGCGATGCTCTCCATTCCAAATTTGCCGCACGCGAGCGTGCCGGAGGGCCGGACGCCGGAGGAGAATGTGGTGTTTTCGCTGCACGGGTCGCACGAGCGGCCGTTTCCGCACGCGATTCCGCACTGGGAGATTGCCGGTTTCGAGAAGCTGTTCGATTTCGCGCGGGGCGCGAAAGTCACGGGGGCGGGTTTTCCGTTTTACGTTGGCGATGGCGCACGCATCGTGCGGGCATTGCTTCAATTCTTTTTGGATGAAGACACCAAGGCCGGCTACGTCGAAGTGGCGCCGCCAATCTTTGTGAACGCGGCGAGCGCGACGGCGACGGGTCAGTTGCCCGATAAGGAAGGACAGATGTATGAGACCGCCGATCATCTCTACGCGGTGCCGACGGCCGAGGTGCCGCTGACGAATTTCTTCCGCGACGAGATCGTCGACGAGGCCGTGCTGCCAATCTACCGCTGCGCCTACACGCCGTGCTTCCGCCGGGAGGCGGGCAGTTACGGCAAGGACGTAAGGGGGCTTAACCGCCTGCACCAATTCGACAAGGTCGAGTTGCTCAAGTGGGTACATCCGACGAAGAGCTACGAGGAGCTCGACAAGCTCCGCGACGATGCCGAGCGGATCCTCCGCAAGCTCGATTTGCCGTATCGCGTGCTGCTGATGTGCGGCGGCGACCTCGGCTTCGCGCAGTCGAAAAAATACGATCTCGAAGTATGGTCGGCGGGCCAGAAGCGCTGGCTTGAGGTCTCGAGTTGCTCAAACTTCGAGGCGTTTCAGGCGCGGCGCGCGCAGATTCGCTTCCGGGCGAAGGACGGTGGCAAGCCCGAGCTCGTTCACACCATCAACGGTTCGGGTCTCGCCGTGCCTCGCGTGCTCGCGGCGCTGCTGGAAAATAATCTGGAGCCAGATGGGCGCGTAAAAATTCCGGCGGCGCTTGTGCCGTATTTCGGCAAGGAACATCTGAGCTTCAGCTAACAGGGCCGTCGATCGACGCCTCGGTCAGCATGACAACACGAGCGTCACTCGACTGGCCAGCGATCGCCACCGCGTTCGCTGGGAGGATTTCGCACGGCGCGCTCCATCCCGGTGCGATGCTGACGGCCCTCGCGGATTTCGATCACGAGAAGCGAAAAAATCCGCGGCACAAACCGCGCCATGCGCTCGCGTTCTCGGGCGGTGCGGACTCGCTCGCGCTGCTGTTGGTGTTGTGGGCGGAAGGTCCGGGGCGGTGGGGGCGCGATTTCATGGTATTGCATTTCAATCACCGGCTGCGCGGGCGCGCAGCGGACGCCGACGAGAAATTTTGCGCACGCGTGTGCTCGGCGCTCGGAATAAAATTTATCGCCGGGCGATGGCGCACGGCGCGCAAGGACGCGAGCGAGGCGGAGGCGCGCGCGGCGCGCTTCGATTTTTTTCACCGCGAGATGCGCCGCCGGAAGATCCGCCTGTTGTGGCTTGGCCAACAGCAGGACGACATTGCGGAGACGATGCTGATGCGGCTCGCTCGTGGCAGTGGGTCCGCGGGGCTTGCCGCACCTCGTCCGGCGCAGGAGATGCCGGAGGGACGCTGGCACCTCCGCCCACTGCTAACTCTGAAGAAAGCCGAAATTGTCGGAGCATTGCGCGCGGTCGGCGCGGCGTGGCGGGAGGACGCGACGAATGCAGGCGGCGATTTTTTTCGCAACCGCATCCGGCGCGACGTGCTGCCGCGCTGGCTCAAAGCGGCGCAGCGTGATGCACTCGCAGGTGCGGCGCTCGCGCGCGAGTTACTCGCGGAGGATGATGTGGCGCTCGAGATGAGGGTAGACGAGTTGAGTCCCCTTGCAGCTGATCGCTCGCTCGCGTTGAAAAAAATCGTGGGCCAGCCGCGCGCGATTGTGCGACGGGCATTGCATCGCTGGCTTCGGGCGCAGCTTGGTGCGGGCGAGCTATCCCGGCAGGGCTTCGAATCGCTGCTAGCGGCCGTCGAGCGTGGCACGCCGACGCGGCACAGCTTAGGGCGCGATGGGTTTGCCGTGATTCGCGGCGGATATTTGCGTTACGCCCGGTCGGAAACGCGGTAGCGTTTTTCCACGGCGGGCCAATTGACTTCCCACGCGGGAACATCCACGTTGACGCCCAAGTCCAATCCTCGATGTCTGAACCCGAAAACCCAAAGAACCGCCGGGCGTTGAAAAACCTGCCGCCGGATCGCTTTCAACCCAAGATGCTGCTGTTCTGGCTCGCCCTGGTGGCGGCGGTGGCGGCGCTCTATTTCTTCTCGCCGAGCCTCACTGCGCCGCAGGATTCACTGACGGTTCAGGAAGTCGTCGATCGCGCCGAGGCGGGAAACATCCGACACGACGATCCCGCGCGGATTGCTGTCATTCGGTCCGACCCGAGTGGCGGCAGCAAGGACTGGGTCACGGTCACCGGCGAGAGCCGGCCGGACTCAACGGCGAAATACCGGCCGTTTCACTCTGCCGGGCGGCTGACCGACGGAATGCAGGAGCGTTTGATGAAGACGAAGTCGTTCGTCGAGCAACCATCCACGACGCTCTTTACGTCGATCGCAGCGCAAGTGATCCCGTTCGTGATCATCATCGGGCTGCTCTACTTTTTGTTCGTGCGCCAGCTTCGTCAGGCCGGGCGCGGTGCGTTGAGCTTCGGTAAGAGCCGCGCCAAACTCCTCACGCGTGATCGCGACAAAATCATGTTCGCTGACGTCGCCGGCTGCGACGAGGCGAAGGAAGAGGTTTCTGAGGTCGTGGAATTTTTGAAAGACCCAAAGAAGTTCACCAAGATGGGCGGTCGGATTCCAAAGGGCATCCTGATGGTCGGTCCTCCGGGCACGGGCAAAACGCTTCTCGCGAAAGCCGTCGCCGGTGAGGCGGACGTTCCATTCTTCAGCATCAGTGGTTCGGACTTTGTCGAAATGTTTGTCGGCGTGGGCGCAAGCCGCGTGCGTGATATGTTTGAGCAGGGCCGCAAGAGCGCGCCATGCCTAATCTTCATCGACGAAATCGACGCCGTCGGCCGCCAGCGCGGGGCCGGTCTGGGCGGCGGCAATGACGAGCGCGAGCAGACGCTCAACTCGCTGCTTGTCGAGATGGACGGCTTCGACACCACCGAGGGCGTCATCATTATCGCCGCGACCAATCGCCCCGACGTGCTCGACAGCGCGCTGCTGCGCCCCGGCCGTTTCGATCGGCAGATCTACGTCGATCTTCCGGACATCACGGGTCGCGAACAAATCCTCCGCGTCCACGCCAAGAAAGTTTCCCTCTCCGAGAACGTCGATCTTTCCGTCATCGCGCGTGGCACGCCGGGCCTTTCCGGCGCGGAGCTCGCGAATCTTCTTAACGAAGCCGCGCTCCTCGCCGCCCGCCGCAACAAGAAGCGGATCGACATGAGCGATGTGGACGACGCACGCGACAAGGTCCTCTGGGGCCGAGAGCGCCGCCGCGTCATGGACGACGCCGAGAAGAAACTCATCGCCTGGCACGAATCCGGTCACGCCATCGTCCAGGCGGTGCTCGACGATGGCACCGTGCCCGTGCACAAGGTGACAATTATTCCGCGCGGTCAAAGCCTTGGCAGCACGACCTATCTCCCGACAAAGGATCTTTTGACGCGGCCGAAGAAAAAGCTCCTCGATCAAATCGCGATGGCGATGGGCGGGCGCATCGCGGAAGAACTCGTCACGGGAGATTTCAGCAGTGGCGCCTACGGCGACATCAAGCAGGCCACCAAGATTGCCCGCGCGATGGTCTGCGATTACGGCATGAGCGAACTTGGGCCGGTCGCGCTTGGTGGTAATCAAGACACCGTCTTTCTCGGTCGCGACATTACCCGCTCGGAACACATCAGCGAGGAAACAGCCCGCCGCATCGATGAGGAAGTCCATCGGATGATCATGGAGCAATACGCTCGGGCGAAAGAAATCATCACGCAGCACCGCTCCGCGCTCGACATGATTGGCGCCGCGCTGATCGAGCACGAGACGATCGAGGGAAAGCACGTTAAGGAGATTCTCGAATTTGGGGAAATCCGCTCCCCGATCGTGAATGAGCCGCTTTCGCGTCAACCCGACAAGTCCGCCAAAAAGCCAACGGACAAGCCGGCGGCGGCGCCCGATCCGCTTGAGCATGGCGGCGCGACACCGGCGCCGACCCCCGCTTAAGAATCAAAGGGCGAGACGCATGTCTCGCCCTTCGTGTTTTCCGCGAAAATCTGCCTTGGATTCGCCCCGTTGAGCGGCAATCCTGCGCGCTCCTTTTCCTCGCATGAAAATTTGCTGCATTGGCGCTGGTTACGTTGGCGGTCCTACGATGGCGATGATCGCCCTCAAGGCCCCGAATATTGAAGTCCGCGTGGTCGACATGAATACCGCGCGCATTGCTGCGTGGAACTCCGACACGCTGCCGATCTACGAGCCTGGCCTCGACGACGTCGTGAAGCAGGTGCGCGGGAAAAACCTGCATTTCTCGACCGATGTCTTTGGCGCGATCAAAGCAGCCGACATCATCTTCGTTGCCGTCAACACGCCGACAAAGACTTACGGCGTTGGCGCGGGGCGCGCGGCGGACCTGCGGTTCATCGAGTCCGTCGCCCGCACCATCGCCGAGCACGCCAACGGTCCTAAAATCATCGTCGAGAAATCCACGATCCCGGTGAAGACCGCCGAGACGATCAAGGACATCCTCGCGGCCAACTCCGGCGGGCACAAATTTGAGGTGCTCTCGAATCCGGAATTCCTTGCCGAGGGAACGGCCGTCGCCGACCTCCAGATGCCCGACCGCGTGCTCATCGGTGGCGAGCGCACGCCCGGCGGCGAGGTTGCGATTCAGACCCTCGTCGATGTCTATGCGACGTGGGTGCCTCGCGATCGGATCATCACGACCAACCTCTGGTCGAGCGAACTCTCCAAGCTGGTCGCCAACGCGTTTCTCGCCCAGCGTATCTCCTCCATCAACTCGATCTCGGCGTTGTGCGAGGCGACGGGTGCAGACGTGGATGAAGTGGCCAACGCGATCGGCAAGGACTCGCGCATTGGACCGAAGTTTTTGAAAGCATCCGTCGGCTTTGGTGGCTCGTGCTTTCAGAAAGACATCTTGAACCTCGTCTACTTGTGCGATCACTTTGGGCTGCCGGAGGTCGCGCACTATTGGGAGAGCGTGGTGAAGATGAACGACTGGCAGAAGCATCGCTTTGCCGCGAAGATCGTACGGTCGCTCTTCAACACGGTCGCCGACAAGAAAATCGCAGTGTTCGGTTTCGCGTTTAAGAAGGACACGAACGACACGCGCGAATCTGCCGCGATTGCGGTTTGCCGGGATCTCCTCGCAGAGCAGGCGCGCGTGATCGTCTACGATCCGAAGGTTCCGGCGGATGAGATTCGCCATGATATTCTAGGCAAGGACGGCAAAAACGATCGGCTGACGATCGTTAGTTCGGCGGTCGAGGCGGCGAAGGATGCACATGCGATCGCCGTCGTGACGGAGTGGGATGAGTTCAAGCACCTCGACTACGCGAAGATTCTGGGAGCGATGCACAAACCGGCCTTCGTGTTCGACGGACGCAATATCCTCGATTTGAAAAAACTAGCCGCGCTCGGCTTTCGCACGAGCGGCATTGGGAAGTAACCGCGCCCGATATTTTCGGGCGCAGCGCGGCCGCGGGCTTCGAGTTACTCGTTCGTCTCCGGATTCGGGTCACGTACGATAGGTGCTACTTCGGGGGCGGACTGGCGCGAACGGAAAAGCATGCCGTCGCTCGCGGGGCGGGCTTGGCCGTCGGGGAAGAGATAGACGCCGTCGATGAAGCCGGAGCCGTTGATGAAATACGGCACCTTGTCCGGCGCTCCCTTGATCGCAGCGTCGAGCGCGAGCAGCGCATAGGGTTCGATCACATCGATATTGGCCCAAATTTGATCGGGGTAGCGGGTGAAGTAGCCGTGGTGAAAGCGGGTTGAGACGATGTTGTTGCCGATCGCGCGTGCGAGTTGAAGGTAGGCGTCGGCGTGGGTTTCGCGATAGATGTCGAGCAGCGAGAACAGCGCGAAGGGATCGTTATTGGTAGTGGCAAGATTGACGTGCACGTCGTGCCCGGGTGTGGCGCCGATCTCACCGAGACCGGCAGCTTTGGCGCTGCCGCGGGCGAGGGTCCAGAGATTCGCATCGCCGGTGAGCATAAATCCGCGGGCGTAGGAAATCATGAAATCGGGCGTTGCCTGATAGGCTTGGAGCGTCGTGTCCTTCCGCCCGTAGTAGCCGTTGCGCTTTAGCACGAAGCCCGAGAGATCGGTGCCGTCGGTGAGCATTGGGCGCAGGAGATTCTTTTCGGGGATATAGGCGTAATGCGCGAAGGCGGCCATGCCGTTGTGTGTCCAGTCGAGAAACTCCTTGCCTTCGGCACCGAGTGCCTGAGCGACTTCGAGCTGCATGAGCGCGTTTTCAGAATAAATGGTCGTGGCGAGGCGATGAAGGAGCATGGTGCCCTCGAGCACGCGGTGGCCGGGGAAGTCGGGGCCGAACTGACGCTTCGCACGGTCGCCCATCCACGAGAGGGTGACGTCATCGCTCGGTGGCTCTTCTGTCTTCTTCGGCTGGGTGAATTGATAGGCGCCGAGACCGGTCTGAGGATCGCGCGCCTTCACGTATTGGACGGCGAGGCGTTTCGCCCAGACGAGTGCGCCTTTGTCACCGGCGAGCCGGTAGAGCATGGCAGCAGAGTAAATGAGGTCGTTTCCGGCATCGAGAAAAGAGAGACCCTTGGTCTCGAAGTAGGGCGCGGGGTCGTCGAATTTTTGGTCCCACTGCGCGCCGGGCTTGTGGCCATATTCGCCGTGGCGACTGACCTCAAGCGTCTGCCAGTTGTAGATGTGGGCATTCCAGAAACCGGTGATGAACTTCGCCGTCGCGACGGGATTCACTTCATACATCAGCTCGTAGTAGGGGAAGACGTTCTTCAACTCATGCACCCCGTTTTTGAAGTTGGCGGTGGTGAGCGAGCGCTGATCGACGAATTTGTGGCCGCCCCAATAGAGCAGGCCGCCTTCGTCCTGAAAATGCGCGAAATAATAGGCGAATTGGGCCTTGGCGGCATCCTTGTATTTCTCATCGCCGGTCAGATTCGTGAGCGCGGCGAGCTCGCGCATGAGATTCTGCTGCACCGTGAGGTCGGAAATGATCATCACCTGCTTGTCGGGCAGGTGCCACTGGAGTGGCTGCTTGGTGAAGACGTTGACGCCGTTCGCGAGAAGTGGCGTGGGGTCCTTGTGCTGATGATCGGCGGCGTCGCGTAGGACGTTGTCGGCGAACTCGACCACGGCCTTCAAGCGGGAGGCATCCTGTTCGGCTGTGGTCGGAACCGCGGAGGCCGAAATCGGGAGCGCGGCGGCGCAAGCAAGACCCAGAATCAAAAAAGCGTTTCGTGTGAGCATGGTAGGGTAAAGATTGATAGAGAAGCGAGCCGATCGCGGTCGGTCCGGGAACTCAGTGCTCGCCTGACTCTTTCCTCGGGCCAACGCCGGGGCGGATGTCGCGCGTGACGCTGATGTAGATCGGGTTGTCGGCGTCGCGCACGTCGAGGTCTTTTTCTGCGACGATCGATATATCCTTAAGCGTGATGTTGGTGATCTTGCTGTCGGGGAGGCCGTGGATGATCCCGGCGTTGCGCGCGCCTTCGATGGTGATGTGATCGAGGAGGATGTTGTGGATCGACGGGACTTTGGTCGGATCGCCCTTGAAGTCGGGGCGGTTGTTGTCGACGTAGTCGAGTTGGAGAACGATCGCATTGGCGACGTTCTTCATGTGAAGATTGGTGTAGCGGATGTTTTCCACCGGGCCGCCAGCGCCGCGCATTGATTTCAGGCGGATGCCGTTGTCGGTGCCGTCGAAGGTGCAGTTGCGGACGAGCATGTTGTGGATGCCGACGCTCGTCTCCGAGCCGATCGAGATGCCGTGGCCGTGTTTGATCGTGTTGTTCTCGATCAGGATGTTGGTGCCGCCTGATTTGATCACGATGTCGTCATCGCCATTATCGATATCGCAATCGTGGATCCAAAAGTTGGTGCCGGGGCCAGGATCAATGGCGTCGGTGTTGGGACCGGAGCCGTCGTAGGGTGCGCGCACTTTCACGTGATCGATGGTGAGGTCGGTGATATTGCGTGGGACGAGGTGGAACATCGAGGAGTTGGTGAACGTGACGCCGGTGACATGGAGGCGCTCGATGCCGTTGAAGGTGACGAGGTGCGGGCGGCGGATGATGACGCGACCGGGTTCGCCTTTGGTCTTGGCGCTGCGTGCGGCGCGCTCGGACCACGCCCACCAGTGCGCTCCGCTGCCATCGACCGTGCCGGAGCCGGTGAGGGCGACGTCGTGGAGCTTCGTGCCGGTGATGAGCGGATCGGGGACGTGGAAGGCGGCGTTGAGTTCGGACTGAGTCTTGAACTGGGCGGGATTCGGCAGGCCGAGGGCTTCGAAGGTCTCGGGGGCCTTGATCACCGCGCCGTCGTCGAGGTGGAGATTGAGCGCGGAGCAAAGTTTGAAGGGCGCGGTGACGAAGACGCCGCGTGGGACGACGAGTTTACCTCCGCCGGCTTTGTCGATGGCAGCGATGGCGTTCGTAAAGGCTGCGGTATTGAGCGTCGCGCCGTCGCCGACAGCACCGAAGTCGGCAAGGTTGAAGGTGCGGTCAGGGATTACAGGAAGTGCGGGGTGGACGTGCTCGGCGGCGGTGACATCGACGTCGGCGGCGGTGAGCGGCACGGCAAGTGCGATCACGGCAAGCGGGAGTGCAGCAGAGAAGCGAGAACGAGCGGAGACGAGGGGAATGGTCATGGGCTGGAGGGGGCGGGGTGAAACTGGGACACGTGTCGCAAAGCGCACAAGGAGCAGACGCGCCAGCCCGGCTGTGGATACGAAAAAAATGGAGGAGGGCGGGCGAGTAGCGTGGCGGCTACTTGAGATCGCGTTCCTCGATATGAAAGCGGTGGAGCACGCGATGGAAGATCGGAGTGAGCAAAATGCCGCTCGCGGAAATCAGAATGAGGCCGGAAAAGAGCGCGTAAGCGGAGGCAAAGAGTTTGGCGGCTGTGGTGCCGAGGGTATTCACTGGCCCCATGCCGGTGAGGATCATTGAGGCGTTGAGCAGAGCGTCGATCCAGTTGAGGTTTGCGACAAAATGGTAGCCGAGGACGCCGAGGCCGAGGGATGCGCTGATGAGAGCGCCGGACAGAAAGACGGCGCCGAGAAAACGGCGGTGAAATGGGCGAGACTTGGGCGCGGGATGGGCGGGTGGCGGCGGAGCGGGGTTGGGCATAGCGACAAGTGAAGCTTGATTCCAGCGGAAGCAAAGAACGAGGCCGCCCGGTGGGGCGGCCTTGGAATCTGTTGGCGTAATGTCACCGCTTATCGCGGAGAAAGGATTTTATTCGGCAACGGACGCGGTCGTTTTTTGCCGGCGGCGCCAGGCGAGGAGACCGAGGGCTGCACCGGTGAAGATTGCGCCATAGGTGGCGGGTTCGGGCGCTGGGGTGATTTGGTGATCCCAAGACTGCCACGCAGTGCTGTTGCTGCTGAAGCCGGTAAAGGTGACTTGGTTCAACGGAGTGCCGCCGCGGTTGCCGAGGGTCGCACCGGTGAAATTTTGGGTGTAGAAATAGTCGACGGTGTTGACCCAGTTTGTGACGGAGAGAGTGGCGCTGCCGACCAACTGGACGACGCTGGAGTTGAGCGTGGAGGCGGTGCTGCTGCCGAAGTCGAGCACGGAGGCAGAGGTCACGGCGATATTGCCGAAGGTGTCCGAGGTGCCATTCAGATTGAGCGTGCCGCCATTGAGGATGAAATTGACGTTGGGCGCGTTGAAGTTGGCGGCGAGGGTAAGTGACGTGCCGGGCCCGATCACAATGTAGCCGCTGCCGGTCATGGTGCCACCGAGTGTGCTCGCGCCGGCGCTGAGTGTAAGGGTGCCACCGCTGCCCAATGCAAGGGTGCCGTTGTTGGTGATGGATGCGACTGTCTCGGCCAAGCTGTTGAGGTTGAGAATCGAGCCGGTGTTGACCGTAATCTGATTCGAGCTGTTGAACACGTTGGCCGCATTGGCGAGCACAGTGCCCGCGTTGACGACGACGGTTCCGGCGAACGTGTTGGTGCCGCCGAGGGCGAGGGTGCCGGTACCGTCCTTAGTGAGGCTGCTGGCAGCGGTGCCAGTGATCGCGCCGCTAATCGTTGTATTGCCCGAGCCGCCAACGTTGAGCGTGTTGCCGGCAAGCGCGACCGTGTTGGAAGCGGTGAGGGTGCCGGAGTCGGATTGGAGGCGTGAACTGCCGGCAAGGGTGACGGTGCCGGAGAGGGTCGTGTTGCCGGAGATGTTTTCGATCGCGCCATTGTAGGCGGTGGTGCCCGTGCTGTTGAGCGTGAAATTGTTGGCGAGATTGACGGTATTTTGGGTTTCGACACTACCACCGGAATTTACCGCGACGGTGCCGGTGCCGAACGCCGTGCTTGAAATCGGCGTGACGATGGAGCCAACGGCCGTGCCGCCGGAGTAGGTGTTGGTGCCGCCGAGCGTCACGCTGCCAGTACCGGACGTTGAAAGGCCGCCGGCGCCGGTAACATTGCCGCTGAGGAGGTTGGAGCCGGAGCTGTTGATCGTCGCGACGGCACTGCTGCCGAGATTGAGGGTGCTGCCGCTCGCGCTGGTGATCGTGGAGAAGGTGTTGGTGACGCTGGCTCCGAGGGCGAGGGTGCCCCCGTTGAGCGCGACGGTGGCGGTGGAGGAGATTTGGCCGCTGGCATTTTCATTCACCGTGCCGCCATTGATGGTCAGATTGCCGGCGATGGCGGTGATGTTGGCGGTCTTGGCGAGAGTGAGCGTGCCCGCGTTGAGCGTGGTCGTGCCGGTGTAAGTATTGGCAGCGGAACCGCTGAACGTGGTCGTGCCCGTGCTGTTGACGAGCACGTTGCCAGTTCCGGTCGTGATGAGGCTGAGGGTTGTGTTGCCCGCGCCGGAAAGCGTGGTATTGGTGTTCGTTCCGGTGAGATTTCCCGTGAGGCTCAACGTGGTGGCGGAGTCGGCGGCGATGACGGCATCGGCTGCCTCGGTGATGGTGCCGGAGAGCGTGTTGCTGCCATTGACGTTATGAATGGCACCCGCGCTACCGACGCCGGCACCGGACACGGAGATGGCGTTGGTGGGACTGATGCCGCCGGAAAGTTCGAGAGTGCTGCCGCCACTGACGTATGTGGTATTGGTGCCGAGGGCCTTGGTATTGCCGGCTTGGACGATGCCGTTGTTCACGTAAACGCTCCCGGTGAGGCCGGTGTTGTTGCCGGTGAGAATGAGTTTGCCGGCGCCGGTGCCGTCCTTGATGAGGTTCACGGTGCTGTTTCCACCTGTAATGTTTGCCCCGATCGTGAGGTTGCCGGCGCCGGTGATATCGGCGACGGTACTGTTGGTGATCGTGATCGCGGAGGGACTGAGAGTTTGGTCCTTAGAGCTTTGCTGCTGAATGTACGGGATGGCGGCCGAGAGAGTCAGGGTGTTGGCGCCTGAGATGTTGTAGTTAGCGGTGCTCTGGTTACCAAATTGGACGCCGGCGATAGTGTTGGCGCCGTTAAGGGTGACATTGGGTTGGGCGGTGCCCAGCGTGTTGAAGACAGCGATCTGCGTCGTGGTAGGTTTGGCGCCGCTGCTCCAATTCGTGTTAGTATTCCAGTTCACGCTAGTGGTGCCTTTCCACTCATTGGTGCTAGCGACCGCCGGCGTAAGCAGGTAAGCGCTGCCGTAGAGCGTGCTTGAGGTCGTGGTGTTTTCCGTCGCGACTCCGTAACCGGAAATATATACGGAGTTGTTGATCGTTTGGGTGCCGTTGGTGCCTTGGCTGCCGGTGGCCACCGTGGTGGCAAGCGTATCGTTGCCCGATTGATAATTGTTGATGACGAGAACGCCGCTCGCCGGGGGCGTGTATTTGCCGAAGACGAACGTGTTGTTGGTTGTCGCGGTGCCGAAATCGATGGTCGCTCCACCGGCGGAGGCCGTGAGGTTGCCGATTTGCTGCGAATACCCGTTGAGGTTCAGGGTGCCGGCCGCGCCGATGGCCACGCTGCTGGTGTTCGCGAGAATGTTGCTTCCGCCGAGGACAATCGAACCGGTCGTGATATTGGTCGTGCCGGTGTAGGTGTTGGTACCGGAAAGAACAAGATTGCCATTGCCGGTTTTAGTGAGGTTGCCGGCGGCGGTGCCGCCGTTGACGATGTTGCCGGAGATCGTGGAATTGCCGCTGTCGACTTGAACAGTGAGCGTCTGTGACGTGTTGTTGTTGGAAAGGTTGACGATGCCGGACTGGGTGGCGTTGGAAAGATTCACCACGTAGCTGCCGCCCGTCTGCGTGAGAGCGCCGCTGGTCGTGATGCCGGAGATGCCGACGTTGCCCTGAAGCGTGAGAATGTTGGAGACGCTGCTGCCGTTGGTGGAACTGAGGTTGCCGCCGTTGATCGTGAGGGCTCCCGTGCCGAGTCCGGTCGCGTTGTTCACGGTCAGCGTGCCGGCGCTGAGAGTCGTGCCGCCGGAGTAGGTGTTCGCGCCGGAAAGCGTCGTGCTGCCGGTGCCGCTCTGAACAAGCTTGGCGCCCGTGCCGGTGCCGGAAATGATGCCGGAGATGGTGGTGTTGCCGCTGCCATTGAGCGTCGCGGTCGAATTGCCGAGACTGACCGTAGCGCCGGTCAGGGCCAGCGTCGACGTGCTGTTGTTCTGAATTTGAATCGCGTTGTCGGCGATGATGTTTGAGCCGATGGTCTGCGTCGCTGAGCCGTGGGTCTGCGACACGAAGATTCCGGACGGGCCGGTCGCCGAACTGCCGTTTAGTTCGAGTGTGCCGCCGCTGAGGGTGTAGCTGAACGGTGCGTCGATTTGCAGATTGCGGATGAGCTTGGTGCCGGTGACGGCAATATTTTGCGCGGAGCTGACGAAGGTGTTGTCGAGCAGGATGTCGGAACCGCTGGCCGGAACGGCCGCCGGGGTGTTGTTCCAGTTTGTCGCGGTGGCCCATGTGCTGTCGCCGCTCGCGTTTTTCCAGAGGTTGGAAACGACGCTCGAAAGTGTTACCGCCTGAATTTCGTGGATGTCCGTCGCGCCGCCCGTGCCTGACGTGAAGCCCATGATCAGCGAATCCGGCCGGGTATAACCCGAAAGATCGATCGAGTAGAGCGGGATAAAATTATTCGTGCCGCCGGTCGCCATGTATACGGTCATTTGATTCGTCGCGGTGATGACGACTTGGATTGTGCGAAGATTCGCACCGGCCGGACGGGTGGTTGAAGCGGGAAACGCGATTGAGTTGGTGCCGAGGTTGCCGGTGCCGCCGAGGTAGTTGTAACCGGTGAGGCCTTGACCCGGGCCGCGCACGGCGACCGCATTCGGAGTAGAGCCAGTGCCGCCTATGCGGCCCTCCGTCGGGTTGGAGAAATTGCCAAATTCATCGATACCGACGCCGATGTAGCCGCCGTTCATGCCGTTGATATCTGCACCACCGCCACCCGCCGCGGTCTTCTGGGCGTAGCCGAGACTGCCGCCATAAGCTCCGACCCCGAATGTCTTACTCGCGTCGGCGAGGAAGAACGTGATGCCGTCCGCGCCGGAGCCGTTATAGGACGAGTAGTTGAACGTGGCCGTGATCGTCGCGTTGGCCGCTGCGAAAGAGTTGGTGTCGTAAGCGTACGTCGCTTGATTGCCCGAACTGCTGGTCATCCGCAGCCAGCCGTTGCCGGAGGTGTCGATGTTTCCTCCCGCACTCGACGCCGTCAACACGGGCGTGTAACCTGAGCCGCCCACGGTCCATCCGCTATCGAGTGTTGAGCCGGTAAATGATCCGGAAAGCGTCACCGTTTGCGCAGTCAGCCGTAATGCGACTACCGCCGCCAGAGCTGCGAATAATGACAAGAGGTTGTGCCGTGTGAGTTTGATATTCAAAGCATCGGCTCCAATCGCCTTTTCTTCAACCGATAACTAGGGTCAAATACCTACGGATACTACTTAAGCAAAATTACGTAGACACGTGTCGCATAATCACCCACTTAGATAATTCCGAGCCGGTCAAACTTACCGCCCAGCACGGCTGCGCTCGGGCAGCCGAGCCAGCTATCAAGTGCGGTCGCGTAAACCTGGCGAAAATCAGTGCTGAATGTCAGGTCTTGATTGCGTTCAAGTTTCAGCGAGGGGGCGGTGCCGTGCAATCCGCCCCTTACACGCGATCCTAGAACAAAGAGCGGCGCTGCCGTGCCGTGGTCGGTGCCCCGGCTTTCATTTTCGCTCGGGCGCCGGCCGAACTCCGAAAACGTCATCGTCATGACTTGGCCATCGAGCTTATGTGCCTCGAGATCTTTTTGAAATGCGGCGAGGCCATCGGAAAGTTGCGTGAGAAGATTTGCCTGCGCGGCGAGTTGGTTGCTGTGGGTGTCAAAGCCGCTGATCGAAACGAAATACACGCGCGTTGGCAGGCCGGCCGCGATTAACGCGGCGACGTTCCGCAGCGACGCCGCGAACGGATTGCCCGGATAGTTCACACCCGCGCCTGGCCGGTAGTCGCCGAGTAAGCGCTGGACTTTTTGCTCGGTGACGAGCGCATCCATCAGCGTATGTCGCAGAAAAGTGCCGTTGTCGTTTTCGTCGCCTGCGCCGGTCTGCGCGACCATCTTCTCGAGCAGTTGTCGCGTCTCCTCGTTTTCTCGGCGATTACCCGCGCCGGGCTGCAAGCCGAAAGTCGCGTGCTCCCGTGCGCCGAGAAACGACGGCGGCACGCCGTTAGTGACATGCACCGCGACCGGATCGTGTGAGTCGAGGGGCTGGCCGGCGCAGGCGTTATCCAAATAACGCCCAATCCAACCGGTCGCGGCAAACTCATCGCTCCGGCTGGCCGTCTCCCAAATCTCCGTCGATCGGAAGTGGCTGCGGTTCGGGTTCGGGTAGCCGACGTTCTGCACAACCGCGAGTTTGCCGTCGTGGAGCAGGCCGTGCATCGCCGCCATCGCGGGGTGCAGGCCGAGCGTGTCGCTCGCGCGCAGGACTTTGTCTTTGGCTATCCCGAGCGTCGGCCGCAGCCGATAATAGTCGGCATCTTCAAACGGAATGAGCGTGTTGAGCCCGTCATTGCCGCCGGCGAGTTGGACAAGCACAAGGATGCTGCGGTCCTTTTCGGGGGCCGGTGCGGCGGCGAGCGTTGACTGCACGAGAAACGATGGCGCGAACCGGCTGAACGCTATCAGGCCGAGCCCGCCGCTCGAACGGGCGAGAAATTCGCGGCGAGTGGTGGGAAGAAACGGCGTGGAATTTTTCATGGGAGACTGCTCAGCAAAGTTGGTATTCGGGTGATTGGAGCAGCGTGACGGCGGCGCGTCGCGCGCGACGCAACCGCTGCTTTTCATCCGTGGCGCCGACCGAAAGAAATTTTTCGACACTCACACGAAAGTCCGGCGTCACGGCCACGGGCAGGAAATTTTGCACCAGCCGATTGGTGGCGGACGACGGATCGAGTTGGGCAAGCCCGGTGAGTGCGGAATCATCGACAGTGAAGTGTGGGCTGCCGTTGGCGCGCGCGGCGAGCAGATCGACTTGCTCATCGGCGTTGAGGCTGCGCTCGTCGATCGGGGTGAAGAGCATTTCCACGAGCTGTCGGCGCGAGGCGAGCGTGGCGGAGTTGATCCAGTTGCGACCGCCGACCCAGCCGCGCACATTCGGCGGGTAAAACGGCCACTGGCCCATCTGCCGCAGGGAGTTGATCGTGAGGCGCGGCAGAGGCGGGACGTCGAGGGACCAGTCCTGCACGAGGCCGAGGTAAAATTGCAGCGGGCTCTTGATGAAATTACCGCGAAATTCCGGCGCGAAAAATAACCGACTTCCAAAGAAACGATGCGCGAGGGTGCGCAACTCATAGCCGCCAGCACGCCACTGATCGCCGAGCGCGAACAAGTATTCCGCTGGCAACATTTCATCACTGCTCAGGTAAAACTTCACGAGCTCATGCGGCAGAAACGCGCCCGCCGCCCGCTGCTGGTAGGCCAGATCGATTGCGTCATCGCCCGTGAAGTTTCCGATTTGGCCAAAGATTGTTTTGGATGTCGCGTCGTGCTGGGCGGGCGCATATCGGAAGTCCCCCCGGAACGGTTGCGCGCGATAGCCGGTGAAGGCCCGGGCGGATTCCTTGATGTCTTTCTCGGTGTAATTGCCCTCGCCGAGCACGAAAAGTTCGAAGAGTTCGCGCGCGAAATTTTCGTTCGGCGCGCGCTTTTGGCTCTGGTTGAGATCGAGATAGGTGACCATCGCCGGCGAGCGCGAGATCGCCTTGGTCAGGGCCGGCGCGGGGCCGAGCCCGTGGCGGGCGAGCAGATCGATGTGTTCGAAAAGGTGCGCGGGATTCCGGACTTTTTCGGCCGAGACGACATAGACGTCGCTCAGAAACAAGACCCACTTGGCGAAGGCGGAGCCATCCGGCTCGGCCGCGTGGCGCAACCATTTCAAACTGAGATCCTGAACGGCGATCCGCTGGCGCTCCTGTACTTCGCGTTGCGCTCGGAATTTTTCCTCGCCGCTCATTTTCTGCGCGGCCTGAACGAGCTCAGGCGCGTCGCCCTCAAGGCGCTGGATCGCGCGGGGCTTGGGCATCAGGATCGGATCCACAGGGAAGAGCCGTTCGAGCGTGGTGGCGAGCCCCTCGCCAACGGCGCGATCGACGGCGGCGGGCTGCGCCGTCCAGCCAGCGCGGCGAAGGAGATGGCGGGCGGCGTCGGCGCTCCACTCGGTCGCGGGCTGCGGTTGCCACGCTTCGGCGGGGGTCAGCGAGATCTTCACTTTCGCAAAGACGAGCCGCGCCCCCCGCGGTTTCATTATTATGAAGGTCGTGCGGACGCGAATGGCTCAATGCGCGCTCGGTGCGCGATGGACCTGGGGAGTCCAGAGTGCGTAGCTGGGCGCCTCGTGCAAAAATGCGTCGGGCGAACTCGTAGCCCGGAACAGATCGGCGTCGGCCACGCGGGGAAAAATCTCGTCGAGCGCATAGGGCACGAGGCGCACTCCGGCGGGAAGCGCGGACCAGTGGCGGAAGTTTTCTGGCATCGCGAGCGCACCTTGCAGTTCGCCGACCGGCACACGACGCAATGCGCTGGCGCGCGTCTGCGCGTGCCATAACTCGCGTCTCGCATCTGCAATCACAGTGAGATCGCCTCGCGCGAGAAATTCGCCCAGCAGCGCGAGGCTGTGATAGGCGAATACTGGCCGGGGCGTGAGCACGCCCCACGCGCGCAGTGCCATCGCGGTCGTGCGGATTCCGAGCACCGAGCCGGGGCCATCGCAAAACACGAACGCGCGTGCGGTGGTCAGATCTACGCCGAGCTTTTCTACGCAGCGAAAAACGCCCGTGCCCGCTTCCTCGTCTGCCGCCACCCAGCGAGCGTCTGATGGATCGTCTGCGGCAAACCAGCCCGCTTGCACGCGGGCCGACGCGGCATCGAGCACCAGCAGTGGCGCGTAGGCGCCGAGAAGTTGACGAAGGCTGGGCATGAGCCGCGTGAGATGCTTGTTTTACCTCCGAAGGTCAACTGCCCGCGAAATTGGTGCCAGAGGCCGGGATTGAACCGGCGACCAAAGGCTTATGAGTCCTCTGCTCTACCACTGAGCTACTCTGGCGACGCGGACGCGTGAACGTGCAGATTCGCCGCGGAAAATCCAACAAAAACTATACTAACGCAAATCCATCAGCAGCGCGCGCAGTTCCCGCTCCGGGTCCTCGTGGTGCTGTTCGATCGCGAGGCGCAGCGCGGACTCAAGCGGTGCGCGCGCATCGGCGACGCGGCCGAGTTGGGCGAGCGTTTTGCCGAGCAGGATGCGCGGCATCATCCATTCGGCTTTGGCAGCGACGCAAAACTCCAAGTGTGACACGGCCTCCGCGGTGCGTCCGCCCGCGAGGAGTGCCTGGGCAAGACTGAACCGAAATAATTCGTTCGCCGGCTGCCGCGCGACGGCAGCGGTGAACTGTTCGACCCGCGAGGTCATCGCTCAAAGCGAATCGACGACCAAGATCACACCGGTCGCATTATCCGGACCGCCACGGCGCACGGCGAGCGTGATGAGTTCCTTGAGGATTTCGGCCGGTTCCGCGGTCTTGCCTACGATCGAGGAGAGTTCGGCGTCGCCGACCATGCGGGTGACTCCGTCCGTGACGAACACGTAGCGATCGCCTGCGACGAGCGGGCGCGAGATGAGATCGACGTCGGGCGGCGTGGGCTGGCCGATGCAGCGGGTGAGGGCGTTGCGGTTGGCCTCATGATAGTAGACGACTTCCCCGCGTGCCCGGCGTAGCCGTGCCTCGTTTTCCACCGAGTGATCTTCGGAGAGGCGCATGAACTCGCCGTTGCGCCAACCGTAGACGCGCGAGTCGCCGACATGCGCGATCTGGAGGATGTTGCCGCGCACGCACCCAAACGTGAGTGTGGTGCCGATGCCCATGGCGGGGCTGATACGCTTGCCGAGCGCGAGCACTGATTCGTTTGTGTGATGCACGATCGCGGTGAGGTCGGGTTCCTGGCCGGCGGCCAGTGCGTGGATCGACCCGATCACGTCGTCGGCGGATTGCTGGGCGGCTTCAGCGCCACCGGGCAAGCCACCCACGCCGTCGGCCACGCCATAGACGCGGACAGTATCGTCGAGGAGGAATCGATCTTCGTTTTGGCGGCGGACTCGGCCGATGTCGGTAAGCGCGGCGGCGCGGAGAGATGGCATAGGGTCAGGCGAAACCGTAGCCGCCGCGGGCTTCAAGCGAAAGGAATAAATTTTTCCTTAAGCGTTTCCCGCGTCAGCACCGTAAACTCCGTCTGCGGCAGGCAGCCGAGAAAAAGCCGCCCGTAATTTTTCGCGAGCACGCGCGAATCCAAAATCGTCACGCTGCCGCGATCGGTCGCGGTGCGGATAAGCCGGCCGACGCCCTGGCGGAACTTGATTAGCGCGTCGGGCAGCGTGAGATCGTTGAAGGGGTTGCCGCCGTTGTCTCGGATGTGCTCGCATTTGGCTTCGGTAATCGGATGCGTCGGCGGATCGAACGGCAGGCGCGTGATGATCACTTGCGCTAGCGCCTCGCCGGGCACGTCGACGCCGGTCCAGAAACTGTCGGTGCCGAAGAGCACCGCATTCCCGTGTGCGCGCATCTGCTGGGTGAGTTCGGTGCGCGAGAGATCGGCGCCCTGGAGGAGAAACGGCCGCTCGGCGGCTCGGAATTTGTCTTCCAGTTTCGCCGCGATCGCGCGCATGTCGGTGTAACTGGTGAACAGCACGAGGGAGCCACCGCGGACCCGTTCGACGCAAAAGCCGACATATTCGGCAAGCACGTCGAGTGCGAGTTTCGCCTCGTTGGGCGAGGGGAGCGGCACGTCACGGGCGACGAACACGCGCATGTGGCGCTCGAAGTCAAAGGGCGATTTTACGACGACCGCCTGCGCGCCTTCCGCGCCGATCCGCTGCGCGAACCGCTCGATCGTCCCGCCCATCGCGAGCGTGGCGCTCGTGCAGACGATTGAGGTGCCGCAGCCGAAGAGGTGCTGGCGGAGCGCCGGGGCCACGTCGATCGGCGCGCTGCGGAGGGTGACGATAGTCTGTTTGCGGCCGCTGCGCTCGGCCCAGTAAACGTGCCCCTTGTCGCCGAGTGTCAGCCAGTCGGTGAGTCCGGCTTGGAGGCCCTTGATGCGCTGCTTCTGCTCGAGCACTTCGTCGCGCTCGCGGCCGTCCTCGAGTTTGTCGCCGAGTTTTCCCAGCTGCCGGTGCAACGCGCCGAGCGGGCCGTCGAGCGTCGACTCGGCCGCGCCTTCCTCGCGCACGCGCACGATTGCTCGCTGCGCGAGCAGGCTCTTCGAGAGAAAATCGAAAAACAGTTTCGAGGCGTCGAGCGCGTCGACGATGAGTTGCTGCGCCTCGGGTCCGCCGAGTTTGCGGAACAGACCGCGTTTTGTCCTTGGGTTGAATAGAAACTTGAGCGCGCGATCGAGGCCGTAGCTTGAAAGCGAAAGTCCGAAGTGATCGGTCGCGACTTCCGGAACGGTGTGGGCTTCGTCGAGCACGAGAAAATCGTCGGGGAAGAGCACTCCGCGTGCATCGTGATTGGCCCCCTGCGCGTGGGCACCACCGCGGCCGACGAGGGCGAAGAGCAGCGCGTGATTCACAATGATGACGTGCGCGGTGCGGAGCCGGGCCTTGGCGCGCTGGTAAAAACACTTCTCGCAATCACAATGCTTGCGCGAGCACGAGGAGGAATCGGCGTTAACGGCGTCCCATACCTCGGCGCGCGGGGGCGGTCGCAACTCGTGGCGGAGTCCCGTCGGCGTCGCGTCGGCCCACGCGGCGATGCGCTGGAGTTCGTCGTAATCGGCGTCCGCGAACAGCGTCGCGCGATCGGCGAGCGCGTGGGCGAGGCGCGTGGTGCAGAGGTAATTCGATTTGCCGACGAGCACGGCGGCCTTGAACCCGGCGTAGCGCGCGAGCGCAGGCTCGCCTTGGAATAGATGTCGGCATTTCGGTAGATCGCTCGTTTCGAGCTGCTCCTGCAGCGAGATCGTGTGGGTCGAAACGATTAATTGGCGCGACTGGTCGACGGCGTGGATGATCCCGGGGACGAGGTAGGCGAGGGATTTGCCGACGCCGGTGCCGGCCTCGAAGAGCAGTGGCGCATCAGCCTTGAGCGCGGCGGCGACCGCGCGCGCCATCTCCTCCTGCTGTGGGCGGTGATCGAGGCGGAGCGCGGAGCGCAGCCAGCCGTTCTCCGCAAAAATTTTCGCGGCGAGTTCCGGCGCGCGGCTGGGCGGCGGCGGGGCGGAGTCGGTTTCGTCGCGGAGTCCGATCATGGCAGAAGGTCGAGCGGTGAACCAAGAGCGCGGGGCACGGTGCGCGCAAATGAAATTGCAGGACCGTGCGGACGCCGCAGGCTCGCCGCATGCTCACCACCAACACCATCGACGCCAGTTGGGTGGAGGAACTCGCGCGTTTCCTGCGCGAGCAGCCGAGCGTGAGCGCCGTGCGCATCGATCCGGCGGCGCAGCGGATTTCCGTGGCGACGATCGGGCGCGTGGACGTGGAAGTGTTTCAGGAAAAACTCGCCGCCACGATTGCGGCGATTGAGGCGAAGCTGGCGACGAACGCGCCGGTGCCGGTGGGCTTTTCGCTGCGGCACGAAGGCGAGGCGACGGTGCTTGGCCGCGACTCATGCGTGACGGCCGAAAAAATGTGGCTGTGGCGCGAGATGAAGTGGCCCGAAATCACGGCCGAGCCGGCGCGCGAGGATCAGGAATGGCGGACACTCGCGGTGCTTGCGACAGTGTGCGGCACGGCAGGAATCAGCGGCGCGATTGCGGAGCATGTTGCCACGGGACTGCCGTGGCTGGGGCGCGCGTTGTTCGGCGTGGGGTTGATCACGGGCGGCTGGGATGCGGCGATGGACACATTTGAAAATCTCAAGAAGCGCGAAATCGACATTCACTTTCTGATGCTCGCGGTTGCGGTCGGCGCGGTGTTTATCGGCGCTTGGGGCGAGGCGGTGCTGTTGCTGTTTTTGTTTTCCGCGTCGGGTGCGATGGAGGAATACGCGCTCGACCGCACGCAACGCGAGGTGAGTGCGCTGCTGAAGACCTCGCCCAAGCGCGCGACCGTCGTGGAGGCGGACGGTCGGGAACGCGACGTTGCCATCGAGGCGCTAAAGGTCGGCCAGCGCTTGCGGGTGAAACCGGGGGAGGCATTCGCGGCGGATGGTCTGGTCGTGGCCGGCAAGAGTGCGAGCGACGAGTCGGCGTTGACGGGCGAGGCGACGCCCGTGGAAAAGCAAATGGGTGATCAAGTTTTCAGCGGCACGCTCAACCTCTGGGGGGCGATCGATTTCGACGTCGTGCGGCTGCCGAGCGAGAGCACGCTGCAGAAAATCATCCGGCTGATCCAGACCGCCCAGAAACTCAAGGCGCCGAGCGAACGCTTCACGGATAAGTTTGGCACCGGCTACACCTACGCCGTGATTGGCGGGGCGACGTTATTTTTCCTCGTGCTGTGGCTCGGTTTTCACCTGCCCGCGTTTCATAACGACGACGTGACGGGTGTGCGCTCCGCCTTTTATCGCGCGATGACGATGATGGTGGTGGCAAGTCCGTGTGCGCTGGTGCTGTCGATTCCATCGGCGATTCTCGCGGCGATCGCGTGGGGCGCGCGGCACGGCGTGCTATTTCGCGGTGGGGCGGCGATCGAAAAGCTGGCCGACATCGATGCGGTCGCGCTCGACAAGACCGGCACACTCACGACAGGCGAACTCGCGGTGGTCGGTTGCGAAAGCTACCCCACCGGGCGCGAGCGCGAAATTCTCCAGTTGGCCTACACGCTCGAGGCGAAGTCGCACCATCCGATCGCGCGCGCGATCGTGCGCCACGCGAAGGCAGAGGGCGTGAGTGAACTCGCGCTCGACGATTTTCAGTCGATCACGGGGCAGGGGCTGCGGGGCAAGGTGGAGGGCGTGACGCTGTTGCTCGGGCGCCGTGAGTTGCTCGAAAGCGGACCACTGGCGGAGTGGGCGGCGAAGTTGCCGGCGGCATCGGCGGAGTTGAGCGAGGTCTGGGTGCTTGGCCGCGATGTAGTCGGTCGAGTGCTGTTGAAGGATCAGATACGAGCCGAGTCGCGCGGCGTGCTCGCGCAGTTGAAGGCGCTCGGCGTGAAAACGATCATGCTCACTGGCGATCGGCGCCATGCGGCGGAGGCGGTGGCGCAGGAACTGGGTCTCGATGAAGTGCGCGCGGGACTTTCGCCCGAAGACAAAGTGGCGGCGATCCAAGCGCTGCGCGCGGCGGGGCACAAAGTCGCCATGGTGGGCGACGGCGTGAACGATGCGCCGTGTCTAGCCGTGGCTGACGTGAGCGTGGCGATGGGCGCCCGCGGCAGCGACGCCGCGCTGGAGCAGGCCGAAGTTATTCTGATGCACGATCGGATCGAAAATTTTCTGGCGGCGCAGCGGCTGAGCCGGCGCGCGCGGTCGATCATCCGGCAGAACCTGACGATTTCGCTGGGCGTCGTGATCGTGATGGTGATCGCGACGGCGAGCGGCAGTGTGCCGCTGGCGTTGGGCGTTGGCGCGCACGAGGGGAGCACGCTGGTCGTGTGCCTGAATTCGCTGCGGTTGCTGTTCGGAAAAAATCGTTGAAGCCGGGGCACTTTTTCGAGGTAACTGGAGTCCCAGCGTAAGGCGTCTTTACCATCATGAAATCCCAGTTGCTCCATTTCGCAGCGGCGTCCGGCTTCTTCTTGGTCGGCTGCGCGTTTCCCTCCTCGCGCAATACCATTAAGGCGTCGCAGGCAGGCGTGCTGCAGACGGTGGACACCGGCATGGTCATCGGCGTGCGCGACGTGACAATCGAGGGGCAAAAGTCCCAACTCGGCATGTATGGTGGCGGATTGATCGGAGGCGCGGCGGGTTCGGGGGTGGGCAACGGAGTCGGTAAATCGCTCGCGACGGCGACGAGCGCCGTGGGTGGTGCGATTGTCGGACAGGCGGTCGAGGAGGCGGCGACCCGCAAACGCGCCCAGGAAATTACCATCCGCATGGATGATGGCCGGACGGTGGTCGTGACGCAGGAAGTTCAGGGTGGACTCTATCAGGATGGCGACCGTGTGCGCGTGATTCACGCCAACGGTGAGGCGCGGATTGCGATGGCGGGGAACTGACCGCGCAACGGGCGCAGTCAGTCGGCAATCCAAATCAGATCACCGGCGCGGACCTCGTCATAGAGTTCGACGATGTCGAGGTTGCGCATCAGCACGCAGCCCGCGCTGAGCGGCTCGCCGATGCGGTCTTCCAGGCTGGTGCCGTGGATGTAGACGTAGCGTTCGTAGGTGTCGACATCGCCGCCGCGGTTCACGCCGGGTTCGAGGCCGCGCAACCACAAGATGCGGCTGGTGATCAAATTGTCGGCGGCCTTGTCGGGATCGAGGTCGGCGACTTCGTTGAAGTGGCGGCCGGTCGGGACGCGCGACTTGAAAACCATGCCGGGCGGCTGGCCGGCGCCGACGCGCTCGGCGATCTCGTGCAGGCCGCGGGGAGTGCCAAGGGAATTCTTCACGTTGGACGGCGGGCGGCGCGACGTGGAAATGACGTAGCTTTTGGCAAGCACACCGCGGCGGTAGAACTGCAGGGTCGCTGTGCTGATGCGCACCAGCAAAAGGCGCTCTCCGGGCTTGATGCCGAGGCGGGCGCAGGTTTCAGTGACCTGTTTCAAAGGAGACTCACTCGTGAATAACGCTTCCATCAATGTCGGTATCGTCGGCGCCACCGGGGCTGCCGGTCAAGAGCTGCTGCAGCTTTTGCACGCGCGAAATTTTCCCATGGCATCGCTGCGGCTGTTCGCCTCGGCGCGGTCGGTGGGCAAGGTTTTGGAGTGTGCGGGGAAGAAATACACCGTCGAAGAGGCGAAGATTGGGGTGTTTGCCGGCGTCGATGTGGCGTTCTTCGCGACCGAGGGCGCCATCACGAAGGCGCTGGCGCCCGACGCCGTAAAAGCGGGCTGCGTGGTGATCGACAAGAGCTCGGCGTTTCGCATGGACCCCGAAGTGCCGCTCGTGATTCCCGAGATCAACCCCGAGGAGCTGAGGAATCACAAGGGGATCATCGCCAATCCGAACTGCTCGACGGCCGTCGCGTTGATGGCGCTGTGGCCGCTGCACAAGGCTTTTGGCCTGAAGCGTTATTTCGCGGCGACGTATCAGTCGGTTTCCGGCACGGGCGTCGATGCGATTGAGGAGCTCGAAGCGCAGGTGCAGGCCTACGTAAAGGGCGGGGCGATAGAGAAGAAAGTTTATCCTTATCAGATCGCGTTCAACGTGATCCCGCAGGTCGATTCGTTCGGGCCCAACGGCTACACGGGCGAGGAAACCAAGATGATGCTCGAAAGCCGCAAGATCATGGGTCTGCCGGCCCTCAAGGTTTCGGCGACGACGGTCCGCGTGCCGGTCGTGCGGGCGCACTCGGTAGCGATCAATGCCGAGTTTGAGAAGTCCGTCTCGGTCGAGGCCGCGCAGGCGGCGATCGCCGCGTTTGAAGGCGCGGAGCTGGTCGATGATCCGGCGAACAAGGTTTATCCCACGCCGCTCGAATTCAGCAGCAAGGTGAAGTGTGGCGTCGGCCGCATCCGTCTCGACACCGCCCTCGACAACGGCCTCGCGCTCTGGGTCAGCGGCGACAACCTCTGGAAAGGCGCCGCCCTCAACGCGCTCCAAAACGCCGAACTCATGGTGCGCGAAGGGCTGCTCAAGTCGAAGGCAGCGCTCATTGGCGCCTGACCATCTCCGGTGGACGCGACGGTGCGCGATGGTCGCCGCCGCTTCAGCCCCGAATAATTCCTTGTCACCACCGTCGCCCGCCCGCTTTGCTCTTCTACTGGCTCGGACGCTTAGCTCAGTTGGTTAGAGCATCTCGTTTACACCGAGGGGGTCAGGGGTTCGAGTCCCTTAGCGTCCACCATCACATTTCAAATTAAACCTTCATGCGACACACGATCTCCGTCCTCGTTGAGAACAAGTTCGGCGTTTTGGCGCGCGTTTCCGGGATGTTTTCCGGCCGCGGTTTCAACATCGACTCCCTCAATGTCGCGCCCACGCACGACGCGTCGCTCTCGCGGATCACCGCCGTCCTCAAGGGCGACGAGGCTTCGCTCGACCTGTGCGTCAAGCAGCTCCGCAAGCTCGTCAACGTCGTCGAAGTCGTCGACTTCAAGGAAGGCCAGGCCGTCGCCCGCGAGCTTGTGCTCGTGAAGGTTAAGGCCGACACCAAGACCCGCTCCGAAATCGTCCAGATCGCCGACATCTTCCGCGCGAAGATCGTCAATCTCGCGGCCGACAACCTCATCATAGAGCTCACCGGCACCGACGACAAGATCGCCGCGCTGCTCGGCCTGCTCGAGCCGTTCGGCATCCTCGAGCTCGCCCGCACCGGCCGACTCGCGCTCAAGCGCTGACCTGTTTTCAAACCCACAACCCAAACTCCGAACAAAAAATTTATCATGCCCGCCAAAGTCTACACCGACAAAGACGCCGATCTCGGCGTCTTTAAAAATAAAACGCTCGCCGTCCTCGGCTACGGTTCGCAGGGCCACGCCCATGCGCTCAATCTGAAGGACAGCGGCTGCAAGGTCATCATCGGCCTCTATCAGGGGTCCAAGTCGAAGGCCGTTGCCGAGCAGCATGGCTTTGAGGTGTTCGACACCGCTGAGGCGGTTCGTCGCGCCGACGTCATCATGGTCGGCCTGCCCGACATGAAGCAGGCCTCGGTTTACGAGAACGACATTCTGCCCAATCTCACCAAGGGCAAGACGCTCCTTTTCTCCCATGGTCTCGCGGTGCACTTTGGCCTGATCAAGCTGCCTAAGGGTGTGGATTGCATCATGGTCGCTCCGAAGGGCCCGGGCCACATGGTCCGCCGCCTTTATGCCGAGGGCAAGGGCATGCCGGCGCTGATCGCTGTTGCACCGGGTGGTTCCAAGGCCGCGAAGAGCCGTGCACTCGCGTGGGCCAAGGGCATCGGCTCGACCCGTGCCGGCGTGCTCCAGACCTCGTTCAAGGAAGAGACCGAGACCGATCTCTTCGGCGAGCAGGCCGTCCTTTGCGGTGGTGCCAGCGCGCTCGTGCAGGCGGGCTTCGAGACGCTCGTCGAGGCCGGTTACCAGCCCGAGATGGCCTACTTTGAGTGTCTCCACGAGC
>CAITWF010000035.1 GCA_903896015.1 uncultured Opitutia bacterium | reverse complement strand
GTCCATTACACTCACCACGCTCTCGCGTACCGCGATGGCACTTGGTTGCAAGGTCAGGATGGAAATTGTTGCTGCTTAAACACACGCTCATTCAGCAGGCTCGCGCGAAAATGTAGAATTTTTGCCCGCCGTGTTTCCCTGGCCTTCCTTTTGGGCACGCAAAACACACGCCTCGTAGAAACCGAGGCAATATAGGGATTTTCAGTTTTTGACTTGGAAGGATCCAGTTGGCACGACACTTGTTTTCAACCCACTGAGCAATGTCGAAAGTATGACGCTAGGACTGCAAGCGCGAGCCCATGTCATCAATCTTAGCCTCGATGCGTACCCGCAGGTCGCTGGGCAGTTTCAGGAAATCCGCGTCGAAATCGCGCGAGTAAACCTGCGTGGCCGCGTTCACGAGCGCGCGGCAACTGGAGGACGAACACGCGAAACCTCGCCGCGAGTAATTTCTTCGCGGGCGCGCGCCACCTTGGCCTTGAACGCATCACTAACCTCAAGGTTTTCCTCGACGAGTTCGTCCAGCCAGTCGCGAATCGCCTCCCGCTCAGCGGGACCGAGACGAACGATGGCAGACTCGATTTCCTGAACTGTGCTCATTTGAAGGTAATGTAGCCCGCGTTCAGTCTTGGTCAATGCTTCAACAACTCATCGAGTAGGAAGTATGTGCGAACCAAGCGGCCGCAGGATTCTTCACGCGCAAAGTCGTGCCGCTCGATCCGTGGTTCGACAAAATTCGCGGCGCGCCGGAATTCGCGGCCGCCATAAAGGAAAAACCCGCGCCGAAAAAATGAGCGCCACCGAAAACAAAGCCGTCTTCCTGGCAGCGGCCTCGATGCACTCCACGCGATCGTGTTGCCTCCATTTGATCACGGACGCTCGGTTGTGCCCAAATCCACAATCAGCAATGCCCGCCCTAACAAGACATCACACCGCAACTCCGCTACTCTCGGGGCCAAGGGAGGCGCGAACCCATTTCCTATCTCCTGAAATAATGTCAATCGGCTGCTAAGCACTCAACTCGCACGCGCGAACTGTTGTGCCGCGGCCGTCTCGTTGCATCTGAGAAGGTAACGGATCACCCCACCCCCTGCGCCACAAAAACAGCCCGTTCTGCGTCCTAGCTTTCCCCAATCCATGAAATCCCCCCGCATCGCTTCGATCGTCTCACTATTCCTAGTGCTTTCTTGCGCCCAAGGATGGTCGCAGCTGGCCGTTAAGGGCCGGCTCATTTTGGAGGAACCTTTCACAATTCCGGCAACCTACACCAAAGAGTATCAGCCGGCGCAGCCCGGCTGGCGGGCGAAAGCCTGGCAGCAGATGTGGGCGCACTCGGGCCCGGGAATGATTACCAGCAAATGGACAGCGGGCCATATGCCGGTATTCGCTCTCGAAGGCACCTTCAACGATTTCGTCGTCGAGCTAGAGTTTCGTTACCATAAAATTGAGGGCCAGAAAGCCCTGTGTCGCAGCCGGCAGCCCCTCAATTGCTCCACGGCGACATCACGGAATCCTTCCAGTTCAAGCCCAAGCCACAAGCCCGATGTGCGGAGGCTGCGGTCCACCCTTTCGTCAGACAAGTCGCCAACCACGGTCGTAATGTTTCGGACCCAGAGGTTTTGTATGCGCTTCGGGAACGACCGCGGTTTGCCGTTGAGGTCGTTAAGGGTGTTCCAAACGGCCCAACCAAAATCCTTGGACATGCGGCCGATCTCGCCTCCGCCGGCCATGATGTTGTAGATCGGAGGGGCTCCGTCACGGCCGGCGAAAACCAGTTCGACAGGAGTTCCCGGCCGACATTTCTCAAGCAGGGACGCTTGGGCGGCTGCGGCTTTGACGGCGCTGCCTAAGGCAAAGGAGCAACCATCGATGTCACGGGATAACCCAACTTGGACGCAATTGAGTTTCTTGAAACAGTTGTGTCCGTCAAGTTCAGCAAAAGTGGATTGGTGGTACGATGGTTTGGTGAGTTAAAAAGATTTATGGGGAGGGTTTAAGGGAGGGGGCGTAGCC
>CAITWF010000034.1 GCA_903896015.1 uncultured Opitutia bacterium | reverse complement strand
GAGTGGTCCGCGGTTCGCGGACCACCTTGCTTTCCACTACCTCTTTCGTTTCCATCGTAACACTCCTTCTTTCAATGAAGTGTTACCCAGTTTCGTCGCTAGCTTACGTCCATGATCTGGTAGTTAGCACACTGGTTACATCTGGGCCTTCGCCGTTGACCCGTCAGACGTGCCGGGCTTCCAGCCGCAACTCACCAATAGCGCGATGCTCTCGGCACCCGTTCACGCCGTGAACTTTTCTTGCCGCGTCAATGTCGGCGTCGGTGCGAACTCCGCCGTAGTCGGATTCGTCGTGAACGGCATACCGGGTTCGACCGAGCAGGTGCTTATCCGTGTGTCCGGCCCATCGCTCGCGCAGTTTGGTGTGGCTGGCACGCTCGCTCAGCCTGTCCTCACACTTTTTGATGCGAAGGGCGCAACGATCGCGACGAACGCTTCGTGGAGCACCTCTGCGAGCGCCGCAGATATCGCGACGGCGGGTGCCGCTGTCGGCGCGTTCGCGCTGGGCGCAGCCGCGGCCGACTCCGCATTGCTCGTTAATCTCGCGCCGGGCGTCTATACCTCGCAGGTGACGGGGGGCAACAGCACGACCGGCATTGCCCTCGTCGAAGTCTACGAAGTGCCCTGAACTCGTTGCGCGAAGCGATCGCGGCAAGTTCAGGCTGCGCCCAGCAGTTTTGGCTCAAATTCGCACAGGTGGGCTCCCGCCACTGCGGGCGCAGCCGAGGAGCCGTCCCCATTTAGAAATTTCGCGAGCATGTCGCGGAGCGCTTCGGGACGCACGGGCTTGGCCAGGTAGTCATCCATGCCCGCGGCGATGCACGCGTCCCGGTCACCGCTCATCGCGTTGGCGGTCATCGCCACAATCCGAATGATGCGAGGGAAGTCTGGTTCACCGGCTTTCTGGGCAGCGCGGATGAACCGAGTGGCCTCAAGGCCGTCCATCAACGGCATCTGGGCGTCCATGAAAACCAGCGAGTAGTTTTTCCGGCGCAAGGCGGCAATCGCTTCCTGACCGTTGGCCGCAAGATCGGCGGTGTAGCCGAGGTTGCGCAGTAAGAGCATCGTCACCTTTTGGTTCACCGGGTTGTCCTCGGCCACGAGGATCGAGGCGGATTCTGGCGAGAGGTTAACTGACTGCGGCGCGGCCGCGGCGGCCCGCTCGGGTGCCGGAGCGGCGACCAGAATTCGCGCGAGCGTGAGGCGAAGTTTCTCCGGATGGAGAGGCTTCAGTTCGCACGCCGCGAGACCGTAGCATGCCTGTTCAGCGACGGGCATCCGTTCACTGCGGGAGGTCAGGAGAATCACGGTTGGCCGCCGCAGCGTGCAATCTTCCTTGATCGTTTCGGCCAACGTCAGGCCGTCGCCCTTCGGCATGTGGTGATCGAGAATGACCAGGCCGAAGGGATCCCCGGCAGCGACGGCGGCACGCAAGAGGGCGAGCGCGGTCACAGCCGAATCGGCCATGGCGTGCGCCAGGCCCCAGTTCGTGCACAAGCGATCGAGTAGGTTTCGGTTGGTCGCGTTGTCATCGACGATGAGGGCGCGGTGGTGGTCGAACACGGCGCTGGGCGGGGCGAGCACAGGCGCGGGGGTTTTGGCGACCGCGAGTCTTGTGGTAAACCAAAAGGTGGAGCCAGAACCGGGTGCGCTGTGCACGCCGATCTCGCCGCTCATGATGTGCGCGAGGCGCTTGCAGATCACGAGGCCGAGGCCGGTGCCGCCGTAGCAACGCGTCGTCGAGCTGTCCGCCTGCACGAAGGGCTGGAAAAGTTTCGCTTGGACTTCCTCATCGATACCAATCCCACTGTCGCTCACTTCGCAACGCAGCACGACGGCGTCCGCCGCATGTTCGACGACATGGACGCGAACCACCACCTCGCCGGCACTGGTGAACTTGATCGCGTTGCCGAGGAGGTTGAGAACAATCTGCCGCAGACGTACGGGATCGCCGCAAACACGCGCGGGCACTCCTGAATCGATGTCCATTACGAGTTCGAGGCCCTTGCGCTCGGCGGCGCTGGCGTGAAGGTCAAGAGCGAGCTCGAGTTGCTCTGCGAGGGTGAAATCGATGCACTCAAGCACCAGGCGCCCCGCCTCGATCTTGGAAAAGTCGAGGATGTCGTTGATGATTGTTAGGAGGGATTCGCCGCTCTGGCAGAGCGTTTGGGCAAGGTCACGCTGTTCGGCGCCGAGAGGGGATTGCAGCAGAAGGTTCGCCATGCCGATCACGCCGTTCATCGGAGTGCGGATTTCGTGGCTCATGTTGGCGAGGAACTCCGACTTCGCCCGCGCCGCATCGAGCGCGGCGTCGCGCGTGGCGGTCAGCTCGGCGTTGAGTTTGTTCAACGACGCGGTGGCGGTTGCGAGCCGGTCGAGTTCTTGCAGGAAGAGCCGGTGCTGGAGTCGCACGAGCGCCTGTACGGGAATGAAGCCGCGGAATCGGCCCGCGCGATCGACCAAGAGCGCGTCGTCGTCAAATGCGTGGCCGGTGCGCGCATTCATCGCGGCGAGCACGGCGTTGACGGCGTCACCGTGTGCTATGCGCAAGGTTGCGGGCGCGACGAACTCGCGGACGCTGGCGCGCGCAAAGAGCGCGAAACCGAATCGCGTGCCAAGTTGCTCCTCAAGGCCGTGGCGGGCGATTACGCCGAGCAATCGACCGTCCTCAACGACGCCGGCGAAGTCGAGCTTCTCCCGCTGAAGCGCAGTGAGCACCGATTCAATCAGTGTCGAAGGCTGGAAGACCCGGCGATGTGCGATCAGAGCCTCGAACAGGTCTTCACTGGCCTCGTCGTCGCGTTCACGGTCGACGGCCGAGGGTGGCGGTTCGTTCGGTTGAACGGCTGGGGGAACGCTTTGCACCTTCACGATTACGGTCGCGGAAGTGCAAGCTTAAGCCGGGCTCGGTCACGCTTGAGTGACAAATGCGTTACGCCGAGGCACTCGCCAGATTCTCCAGAAATGGCGAGCATACGTCGGTGAGCTGGGCGATCGTGAAAGGCTTCTCGATGACCGGCACCCCCCACTGCTCGATCTCGGCATTGAAATGCCTTTCCTGTGCATGTCCGGTCACGAAGACGAACCGACGTGCCATCGCCGGCTGGGCCTCGCGCAACCAAAGGTAAAGCTCGGTGCCGTTCATTTCGGCCATGCGCACGTCAGAAAGGACCAGTGCATAGCGGGTGTTGGCGAGTTTCTCGAAAGCCGCGAGGCCGTTGCTCACCAGATCGACCTCGCAGCCAAAGTGCATGTGAAAAATTTCGTGGATCAACCGAGCGATAACGACCTCATCCTCCACTACGAGTACCCGAGCACCTATCGCGGAAGCACGCACCGCCGGCAGCAAAGGGCTATGCGGCCCGAGATCGAGCGCAAGCGGTAGCGTATTTTCGATCGGGAGTGAGACTAAAAATCGTGCGCCTTGGTCGGGCTGACTGTCGACGTTGATTTCGCCGCCATATTGGCGTACGAGACTGTAGCAGACGCTCAATCCGAGGCCGGTGCCGCGCTCCGGGCCCTTCGTGGTGAAAAACGGATCGAAGATGCGGCCGAGATTTTCGGGCGGTATGCCGACGCCATTGTCCGCAACGATTAGCTGGGCACGGAGATTTTGCTCCTTCACTTCGATCGTGACCTCGGGCCGATCGCGGCCTTCGCACGCTTGAAGTGCGTTAAGGACGAGGTTTAGGACGACTTGCTTCAGCTGCGCCGGATCGGTGCGAATCCAGACGGCGCTGGGCGGCAGGATTGTCCGCACTTCGCATCGCGTAGCGCGGATTTGAAACCGCAGCATGGTTAGAGCCTCATCGCTGACGACGCGGAGATCGACCGTCTGCGTGTGAGTGAGTCCCGGCCGGGAAAGCTGCAGGAGCTGCTGGATAATGTGTGCGGCCTCTTTGACGCTCTTCGTTATCAACTCGGCATAGAGGCGGGTTTGATCGTCCGTGTGATGCTCGATGAGTTGCGAAAAGCCCTGTACTGGCGTGAGCTTATTGTTCAGTTCGTGCGCGATGCCGCCGACGAGGGTGTCGAGGAGAGTCTGCTTTTCTTGGCGGCCGAGTTGGCGCTCAAGCGCGCGTTGCTCCGTGATGTCATCGAAGCACGCGCAAATCTGGCTCGTCTCCCGGATCCAGCCCGTCGAGCAACGAAACAATCGTTGTCCGCGCCCTGGAATCGTCAGGGTGAATTCCTTGGTGCCCGACGGCGCCGCGTGGCGAGCTTGCGCCGCGAGCATCATCAGAAAGGCCGAACGTTCGGTGTCGATCACCCAGCCGGTCAGCGATTCCAACGCGATGGGATCGGGGCCAAGGTTTAGCAGTTCGGCGAGACGCCGGTTGTGGCCAGTCACGCCGCCGTCGACCCCGAGCAGCGCCACGCCGAGCGTGTGACCCTCGAACAGCCCTAGGTAAAGGCCTTGCGACTGGCGCAACGCATGGCCCGTCTGGAAAAGTTCCAGATGTTGGCGGTGCAACTTGCCGACCTGTTCAGCGACTAACCGAGTCTGCAATCGTGCCAGCGCGTCGATCGGAATCAGGCCGATCAGCGTTTGGTCACGGCCGACGAGCGCGACGTCCTCGTGAAATTCGTCGCCGCGACGAGCGAGCGATCGATCGAGCACTTCGCGCACGGGGGTAGATTCGGCAAACACAAGTGGATGGTCGACCTGCGCGACGTGAGCCGGACTGCGACCATGAAGGGCAAAGCCGAAGCGCGTGCCGAGAAGATTGCCGAGCCGCAGTCGTGAGCATAGGCCGCTTACGCGGCCCTCGCGCTCAATCGGGAGAAAATCCACGCCGCGCTCGGCGAAGATGCGCTGCACATTTTCGAGTGACGCCGTGTAGTCGACAGAGAAGCTGTGATGCACCAATGCACTTAGCGAGATTGCCTCGGCCTCAAGAATCGCCGGCGAAGGCCGACTGCCATCAGCTAGTGACATTGTACCGCAGTGAGGCGCGAGTGACTCGGGTGATTTGGCTTGCATGTGGAAATTTTCAAATCGGCCCGCTCGTCGAGTGGGTGGGTTACATTGCGGTCAATTGACTGCGCGGTCGGACGGGCGCCCGGCGAGAGTCTGGTGTTCTTTTCGTCGGGTGGAATTTTCGCCGCGCGCCTTGGCGGCAAACCAGCGCGCTTGGATCCATGTGCCGGTGATAGCCCCTGTGCGATCGAGTTCCTCGAACAACTCGACCAGTGCGCTATGGGAGTTCTCGCTGCGGGCGTTGTCGAAGCGTGCCTTCAGCGATAACCACCGTTCCGCGATCGCAGGATCGCGGAAGCGCGATTCACCTTCCGCGGCGTCCAGCAGGGTGAAAAGCAAGCGGGCCTGCTCGTCACGGGTCATCATGACGCGGTGCTCCCAAAGTTTTTTTCACTCGCGTCCCGCATCGCGGAGTGGACACAGGCGCGTAGTCGCAAGGGGAGTAGAGCACGAGGGTTCGGCATGACGGCGAACAAAGAGTGTGGCCCGCTTTTGCGCCGATCGCGCGTCGATTGGGCCACACTTATGCAACGTCCCCGTGGAAATGGAAATGAGTCGTGCAGAGGTTACGACTGCGTGAACTCCCGCCGACATTCCCGCCGAGATTGAACCTTTGGCGCAACGTTTGCGTCAGTCGGGTGAAGTGCGTGTGGCGTTGGAACCCGCGTGCTGGATCACGGAAGGCCGCCCG
>CAITWF010000033.1 GCA_903896015.1 uncultured Opitutia bacterium | reverse complement strand
TCCTGATCGTGGAGTTTGCCAACAAACTCCAGGAGGAGGGCCATGCCAAGCTCGACGCCGTGCGGCTCGCATCCATGACGCGCCTCCGTCCCGTGCTGATGACCTCGGTCGCCACGATCGCGGGTCACTTTCCGCTGACGCTCGTCACGGGCGCAGGCGCGGCCGCCCGTAATTCCATCGGCCTTGTGCTTGTCGGCGGCATGACCATCGGCACTATCTTCACGCTCTTCGTGCTGCCTTCGCTCTACATTCTCATCGCCAAAGACCACACTCACGATCGTGAACGAGCGGCCGCCGGCTCTGCCGAGCTCTCCGCCACGCCCGTCCTCGCCAAGTAACCATGAAAATCGCCCGCCACCACCTCTCCCCCGTCGCCGCGCTCGCGCTGGCCGCCGCGTCCCTCTCTGCGCAGCCCATGCCGCAGCAGCCGGTGCCCGATCAGCTCGATCTCAAGACCGCGATTGGCTTCGCGCTTGAGAACAACTTCTCCATCCGGCAGGCGCGCGAGCGCATCAAGCAGCAGGAGGGCGTCGTGATCGAAGTCTCTGCGCGCCAAATTCCCAACGTCGCAGCGACCGGCTCCTATCAGAACAACCAGACGCCCATCACGCTGCAGTCCCCGCCAAGCGACCGTTACTGGACGATCAACCTCACCGCCTCGCAGGTGCTGTTTGCCGGCGGCGGCGTGCGCTCAACGATCAAGAGTTCGCAACTGGCGCGCGAAGCCGCAGTGCTCGATCTCCAGTCGGCGATCAACGATGCGCTGCTGCAGGTGCGGACGTCGTTCTACAACGTAATCCTCGCCCGGGAAAAAATCACGGTGCAGGAAAAGAACCTTGAACTGCTGCAGTCGCAGCTAAAGACGACCACCGATCGCTTCGATGCAGGCACGGTCTCGAGTTTCGAAAAACTCCGCGCCGAGGTCTCCGTGGCCAACGCCAAGGTGCCGCTCATCACGGCGAAGAACGACTACCGCCTCGCGATCGAGGCGCTCCGGCAGGCCCTCGGATTCACTACCAACCGCGACGAGGCGATTCGGAAAATTCCGACCTTTATCGGCACGCTCGACTACACGCCCGCGACGTTTGATTTGCAGGCGGCGTTTGATGCGGCGCACGCCAATCGTCCCGACCTGCAGCGGCTCGCCAAGCTCGCGGCCTCCCGCGAGGAGTCGATCACCGCCGCCAAGGCGAACTATTATCCCTCGGTCTCTGCAGTTGGCGGCTGGCAGCTGCGCAAGGGTTTCACGAACGATTTTGGTGACTCCAACCACGGCTGGCTCGTGGGCTTGCAGTCGCAGTGGAACATTTTCGACGGCCGTGCGACTGCCGGCCGTGTGGTGCAGGCCCGTTCTGCGCTCGAGCAAACCAAGCTGACCTTCACCGAGGCGCAGTTGTCTGCCGAGGTCGAGGTGCGCCGCGCATTCTCGAATTGGCAGCAGGCGACTGAACTGGCGGATGCCTCGAAAAAGGTCGTCGAACAGGCCGAGGAGGCCGTTCGTCTCGCCAACGCCCGCTACAACGCCGGCACCGCCACCCAACTCGATCTGCTCCAGGCGCAAACCGATCTGACTACGGCACGCACGAACCAGATTCAGGCTTACTATAATTACACCGTTGCGGTCGCGAGCTTGCGCAAGGCGATGGGGCAGGCCGACGAATTTGTCACGAAGTGACGCAGGCGCGCGCCGACGGTTTCGCGCGGCGCGCGTTCAAAATTTTTCCGCACCTCCGGCTCGCAACTGACGGCGCGCCGGGGTGTCATTGATCGGTTCACGCATGAAACCTGTCCGGCTTTTCATAATCGTCATCGCGGCCCTCGCCGCTGTGATCGCGCTCGGCGCGGTCTTGGCGCTCAATGCAAGCTTCCAAACCTGGGCCGTCCGTCGCGTGCTCGCGGGGCGGCCCGCGCTCGGCGTCACGCTCGCGTCGGTCTCGGCGGGTCCCGGTCGTGTGGAGGTCAAGAATCTCCGTGTCGAGTCGCACGGCGCCGTGCTCACGATCCCGACGCTCGAAGTCGAGCTGCCGTTGATCTCAGCCGGACTGAAAAACAAAATCGCGATCACGCGCCTTGTCGCGAAGGGCTGGACGCTCGATCTCACGAAGGCGCCGAAACTGGCCGAGGCAATCCCGCTTTCTTTCGATGCGACGAAGGGACGGTCGTCACCCGCGCGCCGTGGCGGCGACCGCGAGTTTTCCCTCCTGTCTTCCGCGCGCGCCGCCGAGCCCATCGCGCCAATTTTTCAAGGCATCTTCGCCCAACTCGCCCTGCCGATCGATCTCGCGGTCGACGGGGCCGATCTCGCGGGCGAGGTGATCTTGCCGGCAGCGCATGGACACGCGCGGCTTACATTATCGGGCGGCGGACTTGGCGCCGGGCGCGATGCACAGTTTGAATTTTCCGCGACCGCGGCGCTGACGTCCACGACCGTCTCCACCGTCGACACGCGGGCGATGGTGACCGCGACGATGGACACTCCGCGGACGTTTACGCGGCTTGGCGTGAAGGCCGAAGCCACCGCGTCCGGCCCTCAATTTCCGCGAGGCTTGAAGCTTTCCGCTGACGTCTCAGCCGTGCGAGCCGCCGCAGGCGAGACCTATGCGCTCACGCTTGCCACCGCCGACAAGCAACTGGTCAACGTCAACGCGAGCTTGCCGTCAGGTGCGCGTAAACTTGCGGGCGTCTGGAAAGTCGATGCGCGGGACGCGGATGTGGCCCCATTTCTCCTGGGGCGGGCCGTACCCCATTTTGTGGCGAACAGCGAGGGGCAGTTCGATTTCGATGGAATTTCCACAGAGGTTCACGCGAGCGGAAAATTCAACGCGTCCTGCGAGAATCTCGGGACTGCGCCGCTTCCCGGCGTGGGAAATGTTCCGGCGCTCACGGCGCTGGGCGCGCTTCACGTCGTCGCCGAATTTGATCTCACGCAAAAAAGCGAGACGACGCGCGTTGATCGTTTCGTGGCGACGCTCAGCGGCGCGCAACCCGTCGCGAGAATCGATGCGCTGCAAACGCTCACGTTCAACCGTGTGACGCACGGCCTCGCTGCCGCCGATCCGGCGCGCGATTTATTTTCAGTGGTGGTGCAGGGATTGCCGCTGGCCTGGATGCAACCCTTTGCGCAGGGACTGACGATTGCGGGTGGTGATTTGCGGGGCGAGTTCACTGCGACGGCGAGCAACGATGGCTTTTCGCTACGGCCGAAAGCGCCACTCACGGCGACGGGCGTGTCCGTCGCGCAAGCTGGCAAGCCGCTTCTCCGGGCCATTGATCTCGGGCTCAATCCCTCCGTCGACTACACGCCACACGGCTGGCAAGTGTCGGCGGCACCGCTGACACTCAAGAGCGGAGCTGCGACCCTGCTGACGATAGAGGCGAAGGCCGGGCAGCTCGCTGGCGTCGATCAACCGATCAAGGTTGCGGGAAAAATTTCCGCGTCGCTTCCGGGGTTGCTAGCACAGCCCGCGGTGGGCAGCGCGCTCCAGTTGACGCGCGGCGATCTCGCGGGCGAGTTTCTTGCCACCCTGGGCGCGACGCAGGCGGTCCAGGCGAAGCTCGCGATCACGAATCTCGAAGCCGATCCGAAACTCACCGCCGAAAAGTTGCCCACGATCACGGCCGAGGTGCGCGCCGATGTCGCGCCAGGCGGATCGATCACGTTCAACGCTCCGTTGCAGGTCGAGCGCGACGGGCGCAAATCCGACCTTTCTCTCGCGGGCACGCTCACGCCGGGCGCGGCAGGGCTCACGGTGGCGGCGCGCGTGGCGAGCACGAAGCTCTTCGTCGAGGATTTGCAAATACTCGGGGCGCCATTGGCACCACCGCCCGCGACCGCGTCTGGTGGTGCTCCGGCGGTAGTCGTGGCGCGCGAATCCGCGCCGCCGTGGGCGGGCGTCAACGGGCAGGTTTCGCTCGCGCTGAAGGAGGTGGTCTACTCCGGCACCTTTCAGGCAACGGATGTCACGGGTACGCTGCGGATCGACGCGGGCGCGGTGAAGTTCGACGGGTTGCGTGCCGGGCTCGGCGACGGCAGTGACGCAAAAATTTCCGGTGCGGTCATGTTCAGCGCGAAGGACGCGGTTCCGTACAGCCTCGACGCCGATCTGGTTGTCGCCGATTTCGATCCGGCGCCGCTTTTCAAAGCAATCAATCCCGGTGACCCAGCGACCGTCGAAGGAAAGTTTAACGTTACCAGCAAACTCACCGGCTCGGCGGCGCACCTCGGGGATTTCGCGACGGCGACGCACGGAGATTTTCAGCTCTCCAGCAAGGGCGGCTTGTATCGCGGTCTTCCAGTGACTGTTTCCAGCCTGGCTGAGAAAGGCGGGCGGCTGGCTAATCTTATTGCGACGGGCAGCAGCGTGGTCGGCGCGCTCACCGGCAAGAAGGAATACGCGGACATCGCGAACAAGGCCCAGGCCGTGGCGGAGATCGCCAAACTTTTTTCACCCATCCAATACGACCAACTCAACATCGTGCTGACGCGGGACGCCTCGCTGAACACCGTGATCAAGGACTTCACACTCATCGCGCCGGAGATGCGAATCGCGGGGCAGGGTCGTACGACGCATCGCGAGAAATCGCCGATGTTCGATGAGGCGGTGGCGCTGGAGTTCAAGCTCCGGGCGCGGGGCCACACGGGAGATTTGTTCAAGTATTTGGGCGCGCTGGAAGCGCAGGCAGACGAGCTGGGTTATTTGGCGTGCACGCTTCCGCTGAAGGTTGGCGGCACGCTCGGCAAGCCGGACACCAGTGAATTGAACAAGGCGCTTGCGACGCTCGCGCTTGAAAAAAGCGGCGCCTCCGACAAGGCGTCCGACTTGCTGAATAAACTTTTCGGCAAGTGACGGGTCGCCGACGGCTGCGAGGTTTCTTGGCCAGAGCGATAGGTTAGTGCGTGTTCGCGGTGCCGGGCGGATGACTTTCGCGGTTTCGAGGCGCTCGCGAGGAATTCGGTTTTTGCGGTGCCCCGCGAGAAAAGTTTTGAATTCCGCACGGTCGCCCCCGCATAAACTGCACTGCGTCCATGCCCCAACCCCTTTTTCGACGGCGCTCGCATCTGCCGTATTTTCTCGAAGTCATCGCCCGAACGATTGTGCGGCTGCTCTATCGCGTCCGGTCGAGCGGGCTGGAGCATTTTCCGGCGACGGGCGGCGTCCTCCTCATCTCGAATCATATTTCCTATGTGGACGTCTGCGTACTCCAGGTCGTATGCCCGCGCCCCGTGCGGTTCCTCGGTTACCGTGGCCTGCAACGCAGCTGGTTTTTTAACTGGTGCTTCGACCTCGCGGGCGTGATTCCGATTTCGTCGGCGCAGCCGCTTGAAGCGATCCGCATCGCGGCCCGGGCGCTGAAGGCGGGCGAAGTTGTGTGCGTGTTTCCCGAGGGGCACATCTCGCGCACGGGACAGTTGATGGAGGTCAAGAAAGGCTTTGAGCTTATGGCCCGGCAAGGTGGCGTGCCCGTCGTGGCGGCGGCTCACGACGGATTGTGGGGCTCGGTTTTTTCATTCGCAGGCAACAAGTATCTATGGAAATCGCCGCGACTGATGCCTACGGATGTGTTTATCGCGTTCGGCCGGCCTGCGCCCGCATCCGAGGTGAGCACGGCATGGGCGCGCCGCGAGCTGCTCGATCTTGGCTGTGTGGCCTTCGAGGAACGACCGCGGCTGAAGCGCCATCTTGGGCGCGAATGCGTCCGGATGCTCACGCGGCATCCGCGGCGCTGTGCGGTGGTCGATTTGACCGGGGGGCGAAGCCAGCTGGCGTGTGGGCAACTTTACGCGGCGGCGGCGGCGCTTTCGCGACAGCTGCGCGCGACGGTGCCGGAGGCGCGGGTGGGTATCGTGCTGCCGCCGGGCGCAGGGGCCTTCATTGCGAATCTCGCCGTGATGTGCGCGGGGAAGACGCCCGTGAATCTCAATTTTACAGCGAGCCGAGACGCAATCGAGACGAGCCTAAAGCTCGGCGGAATTGCGACTGTGATTTCGGCCGACGCGCTGAAATCAAAGCTCCCTAATTTTCCGTGGCCGGCGCGCACGGTGGATTTGCGCGCCGAAATGGCAGCGGCGGGAGGCAAGCGTGGAATGCTGCCGTGGCTGATCGCCGCGTGGCTGCTGCCGAATCAGTGGTGCGCATCGCTGCTTGGCCTGCCACGGCTCGGCGACCGCGCGGAGGCGGGATTGTTGTTCACAAGTGGAAGCTCTGGCGAGCCCAAGGGCGTTGTCCTCTCTCATCGCAACCTACTCGCGAACTGTGCGCAGATCTCCTCGCTCTCGATTTTGCCGGAAACTTGTTCACTGCTCGGCTGCTTGCCGGTTTTTCACAGCTTTGGGTTTACCGTCACGCTCTGGTATCCGATGTTGCGCGGCTGTCATGTGGTGACGGTGCCGAGCCCGCTCGACACGCGCAAAATCATCGAAGCGATCCGCGATGAGCGGGCGACGGTGTTTCTCGGCGCGCCGACGTTCATCCGGCCAATCTTGAAGAAAGCACGACCGGGCGAGCTACGCACGCTGGACCTGATCGTGACGGGAGCGGAGAAGCTGCCCGACGAGTTGTTCAACGCTTTTCTCGAGAATTTTCACATCGAAATTCATCAGGGATATGGCCTCACCGAGACTACGCCCGCGACCAACATCAACCAACCCAACCCGCCGATCGTCACCAGCACGGGAGAGTTTCAACTCGGCAAAAAGCTTGGGTCGGTCGGCCGGCTCATGCCTGGCATGACCGCGCGGATCGTCGATCCGGAAACTGGGCAGGACCTGCCGCTAACGTCGACCGGTATCGTGCTATTCCGCGGTGCCAATGTGTTCGCCGGCTACCTTAACGATGAGGAAAAAACGCGCGGAGCGTTTCGCGAGGGTTGGTTCGTGACAGGCGACCTCGGACGGTTTGATGACGACGGCTTTCTCTTCATTGAGGGCCGCCTCTCGCGGTTTTCTAAAATCGGCGGCGAAATGGTGCCGCACGGCACAATCGAGCAGAAGCTCATCGAGCTTTTCGATCTCGATCAATCGGCCGGCTATGTGGTGATCGTGGTCGGCGTGCCGGACGCGAGCAAGGGCGAGGCGCTCGTCCTGCTCACGTCGATCGAGATGACCGCCGACCAAGTGCGCGAAAAGCTGCTCGGCTTGGGTGTGCCCGGTCTGTGGGTTCCCAAGATCGTCCGCCGCGTGGAAAAGATTCCGGTCCTTGGCACGGGTAAACTCGACCTGAAGACCTGTCGCGAACTCGCGCTGGCCGATTCGGCAAAGGTTTGAAGTCACCAGTGCGCATAGTCGCCTTTTTCCAACCCCTTCGCAAACTCGACGAATAGTTTCACGCAACGCTCCACGTCCTCCAGATCGACGACTTCACTTGGCGTGTGCATGTAGCGGAGTGGAATGGAAACGAGGCCGGTGGCGACGCCACCGCGGCCCATCTGAATAGCGCGCGCGTCCGTGCCAGTTGGGCGAGGATCGGCTTCGATCTGATAGGGAATTTTTAGTTTCTTCGCCGCGCGGACGAGGCGATCGAAAACCTTTGGGTTAATGTTCGCGCCGCGGCACAGGATTGGGCCGCCGCCGAGCTTCGTTTCGCCGAACTTCCGGTTATCGCAGTCCGGGTGATCGGTCGCGTGGCCGACATCGACCGCGAGGGCGATGTGCGGATTCACGGCATAGGTGGACGTGGTCGCGCCGCGCACGCCAATTTCCTCCTGTGACGTGGCGACGCTGACCACCTTCGCGGCGAGCTTCTTCTTCTCCTTGGCGAGGCGGATCAGCGTTTCGCCGACGACGTAGGCTCCGACCTTGTTGTCGAACGCGCGCGCGGTGCCGATCGAGCCGGAGAAAAGTTCGAACTCGTGATCGTAGGTGGCGACATCGCCGATGCTCACGCGTTGGAGGGCCTCCGCCTTGCTGTTCACGCCGATATCGATCCAAATTTCGTGCTTCTTCGGGACTTTCTTCCGGTCCTCGTCGTCCATGAGGTGGATGGCCCGTTTGCCGGTGACGCCTTTGACGAGGCCGTTCGCTGTCTGAATAATCACGCGACGGCCGGAGATGACGCTCAGATCGTGGCCGCCAATCGTGTCGAAGTAGATGAAGCCATCCTTGTTGACGTAGGTGATGATGAGGCCGAGTTCGTCCATGTGGCCGGCGAGCATGAGCACGGGATCGCCGGCGGGGTTGAGCGTGGCGAGGCGGTTGCCAAGGGCGTCGCCGGTATAGGCATCGGCAGCTGGTTTCACGTGCCGATCAAAGACGGCCTGGGCTTCGCCTTCGTAGCCGGAGGGCGAGCGAGCGTGAAGGAGTTCTGCGAGGAAAACGGGAACGTGATAGGCGGACATGAAAAAAGACTGAAGCGGCGCATCGCAAAGGCGCGAAGAAAAAATTTCTTTGCGCCTCCACGGCTTTGCCCTTCGCCTCTCGCTACTCGTGAAAATCTATCCTGCCATCGATATCAAAGGCGGCCGTTGTGTGAGGCTTACTCAGGGGCGTGCGGACGCCGAAACGATCTACGCCGAAAATCCGGCAGACGTCGCGCGGCAGTTTCAAGCGGCGGGCAGCGAGTGGATTCACGTCGTGGATCTCGACGGGGCGTTTACGGGTGAGCCGACGAATCTTGCGGCGGTGCAGGCGATCGCGGCGCTCGGGATGAAGGTGCAACTCGGCGGCGGATTGCGTTCGCGAGTGGCAATCGAACGGGCGTTTGGCTTTGGCGTGAGCCGCGCGGTGATTGGCACGCGGGCGGTGGACAGTGATCATTTCGTTGGCGAAATGGTGCAGGCGTTCGGCGAGAAGATCGCGGTCGGACTCGATGCGAAGAACGGAACCGTCGCGGTCAAGGGCTGGGTCGAGAGTTCCGGGATGAGCGCGCTGGAGGCGGCGCGGCGGATGGAAGTACTCGGCGTGAGCACGATCATTCACACCGATATTGGAACAGACGGGATGATGACGGGCCCGAACTTTCAGGCGCAGGAGGCGATGCTTCGGGCGGGGAAATATCGAGTGATCGCGAGCGGCGGGGTGAGCCGGCGCGAAGACGTTTTGAAGCTCGCAGAGCTCGCGCGGCGTTACGCCAACTTGGACGGGGTGATCGTCGGCAAGGCGCTCTACGAGCAGCGCGTTAATCTGCCGGACTTGCTCGCGATCGCGCGAGGCTGAACGCGTTCAGCCTTTGATTTTCTCCGCGATCTCTTCCAGCGGATAGGTGATGATCTCGGCGAGCGTCGGGTGATACCAGGGCGCGCGGAGCAGATCGAAGACGGTGGCGCGCATAGCAAGGGGGCCGCTAAAGGCGTGGATGAGTTCACCGGCGTCCTTCCCGACGATTTCGGCACCGAGGATGCGGCCGCGCTTCGGGTCGGCGATGACCTTCACGTAGCCGTAGGTGGCGTCCATCAGGATCGACTTGCCGTGATCGTTGAAGGGATAGCTGGCGCAGAGGTAAGGCCTGTCGCGTTCGTCGAGGTCGCGCTCGAGTAAACCGATCGTGGCGAGCTGTGGGTCGGTGAAGACAACGTTGAGCAGGAGCGACCAGTCGATCGGTTTCAGCCTTTTCACCCCGGCGGCGTGACGCGCGGCGAGTTCGCCTTGCTGAATAGCAATGTGAACGATTTCAGCGGGGCCGGAACAGTCGCCGGCGGCGTAAATGTGCGACGCGCTGGTGCGTTGAAATTTATCGATGATGATTTGGCCGTTGGCGCGCGCGCGAACACCGGCGGCTGTGAGGTTGAGTCCGGCGGTGTTGGGCTCGCGCCCGAGGGCGTTGAAGAGGTGAGCGGCGCGGCGTGTGACCTTTTTCCCGTCGTGCAGGAACGTGATCGCGGTGCCGCGTTGATCCTGCGCGATCGATTGGATTTGGGTGCCGGCGAAGAGTTCGATCCCTTCGTCGACGAACGCCTTTTGGACCTCACACGAGGCGTCCGCGGAGTGGTCGCGGAGAATGTTGGGGCTGCGCTGGACGAGGGTGACGCGTGCGCCGATGCGATGGAGAAACTGGGCCAGTTCGCACGCGACGATACCGCCACCGAGGACGATTACGCTCTGCGGGATGAAATCGAGTTCGAGCACGTCATCGCTGGTCCAGAATTTTGCGGCATCGAGGCCAGGGACGGGCGGGACGCTGACCTTCGATCCGGTGCCGATGAGTATGTGTTTTGCTGCGACTTTTTTCCCGTTGGAGAGTTCGACGGTGTGCGGATCGAGGAAGCGGGCGTGGGCGCGGATGAGATCGTATTTTCCGTTGGTGAGGGCGTGTTGCCGGTAACCGGCGAAATCGGCGATGATCTTTTTCTTCCGTGCGTGAATGGCTTTCATGTCAGCGCGAGCGGACGGAATTTTCAGTCCGAATGTTTTACCCTTTTGCGCGAGGTGCAGAACGTCGGCCATATAGAGCAGCGTCTTCGACGGCATGCAGCCGCGCAGGATGCAAAGGCCGCCGAGGTCGCGCGCGCCATCGACGATGGCGGTGCGGAGACCGAGGGAGACGGCGGCGCGGGCGGCGTTGAAGCCGGCGCTACCACCGCCGAGGATCAGAAAGTCGTAGGATTTCACGAAATTTGGGGTTGGGCGCCGCTGAAACCTGTGAAGTGAAGCTTCGGGCAAGCCGCAGAGTCAGGGCTTGGGGAGACGGCGAACGATCGCGGTCGAAGTGACGCCATAGCGACAAGGACCCACGCCGATGAAGTTTTTGACCTCCCAGCCGTCGGCAGGTTGGAGCAGTTCCGGAAACATCCACGAATCGTCGAGCACGATGAAACCGCCGGGTGCAACCCTTTCGCGCGCGATCGCAAAAGCGGCGGGACGAATGACGCCATAGCGGGCCGCATCGAATCCGAGGTGGCAGTCGACGATGACGATATTCCAGGTCCCGGAAGAGATACGCTGGCTGAAGGCGCTGTGCTGAAAGCTCGCGAGCGAATCATCGGCGAGTGGATGCAACTCGCAGGACGCATTGGCGAGTCCGCGCTTGCGGAGGCGTTCGACAACCAAAGCGTGCCATGCCGGATCGTTTTCGACGGAGAGCACGGAGGCGCTGCGCTCTGCGAAAAAAAATGTCGAACCGCCGCTGCCGAATTCAAAGACCCGATCCGTTGAAACAATGTTTTCGTCCAGGAACCGAATGGCACCGGCTGAAAACCACGGGAGCCGCACGTCGACCGGCCGTTTTCCCCATAGTGGAAGATGGGTGAGATAGCCGGGAAGATCGCGGGGCGAGCGTGCGAGGGCCTTCGCCAGCGTCACTGCCTTTTCTGAATATCGGGTGTCCATTGCGCGTTCAGCGGCCCTTGCCAAACAGCATGATATGGATCGTTTTCAGGACGATAGAGGCGTCGAGCATGAAGGAGAAATGACGGATGTAGTAGAGGTCGTATTCGAGTTTGCGGAGGGTGTCTTCCATGCTGGCGCCGTAGGGGTAGTTGACCTGCGCCCAGCCGGTGATGCCCGGTTTGACGAGGTGGCGGAAGTGGTAGCAATGGATCTCGCGCTCATAGTTTTCGACGAGTCGGTCCCATTCGGCGCGCGGGCCGATCAGGCTCATGTCGCCGCGGAGAACGTTCCAGAGTTGCGGGAGTTCGTCGAGGCGACTGGTGCGGAGAAATTTTCCCACGCGCGTGATGCGCGGATCGCCGGGCTGCGTGTAGAGATCGCCGTCAGCCGGGTCGACGCGCATGGTGCGCAATTTCACGAGCCAGAACGGCCGGTGGTTTTTACCAATCCGCTTTTGAAAGAAAAAAACTGGGCCACGGTCGTCGAGCCACACCGCGAGCGCACCGGCAAGAATCAGCGGCGAGGCGAGCAGCAGACCGATCGTCGCGAGGCCGATGTCGCTGGCGCGTTTAAGGCGCTCGAAGACAGGCTCGCGGGCTATCTGAAAGCCTTCCTGAAAAAGCCAAGTTTGATTGAGCCGGTAGAGGGGAATTTTTTGCCAGTAAACTTGGTGGAAGAGCTCAAGCGTGTAGGTCGGCACGCCGCCAAAGTAGAGTTGGACGAGCTGGCCCGAGATATCTGAGCTGAGTTCACGGGCGGATTCGCGGAGAATGATCGCCTCGACGGCGAGGGCGCCCGATTGGATTTCCGCGAGCACCGCGGGGAACGGACGGAGTATCAGAGGGTCGTCGCCGGAGAACGGCGTCGCGGAGCTTTCCGTGACGACGGTGAATACGACAGGTTGGGTTAGCTGCATCTTCCGACATTCGTCGCGAAAGGCGAGGCAGCTCGCCCGATCACCAAGAAAAACCAGGGCGCGCTCGCGTCGGGCGCCGAGCATGAGCGGGTAGACAAGCCGGCGGTAGCCGAGCGTAAGTGGAATGAGGGCGAGAAAACTAAGCGCAATCACCACGCGGCTGGCTTGGAGTTCGTAGCCGGCGGGGTTGAACGCGAAGGTGAAGAGCAACGTGGCCGTGAGCGCACCGAGCAGCGCGATGGTGTGCTGGCTCGTGTAATCGACACTTAGCATGTCGGTGCGCAGCTTGTAGCCGTCGATGAGATAGATCGAAAAGACGATCAGCGCGAGCGGCCACCGCAGGACATCAACGTTGAAGTGGTCCGCGAAGCCGACGCCGCGGAAGTGACCGATGGCGTTGAAGACGACGACGGTCGCAAACACGTCGAGCGCCAGCAAGAGGAGGGCGACGGCGCGGGGAGTTTTCATTTCGGCAGCGTGAGCAAAGATTGGGCGCAGGCGTTCAGCAAGCCTGTGCGCGGCCGAGTGGTGTCGGCCAGCGCGCAAGAGCGGAAGCGGCGTCACCGACGGAGCGGGCGAACTCCGCCGCCGCTGCGCCCAGCCGGGCGCATTCCGCAGGATCACCGGCGAGCGTGCGGAGTTCCGCGGCGAGCGCGGGGATGGCGGTGCGGTCGAAGGCACGGCCAAACCGGTGCTGCACGACGATCCGGGAGAGTTCGCACGCGAGCGGTGCGATCACGATTGCGGGGCGGCCCACGGCGGCAATGCCGTAGAGTTTGCTGGGGAAGACGGAGTGTTCGCATCCAGGGCGTAACGTGACGAGATGCACGTCGCCGAGCGCGAGCGAGCGGGCGAGGTGGGCGCGCGGTTGCGGCGGGCGGAACTGAACGTTGTTGAGTTGGTGCCGGCTCGCCTCGGCCTCGAGAGCGGCGCGCTGCGCTCCACCACCGATAAAAACGAAGGCTATGCGCGGGTCGTCGCGGAGCGCGGCGGCGAGTTCGAGCACGGGGCCGAGATCGTGGACGCGGCCGAGATTGCCGGAGTAGACGACGACAAATTTTTTTTCGAGGTGCCATTCGGAGCGGAGAACGGCGGCTGCGGCAGCGGGCTGCGGTGCGAGTCCCGCCGGCGGCCAGTTAGACACGATGTGGATTCTTTTCGGGGAGACGTTCGCGGCCGCAACGGCGCTGGCCATGTCGGTGCCAAGCGTGATGCAAGCGTCGGCGCGGCGCCACGCGCGGTTGCGCACCGGCATGAAGACACAGAGTGCACGCCGCCCCGTGAGGGCGATCGCGATTTCCGGATAGATGTCCTGCACCCAATGAAACAGCCGCGCGCCGCGCAGCGCAGCAACGAGGGCGGCAGTCACTCCGATGAGTGGTGGATCGGTGAGTGCAACGATCGCGTCGCCACTACGGGAAAGCATGAGCAACCGCACAAACGCAGCGAAGTGAAAGGTCGCAAAGTCGATCGTCTTGTGGATCACACCGGGACGATCGGCGCGCGCGCTGCGGACCCGCTCGATGTGGACGCCACGGTGTGTTTCGCGCGTTGAGACGCTCGCGTGGCGGGCGTGGCTTGTGACCACCGTGACGTCGTGTCCGGCGACGACGCAGGCCTCCGCGAAATCGGTGAGGAGTTGCGCGGTAGCCGGTTCGTCGGGCCAGTAGAAGCGGTTGACAAAAATAACTCGCACGGGATTTAGGCCGCGTCAGCCCTAAGGCGTCGCAATTCTTCGCTCGTGAACCGCTCGTAGCGCGCGAGCAGGCAGCAATAGCGAAGCCCTGCCGTGCCGTCGAGGAAGCCGCGGCGGAGGAAGTATTGATAGGCGAATCGTAGGGCCCCGCGGCCGGGCAGGGAGTAGCTCAGGCGTTTCAACGCGCGGCGCCGGACGAGACGTTTTCCCGAAAACAGGTCAGCGAGTTTGGCTTCGGAACCGCTCGCGAGGTGCGCCTGAGCTTCGGCGCGGGCGTAGCGGTGGTGTTTTTCGAGCCAGCCGGATTCGCCGTCGCTCGACAAATCATGGAGATAGTTGGCGGTGAGCCGCTCCACGCGCATCGTCGGCGCCTCGCGCTGACCGTGGCCGACTTGGATGAAGCTGAACTGCGGCGCGCGCACGAATCTCGCCTGATAAGCGGGAAAGTCGGTGCAGTGCGGAATCCACCGGTCTTCCCACATCATGCGCGGAGCGACGAGAAAACCGTCGAGATCGGTGCGCGTGGCGGTGGCGCGACATTCAGTGTCGAGCGCGGGTGTGAACTGTTCATCGGCATCGAGGTGAAAAACCCAAGGATGACGAAACGAAATTTCGCGCTGGGCGAAATTACGCTGGCCGGCGAAATCATCGAAGCCGCGAGTGAAGACGCGTGCGCCCGCCTCGCGCGCGATATCGACGGTGCGATCGGTTGAACCGGAGTCGAGAACGACGATATCGTCGCAGCCAGCGATCGAGGCAAGGCAGCGAGGGAGATCGCGCTCTTCGTTCAGTGTCAGGATGAGGACGGAATACATGCGGTGCACCGGCGGCGTCACGCGCTCGCGGTGCTCGGCGCGACAGGCGGCGTGGAGCCGGCAGGCCTGACCGGCGAGTACGATTCGCGATCAAGGAGTCGGGCGTATTGAATCGCGCAGAAGAAACAGAGCCACCACGTCAGAGTGACGGCGAGGTTGCCAAAGGGAAACTCGACCCAGGAGTAGAGCAGGAGGAGGGCGCAGCCGCCGAGCAGATAACTCGGTAGCGCGCTCGCGAGATGCCGGGCGCGCAATCGCCACAGCGGCACGAGGGCGCAGAGCGCAAGCAACGCGCTGCCGACAAGGCCGTTTTCCGCGAACGACTGAAGCCAGTCGCTGTGCGCGTCGCGGTAAAAAACCGGGAGTTTATCGACGGATTTTTGGGTATTGTAGAGCGTGAAGACGTGCGGGTAAGAGCCCATGCCCCAGCCGAACGCGAGTTTGTCTCGCGCCATCCGGCAGGTGTCACTATAGAGAATCCAGCGTGACCCGATGCCGCCGCGCTCTCGCATATCGACGAGTTGGGCGCGCGTCTGATCGATGCGGGGAAGAAAGCTCTCGCGGGCGAACTGCCACACCCCAGCGAGCGCGAGTGTGAGCGCGACCAGTGCGCCGGCGACAGGCAGCGCGATCGATTCGCGGAACCGGCGGCGTTTCTTTAGCAGCGTGGCGATCAAGTGAAGAAACGCGGTGCCCAGCAGCATGCCTGCAAGCAGCGTGCAGGAGCGCGAAGTGCTGAGAGGCACGGACACGGCCAGCAGGAAGACCGCCACCGCGCCGGTGAATACCGGTGAGTGGAAAAAGCCGCGCGCATCGGTGCGCCGTCCATAGTGCCACGCGAGCCCGAGGCACGCGGCGAGCATGAGCACGACAAACGCCCCCCAGTGGTTGTGATAAACGAAGGAAGCAAAAAAAGATTTCTGCGGCGAAGCCACCGTATCAAAAAAAAGGCCCGTCGCGTGCAGGAGCTTTTGCGCTGTGCCAAACACCGCGAGTGCAACGGCGTTGATTGCCGCAAGCAGCAGAAGGCCGCGCAGAGCGCGACGCTGCCGCACGACGAGCGCGAGGTTGAAGCACGAAATCCAAATCCCGTCGAACAGCGCGAGCGCGCCGAGGGCATCGCCGGGTTGGGCGGAAGTGGGCCACCACGGGTGCCCGCCGGAATTCACCAACATCGTCTCGATGCCAAACTTTACGGCTTTGAAGCTCGGGTTGAGGCAGCCGACGAGGACGAAGGCGTTAAATACCGCGAGCGGCCACAGCCAGGCAAGAGGTCGCAGCCATCCGTTGTCGCGGGCCTCGCGATCCTGGATCGCGGTGAGTGTCAGCAACGCACCCAGCGCACCCCACCAGCCGAAATAGATGCGCAGCCAGTCGGCCGCACCGCCGAACGCCCAGGTGATCGCAACGAAAAAAATCCCGACGTGGATTAGCACGGCCCACTCGAGGGGTCGCAGGGGACGTTGGCTGGATGGCACGCGCGCGGCGACCCCAGGAGCGTATTTCAGATCATGCGGCGGACGGGAGCTGGTGTGGCGCGATGAACTCATGCGGTGGACGGCAGTTGCTGGTAAAACGCGGCGAGTTCGCGGGCGGATTTTTCCCATGAAAATTCCCGCAAGACCCACTCGCGCGCGATCCGACCGCGGGTGCGCAGAGCACTCGGTCCCTCCGCCGCCGCGGCCACCAATGCGTCGCCGAAGCTGCGCCATGGCACGCACCAGCCGCGATCGGCAGTGTTAAGGGCGGTCCACGGCGTCGTGTCGGTGACGATCGCGGGTACGCCGTGGGCCATCGACTCGGCGATCACGAGACCGAAATTTTCGTTATGCGAGGGCAACAGGAAGAGCGACGCCACGGCATAGGGCGGCGGCCGTCCGATACCACTGAAGGCGCGGATGCGCCCGACGCCCGAGTTGCGCAGGATGTAGTCTTCCAAGTCTACCGGCGAATAGTCCTGCGGGATGCCGACGAGCAGTAGCAACCAGTCGCGTGGCCCGCGCTCGAGCCACAGATCGATGAGCTCGATGATGCGTTTTTTCTGGTGAAAGCGCGAATAGAAGAGCGCGACAGGGCGCTGGCCAACGTCGGGGCAGGCGGTTTGCCAATAGCCAGCTGCGGCCACCGCGTCCGCATCCACCGGGACGCTGACGGCATTGGGCGCGACACACACCGGTTGGGTAAAACCAAGCGCTTGGATTTCCGCTGCCTCCTCCGTGCTCGTCGCGTGCCAGCCGGCGACCGCTTCGAGCGCACCCGGATGCACGAAGGCGCGGGCGAATTTCTTCCGCAACGCGTGATGCCGCATCGCCCAACGGCTCATCATCCCGCGCGGTGAAACAACGAGCGGCTTGTCGAGCTGCTGCGCGCGCTGGTGCGCGTAGTGCAACGTGCGCAGCCACAGGGAGTGATGGTGGATGATATCCGGGGCCTCGCCTGCGAGCGCCACGCGCAGCCCCGCGGAAGGACAAAGCCGCTGCGGCCAGTCACGCGGGAAGATACGGACATGTAGGCCGCCATCGACATTCTCGTAGGTGCGCCCGGGTTCGGTTGCGAGCAGCTCGACGGCGTGCCCATTCCGCGCCAATGCTGCGCTCAGCGCGTAGATGGATTTACTAGGACCGCCGTGCCGCTCCTCAAGACTCGGCACCATTTCGCAGAGCTTCATGCGGTGCTCGGCTCTGGCCGATCCTTGATGGGACGGCAGGGATTACCGACGCAGACTTTTCGGGCGGGTAAGTCGCGGACGACGACGGAGCGTGCGCCCACGACGCACAACTCGCCGATCGTTACGCCGGGGCCGACGAAAACGTCCGCCGCAATCCAGGCATTTTCGCCGACGACGATCGGCGCAGTGACGAGCGGCATGCTCCACCGCAGGAAGTCGTGCGTGCCGGCACAAAGGTGCGAGCGCTGGCTGAGGTTGGCGCCGCGGGCGAGCGTCACGCGCGCGAGATTGTAGATCACGACCTCCGGACCGATCATCGCGCGGGGCGCCAGCGTGAGTTGCCACGGAAACGTGATCCGGGCGGTGGGAAAGACGACAACTTGCGACACCTCGGATATCTCGGCGCCAAACGCGCGCAGCAACCGCGCGCGAAATCCGTGCCACGGCCGCGGGCTCCAGCGAAACAATGTCGCCTGCACGAATTCCCACATCCAACGCAGCAGCACCTCGCGACGCGGATAGGGCGTCACGCAGTGCTGGCCCAGGAACGGGGTCTCGTCAGTCATGCTAAAAAAATTGGGAATTCGTGCGCGTTTCAAAGTTAAATATCACGTGCGGCGCCGCGGTGTCTACTTAACGATCGCTCGATCGAGATCGGCGAGCACCGTTTGGGCGCACTCAGCGAAATCGAAATGACGAGCGTGAGATTGCGCGCGCGCCGCGATCTCGCCGCGCAACTTCGGGTCTGCGATGAGCTGCGCGAGAGTCGCGGCGAGCCGCGCAGCGGCATCGGGTGCGGTGTGGTCGAAGACGAGGCCCGTCTCGCCGTCGCGCACGAGTTCCTGAAAACACGCAAGTCCGGACACAACCGGCGCGCATCCGGCTGCCATCCCTTCGGCGACCGCCACGCCAAACGTTTCGCCCTGCTCGGCGAGGCTTGGGTAGCAGAAAACGTCGAGCAGGCCGTAGCGGCGGGCCAGTTTTTCCGGATCAAATTCGGGCGGGAGAAACGCGAGCCGATCGCCGAGCGCACCGCCAAACTCGGCCAGAAGCGCTTCGCGAAACGCCTCGCCGCCACCGCCCGCCGTTACACTGATCGGACCGGTGAGTTCGATCCGCCACGGCGGCAGATCGGCTCGCGTGGCGAGTTGGGCGGCGGCAGCAAGCAGAAGTCGCAGGCCTTTTTCCGGATGTAGCCGGCCGATATAGCCGATCGTGACGGGCACGGGCGGAGGATTTTTTTGCGCGTAGCGCACGTGCTGCGCCCAATCGATCGGAAAGGGAAACATCGCAATCCGCGCGGCGAGCGCGGGATTCTCGGCGCGGAGCCGCGCGGCCACGGCTTCACTCAGCGCCAGGATAAGATCAACGCGGCGGTATGCGCGGCCCTGGCCCTTGGGCATGCGCGCAACGACCGCAACCACTTTTCCGGCGCGCGGACAGAAGCGTCCAAGCCACGCTGGCAGCGTCGGGCTGTTGCAGATCGTGACGTCGGCGGTGGGCAGCGCGCGACTGACTCGCACGCCCCACCAAAAATCATGCCACAGGTTCAGCGCAAGTGAGAGCGTGTGATCGTGGCCGCGCACCCGCAGGTGCGTGACACCGGCGATGGTTTCGCGCGCGGCAAAGCCGGGCCAGTTGCGCGACACGAAGGTGACCGTGTGACCCGCCGCGGCGAAGTCAGCGGAAAGCCGAAACCAGATTTTTTCCGTCGCACCGCCGAGCACGGGCGGGACCGGCAGGAAAAATCCTGTGACGATAGAAATTTTCACGAAGGCGAACGCACTGGGATGGAGGCTAGCGCGGCGAGCAGTCCGGCCGTGGTCTGTGCGTAGGTGTAGCCGGCGATACGCGCGGCAACGTTTGCGCGGATGCGTTCGCGTTCGTGGCGATGCGTGAGGGTGGTAAGGGCGGTTGAAAGTTGATCGGCGAGCGCATCAGGCTGACTGGCGTCGAAGATCCAACCCGTTTCGCCGTCGGTCACGAGGTCCCGCTGGCAGCCCACGAGATTGCTGACGAGCGCGGGGACGCCGAGGTGCATGGCCTCATTGACCGCCAGGCCCCACGTCTCGTAGTGGCCACGCGAGGGCAGCACGAAGAGATCGGCGAGCAGGTAGCGCGCGGGCATTTCGGTTTGGTTGGCGAAGGGCAGGAAGTGAACGCGGCCCGCGGGGGCGCCGGCGGCCTGAGTGATCAGCGCTTCCTTTTCGGGCCCGTCGCCGACAAACACGAACACGGTGTCGGCAGGCTTGAGCGCTAGAAAGGCGGCGAGGAGCTCGCGCGGCTGCTTTGCTGGAGTGAACTTGCCCGCGAAGAGCACGACGCGGGTGTCGGGAGCAAGGCCAAGTTGCGACCGAAGCGCGGCGGCTGCATCGCGGTGCGCCGGGAGTTGCGGATCGAAGTGCTCGGCGTTGACGGAGTGGGGTGTGAAAAAGAGTTTCTTTTCCGGGACGTGGAGCGAGAGAAAGTAGTCACGGTTAGCCGCGCCGACGGGGAGCACGGCGGCAAATTGGGAGTAGAGTGCGCGGAGTGCGACACGTGCCGCCAGTCGGGGTACGCCACGACCAAGCAGGTGCGAATCGCCGCGAAAGAGCAGCGGTACGCCCCGCATCCGCAAACTGACGATCGCACGCACATGGCTCGACCAGTTATAGCCGAAGAACAGGACGGCGGTCGGGCGCCACGCGGCGAGGCGCGCGGGCAAGGTGGGGTTGTGCAATCCGCCGAAGTGATGCGTGCCCGGATCGCGCGCAAGGTTGGGGACGAATTCGTGATCATAACCGGCTAGCAGATCAATGTCCCAACGGAAGGAGGTTTGAAACTGCGGATCGCGCTGGGAAGTGACGCCGAATTCCCAGAGATAAAACACGCGAAATACGAGCGGCGTGTGCACACGCAGCCAGCTAAACCACGGGCTGTAATACTGCGTGGGGTGCGAGAGGACGATCGCGAGACGATGTGCGGCGGGAACGGCGGCGGGACGCGTCATTGGCCGAGGAAGTTGCGCATCAGGAAAGGGACACCGAGCACCGCCATGCACGCTTGATAGAGCGAGCTGATCCAGGCGGCGAACGTGAGCTCGCTCTGAAACGACCATGCCATGAGCACGACGAGCAGGAGGCCGGGATAGGACAAAATGGGACTATGGGTGGCCCAATCGCCGAGTCGCTTTAACCAAAATCCGAACGCCGCGCCGAGCAGGGCGATACCGAAAAATCCGAAGTTCGCATAGGCCTCGGTCAGCATGCCAAACGCGATGGTGGTCTTCACGGTGTCTTCCTCGTGTTGCAGCCCGTAATAGACCGAGAGGCGGTTCGTCGCCACGTGGGCGGGCGGTTTCCCCTTCCAGAAGAAGCTCGGGACAAATTGCCCTGGCACGTAAGAGTAGGTCAGGCCTTCAAGGAACGGTTGCCGCGACGGCGTGCAGTCGACGACGAGGCACATCATGTGAAAGAGCGAGGTACGCTCGAGGAGTTTGCTCGCGTGGCGTGGCTTCGTGGCGTCATCGGCATTTTCGCCCTGGAGACCGTAGCCGATCCACTCTTGGTAGAATGCGGGGAGCGTTGTCAGAGTGGGAGAGGGTGCGCCACCCTCCCAATATTTTTCGCGCATCTGGCTCTTGCCGTTGTGCAACACGCCAAGAATCGGAAGCGCGATCGCTAGCGCTAGCGTAGGTAGCTTCTTTCCGCCAGAGACATACCCGAGCAGCGCGAGCACGAGAATCGAGATGCCACCGATCAGGAACAAGGCGGCCCAGCTAAAAATGACTTGGAGTGCTAGTTGGAAAACAAACGCGGCCTTGCGGGTGCGTGGAAACGTGCCCTGACCCCACAAGCGGGCCTGGATGAACGTGCTGATGATACCCACGCCATAGCACACCGCGCGGAGCGGGCCGTTGAGGTCGGACGGAATCCAGTCGGTCAGCAGACTGATGATCGTATAGGCCGTCGTGATAATCATCCCGAGTGCGAGATAGTTGATGATATCGCGGCTGATCACTTCCTGCGTCCAAGCCGGCGTGGTCTTGGGTCGGGCGCGCGTTAGCGAGTAGACACCGATCGCGACGGCTTGGTAGAGCAGCACGCCGAGTGCGGCTTCGGTGATCGTCTCATCCGGATAGGCGCCGAGATCGCGGTGGCCGCCGAGGAGCGGCACCGCGTAAGTATTGAGGCAAGTGAGCATCAGCACTTCAAACACTGGAAAGCGATCGTCCTTTCTCCGGGCCCACTGCAGGGCGGGATAAAAGGAGCCCACGATGATCAGCAAGCCAAGGTAGAGGTGGAGCGGATCATCGACCTTGGCGCTTAGCGCATAATAGACGATGACCGCGGCAGCGCCTGCCAGGCCATAGGTGTAAAGTTTGTTTGGGCCGGACCGATCGCCGATCGGGCCGGTGCTAACCTTGCCCAAGCCGGACGGGATTGGAGCGGGCGCGAGCGAAGGCTCGACGGACGGTTCTTCGGGAAATTCTTTCATGCGGACTGAACTTCGTGCTCCAACGCGCGATCAAATAACGCGGCTTGCGCGCGCGTCAGACTTTCAGCGAGAAAATGTTTCGCGAAATAAGACTGATCGCGCTTAGGCAGCGAGCCGGCCGGAAGCCCGGCGAGGACGAGATCGAAAAACTTGGCGAGCGCAGCGTGTGCTTCCGCCTTTGGGCCGTGTTCGGTTGTGGCCACCGTGAACGCACAGGACAGTTCCTGCACGAGTCGCTCGAGCACGCTTCCGCGAAAGACCACGGCGAGAATTGGACGGTCGGTCAGAAAATAGGGATAAATTTTCGAGGGCGAGTAGGCGAGATCACTAGACCCCGGCAGGAGCAGGATGTCGGCCTCCAGTTGCAAGCGAATGCATTCGAGGTGTCCGAGTCGGTGCGGAATCTCGTCGACTTGATCGGCCACGCCGCAAGCTTCGGCGACAGGGACGACGGAGTTTCTACCTTGGCCGGATGCCACGTAGCTTGTGCCGAAAAAGTGGAAGCGCAACCGGCGGGCACCTTCGGGATTTTTTTCCCGATACAGCCGCAGTCCGTCGAACAAGACGGTGAGTGAGTGCGGCATGACGGGTCCGGAAGCACCGGTATAGAGCAGGTGGATTTCGCCGCGCTGCCTCTCGTACCGCACCGAGGGCGATGGTAGCGCGCGAGCAATCGTGATGTCGTTGCGCGTCGCGCCGAAACCGATCACGGCGGTAGGTACGCTGGCAAAGTTCGCATAGCGCCTACGCAAGTCATCAAGGTAGCTAGGGGAGACGCTCATCACGGCGGCTACCCGGTGAAATGACCAGCCCTCCAATAGCCAAGCCATGAATCGGGCGAGTTGGTACTTCCAGCCGCCTGGCGGGCGCCGCGATCCGGCACGTTCGTAGTAGTCAGTTCGCCATGGATCCTGCATGTCGAAGACATAGGGCGTGCCGAGCCATGCGCGCCACAACCGGCCGAGGGGGAAGGTGACGAACTGGGTGTTAGAGAAGAACACGAGATCGATTTTTTCGCGGCGGATGAGCCGTGCGCCGGCGAAAAAGAAATGCAGCCAGCAGCGCAAGCCGATGTTGCGCACGCCGAGTTGGCGCAGCCAACGCAGGGGCAGCGCGCCGGCGCGAAAAATTTTTATCTCTCCGGGGATCGTGCGTTCAAGTTCGGGCTCCCGGACGCCATCGACTTGGTCGTCCGTCACGCACAGCACGATGGGCTCCCAACCACAGGCGCGATAGTAGGGCAGGCTCATACGCACCCGCTGGTGGTCGGGGGAATTGATCGGTGGGAAGTGCGGACTAACGATGAGGACGCGTTTCATCCGAAGGGGCTAGATGACGGGCCGTGCGCTGCCCGACGGCCGCGCTTCAAGCAGCGTAGAGTGGAAAAAATATTCGGCCTCCGTGTCGATGAGGCGCAGCAAGTCGCGCGGGAGCGCGGGTTCGGACTGCGGTGGCAGCGGTGCGAGCTGCGAGCGGTAGCGGAAGAGCGCGTGGCGTTTCACATCGAGAAAATCCTCGGTCGGCACGCGGTAGCGTCCAGTGGTCTTTACGATCTGTGCGAGCAAAGTGAGTGGATTCCACCAAAGCCACACGGGATACTCCCAGATGGCGGCGTCGCGCTGTGAGCGTGCAACGGCCTCCGCGACGAAATGGAACGCGGCTTCGTGCTCGCTGCTGCCGTCGGCATGAGACGGAAGGAATATTTCGGCGGGTTGCAGTGTGTCCAGCAACGCCGTTGTGCGAGCGACTAGCGCGACGCGGCTGGCGGAATTGAGGCGATTAAGTGTGCCGTCGGCTTCGTTTAAAAAATGAATTGCGGTCGAATCGACGCCGAGGATGGCGAGCACACGGCGCGCCTCTTGGGCGCGAATGGCGGCGATTTCTGATGCGGTGACGCGCGGGTGCGACGGGTGCGACGCGGCCCCATCAGTGAAGAATACGACGTGGACGGCGTGTCCGCCGTTGCGCTTTCGGGCGATCAGTGCGCCGCACCCGAGGGTCTCGTCATCGGGGTGTGGAGCAAAGACGAGGGTCGATCCGGAGCGGGCGACGTAGGGGCGGCTCGCGAAGCGGAGAGCGAGTTGGCACAGCTGGCTCATGAGCATCCGTACGAACTCCTTGGGCTGGCGCAACCGGGAATGAGGGGGCCGCGGAGGGGGAGGAAATTTTCGAGCGGACGAGGGCATCTTAAGAGCCGCGGGTTGCGAGCGCTCGGGCGACTGCGGCGAGCAGCACCTCAGCGTCAAACTCCCATGAGAATCGGGACTCTGCGGCAGCGCGCGAAGCGCGCTGGCAGTTACGCAATCGATCGCGGTCGGCGAGGAGGGCATCGAGAGCCTTCGCGAGTTGGGTCGTTTCATGCGCGGCGACCAGCAGGCCGCTCGCGGGCGCGGCGCGTATGACTTCGGTCTGGCCGGCAGTGTCGGTCGCGATCAGTGCCAGGCCGGCGTTCATATATTGAAGGATTTTGTTGGTTATCGTGATGTCTCGATTTAGCGGCCAGTGCGACTCAAGGGCGAGACCGAGATCGAAGGTGGCCAGTTGATCGGGCAACTGATCCGGAGGGACCAGCGGCAAGAAAATAATCCGCTCGCGTCGATCGGCGGCGACGCTGGCGAGCAACTGTTCGCGGTAGCCGGAACGTACATCTCCGAGCAGGACGACGCGGCTGGGAATCGCGGTTCGGTTCCAAGCCGACAAAAACAATTCAAGGCCGCGACCGGGTCCGACCGTCTGCGAAAACCAAATGAAGGCGCGCGATTCTTCGCCTATCGGCCGGTCCAGCCGCGTGCGGGGTTGCAGCGGAAACGTGTTCTGAATCACGATCGGTTTCGGGCAGTGATAGCGATCGGCCAGCGCGGTGGCCATGCTGTCCGACGTAGCAGAGGCGTAAACGGCGTGATTGAGCACGAAGTCCTCGACGTTTCGCAGCAGGCGCAGCGGCCGACTGAGGCGATCGGCGTAAAGCAAGTCCTCCGAATACCAATCCTCGATATCGACTGCGACCCGGCGCCCGCCCCGAATCAGCGAGCGCGCGGCCCAGATTGGAATCTCCGTGTGCACGATCGTGAGATCGGCGGGATGACCGCGCGCCATCGCGAGCAAGCCATACGCCGGGCCGAGCGCCTGAGGGGATTCGAGGCTCAGATATTCGAGTGCGGCGCGGGCGAGCCACGTGCCACCCCGGGAGAGGAAACTACGCAGGCGCGTCGCCATGGCAGGGCCAACGAGATCGAGCGTGATGCGGCGGAACGGCAAGTCGCGCGCGAGCTCGCGGTCCATGCGCTCGAAGCGCGCGGAACTTGAGACGGTCATGACTGTCACTTCATAGCCGGCCTGTCCCAGCGTCGTCGCTTCTTTGACGACACGTGGATTGCGGCACAAATGCAGCGCACTCAGGACAAGAATTTTTTTTCGGCTCAAAGGCGGAGCAGGTATTTTAGCCGCCATGTGTTCCGCCAGCCGATGAGCCGGGAGAGTGCGGCGGTTTTTGGACCCATGGGTGGCGGCCCGAGCGCGCCGGCGCCGAGCGCGGCGGCGCGCGCCTCGGCGCGCCGCATCAAGTCCACTGGCGCTGGAAAATAGTCGTGGACGAAGCGCTGCCACTGGTGCCCGAGCGCGCGTCGGACTTGAGGCGTGTCTTGAGCCGCGAGAAGGTGTTGCGCGATGAATTCCAAGGATCGAAACTGGGATCGACGCGCCCGCTCGCTTTTTTGGCAGCTCAAACTGCCGGGCACGCCGGACCGGTAGAAACTGCGGGCGCGGGAGTCGCGACAAAAGCCCACTCCGGAGCCGGCCAGCAGCACGCGGCAAAAATATTCTCCATCGTCGTTCAATGAGAGCGTCTCGTCCCAGGGGCCGGCGCGCTCTGCCACCGCACGCGGCACGAGCCACGCGGACGGATGCATCATGACACCGGTCTCGGCGGCTGCCGTCAGAAATTCCGTCGGAGTGAAGTCGCGAAAGACAGAGTCGTCGACGAACTGGGTGTTCGCTGGGCTGCCCTGAAAGCGCCCCCAGGCGCAGGACGCGATGGTGCCGGCTGGGCGTGCGGCGAGTTCGGCGAGTTGCGCGGCTATCTTCTCGGCTGACAGCAGATCGTCAGCATCAAGGAATTGGATGAACTCCCCGTGCGCGGCGCGGAGTGCGCGGTTGCGCGCGGCGCTGGCCCCGGCATTTTTTTGGGTGAGAATCTGGACACCGCGCTGCTCAAATTCCCGGGCAATCGAGAGACTGCCATCGTTCGAGCCGTCATCCACGAGGATTATCTCGCGGTGCGGCCAGGTTTGAGCGATCGCCGAATCCAGCGTCTGCCGGAGCCAGGGCCCGGCGTTGTAGCATGGTATCAGGATGCTGACTAGCGGATCGGTTATCACGGTGTTCGGTGCAACAAACAAGGGATCGGGCGATGCTCCGGGCTACCCGTGGATCGGAACCCGCTCCGATGTGCGGCGCGGCTTGCTGAAGAGCAGATGCGTTTGGGTCGCGACGGCTTCATCGACTTTTCCACAGGCGCCGCCACCAGCGGTTCCCGGCGATCGCCGCTCTCGCGTCGGACCAATCGATTACGCTTTCGTTCAAGTCGTAGTCTCCGCGTTGCGCATCTGGCAAATCCCCAGTTTCGACCCGGTGGACAATTTCATCGAGGCGCCGATAGAATTCGGTGTTTCGAAACGGAGGATGCAGTGACCAGCAGCCCGGGGCTCGGCCGAGAAAGTCAACCCGATGTTGGCCGAGGCGCTGCATGTGCGAACTGATGATGTCTTCCGGCAAGGCGTAAGGGGAAGTGCGCTCGACCCAACCGCGGAGTTGTCCGCGCAACGTAGCCCGGCTCAGCGGCAGTTTGGGCTGGGGCTGGAGCAGCCGATCGCGGTCGAGAAAAAAAATCCGCGTACTCATCCCAGCAAGGGCGTGTGCGCCGCGGGGCGTTGCGAGTTGGCGGGCGGGTTGGGCGAGGCAGAAATCATCGCGTGGCGGCCCCGCCAGCGGCGTGCAGGTGAACACGGATGCGTCCGCGCTGAGCAGCGAGATCGCTTCTTCGATCCAGCCGGCGGCCGATCCACCGATGAGCATGTCCGAATCGAGATGAAAGATGTAGGGCCGGGTGGTCGCCAGCCAGCCATCGAAGTAGGCGTGAAAGGGACCGACCCGATAGGTTTGTCGGGGGATCGATCCGCTGCGAAAAAACTGGCGGCTGAGGGTTGCGCGCCGGGCCGGTGAATAGTCGACGACCCGTACGATATGCAAAGGGGCAGCGGCGGACAATTGCTCCGCCAGGGCGGCCAACTCGGCGAACTCATCGCCGAGTTCGGCGGGCGGACGCCCGAGAGTGTCAATCGTGCAGACAATCTCCTCCACACTGCCGCCGATTTGCCGCAGTTGATGGGGCAGGATCGCTCGCGCGTGCCGCAGGTCGCGTGGGGCAAGACTGATGTGGAGCGATACGGGAGATCGATTGCTCATGATCGAGGGTGGACGGCCTTACTGGCTCGCTCAGGATCTAGTGGTGATAGGCCCGAGGGCACGGCGCCAGCCATAGCGAAAATAGCCGCGCTTGGATTGATCTACATAGTGGTGCAGCACGGCGGTTGGCGCACGGCATTCGGCTTCACTCGGCATCAGGAGGTAGTCTTTTTGTGGCAGGCGAAGCGGCTCGCTGGCACTGAGCAGCATGGCTACCAGAGCCTGCTCAAGGTAGTAACTGGAACCATGCTGGCGCAATAGGGCTGCGCACCACGATTCAAGTTGATCCCAATCGAGCGCGTCGCTCTGCAGTCCGCAAACTCCGACATTCAAGTGCATGGGTGGTGGGTGGCCGGTGAGCGCTTCGAGGGTGGCCGAGGGATAACCATAGGCATCGTGCACGTCCATCATGTGCACTGGCCGGTCGGGAGCAGCGAGCCATTGGAGCAGTTCGGTTGGCGGTCGGAAAAAAAGCATGTCGGAGTCGAGGACAAGCCGCCAGCCGCGATGACCCGCGTGAGCGTCGGTGATCTTGCGCAGGTGAACGTAGCTCCGTCGCTGTCCACGCAAAGCGGGGAACCTCGCTTCCGGCAGGCAGGCTTCGAGCCGGCGCTCAATTTCATCTTGGCGAAGAACAACCGAGCCGGGAAAAACTCGCGCGGACTCCGCGATCAAGTCTTCGTCGAACGTGCCGTCGTCGATGAAGACCGGCCGCAAATCAAAGTTGGCGTGCTGGCGCAGCGTCCAGCAGCAACACGCGGTCTGATACCAGAATTTCTTTCCGGTAAGAAAGCAGACTTCCACGGCTTTCGCCGGTGCGGCCGGACACGGGGGCAGGTTTGCGGCCGCAGTTTGCATGGCGGCGCGACCGCGCGAATCGTTCCATTGTTCGATTGGCCCGCCCGCACGAATGGAGCGGGCGATGGCTGCGCGGGGCGCGTGCCAGAGAACATACATGAGCCGCCCAAAACCAAGGGCGCTGGCAGCCCGTCGCATTGCTTTGACCAGAGTGTTCATGGTGCCGGGAGTGCGCGGAGCAATCGTCCGAAGGCCGCATCGTCCATGGTGCGGCATTGCTCGTAGGGCTGCGCTTGCAGGCGGCGAAACAGGTGGCCGGCGTTTTCGGCCCCGACCAAGGTGGAAGCGGCGCGAAAGAGAGATCCGCCGAGGGACGGCGATCGGTGCCCGGCGGCAAGTTCGCGCCACAGCTTGAGCAGGCGCCCACCGAACTCCGCGGAAAAATCCCGGGGCAGCCGGCGCCATGATCGAAAAGCGACTTCACCGACCAATGCGCGGACGCGGACGGTTTCAGTCGTCCTCGGACAAGCGCGCGCAAACGCCTCCATGACCGCGAGGGAGGCGACGCCGAGGCGTTCCCAGTTGTTGGTCAGTCGGACTCCAGGATGGGAGCCGATGATCGTGTGCGGGCCGGGCACCCGCACGCTCCGGCCGGGCTGGATCGCCGCATTGTGATAAAACCAAATTTCGGCGACACTGTTGTAGAGCTTGTCCGCGGGAAAAAAAGCGGCGTCGACGGCGCGTTGCAGCCAGTCCGTGCGAAAGATCGGCGAATGCGGCACCGGCTGGACGACAATGCAAAACTCGGCTCCGTCGGTCGTGTCGAATGTCGGCGGATCCGGTAAATATTGCAGGGCCGAAAAGTCACCGGCGACCTCGCAGCGAGCGGTGTCGCTGTAACTGATGTCTGCGCCCGTCGCAGTCATGGCGGCCAGCTGCAGGCGGAATTTCTCTGTGCTCACGAGATCGTCCGAGTCCAAAAACAGGACGTGGCGTCCTGTCACCAGCGTGAGCCCCGCGAGGCGGGCAAAAAGAAGCCCTTGGTTTTCCTGCCGAAACAGTTGGGACGGCGAGAAGCCGATTCGCGCCAGAGAATCCGCCACCGGGGTGGTCGAGCCGTCATCAACGATGATCGTTTCAACGTTCAGGCCGTCCGACGCCCGGGTGATGCTCTCGAGTGTATAACGGATCAGGTCACCGCGATTGTAGACGGGAATGATGATCGATAGATCAGGCTGCATGGCGCTGCGAGGGGACACGTGAACGGCGATTGGCCGCAAGCGGCCGCTGAATGCGGTGAGTTGGCATGGCGATCGGTGTCAACGCTCGGCGATCATCGATCGATAAAAGGCCAGGCTATTGCCCGTCAATGCGGCGAGCGAGTAGCGCTCCTCCATCACGCTTCGGGCGGCGTTTCCGATGCGGGCACGGCGAACAGGATCGCAGGCAAGGGCTTGCAGCGCGGCGGCCAACGCTTGCGGATTCTCCGGCGGCACTAGCACCCCGGTGACGTCGTGTTCGAACATGTCCGAGGCACCCGGCGCATTCAGGGCCACGACTGGCAGCGCGCGTCCCATCGCTTCCACGAACATGAGGCCGAATGATTCGTAGCGGGACGGCGCAACAAAAAGATCCGCTTCGCGGTAATGGCGGGAGAGTTCCGCGGCATCGACGACGCCGGTGAAATGCACTCGATCGCGCACGGGCGCGGGACCGCGCTCGCGCCAGTGCATTTGCCAGTGATCACCGGAATCAGCGCCGACTAGGGTAACCTCGGCGTGCGGCGTCGCACTCAGGAATTCCGGGAGCGCGCCCATGATTAGATCGATGCCCTTGCGATGCTCAAAGCGTCCAACGAAAAGCACGCGACACCGATCCCCGCGCGGGGGACTCACGCGGTCGGACGGGATCGGAATTCCGTGCGGGATGATCGGAATGCGATCGATGGAGAGTCTGAATTCGTGCCCGATCGAGTCGCGATGCGACTGGGAATGAGTCAACACGCGATCCGCGCGCCGCACCGTCGCAGCCTCCCAGGCCTCGATGCGGCGGCTCACCCAGTGCCGATCTCCGGAGTTGGTGGCGCAGAGTTGCGCGGCGGTGGTGGAGACGCGCACCGCAAACGGCGCCGGATGGGCCTGGCCGAGCATGTGCAGCGCCAGCGAGCCGGTGCTAGTCGTCTCCCAGACATCAATGTCGACGCTGCGCGCAGTCCGCGTAGCGGCAGAGATCGCGGCACGCAAACAAAGCCATTGGTGGAGTTGCCAGCTCAAGCGGCCGAGCAGGCGCGCAAATTTTGGCTTGGGCACCACGACCGGCCGCACGTCGTAGCCTAGGCTGGGGACGGACATGGCCTTGTCGCTGACCACGATGGCCGTCACCGACTGGCCTGCTGCCGAGAGACCGTCAGCCAAATGCCGAAAGTGCGTGCCGATTCCGCTGTCCAGCCCAGTGACGCTGGCGAACGCCGGAGTCAGCAATCCGATCTTCAAAGGATGATTCACGGACGTTCGAAAAGGTTCATGAAACCGAGCGGCGTGTAATCGGGTCGCGGCCAGCTTGAGCTGGCTGGCCAAACATCACGTGCGAGAACGAAGCCGCGATCGTTCAACACGGCGGCGCCCGGTGCCCGAACTCCCTGAACGAGGAGTCGCGCAAAGATCGCAGCGGCTTGGTCATCGTAGACGATGAGACCAAGGTCGACGTGACGATCGAGTCGGACCCAAGATTGGAAATCGCCCGAGCCTTCCGCCCGGTCTTGGTGTTTCGGGTCAGGGTGGTAGCCTGCGGTCCAGAGCAGATCACCGGCGCAGTTGAAAGAGTTCATGGAGGTGGCAATCAGCACAAACTCAGTCGGTGTGCGCATCAGCACGGAGAGTCGGCTTCGGGCAGAAAGCACTCCAACCTTCGCGGCCCGCCAGACGAATGGCGCGAATGCCAAGCCGCCCCGAACCCGCAGCCCGTCATCATTCATGAACGCGTCGCCCGAACCCAAGACAACGGCATGAGTGTTTCCTTGCGCCGCCCACGAGCCGAGTGCCGCGAGTGTGATGACAGGCAACCGGCGGATTTCGTCCGGTGTGGTCCGGGGCCCGATCAACCACTCGAGACCAATGAGCGAGACGACCGCGGCTGTTGGCAGCATGGAACCGAGCCCTAGCTTTAAGACTCGATTCATTTGTATGTGCCGGACGAGCGCAACGGCCGGCAACAAAAGGAAGGGCACTGTATAGTAGAGATACTTGGTCGTGGTGATTGATCGGCCATGAACAACGACAGATGGCGCGACGCCGACTACGACGAGCACGAGCAGCCGCCATTCGCGACGGACCATCAACCAGCAAACCCCGGCAAGCCCGAGCACGATGCCACTGTAGGAAAGCAAAAAGGGCAGGTTCTTCAGCAGCGCGCCATAGCCTAGATCGACCTCCTTCGCGGCATACGTTTGCCAAATCTCGGGAAGTCGCACTCCGCTCGCCAAGTAGGCGGCGGCCAGCACGAGCACCGCCGTCAACGTGGCGATGACGACCGACCTGATCCCCTTTGCGTTTGGTGTGGCGAGCACCGCCACCGTCGGAGCGATCAGCAGCGCGTCGAATCTCAGCCAGCCAGCGAGCCCGAGGCCGACGCCCGTGGCAGCTGCGCGCCAGCTGGTGCTACCGTTCTTGAACATCACCAAGCCACCCAGCGCGGCGATGCCGGCGAAAGTGCTGGTGTTGGCGTAGGCCGCCGCAGCGGAAGTTTCTTGCGCGAGCAACACGATCGCGCAGATCGCCCACGGCCACGGGATGTCCTGCACCCGCGCAAGCAACAGCCCGGCCAGAAGGACAAAAGCCACCGCACTGACGACGCTGACCAGCGCAAACGCGGTGAAGAAATCCGCCGACCCCAACCGTGACGCCGCAATGATCACCCAATAGCTCCCCGGCTGAACCGTGTAGAGGTAGCTCCCTTTTTGCCAGGCGAGATCACCACTCGCCCGAAGATGGAGGCCATTGACGACCGCCATCTCATCGCCCTCGACCGGTGAGAATGGCAGAGCGCCCCACACCATCCAGCCGAGCAGCAACGCGACGATGGCCCACCCGCCCCATCGGGTGAGGCGTTTGCTTGGGGCGGTTAATGTCGCGAGATTCATTTGTTCAAAGATCGGCCAAGTCGGCCTGGCCCTCTAGCTGGCCGCAGGCTCCCTGCCACCGGATCCGGTGCGCGGCGGACTGCCAGGCCCGGAATCGCCACCATGCCCGTAGTTGCCGGAGCCGCACCGTCGAGCGGGAAATTTTTGGCCACGGAAACTGGCCGTGAAGAGCGAGAACCCGCACCCACGTGCGCATCACCCCGCGGTTTAACCGCGCGAGATAGTCCGGCTCCAAACGTCCCGCTGGTATCAGATGGGTGAGCGCCAGACCGGGAAAATAACCAACCTCCCAGCCGGCTTGGAGCACGGTGAAAACGAGATCGTTGTCGCCGCCCGAAGCAAGTGACTGTCCGGCGCGGTCAAGCGTGAGTCGCGCGGGATCATGGCTTAGCTGCTCGGCGTAAATTTCGGCGACGTTGCGGCGCACGCACATCCCGGCGCCGACCGGAGCGCAGTCCGGCCACGCCGAGGCGTCCCCGCCGGGCGCGATGATTTCTTTGCGCCCAAGATCGCGCAGCGCGAGGAGACCGAAGAACTCGGGCACCCAATTCGGAGGCGAGCATTCGAAATCACCCGCGATGGGGCCGCCGGCCGCGCCGAGACGCGGATGGGCGGTGAAAATGCGCTGGACCACCTCAAGAAACTGCGGGTTCAGAATGTTATCGTCATCGACGAACACGAGAAGATCGCCGCGAGCGCTGCGAATGCCGCGCAGCCGTGCCGAAGTGAGGCCGAGCTTGGGCTCGCGAACGACGGTGAGGTTGGCGGGGGCGCACGCGGAGAGGATTGTTTCGCTGAGGGGAGCGGGCGACGCGTTGTCGACTAGGATTGTCTCCCAACTGGTGCTTGCCAGCGTCTGGGCACGCAGTGCCGAGAGCGTGCGTTGCAGGCGCGATGGTTGGGGCTCGTGCGTTGGGATCAGGACGGAGATCAGCGGCATGGCAATTGACTGCGGCTAAAGTTCAGTGGACTTTTCGCCAAAGAGTCGGCGTGGCACTCGACGGATATTGTCTCGCAGTCAGCTGCGTTGGACGGTGGGTTCGCGCTGAGCGTTGGCGGGCCCGCTCGTCAATCCCGTCGCACTCGTTGGTCAGGTTTGACGGACGAGTTGAATGCGCTTCAAGGGACAAGAGGCAGCGCGCCACACTCAGGCTTGTGCTGCGACATTGGAGAGGATTTTTCGTGGAATCTCTTCAACGGATCAAGGGTTCGCCGCCGGGGCGGACTTGCACGAGGCTGAGGCAGTGATCCCGATCAAGCGTGATCACGGGTGGCCCGCCCGTCGCAACTCGTCCAAGAAACGCGGGACACCTATGTCGGTTCGCGCAGCGGCGTGCAGTTCCCACGTGGTATCGTGAAAGACCGCGACGCCGAACGGTGCAAGGTGACGGGAAAACAAGTTCCCGTCGTGCTTCACGCCGTCATAAGAGTGATCGCCGTCGATAAAGATTAAATCGATCGGACGCGTCCAATCGCGTTCCTCCTGCTCCGATGTCGCGCACACGACGTCGACGTAGCGATCGACGCCGCAGCGGCGGAGGTTGTGCTGGAGAAGCGCAAGCGTGTCGACCGAGCCAGGATCGTTCCAGTCGGTCGCGGTGTGGGGATCGATGGCGAAGAGGCGGCCGGCGACATTTTCCCGCTGCGCAAGGCCGATGTGGCAAGCCGAACATCCGGTGGCCGATCCAATTTCGACGCACGTCGCAGGCTTCAACGAACGCGTGAGCCCGTAGAGAAGCCAGGCGGAATTGCCGAGCCCGGTGGTGAAGTCGATCATGGCGAGATGATAGCGCGCGAGCGCAGCGCGCGGCTGAAAACGAAAATGCTTCCAGCGGTGCCGAAGCAAGTTGATGATAGAGGCCATGTTCTGTGGGGCGGGTGTCTGCGAGCGAGATCGGTCGCGGATTTAATTGGCGGCGGAGACTGATCCGAGCATCGCATTGATTGCCGTTTCGAGCTCACCGCAATCAACAATAAGATCGTAGGGATTGGTCCAGTGCGAGCGGCGGTCAGAAGGGTCAACGTGGGCGCGGCACGTCAGCGCATAGACGCGTTTGCCGGCGGCAGTGGCGACACTGTAAACGTAGGGCAGGTCAGCCCAGTTTTCGGCGAGCAAGACCAGCACGGCGCCGCCGGCCGGAGCAAACACTTGGTTGGTGAAATTGGAGCCCTCCACGCCGACAATGAAGTCAGCCTCGGCGCATTTTCGCACCACGTCCGGATCGCTTTCCGGGTAGACGGTTTCAAACCCATGCCGGGCGAACACAGCCTCGGCCTCGGACGCGTTGGCGATGCGACGGCGCGTCTGGCTTTGGCGGGAAAGATAAATCCGGCGATGGCCTCCAGCCGGAGGCAGCGCGAGCAGCTGACGGTAGAATGCGGGCAGCTCGGGCGGATAGAAACCCGGCGCACCGGGAAAGGTAATAGAGACGAGCTCGTCGCAAACAAAATCCTCGCGGGCCCTGGGACGAAGGAGTTGGGGTGGTGTGAGCCGGGCCGCGGCCAGCAGGCGATTAGCCGTTTGAGACTCGGGGTGCGGCAGCACGATGAAGTCGAAATCTTCGAGGCGACATCCGGCTTTTTGCGCGTAAGCCAAGCGAGGAAGGGCATCGAGCAGGAAGTGCCCGAACGAACTGTTTGCGTGATCCGAGGCCAGCGAAAGCACACGACCGCGAAGGCGCTGTTGCCGGGGTGCCAGCCAACGCGTGCCAAGCGGGTGGCGGTGGAGGCCGCCCTGATCACAGAGTGCCCAGAATGAAGTGTCGGTCAGCAGCGTGTCGTCGGCCGTGACGACGGAGCAATCGGGCCAGAGCAATCGGCCACCGGGCAATGTGGCGATTTGAACGGCGGGCTGGGGCGCCGGACACCAAGACGGCACGAGCGGATGGGGGGAACCGAATCCAAGGGCAGCAGTTCGCGAGACCGTGCGCGGCGGGATTACCTCGACGCATTTCAGGCCATGGGCACGGGCGTAATCCGCGGTGGTGGTACCGTGACGCGGCGGACCGAATCGCGAGGATTTGCCGGGCATCGTTCGCAGCAATCGCCCGATCGTGGAACTCCCTCGCACCGACTGCAAGACGCTGCGGCGCAGTTTCACTGGGTCACAAGCTGGGTGGACTTGAACTGTTCCCAGCCCCGCTGCTCACCACGGCGCCGGGCCAGATGAATTTTCAGAGGGATGGGCGCCAGCGAACGACGGAAACGCCATTCCCGCAGGCGGGCAATAATACCCGAGGGCCGCGGTGTGGCTTCTGGCTGCCGCAAGGCGTGCAGCAACACAGTCGAGCACGCGTGTCCCTCAACCAAGCGCAGCAGATATGATTCCTCGACGCGGCCGCTCGGCATCAAGTGCTGCATGCGCAGCCCGGAGAAAACTCCCGAGCCAAGACCAAGATCGATGGCGGTCTGGGCGAGGTCGAAATCTTCGCATCCGGCCAGGCCACTGCCGGTGCGTCCGAGTAGTTTGCGACGTGGATCGCCGCGCACCAGGCCGGCGTATTTTCTGGCGACGATATCCCGCACGCAGAGGCCGGCTCCGGCGGGAGTCGCGGCATAGTCGAACGCCCGAAGGCTCCAGCGATCTTCCGAGGATTGTCCCACGGCCAGATATTCGAGGTAGGGAGCGAAGTCCGGAGGCGGCACCCTTTCCCATTCCGGCGTGTAGTGTCCGCAACCCCACACGCCGAGATCGGCGCGTGCGAGGCTGATGTCCAGGGCCCGCGCGAGATAATCCGGCGCCAAGACGTTGTCATCATCGACAAAAACCAGTAGTGGGGCGCGGGCTTCCTCGATCCCACGCAGGCGGGCGGCGGTCAGGCCAAGCTCGATCTCGGCGACTATCCTGGCGGCAGGATGCCAGCGCAGATCGAGACGGGCGGCAAGTGGCTCGCGCGAGGCGTTATCCACCAGTACGAGTTCCCATTGAGCGGTCGACAGTGATTGTTGCTGAAGACCGGCCAGGGTCCGCGCCATGTAGTCAGCGCGCGGGTTGTGGGTGCAAATCACGGCCGACAGGTTCATCGGATTTCGGGTAGAGAGGGACGCTTGGACAGTTCTCTGATCGCACGAAGTGAACTCGCGAGAATGTAGAATGTGAGTGCAAGAATCGCCGCAAGCGTAGTTACCGTTCCGACATAAATGATCGTGGGCAACGTCCAGGCGGGCTGGCGACGATCGAGCAGTTGCCTCAATCCGGCCGCGTCGTCGCCGTTCCACGGAGCGAAGCGATCGCGGGTTGCAATTCCGGGCACGAGCAGGCGCCGGGGATCATGAAACCTCCAAGTGACCGGATTTTGAGACAAGCGTTCGATTTCGCCCGGTGGGAAGGGCGCTTGAAATTCCGACCCGCCGTAGCCGTAGCCAAAGATCGGCTCGTAGGGTTTCCAGCTGCTCGCGTGCGCAAGAAATGTTGCGTCGTCCCGCAGATCGGACACCCGTTCGATTGGAAAATGTTCTTCCGGTGCGGCCTCGAGGCGGTTCCAAGTCGTGGCGATGGAGCTGACATCATAGGAGCTGAACCAGAAGGTCGTCGTGCGGGCACGAAAGTAGGGAACGACCGATGCAAGGGTGCCGACGATCGCGACGACGGTGGCGGCCAGGACCGCCAGTCGGCTACGGCCTTTGATCAACGCGCTCCAGCACGGTGCAACGCACAGCGCGAGCGGCAACGCGAACGATGCCGCCAGGCGGTGATTTTCATTCAGGCTTCGCAAAAAAGGAAGAGGCTTTAGGATCGGCCACACCAGGCCGCGCCCGAGCGTGAATTCCGTGGTGATCCAAATCGCTCCCGCAACGGCGAGGACAAGAGGCCAGCTTGATTCGCGGCGAGGTGAATCCAGTTGCTGGCGGTGGAATCGCGTCGCTCCAAACAGGAGAATCAGGAGAGTTACCAACCCGTAGCCGACGTCCTCACCGTGACCGAGCAGCGGTTGCAGTTCATCGCCGGAAAACGGGAACCAAAGAGCCAAGCCAAGGAACATCCGGCGCCCAAAGAGTTGCCAGAGCAGCGAGGGCACGGCGAGAAAGCCCCGGCCATCGTAGTGCGAATCGACGAGACGGGGAAACGACGAAAGGAACAGCAGCGCCGCACTCACTTTTATCGCGACCGTAGCAGTGGCGGCGGCGGCACCGAAGACCAGTTTCCTCGTGACGTCAGACACGCGATAGCATTCGGGCCAGGCCCACGGCAGCAAACCGGCAAGCAGGAGGCACGTCAGCCCGAACGTGATAATCACGGTGTAGCCGGCACCATACACCATGACCGCTACACCGAGCGCCAGCCAAGCCACCGCCCGCAAGGTCGAAACGCCGCGATGCAGCGCCTCCGGCACGATCGCGACCACCGGAAATACATTGAAGCTCATGTGACCCGCGAGCGTGTGTTCCCACATGAAACCACTCGTCGCAAAAGTGGCTCCGGCCAACAGTGACGCTCCAAGCCCGTAACCCATTCGGCGGGCACAAATCCAGACCAGCATGGCGCAGCCGAAAGCGTTGAACAATGCCGCTTGGGCGACCGCGGCCTGCCATGGACCGAGCCAGTGCAGCAGCCACTGCGCGAGCATGAATTGAGTGTGCTGGGGGTTGAAAAATGCCGGCAGGCCGGCCCCAAACGAAGGCGTCCACCACTGGATTGTCCACAGACCTTCCGTTCGCTGATGCAGGTAGACATCAATGAGACGCGGCAAGAAATAGCAGAAATCGAAGCCGACGTGCGGAGCTCCCATTACGCTCGCCGCAGCGAGTAGAGCCCCGGCGACCAAGCCCGCGGCACACGATACCATAATACAAGTGCGGGCAGACGTCATGGCTGGACTAGCGGGCGCGGGTTAGTGGTTGGACGCGTGAGTCGCTGGCCCAGCCGACGCAGCGGCTCTTCGAAGCAGAAATAAGTGATCGTCGCCGCCCCGATGCTGAGCGTGACATACCCGAGCACATTTGCGAATTCATGATCGAGGTAGTTCTTGCCCGTGACCTGACGCGTCAGGGAGGGGCCGATCCGATGGCTCAAATTGTGTAGAATATAGATTCCGTAACTGATCTTGCCGAGGAAGACAAAGGGCCGCCATCGAAGACAAGTGGGCAGGAGTTCGGTTGGGTGCCGGATGACGTATACGACCAAGAGCGCAAACCCCATAGCCTGGATGCTGCCGTCGTAGACGATGTAATAGGTCGGGTAGATGCCGTGCCCGTGCCTCCAAAGCCACGATCCAAAGGCCAGCCAAAATGCGGTGAAAATCATCCCGGCAATGAGAACGGTCTTTGACACGAGGGATTGGATCAGCCCGCTGTCAACCAGTAGCGCCACCGCCGCGCCGCAGGCAAAGAAATCGAGACACCCGAATAGGAGCACGTCGTATTCAGGCCTGACGGTGCCGAGAAAAAGTGGCAACCAGCGTGAAAACGGGCCCGCGATTGCCATCAGGACGAGAACTATCCGGAGGGCGCCATGAGAGCATCCGAGCACAACGACCGGCCAGAGGAAATAGAACTGTTGTTCGACGGCCAAGGTCCAGTAATGAGAGAGAAGTCCTGGCCAACGCTGGTGGGCGAACACGTAAATGTTAGTGGCGAACGTTGCGTGCCACGCAAATGAGGACTCGGTGCCGTCGACATGGAGTGCATAGCTGATCCCGAGACTTGCGAAATACAGCGGCCATAGTCGGAAAACGCGCCGAATCCAGAAACGCAACAGGGCGGCCTTTGCCGTGTCGCATCCCGCTTCAATTTTGGCGCGGGCGCGGAGGAGCAGCAGGGTTATGAGGAAACCGCTAAGGACAAAGAATAGCCGCACACCTGGTGTACCCCAGTTGGCAAGGTTTTTCCACGTCCACGAAAAGTGGGTAATCATCACGCCGGCCACTGCGAACCAGCGCAGACCGTCGAGTTCGGGCGCATAAAAGCCGGTGGATCGGCCGTCTTTTTCCATAGAAGAGTACGTCACGATAAGGCGACGCGTTCGACCGCGAGTGGTGCTAGCTGTCGGTCGAGGAGTCGATGAAGGGCACGGCTCACATCGACCGATTCAATCGCCGTCATGCATCGATGTTCGAAGTCGCACGAATTCCAGCGCCAACATGGGGAGCAGGGGAGCGTGGTGAAGAGGTTTTCGTTGCAGACATAACCGCTTTGCGACGGATGCTCACGCCCGCCGTAAACGATCACGGCGGGGCATTCCGCGGCGCGGGCGAGGTGCATCATGAAGCCCACGAGTCCAACAAACGCAGAGGCGTTTGCGAGAACGGCCGCGCTTTCGCGAATGGAGGTTCTCCCGCGCAGATCCTCGGCGCCGCGGAGAGGCGGATCGTCGGGGAGTCCGAGTTGGACCACACGGTGACGGGGAACGAGTGCGTCGACCACGGCCTGAAACCGCTCGGGCAACCACTCTTTGTTTCCGATCGTGAGCGATGCGGAACGGCGCGACGACTGCACTACGACACACCCGGCGAAACGGCTTGCGGCGGTCCGCTCAGCTTCCGTAAGCCAAAGCCAAGGACGCAGCTCGATGACGCCGGTGATGCCACAGCGTCGGCACATTTCGGCGATGATGTGCCGCGGCGGTGGCAGGTCGATATCGGGCGGACGCTGCTCATGAATGTAGCTGGTGGAAGAAGCGCGCACCCCGATGCGCGAGATGAAGGCCACCTGACTGTGATCAATCGCTTTGACGAAATCGACATCGGGCGAATGCAGGAAAAATTCCGGCCGATTCGTCAGGGCGCATAGGCCGGTTCCGCCGCGGCGGCGCAGTTCATGCAGCGGAGCGGAGCACAACAGCTCGTCACCGATCCCGTTGCCGCCGAAATAAACCGCGTGCTGCACGCCGCGGAATGCGCTGCGCGCCGCGCGATCTTCGCGCCACCAATAGAGACCGCGCCACAGACGCCGCGACCAATGCAAAATTTTAGTCATGCGCACGCGCCTGCCTGGACGCGATCAGGTTTTGCCAAGCACGATGGAGCCTGATTTGTCGGGCATCGGCACCGCGACGGCGCGCTGCCCGGCCAGGAAACGATCAACGGCGAGACGGGAGCCCGGCCATGAGTTATAGTCGTGGACGACCACAAACCCGCCTGGATTCAAGCGCGGCCAGAAGAAGTCCAGACCGGCCGCGATCGGAGCCTCGAGGTCGGCGTCCAAGTGCACCAGCGCGTAGTTCTCAGCGACGGCTGCAGTCGTGGCCGACTCAGGGAAAAATCCTACAATCGGAATCACGTGGGCGTTGAGCGGTGAGACGGTTTGCAGGACTACATCCAGACTCGTGTCGGTGAATTGCTGCTGCTGGTTGTAGCCGACGTTGAGGGACTCTTTTTCAAAATCCTTTGCGGCAAATCCCGAAAACGTGTCGAAGAGATAAAGTTTTCGCTCCGGGCAGTAATGGTGCAGCAGCCTAGCCGACGTCCCCCGGTAAACGCCGAGTTCAGCCAGTGCGCCGGGCACGCGCCGCACGGTGATTTCACGCAGCAGCAGCAACAGCATGTCGGCGCGAACGCGATCGCCGATGTCGATGCGATTGAGCGCACGTTGCTCGCCTGGGGGATGGAAGCCTCCGAAACGGCTCACAAATTGCGGCGCGAACCCCTTGGCGGCCGGATCAATGTCCATGAAATATTGCAGGTCGCACTGGTAGTTCAAAGCATTGCGCGCGGTGGATTCAAACGTGACCGGATCGGGGAAATGGTTTGGAAATTTCCCCTTGAGGAACTTTTTGATCAGGTGGCGAGCGCGCCGCAGCAGGTTTTCTCGTTTTGGCTGGGGGATCTCCATGGATTCGATCCGGTGTTAGTTTGTCGGGGCCGACGCGTCGGGTGCCAATGGCGGCCGGTCACGGGCGGCAGTTGTTTCCAACCGGAATAGAGGCCGCGCCGGACATCTTATGCGGCAAATAATCATGATGGGGTTTAGAGGGCGGTTAGTTCGGTGACCACGTCGACGGCGACGGCGCCATGGACGGTCGCGAGGTTTTCGCGCTTCGTGCGCGTCGAGTTGATGATTTCGAGATCGAACGCCTCGCCAAGGTAGTCCTCCATGTCCCGCTCCGATCGAAGACCGATTCCCACCCGGTAGGTGCGAGGCAGCAGTCGCAGCGAAGGAAAACGCGCCGTCAGGCGATAGTTGCCGGGTTTAGTCGGGCCGATCTTCCCGCTCCACGAGCTCAGGCTGGAGCAAATTTCCACGCCCTGAAGATTGAAAAAACTGGTGCCCAGTTCAAGCTGCTTGACCGTCTCGCGCACAGTGAGCTCAAACTCGAGGATGACATCGTCCTCGAAAGGAACCTTCCAGGCGTGAGCATCGACGGAGCCAACCATGCGGACTGAGCCGAATCGCGCGCGGGCGAGGAGATGGCCGCTGCGCGACCGCCCAGCGAGATCGATGGTCGGTTCAACGGAGTTGGGTGTGCCGAAATAATTCCGGATCACCTCGGACGGAGGGCCGACGGCCCCGAGACGGCCGGCGTTCAAAAAGATCGCGCGGGTGCAAAGCTGGACGACCGCATTCAAGTTGTGCGAGACGAGGATTACGGTGCGATGCTCGTCTGCGGCAATCGATTGCATGCGATCGAGGCATTTTTTTTGGAAGGCGGTGTCGCCGACCGCAAGGACCTCGTCGACGACGAGAATTTCGGGATCGAGGTGCGCGGCGACGGCAAACGCGAGGCGCACATACATGCCACTCGAGTAGCGTTTCACCGGGGTGTCGATGAACTGGTCCACTTCGGCAAAAGCGACGATCTGATCGAATTTTCGTGCAACCTCGGCGCGGGTCATGCCAAGGATGGCGCCGTTAAGGTAGACATTTTCGCGTCCAGTCAGCTCGGGATGAAATCCCGTACCAACTTCCAGCAGCGACGCAACTCGCCCGCGAAGGCGGACGTGACCGGAAGTCGGCTCCGTGATTCGCGAAAGGATCTTTAGCAGGGTTGATTTCCCAGCGCCGTTGCGGCCGACGAGCCCAATTACTTCACCGGGCAGTATATCGAACGACACGTCACGCAGCGCCCAAAATTCCTGGCGATCAGGATGAGGCACGCCCCGGAGACGATCCCAAAGCCGGCTCGATTCCTCTCGGAGCGAAGTCGTGCCGATCGAACCAAGCTGGTAGCGCTTTGAAAGGTTGCGAACTTCGATGATGGGCTTCGTCATACAACGTCCACAAAGCTTTTCTCTACCCGCTGAAAGAGGAGGATCCCGCTCACCAGGGTGGCGCCGGTGGTTGCGAGTGAAACAAGAATGAGCGTCGGATTAATCCAACCCGTGCCGAGCAGGAGGTAGCGAAAACATTCCACGGGCATCGTGACCGGGTTCAGCGCCACATAGATGTGCCATTGGGGCGGGACTTTCGTGAGCGGGAGGATGATGGGCGTCACATACATCCATAGTTGGATGAGAAAACCTGAGAGCACGGCGAAGTCACGGAACTTCGAGGTCAGCGCGGCGAGCCACAAGCCGATGCCAAGGCTGAAGGCGGCGAGTTGGAGCAGCACTAGAGGTAGAAACACGATCGCTTCCCAGCGCGGACCGAAGGCCGCCCCGGGGTGGGCCCACTGGTAGGTCAGGAGCACCGCGAAAAACGACAGAAGTTGGATCACGAATGAAAAGCAGTTGGAGACGACGTTCGCGAGCGGCACAATGAGCCGCGGAAAGTAAACTTTGCCGAACAGCGCCGCATTGGCGATCAGTGTCGACGAGGTGGAGTTGAAGGTTTGCGAGAAATAGTTCCAGGCCAGCAGCCCGCAAAGATAGAAGAGGGTCGGTGGCAGATCGTCGGTGGGCAGTTTTGCGATCTGGCCAAAAATCACGGCGAAGACGACGGTGGTCAGCAGCGGTTGGAAAACATGCCAGAGCGGGCCGAGTATCGTCTGCTTGTAGCGTGTCGCGAAATCGCGCCAGACGAGCAGCCACATCAGGTCGCGATACGCGTACAGATCGCGCCACTTGACGAAGTGAAAGCCGTGAGTCGGCTCGATCACGATTTCGGGTGCGGAAGATTCGGGGGGCGTCACAGGTCGAGCAGCTTTGTCAGACGCTCCTTGAACGGCGAATAAGAAAACTCGTGGGCGCGGGCGAGAATGGCGGACTCGTCCCACGGGTTCTGGAGCGCGGCGATCGCGGCGGCGGCGATGCCGGGCACGTCGCCATACTCGGCGAGCAGGCCGGATTCGGGTGTGATGACCTCGGGCACGCCACCGGCACGGGCGCCGAGGCATGGCCGGCCGTGCGCCATTGCCTCAAGAAATACCAGGCCGAACCCTTCCTTTTTGCTGGGCAATGCGAAGAGCCGGCAGTTTCGCAACTCTTCCGTTAGGCGACGATCGGGTACGAAGCCGAGAAACTCGACGGCGTCGGCGAGGCCGAGTTGGTGGCGCAGTGTTTGCAGCCGAGGTAGGTCGTCGCCACGACCCACGATTCGAAGTTTGGCGTCGGGAATCGCGGCGCGGATCGCGGGCATTGCTTCGATCACGTGCTGCACGCCCTTGTAGCGATCAGAGTAGGTCAACCGCGTGACGACGAGGATTACAGGCTGGCAGGTGGACAGCGGCGTGCCGCTGTTCACCTCGAAGGAGGGGGCGAGAGCGTTGTGCAGTACGACGGCGCGGCCGGCGGGTAGCGGGCAGTATTTCAGAAGTTCTCCGCGCGTATAGTCGCTCACGCAGAAAATTTTCTCCGCTCCGCGCAGCGCGAGTCGCTCGGCGAGAGTAAAGGGTCGCCAGACTTCGATGCCATGGGCGACGAGATAGTAGCGCAGTCGGGGATTGAGGCGCTTCGCGAGCCACGCGACAGGCAACTGCGCCACGTGCCCGCAAATCAGTCGATCGCAGCCACGGCTGAGGCGGAGCGCGGCGCGCACGAAACGGGATTTGTTTCGCGCGCATACATACCAATCTTCGAGGCCTCCGGGGGCGTTGCGCCGCAAGTCGCCGGAATCGATCGCAGAGTCGTTTAGCGCCAAGAGGCGGACGGCGTGTCCGGGGCGGCCGAATTCGCAGAGTGCGCGGAGGTAAATTTGTAGGATGCGGGGGATGCCGCCTTCCGAGGCAAAGATTTCCGGCGCGAGCAGGAGCGTGCGCGTGGTGATCTTAGTTTTTGCCTGAGGGCTCGGCAACGGTGCGTGGGTCGGCTAGCGCGGAGTGGGAAACGTCGGTGCGGCGCCAATCTTGATGCTCGATCGTTCGGGCCGCCGAGAGGAGTGCGCAACGCGGCGGTTGGTAAATGCGACCAGCACAGCGAGGCTCCAGACCCGCGACCATTCGCGGTTATCATCGCCCGCGAGGAAGCCGCGCCAGAGTTTTTGCACTTCGTCGCGCGCGAAAAGCTGGCTGCGATCGACGCTGTCGTCGGAGAAGGTTGCGTCGAGAAACGGCCGGAGTTCGCGCTTCATCCAGATGGGGAAAGGGAGGGTGAAGCCTTGTTTGCGACGATCGGCGAGCCCGGGAGGAAGCAGGTCGCGCACGGCTTCACGCAACGCCCGTTTGGGATGCGCTGGGTCATCTTTGAATGCGGCGGGTTGTTGCCAGAGCCACTCGATCAACGGGCGATCGACGAAGGGGACGCGTAACTCGAGGGAGTGACGCATGCTCATGACATCGCTGTCGCGCAGCAGCACGTCGGCCATGTAGGTGCGGAGTTCCCAGGCACTAATCGCCTCGAAGGTGCCGGCGGTTGCAAGGTCCGCGGAGAGCGTGGCGAGTTCGGGATGAAATGGCGCGCGTCCAGCGAGTGAGGCGCGCGCCTCCGTGCTGAGGAGCGCGTGGCGCGTGGGCTCGGCGAACACACGGCGTTGGAGTGCACCGAGTTCGTGCAGCGACCGGGCGTGCGCGAGAAAATCAGCGAGTTTGCGCTGACGGGTGTCGCCGCGTTGGAGCCAGGTGACGAGACCGCGGCGAAGGCGGCCCGGCAGCGAGCGCCAGAGCGGCAACCAGCGCGCGAGTCGTGGCAGATCGCGAAAGGACGGATAACCGCCGAAGAGTTCGTCGCCTCCGAGGCCCGATAGCGCTACAGTAACGCCACCCGCGCGGGCAGCGCGACTGGCGTAGTAGGTATTGATGCCATCGCCGGTCGGTTGATCGAGTGCGGCGAGGAGGGTTTCGACGTCGCGCGCGACCTCCGTGCCGGTGAGCACGGTCGTGCGATGCAGGGTGCCGAAGTGCTGGGCGGTGGCTGCGGCGTGATTCGCCTCGGAATAGCCGGCCTCCGCGAAATCGATCGAGAACGTGCGGAGTTGCGTGTCTGTCGCGCGAGACATGAGCCCGACGATCGCGGCGGAGTCGAGGCCGCCGGAAAGAAACGCGCCAACTGGCACATCGGCCACGACGTGGGCGCGAATGGAATCGTCAAGGCGCGCGCGGAGTTCATGCGTAAACTCGGTGCGTGTTGCACACGGTTTGGAGTCGCTGGAGATCGCGCGGTAGCTCCACGCCGATCGGATGTCGAGGCGGCCGGCGCGAAACGTGGCGCATTCTCCGGGCCGCAGACTGAACACGCCGCGATAAATCGTCCGCGGCGCGGGCACCGCCAACCACGCCAGGTAGTCGCCGACCGAGAGTGGATCGATTTCGGCGACGGCGAGGCCGGACGCGAAGAGTGCATTGAGCTCCGACGCAAAAATCAGCTGTGCGCCTTCATGACGGTAGTAGAGCGGTTTGATCCCGAAGGGATCCCGGGCGAGGAAGAGCGACTGCTCCTGCGCGTCCCACACGGCGAAGGCGAACATCCCGCGCAGGCGCGCAAGGCAGCGCTCACCCCAGCGCGCAAACGCCGCGAGCAGCACCTCGGTGTCGCAGTGCGTGCGAAAAGACCAGCCCCCGCCGGCGGCGAGTTCTTCGCGCAGCGCACGAAAATTGTAGACAGCACCATTAAAGATTAGGGTGAACCGACCATCCGGCGACATCATCGGCTGATGGCCGTTTGCCGGGTCAAAAATGGCCAGTCGGCGCATCCCGAGCGTGGCATCGCCGCGCGTCTCGATCCCGCTGTCATCAGGGCCGCGATGCAGCATTGCATCACACGAGCCTGTGATGGCCGCCACGCGATCCGTGGGGGCGAGATGGGGATCAATAACTCCGGCGATGCCACACATGGCGCGAGGGGTTTATCGTAAGCTTCGCCCCGTCACTGCCGGAGTGCAGCGACCGGATCGGCTGGTTTCGGAGATCGGCAAAATGAAAATGAGGGTGGGGTCTACCCCTCATTGGTAACAAGCCAATGCAAGCCCCTTAAATTGGCAATCCCGTTGATAAAGCGTATTTTCAGGCGCAAACGGAAGTAGCGATCTCGAGTGATTTTTCCGCCGAGAAAAGCTTTTCAACGAGCAGCAAACTGAAATCGAGTGCGGTGCCGGCGCCGCGTGACGTGAGGAGGTGGCCGTCGGCCACCACGCGTTCGCCTGCGAGCAGCGAGGGTAACTCCGCCGCCACCGAAAAATGCCCGGTGAAGCGTCGCCCGGCGAGCACCCCGGCATCATTCAAAACGGTCGGGGCGGCGCAGATTGCCGCCAACCAGTGTTGCGCGGCATGTTGGCGCAGCACGATCGCTCGCACACGCGGGTCGTCGCGGAGGTGTTTTACCCCCGGCCCACCCGGCAGGAAGACGCAATCGAAATCGCGCGCGGCCGCCGTGATCGCGGCCAGCGTCGTGTCGGCGTGCAGCGTGATTCCGCTCCGGCCGGTCACGTGAATGCCGTCGCCGAGCGCTGCGGTTGTGACTTCCGCGCCAGCGCGCCGCAAGAGGTCGATCGGCGTGACCGTCTCAATTTCCTCAAAACCAGCCGCCAGGATTGCGAGAACCGTGGGCATCATGTGAGTTGAACACGCATGACCTTGGATGCACACGGAAATTTTTTGGGAAAACGCCTTGCGATTTTCGGCAGCGGCTACATCGGTGGCGAACTGGCGCGTCAGGGGATCGCGCGTGGGCTTCGCGTCACGGCGCTCACGCGCAATCGAAAAACGGCCGAGGCGTTGCGGGAGATTGGTGCGGAGGTTGTCGTGGCAGATCTTGCGGGGGACGACTGGCACGCGCGAATCGATGGCGGTGCGGAGTTTGCCGTAAATTGCGTGAGTTCGGGTGGCGCGGGGCTGGAGGGCTACCGGCGCAGCTATGTGGACGGGATGGCGTCGATTCTGCGATGGGCTTGTTCGCGCGGCGCGGTGGGCACGCTGCTCTACACGGGCAGCACGTCGGTCTATCCGCAGGACGGCGGTGTGCGCATCGACGAGACGGCGTCGACCCACGGCGGGTCTGACCGTGCGCAAATTTTGCTTCAGGCTGAAGCGCAACTTCGCGCGAGCGATCAGGCGTGTCGTCGCTGGTTCGTGCTTCGGCTCGCAGGAATCTATGGCCCCGGCCGTCATGGCTTGCTCGATCAAGTTCGCTCGGGAGAAATCACGGGGCGGGGCGATCACCGGCTCAATCTTGTGCATCGCGACGACATCTGTGCTGCGATTTGGCTGGCGCTGGGTGCTCCATCGAACGTGGCCGACGAGATCTTCAACGTCGCCGACGATGGCGCTGCGCGAAAATCCGACATGGCCGCCTGGCTTGCTGCACGGCTCGCGTTGCCCGTGCCCCGCTTCACCGGCGAGCCGGTGACAGGCCGCCGTGCCGCCGCCCCCGACCGCATCGTGGGCAACGGTCGGATTAAACGGGTGCTCGGCTGGCAGCCGCATTATCCGACGTTTCGCGAGGGCTACGAAACTATTTTGTCGCGTTCGTGAGCGTGGGTTCGCTCAACTCTCTGCTTTCACTAAAACCTCAACCACCTTTTCACCATGGCTGGCGTCGGCAAACTCCTCAAACAAGCCCAGAAAATGCAGCGCGGAATCGAAGCGCTCCAAACCCAGCTCGAGGCGAAGGAGATCGAAGTCTCCACCGCGGGCGGCGCGGTGAAACTCAAAGTCAACGGCGCTGGAAAATTTCTCACGCTCACGCTCGATCCCGAGTTTCTGAAGGAGGACGCCAAGGTTGTTGGCGAAACGATTCTCGCGGCGGTGCAGGACGCGGCCAAGCAGGCCAAGGACTACAACGACGCCGAAATGCAGAAGGTGACGTCGGCGTTTCAAGTGCCCGGCTTCATGTGAGCGCAGGCTCGCGACGCTGAAAACGGAAGCGCATGACGCCGGCGTTCGAAAAACTGCAGAAGCACCTCAAGCAACTGCCGGGTCTCGGTTACCGCTCCTCGGAACGGATCGCGCTGCACTTGCTCGTCGAGAAGCCCGCCCAGCTTCCCGCGCTGGTCGCGGCGCTCGAGGAAGCGGCCCGGGCTGTGCGACGTTGCACTCGCTGTGGCAATCTCGCCGAGGAGGAATTGTGCGGCCTCTGCGCGGACGAACGCCGCGATCAGACCGTCGTTTGTGTGGTCGAGCACGTGCCAGACCTCGTCGCGATCGAGCGGAGCGGCGCGTTTCGCGGCTCGTATCACGTCCTACACGGAAAGCTTTCGCCGATCCAAGGCGTCGGTCCCGAGCAGCTCAATTTCGGCGCGCTCATTGACCGAATCGAAACGGGTGGGGTCGGTGAATTGATCCTAGCGTTGTCGAACGACGTGGAGGGAGAGGCCACCTGCCACTATCTCACTGAATATATCACGAAGGGGCGCGACGTGAAGATTACACGGATCGGCTTTGGGCTGCCCAGCGGAGGCGGCGTGCTGTATGCGGACTCGGTGACGCTTAGGAGCGCGCTGGAAGGCCGCCGGAGTTTTCAGTGAGCGGTCGCCGAAAGGGCGAAGATTTTTCATTGTCACCGACGGGGTAGGCGGCCAAGAAACCAGCACGCTTTCGCGGGCGTAGTATAACGGCTATCACGTGTGCTTCCCAAGCATGAAACGAGGGTTCGACTCCCTCCGCCCGCACCAACTCTCCCAGAGGTAAATCGGACAAAGACACGCTAACTCCTGCCAGAATTGGTGGCAGGAGTGAGTTGACACCCCGCCGGACGTTAATGCGGGCGAAAAAAGCGGACGGGTTCACGATTGAGAAGCAGACGCTTTCCAATCACGGCTTCACGTATGACTCCTACTTGCTGCGCGGTTGGCTTAACGGCCAACGGGTGCGCCGCCAGTTCAAGAATCGCACCGAGGCCTTCCACGCGAAAACAGAGTTGGAAATCGAGGCCGCGAATCTGGACGGCAACACGCGCTCGCGAGTCACCCGTTTGAGCGAATCGCAGCTCGCCGAGGCAGAGGCCGCGTTTACGAGGCTAGGGGGCAAGTCGCTTTCCGGCGCCGTTACATGGTATCTGGAAACGTATCGGCCGCCCTCGACCGCGAAACCTTTCGGCGACGCCATCACCGCGTTCATGGCTGATCGGAAAAAGCGCGTCTCGGCGGTTGTCTTCAAGAACTACGGGAACACGACAAAGTGGCTAGAGGCTGCGTTTCCCTCGAAGTGCGTTCACGAGATCACGACCGCGGATATTCAGACGCTACTCGCGAGCCGCGACGTTGGGAAAAAGCGATTCAATAACCTCCGCGGCGACCTGCACACGATCTTCACTTTCTGCCAGCGTGCGCCGCAACAATGGATCGCCGAGAATCCGGTCACGCCAATCCCCGCGTTCAAGCTCACGCACGCATCGCCCGAAATCATCACCGCGCAGAAGGCCGCGCAGTTGATGGAGTACGTTGAGGCCTACAAAGGCGGAGAGAACTCGGAATTGGCCGCCGGTTGTCTCGTTCCTTATTTCGCGCTCGCGCTATTCGCGGGACTGCGCCCATCGGTCAAAGAAGGGGAGATCGCGAAGCTCGCCAAGCTTCCCGATCCGTCAAAGCCGATCAACCTGGAGTTGGGCGCGATTCGCATCGAGCCGGAGATTTCAAAGGTGAAGCGGGTTCGCTCTGTGACAATTCAGCCGAACCTCGCGGCGTGGCTGATGCGTTACCCGATCAAGAAATTCCCCATCATTCCGCCGAATGCGGTTCGCATGATCAGGGAAATCAAAATCAAATTCGGAATCGGTCACGACGTGCTCCGGCATACGTTCATTTCGATGCACTGCGGAAAGTTTCAATCGATGGGCGCCGCCGCACTTCAGGCCGGGAATTCCGAGCGGATGATTCGCGACCACTACTACAACACCGTCAGCGCAGCCGACGCCGAAGCGTTTTGGGCGATTGAGCCGGGCGTGAAGACGGGCGAGGTTATCGAAATCACGGCGTAGAGCCGGCGCCTATCTTTCGCAGGTCGCCTGTTGACCATGCTTGGCCTTTCTTTGGGCCGCTCGTGTGGCCCTTGGATGCGCGAGCAAGCCATTGCAGTGCGTCTTTGCCCGTCTTACCAGAAGACCAAATGATATAATGATGGGTCCATGTGATGGGGCTGGTACACCGATTTACCACTGCAAATAATTGACTCACTGATGCTTTATGCTGCGTTGCATCTTCATTCATGCCTCGTGTCCTCGCGTAAATCGCAGCGAACTCACTCAGCGACTTATCTGCACCATCGCGCTGCCAGCGTTTGACGCGGCACTTTTGTGTGACGCTTGGGTGCTGGAACGTGCGGTGAGTTGACACCCCGCGTTCCTGTGTGAACGCCATACAATCATCAGACAACAAGCTTGTCGCAGCCGAGGGCCTGCTCGAAATCCTCTTCGCATCAGATTCGCGTCCGTCGCTTCGCTGGCTACGTGAGCAGCAAAAGCGCCGCGCCATTCCGTTTATCAAGGTCGGGAAGTTCGTGCGCTTCGATCCCGACCAAGTGCGCGCCGCACTTGCCACGCGGTTTACCGTTCACGAACGAAAGGCCTCGTCATGAGCGCGCCACCTGAAAACGGAACGGGCGCCCCCCGGAAAGAAGGCGCCCGACTCCAAGAAAAACAAAGAACCGCTGTCACCGTTGGCAGGGTTGTCAACCGGACGCCAGCAACACGCGAACCCAACCCGGCGCCGGTCAAGCCCGACTTTGAAACACCCGCGATGTCAGCAGCCATCCGCGAAGGTCTCCACGACGCCTTGAAACGCCGTCGCCCGCCAAAGGGGCTCTTGCATCACTCCGATCGCGGCAGCCAATACGTCGACGCCGATTACATCAAAGCCTTGGACGCTGCCGGCATCGAGCGCAGTATGAGCCGCGCCGGGA
>CAITWF010000032.1 GCA_903896015.1 uncultured Opitutia bacterium | reverse complement strand
GGTCTTGGAGGCCTACGTCGAATCGCTGGACGGCGACAAAGCGATCCACGCTGAACTGTTGCAGAGAAATGCTCCCAAGGATGAGACGGTGAACAAGTGGAATCAGGAGATTAACGATGTCCGGAGTGCCTGCTGGTCGCGCCGGCTCGCGAACGATTGCTCTGGAGCGTGCGGGGTGTGACGCACTGCACCGTCCACCGCCGCCCATTGGTGGAAACTTGTCCAAAATGCCAGTCGCCTCAGTCGTTTTCTTTCGACTCGCATCTGTGCCGCTGTGTGCACTGCGGTAGCAGCCTTTGTGAAGACGCCCGTCGCGACCGCGGAGAACATCCGGAATTGGGGCTGTGGCGTAGCGAACAAGTGGGGAGCGTTCTTGCCGCGGTCGTTCATGGGAAAGCGGGCCAGTCCGTTTGGGAGTCGAACTTCGTGAAAAGTGTCGAGGCGGCGGGCGGAAAAAGAGCCCTCAGCCGCCTTCTAGGCGTTCTGCCGAACGCAGTAACTTATTGGACTCGGCACGGTGGGATGAGATTGGATGCGGCTTTACGTTGGGCATGGGTGACAAAGTTGAATCTTGGTGAGCTTCTGACTACCCCGTGCGTGCTGCGGCAGGACCAACTTCAAGTTGTGCCGGACACATGGAGGCGAACGACCCCGCGTAAAGCCCGGAAGAAGAAATCGATATCTGCCGCAAAAGTGCTCGATACGATCACGCTGCTGGCGGCCCGGGACCCCTTCAGGGCGCCGACGGTCAGAGAGATAATCCGAACAGCTGGGATTAACTCAAAACACCCGGCGCTGTGGGATCCAGCCTGTCGCCAACTTATCAATGATCTAAAACGGAAGGAGCGGTTGCTCAACCTCCGTGAGCGGATATGGCGCGAGGCGAAGGCTGTAAATGTGGCCGCCAGGAAAGTAACTACCAGCGATTGCATACTGTCCCGCAGGAACGTTGCGGGCGCGATGACCAAGCCGGGATACTTCATGGCAGCATTTCCTCGGCGATATTTGGACTGGCTGATCTCGCGCCTTGCCAAGACCGGAGCGATTCCGGCGTGCGACCCGCCGCGAGATGTCACCGCATACTGGGACCGGGAAGCGGCATAATAATTTCCGCGAACATCGCGAATACGCAAAGGGCGGCCGGTAATGGCCGCCCTTCGTTTTTGGTACTGGCGAGATCATCGCAACCTGCAGTCGCCTGGTCGAATCAAGCGCCCTAATTGTTTGGCTCCAGCCTGCTCCGCCCGGCGCTAGACCATGTAGCCCGATAACGTTGGCCTCAGGAAATTGCCCTAATTGACCGCCTTTTCGCAGTGAATTAGGGGCAACGTCACACACGCTAAATCAGAACATGATAAAATGGTGGAGGTGGCGGGAGTTGAACCCGCGTGCCCCTGACCTTTGCGCACCGCGTCTACCATGTATAGCGTGACTTTAATCTCGCCGGAACCAAGCCGTCACACGCGCTAAGATTCCAGCCAGTCCCCGGATGAAGATACGGCGCGCAGTCCGCGGACGGCTCCACGCGCTATGCCTGCTGTCGACGTTCGTTCCGGCTAGCAGGTGTCGCCGGACAAACGAGGCTGCCTAATTAGGCGGCCAGGGGCATTTCTTCGTTGTTGCCTATTATTTTTGTCGCAGGGGATTTAACGAGAGACCCACGACTCTCGACAGGCAGCGGCGCACTCCAACCAAGGGTAGAATCCAGAACACCCCCAAAAAATGGGAAAGTGATTGGGCTACTCGAATGAGTGCGAACCAATCAAAGAACAGGACTAGGCACCATGCGCCGCGTCCGCGCGATTGCAAGCGCGCGCCGGACGGCACAAAACGCGGCATGAACCCCCGCACGCTTCTCCCGATTTTGATCCTCGTCGCCACTGCTGCGTCCCGTCTGGGCGCCGCGGAAACGGTGGCATCCACTGTCGCCACGTACGAGTGCATCGGCTTGTATTGGCCGGCCTCGGAAGCGCGCGACTGCACCGTGCAGTTCCGCCGCGAAGGCGCCGACGCGTGGCGCGCGGCCCTGCCGCTCGTTTACGATCCGCGGGACCACGAGTATCGCGGCAGCATCGTGGGCCTCACGCCCGACACGCCCTACGAAATTCAGCTGCACGCGGGCCCGAGCGAAGCGACGCTCAGCGCCCGCACGCGCCCCGATCAGTTTCCAATCGGAGAGACAACAACGTTGCCGGCGGGCGACAGTGCGCAAAGTTTCACGATCACGAAGTCCGGCACGCCCCAAGGTTACCATCTGGTCGCGCCGCCCGCCGGCGCGCGCACCACGCTCGATGCGATCAACCGCGGCAACAATCTCGTGGTCGATGCCGACTACGTGATCGTGCGCGGCCTTGAACTGCGCAACGCCGCAACGCACGGCATCCTCATCAAGGCCGGTCATCACGACATCATCGTCGAGCAATGCCACATCTCTGGGTGGGGCCGCTTCACCGGTCCGGTCTCGTTTGGCAACACCGGCGGCGATCTCGACAGCGCGATTTACGCGGAGAAAGGCTGCGGCCAGCTCACTTTCCAGCGCAACCTGCTCGAGCACCCGCGCGGCGCATCCAGCGACTGGGAGTTCGGTCATCCCGTCGGCCCGCAGGGGATCAGCCTGATCAACAGCGCGGGCGGGAATGTCATTCGCTACAATGAAATCGTCTCAACCGAAGACCACGGCTTCAACGATGGCTTCGGCGGCGGGGACAACTTCTCGCGCGCGGGCAGCCCGAACCGCGACTCCGACATCTACGGGAACATCATCCGCAACTGCTGGGACGACGCGATTGAGAGCGAGGGCGCCAACATGAACGTCCGCATTTGGGGCAACTACCTCGATCATTTCTACAACGGTGTGGCGACCGCCTGCGTGTCGCGCGGGCCCGTTTACATTTTCCGCAACGTGTGGGGGGTGAGCCGCAAGCTGCACCGCGATCCCGCCGGCGGCAGCGCGATCAAGACGGGCGAGCGCGATGATTTGGGCGGAGGCCGGCGCTATGTTTTTCACAATACCGCCCTGCAGCCCGGCGGCGTGTTCAGCGCCTTCACCTCGCACGTGAACCCCAACTGTGTTTCCCGAAACAATATCTTCGACTGCCGCGGTTCGCTCGCCACGAAGCAGGAGAAGGAGCCCGCGAGCGACTACGATTATGATTTTTTCAACGGCGGTGATCGCGGCACGGCGAAGGAAAAGCACGGCGTGCGCGGCGAAATCGCCTACCTGGCGAGCTACCGGCTCGAATTTTTTCCGGCGCCACGCGTGCGCGTCGTGCGTTACGGAAAAATCCCGACCGACATGGGCGGCGGCGTCATGCGCGAGATCACGGACCCGGTCGTGAGCGCTCCGAATCCTGTGATCGACGCCGGCGAGGTGCTGCCGAATTTTAACGATGGCTTCGTCGGCAAGGCCCCCGACCTCGGTGCGTTCGAGGTCGGGGGACCGCCCATTGAATTCGGCCGGCGCGCATATCTGAAGTGGAGCGAAGGCCGCGCGCCGTGGGAAACTCAATAGGCCGCGCGGCTCAGCTGCTCAGCATCAACCCGGCGGCGCCCGGACTGGAAAGGACGATCTTCCCGGGACTCTTCAAGGTCGCCTGAATGTCGAGCAGCGTGAATAACGCTTCCGCGACCTGCGGCTCGCGTTGAATCTCTGCGAGCGCCCGGCCCACGATCTCGGGGCGCACGGCCTGGGCCTGGCCAAGGCGCTGGGAGGCTTTTTTGTCCGCCTCTGAGTGGATGATAGCCACTTCGTTTTCACCGGCCTGCTTCATCGCGGCCGTGACCTGGCGCAGGCGGTTGACGACCTTCCGCTGAATCTCGGCGATCATGCCGCGATCGCGAAATGCGACCTTGCGAATGTAGGTTGAACCGAGGTGAAAGCCCCACTGCGTCGAGGTCGGCGAAACTTCCTCGCGGACTTTCTGCGAAAGCGCGTCCCGATCCTCGAGCAGCACGTCGAGCTTGAGGTTGGAAAGCTGCTTCACGACGGCGGTGGCGACGTTGGCCTTGAGCGAGCCGAGCGGATCGGAATTCTGAAACAAGTAGGCTTTGGGATCGGTGATATACATTTCGAACCACACGCCGACGCCCATCGGCGCGCCCTCCTCGGAATTCACGAGTTGGTTGCGCAGGTAGGACTGATAAATCGCAGTGCTAACCGAATAGACCTTGCCGAAGAACGGCATGAGCAGCGCGCGCGGGCCGAACTTCACCAGCGGGAATAGCAGCCCCGGCTCCTCGACCTGGCCGATGACTTTGCCGAACAGCGTGTAAACGAGCACCGTGCGCTCGGGCAGCACGCGCCAGAGCTGAAACGCCCGGCCGAGCGCCGTGAGAATAACGGTGCCGATGAACGTGAGGAACACGCCAACAAAGAGAGCGACGATGAAGTTCATGGTGCGAGAGCTTCGCGGTTAGAGTTTGAGGACGGTTTGCGCGGCCTTCTCGCGGAGCGGCAGCGAGGCATTTCGCAGAAAGCTGTCGAGCGCGGGCTTGCCGCCCTGCGCATGCATGGCGTGGAGAATCTTTCCAAGTTCGAGTAGCGGCGCCGCCTCGGCCTCGGCCCGGTTCTGCGCGATCTGCACGGCCTGTTCGGCCATCTTGAGCCGCTGGTTGGCGTCGGCGCGCGCCTGACTGATCGAGGCGGCGACCTGGTTTTGCGTGGTGTTGATCGAGGCGAGGGCCTCGTCGACGTCACCCGGCGGATCGATGTTGGTGATGAGCGCGGCATCGAACGACACGCCGTAGCGCGCCGCGGTTTTTTCGCACGCATCCTCCATGAAGCGATTGAGCACGGAAAGATTGCGGCGGAGATCGTTAATCGACACGCCTTCGACGCCGCCATCGCTCGACGGCCCGTAAAACGTCGCGATGCGATCGCGCAGCACAGAGATGAAATAACCCACGACGTGCGCCGCCGGATGCGCGACACCGAAGAGATACGCGTAGAGATTTCGTTCGCAGGGCTTCCAGCGGATCTGGCCGGTAATCGAGACGGTAAGGTTGTCCTTCGTGACGGCCTCGATCGCGTCCTGCTTGATGTCGGGATCCCAAGCGATGTCGATCGTCTGAATGGTCATGTCGACCTTGTAGAGCCGCTGCCAGGGCCATTTGAAATACGGGCCTCCGGGCAGAATCACGCGGACGTTGGGGTAACTATAGCGGGTTTTCTCCTCGGCGTTGAGGAGCGAGCCGAGGTGCGGATCGTCGGCGATCGTGCCGGCCATGCGTTGCGCACGACCGAAGGTGGTGAGGACGCCACGCTGGGTCGGCCCGATGGTGTAGACGCCGAAGAGCAGCGTGAGCAACGCGGCGAGCACGAAGCCAAATACTAATCCGAGCAGGATCGAGGTTGTCATCGTGACTTCGTTATAAGGGGTAGGGGGCGGGCTTGGGGAGCGGAACAGGATGAACGGCTAAAACGCCGGGCACGGTGGTGCCGCGGCGGGTTGGCGGCGAGCGGGAATCGTGTCAGTGCCCGGCGCTCACGTGGTCACGCCGAGCAGGCCGCGTGTGAGCTGGAAATCGACGAAGCCGTGGGCGTTGGCGGTAGGCACGAGCTCGCGCTGCGCCACGGCCACGATCAAAGTTTGCAACACTCGTTCGTCCGCCTGCGCTTCGCCGCTGAGATAAGCGTCGATATCGTCCGCCGGCAACGCGCCGCGCTCGGTGGCCTCCGCGACCTGGATCACCGGCAGGAGCGGGTGGCCCTGTCGGGCGTGCGCGCTGACCAGCGTGAGTGCGAGATGTGCGCCGCTGCCGCCGAGCCCGGTGAGATTTTCCGTCCAGTGATCGGAGTCGGTGGCGACCACGTGAAAGCCGCGGGTTGCGATCGGTTGACCGTAGGCGAGGGTGGCGTGCGGCGCGGTTGCGCCGAGGACGAGCGCGCGAAACGCCGCGTTGGCGAGCAACGGATCGCTTTCGGGAATCAGCACGGAGCCGCCAGCGGTGACGATGGTGCGAGCGACGGAAGCGAGCGCGGTGGCGGAGGCTTTTCCGACGGGCGCGGCGGTGAGCAGCGCGAGGTTGAGCGCGCCCAGATCGGTGACGGTGGAGATCGCCGTCGGCAGGGCGGAGAATTTATCGGCGAACCACGCCTCGATTTTGCCCAGCGCCTTTTCGATGCCGCCATCGAGTTGGACGCTGGCCCAGCCGAAGCGCGCGAGGGGCACCTCGGCGAGCTCCAGCTGGCGGCGCATGACATCGTTCGGGATCTTCTCGCAGCCGTGCTCGAGGAAAAGCGCTGCGGCGACATTCGGGTGCGTGACGTAGCCGCGATAAGTGCGGTGCAAGAGATGGTACATCGGCTCGCCGCCAAAACCGCAGCCCTCGGTGTGCGCGAGCGCGACAAACCGCGTGATGCCGTGGCCGGCGCCCAGATTTTTCTCGTTCAGGCGATCGGCCGCGAGCCGGGCGATTTGGGCGGCGCACAAACTGGTCGGCAGCACCAGCCCGACGCGTTCGCTGGCGTAGCCGAATTCGGTGCGCGTCACCGACAGCGCTGGCGAAGGCGCAACCTGGCCCTCGGCGAGCGTCAACGGCTTTCCGTCAGGCTCGGGTCGCGCGCGAATCTCCGCAACGTGCGACGCGTCGGTTTGCGCCCAGTTGCGCCAGATTGAGACCTGCGAGTGACCGGCGCGCTCGCCCTGGGTGCGGCGGCCAGACGCAGTCGCGACGAGCAAATCGAAATATTCGGCGGTGAGCGCGGGCATCGTTTCGCCGTCGAGATAGCGGCCGGCGTTGATGTCCATCTCATGAATCAGCAGCTGGTGGCGGCGCGTGGTCGTCGTGATCTTCAGCGTGGGCACGAACGGAAAATTGGTGATCGAGCCGTTGCCCGTGACGAACACGATCAGGTTGCAGCCGGCGGCGATTTGGCCGGCGACACCCTCCAGATCGTTGCCGGGGCCGTTCATGAAATAAAACCCCGGAGCGCCGAGCGGTTCGGCGTAATCGCACACGAAGTCGAGGCGCGTGCGCGGATCCTTTTTATGCACGGCGCCGAGCGATTTCAGCGCGATGTTGTAGAGGCCGCGGAATTTGTTGCCGGCGGACGGGTTGCTTTCAGGCGTGATGCCGTGCCAGCGCAGCCGCTCCCGGAAATTCTCAATCTTGCCGAGGAACGCGCGCGCCGTCGGGAGATCGCGAGCATTTTTCAAGAGATACGCTTCCGCACCGACCGCCTCGTCGGTCTCCGTCAAGACGCCCGTGCCGCCGTGTCGAATCGCTTCGTGGACGAGCGTGCCCGCGAGCGGGTTGCCGGAGACGCCGGAAAACGCGTCCGAGCCGCCGCACTGCAGCGCGATGCGCAGGCCGCTGACCGGCTCGGCCGTGCGTTGTTGCGCGGCGACGTCGGGCAGCCACGCGCGGACAATTTTTTCTCCTTCGGCGAGCGCGGCGGCGAGTCCGCTGCGGATCGAAAGAAACTGATGCGGCACATCATCGATCGGATAGGCGCCGGCCCGCAGGAATTTTTCGAGGCGTGCGTTGGTGATGGGTTCGACGCCGTAGTCGACGGCGAGCACGGCGCCGACATTGGGATGCACGATGAAGCCGGCGAGCGCGCGCAGGATTTCGCCCGCGTTGTTGGGTTCGGCGTTGCCGCCGCCCTCGGTGTGCGCGATGGCGACGATGCCGTCGATCGACGGGTGCACGCGGGCGAGGGGTTGCAGGCGGGCGGCGAGCTGGCGCGCGAAACTCGCCGTGCGCGACGTCGTGCCGAGGATCACGATCGTGTTGCGTGTGCCAACGCCGCGCCGGCCGGGGCGGCGGTAGCCTTGAAACGTGCGCGCCGTGTCGCTGCGCTCGGTCGGGGGCGCTGGCAAAAAAGCTTTTTCGTCGAACGAAAACGGCTCCAGGCAATCGGCGAAGTTGGGTTTGGCCGGCAGCAGGGCGGCTTCGATCCGGCGGACGCTGAGCGCATCGAGCATCGACTGGTTGCAGACGTAGTCGCCGGGGGCGATCGCGGTGAGCGCGGTGCCGAATGGCAGGCCCCACGAGAGCAGCGGCTCGCCCGCGGCGATCGGTTGGACGGCGAAGCGGTGACCCTCCAAGACGGTGTGCTCAAGCGCGCGCGGGCCTGAGGGGAACAACAGGATTTGTCCCGCTTCGAAGCGGCGGACAGCGATCGCGACGTTGTCCCCGGGCGCGGGCAAACGGCCAACGATAGTGGGATCGAGTTGAGCGGGATTCATCGGGATTGGCGGAGCGCGGCGACGATCGGCAGATCAGCGGCGGCGAGATCAAGCGTGGCAAGTTCAGCGAGTAAGACCCAGCGCAAAGCAGCGTGCTCGTGCGCCTGCGGCGCGGAGCTACGGGGTGCGATCCGGCAGACGAAGGGATGCATCGCGATCACGATGTCGCCGTAGTCGTGTTCGAAGACGGGGAGCGCGCGGCTGATTTCGATTTCGACGCCAAGCTCCTCGTGGAGCTCGCGTGCGAGGGCGGCCTCAGGCGACTCGTTGGGCTCGATTTTTCCGCCGGGAAACTCCCACTTCAACGCGAGGTGCTTGTGCGCGGGGCGCTGGGCAATGAGGACCCGACCAGCTCCATCTTCGAGGACGGCGGCGACGACGGGAAGGGGGGCATTTGCGGCCACGATTGCGTCACTGAACACGAGTTGAACCGCCCGTTGCAACTTTTCACGGCGAACCGGGTTCTGCAGTCATGAAAACCTTTTTTAAAATCCTCCTCGTGGCGCTCGCGGTGATTGTCGCGATCAAGTTGCTGCCGCTGGCGCTCGTGATGGGCTGTGTGGTGGCTGCAGTGGCGGCGCTCATCGCGGCCGTCGGCGTTTCGCTCGGCGCGGGTTTGCTCGCGGCCGCCCTCCTACTCGCGCTCGTGCTGTCGCCTATCTGGCTGCCGATCCTCGCGCTTGTCGGGACGATCGCGTTGATCAAGAAACTGGGTGCGAAGCCGGCGCCGTCGGTCACGGCGTGATTTTCGGGCTGGCGCGGCGGCACGCGGCGGAGTTTTTTGATGCCGCATGCCGCCTGATGAACTTCCCTCCCGTGTCGTGTCTGGAATCAGCTTTATCGGCCGCAGCGGCGGCGCGGTGAAGGATCTCGTGGGGTTTAAGAAAGGCCACCACACGCTGCCCGATGCGGCGAACGCGACGACCAACGCCTTTCTCGGCAAAATCTGCGAACGCGAGCTGACCGACGGGGCCGAGAAACTCTTTCAGGACGTGCGCACGGCGCTCGACTACAAGCGCCAGGACATCGCGCTCAGCGTGACGAGCCCCTTCGCGATGCTCGGCGCGAAAGATTTCACGGTGGAAATTTTCTATGCGCTCGAGGAGCGCGAACCGGCGCGATACGCGGTGACCACGACCTTGCGTGGCGTAATGAAAGCGGAGATCACGCGCACCGAGGCCTTCGCACGGATCTTTGCGGGAAAGTTCACCGAGATTTCGTTTACGCTGAAAAAAGGGGCGCGCGTCGACGCCATCATCGATGCGATCGAGGAACTCGATGGCGACGACGGGCTGACGGTGACCTATCCGTCGGACTACGCGGATTGCACCATCGCGGTCGAGGGCGTCGAGGCGGTCGTGCGGTGCACGGGTGCGAGTTTGGAAATTGTTTTCCCGCGTGCGGCTGCGCCGGCGGAACTGATCGAGCAGTTTGCCGCGGTGCGCGAAGCGTTTCGGATCAGCAAAGGACTGAGTGGGCTGATCGTTTAGTTGATGCAGAAGCCATGAAACCGGGGAGGAACTTCGTTTCCGGGCTTCGGAAAAAACGGCACGCCTACTGGCCGCGCGGGCTCTCGACAAAGCGCGGGGTGGTGGGGTCGTCGGTAAACCGCCAGGCGGTCAGGTAGGAGAGTTGTACAATCTTCGCCATCTTCGCGTAGTTGAGGCGATCGGCGGTGTCGGTGACGTGGTGGTAGTCGGGATGAAACCCGGTGAAGAACCAAAACGCGGGGATGTTTTTCAGCACAAAGGGAAACTGGTCGCTGCGGAAAAAGACATTGAGCGCGTTTTCGTGGTCGAAGCGATCGTCGAGGATCAGGCCGACGCGGCGATTCTCCTCGGCGACAATGCGCGCGTAGTCGGGCGAATAGTAGGCGCCGATGAGGTTGAGGCGATTGCTGGTGTCGGCCGGAATTTCGATCAGGCCGTTGGTCTGCTCGCTCGCCTCCTCGTTGCGGCCGATCATGTCGAAGTTGATCATCGCGCGCGTGGTGGCGAGCGGGCGCAGCGGGTGCGCGGCAAGCCAGAAGGCGCCGAGCAAGCCGCGCTCCTCGGCGGCGAACACGGCGAAGAGGATCGAGCGTTTCGGCCGCACGGGATTTTGCGCGAACGCGTGCGCGAGGGCGACGACGCCGGCCGTCCCGGAGGCGTTGTCGTCGGCGCCGTGGTAAATTTCGGTGCTGCTGCTGGCGCCATCGTGGTCGTGATGGGCGCTGATGATGATCGTTTCCGCGGCGAGCGAGGGATCGCTGCCGGGCAGCAAGCCGAGGACGTTGATCGTGGTGCCGCGGCGACGGCTCGCGTTGCGGAGGCGAAGCGAGACAATCGTGTCGGGCAGCGGGCGCGATTGCGGCTTCAGGTCGCGATCGATCGCGGTTTGCAGTTGGGCGGGCGTGTCGCCGGAGGTCGCCAGCAACTCCTGCGCGATTACGTCCGACACGGTGAGCAGCGGGATGCGCAGGGTATCGTCATCGATCACCTGGGTGCCGATCGGCACGCTGCGCTTGGCGGAACCGCCGATTTTGGCGACGCGTTCCTGATTGGAGGGATGCTGGCGGTTCGGCTCGCCCACGAGGAGCACACCGGCCGCCCCGTGCGCCTGGGCGTTGAGCAACTTAACGCGACCGGTGGCGTAGCGCGTGTTGCCGGTTCCGTTAAAGATCGATTTGGGATCGGTTTCCTGCGGCTCGTGATCGAAGAGGAGCACGATTTTTCCGCGCACGTCGAGGCCGGCGTAGTCGTCGTAGCCGAGTTCCGGCGCGGTGATGCCGAAGCCCGCGAACACGAGTGGCGCCGTGAGATCGACGTCGTCTTTGAAGCCGCCCGAAACGTGGGGAAAAGACCATTGCTTCTGCGCGCCCCCGCGGCTGAGGCCGACGTAGCTGCTCGCGCGATCGCCGCTGTATTCGATCAGCGGCACACTCTGGAGATAGCTGCCGTCAACCAGCGGCTGCAGACCGGCTTTCGCAAACTCGGCGCAGACCCACTGGGCGGCGACTTCGTCACCGCGCTGGAGCGAGAGCCGCCCATCCAGCGCATCCGAGGCCAGAAAGGTCACATCGGCGCGCAGCGCCTCCACACGGATGGCGTTGAACCCGGTCGCGAGCCGATCGGGCACGGCAGGTTTCGGCACGTCGGCCGCGCATGTACTGACTGTGAGGGCGAGGCAGAGCAGGCAGCGCGACGCAGAAATCATGGCGCCGAGTGATAGGCCGCGCGCGATCGGCTGGAAAGCCCGATCTGAGGTGGGCCGGCCGCGGATCATGAAGAAAACTCAGAACCCCGGAAACCAGCCGGCGCTCATCGCCGCATGGTTTTTGCATCAAAAAAAGCGGCGCCGGTGAAGGCGCCGCGGGAGTGACGGGCGGGAGCGAGGCGCGCGATGACGCCGCGGCTCATTTGATCATGTCGGCCACGAACGCTCGCTCTTCGGCGAGTTCCTTGTTGGTCGCGGCGATCTTCGATTTGGCGAAGTCGTCCATCGCGTAGGTCGTGATGACTTCATAGCTGCCGGGCGTCGTGGTGCGGACGGGCATTCCGGCCCAGACATTGGCGTCAAAGCCATAGAGGCCGTTCGACTTGACCGCGACGGAGTGAATCGCGCCGGGCGTGACGAGCGAGCGGACGTGATCGACGAGGGCGTTGGCGGCGGAGGCGGCCGATGAGGCACCGCGCGCGGCGATGATCGCCGCACCGCGCTTGCCGACCGTCTCGCAGAACGGACCCTGTAGCCAGGCGTTGTCGGTGATGACCGAGGGGACCGGTTGGCCGCCGATCTTCGCGTGGGCGAAGGCGGGAAACATCGTCGGGCTGTGATTGCCGTAGATAAAGATGTCGGACACCTGCGTGAGATCGACGCCTGCCTTTTTCGCGAGCTGGGTTTGCGCGCGGTTTTGATCGAGGCGGACCATCGCGGTGAAGCGTTCCGGCGGGAGGCGTTTCGCCTGCGAGGCGGCGATCATGCAGTTCGTGTTGGCGGGATTGCCGACGACCGCGATGCGCGCATCGGCCGCGGCCACGGCATCGATGATCTGGCCCTGGCCGATGAAAATCTTGCCGTTGTCCTTCAGGAGATCGGCGCGCTCCATGCCGGGACCGCGGGGCTTGGCACCGACGAGGAGGATCCAATTGGCATCCTTGAAGCCGACGGCGGGATCCGAGGTTTGGACGATGCCCTTGAGGAGCGGGAACGCACAATCGTCGAGCTCCATCGCGACGCCTTCCAAGGCCTTCAAGGCCTTTTCAATCGGCGCTTCGATGAGTTGGAGGATGACCGGTTGGTCGGGGCCGAACATCGCGCCGGAGGCGATGCGGAAGAGGAGGGAGTAGCCGATTTGACCGGCGGCTCCAGTGACAGCGACGCGAATGGGAGTTTTCATGCGGAGCAAAGGATGGGTCGTTAAGCACGCACATCCGCCGCCTGACAGGCAAGAACTGGTTTTCGGGCTCGGCGGGCGGCGGCGGCTCTTGGGCCCGTGGGATTTTGCGTCTGGCTATTTTGGCCGGCCAATTCTAGGGCTAGTTCCATGGCTGACACAGTGTCCAAAGAAAATCCGGTGCGGACGCGGCGCGACGAGGAGAAGGAAATGCGCCGGCAGGACATTCTCGATGCCGCGGAGCGTGTCATTGCCAAGCATGGCTGGGAAAACTCGGATTTCGGCAAGATCGCCGAGCGGGCAAGGCTTAGCCGCTCGCTCGTGTATGTTTACTTTCCGACGCGCGACGACCTGTTTCATGCGGTGTGCAGCCGTGGATTGGCGGATCTGCAGCGACGGTTTGCGACCGTCATGGCGACGCGCACCACCGGACTGGAGCTGAGCATGGCGATCGGACGCGCCTATTATGCTTTCTCCCGGGAGCAGCCGCTTTATTTCGAGCTGATTTCCCAATATCAGGCGAAGGAGAACAAGCCGGACGAGCAGTCAGATAATGAAGGGGAGGCCAATCAGCTTGGCGGCGATTGCCTGGGTCTCCTGGTGCAGGCCATCACGATTGGACTGAAGGACGGCTCGATCGCGAAGTCCGTGGGTGATCCGCGGCCCGCTGCCGTGTCGATGTGGGCCTTCACGCACGGACTGATTCAAATCGCGTCCCGTAAAGAGTGTATGTTGCAGGAAAGTTTTCAGCTCAACACGGAGCAGATGATGGAGCACGGATTCACACTGATGCGGCGCACCTTGGCAGTAAAAGAGTAGCCGGAAAAGTTTTAGTTGACAGTATGTCAATAAAACGCACGGTGTCAGCCATGCGCCGACACCTTCCGTTTTTGTTCGCCGCCCTGACGTTGGGCGGTGCCGCCCACAGCGCTGCAGGCACCCCAGCGGTTCCCTCGATCCCGGCGGCCGCGGCGGAATACGTGGATCTGGCGCTGGGCAACAATCTCGGCCTTCAGGGCCAAACGCTGGAACTCGACCGGGCGCGGGCGCGGCTTGCTGCCATGCGGGGCGCGCTCCAGCCGAGACTGGATTTGACAGCGCGTTACTCGCTCGCCGATGGCGGGCGCACGATCGATTTTCCGACCGCAGATTTGCTCAACGGTGCCTATCGCACGCTCAACGACTACCTCCGCAGCCAGGGCCAGCCGGCCGCCTTTTCGCCCGTCGCGAACCAATCGATCGCGCTCCTGCGCGATCGCGAGCAAGAAACGAAAGTGCGGCTGACCCAGCCGCTCTACCGCCCCGAGATTACACGCGGCATGCGCGCCTCACAGGCCGGCCTCGCGGCGCGCGAGGCGCAGGTGGCGGCCTACAAGCGCGAACTGCGGCTTACCGTGCTCACCGCCTATTTTGGCTGCCTGCAGGCCGAGGCGGCCGTGCGCATCCTGGACAATGCCGCCGAACTGACCGCCGAGGCGTGGCGCGTGAATCGGGAGCTGCGCGCCGCCGACCGCATCACGGACGACCGCGTGTTGCGCGCCGAGGCCGACGATTTGGCGGTGCGTCAGCAGCGGGCCGAGGCCGAGCGCGACCGCCATGCCGCGCGCAATTATCTCAACTTCCTCCTCAACCGCGATCTTGACGCCGCGATCGTTCTGCCCGCGCCGGCCGAACTCGCTTCGCTCACCCTTGCGCTGCTCGGTAGCGAGCCCGATCTGGCGGCGGGCGTCGAGCGACGCGAGGAGCTGACCGCTCTGCAAAACTCCGTCGTTGCCGCCGCGGCCAGCGAAGCAGCGACGCGCGCAAAACTTTACCCAACGCTCGGCCTCGCCGTCGAAGGAGGCGTGCAAGGTGCCGCCTACCGCACGGGTGCCGGGGCGAATTTCGTCCAAGGCTCGCTCGTTGCCGAGGTGAATCTCTGGGACGGCCGCCAGCAGCGGAGCGCGGTGACCGAAGCTCGCGTCGATCGGCGGCGTGCGGAGCTGGACTTAGAAGAAACGCGGCTCCAGCTCGCGCTCCAACTTCACCGCGCATCTGACAACTTTCGGGCGGCGATGACCTCGTATCAGGCGGCGCAGGTGCGCCACCAGGCGCTGGGTCGCGCATTTGAACTCGTCGCTCACCGCGAACGCGAGGGCGTCGCGAACCAGCTTACGTTCCTCGACGCACGCACCGAGCTGACGCGCGCCGCTCTCAACGAGGAAATCACCCGCCAGCGCCTCTTTACTGCCGCCGCCGAGCTCGATCGCGCCGCCGCCCTCTCTCCTTTGCCATGAAAAAAACGCCTCTATTTCTTCTGCCACTCGCGTTGCTCGCCGGGTGCGCCAAATCCGCGCCCGTCGCGATCACTTTGCCAAAGCCTGTGCTCGTCCGCGCCGCACCGGTGACCTACTCGACGGACGCCGTGCCGGTGCGCCTGAGCGGCGTGCTCGCACGTCGCACCGAGGCGGAGTTGTCGTTCAAGATTGGCGGCATCATCGACGAACTCGCGGTGCGCGCGGGCGATACGGTCGCCAAGGGCCAGATGCTCGCCCGGCTGCAAACCGACGAAATCGACGCGCAGGTCACGCAGGCCCGCAGCGCCGTGGAAAAGGCGCGACGTGATTTCGCGCGCACGGAAAAACTTCAGGCGGGTGCGGTTGCCACGCTGGAAAATCTCCAGGACGCGCGCACCGGCGTGGAGCAGGCCGAGGCGCAGCTGCACATCGCGGAATTCAACCGCCGCCACGCGGTGATCGTCGCCCCGGCGACGGGCCGGGTGTTGCGCCGCCTCGCCGAGCCCAACGAGCTCGTCGCCTCCGGCCGCGCCGTGCTCGAATTTGCGGCCGACGAGGATGGCTGGCTGGCGCGCGCGGGCGTGGCGGAGCGGGAAGCCGGCCGTATCCGTCTCGGCGACGCGGTTGAAATCGCGCTGCCCGGCGGGGGCGCCGCCCGCTGCACCGGACACGTCACTCAAATTTCCGAGGCAACCGACGCGCTGACGCGCACCACGCCGATCGAGATCGCCCTGGATGCACCGCCGGCGCAGGTGCGGTCCGGATTCGTGGTCGCCGTGACCATCCATCCGCAGCCCGTCACCGCGCGGCCCGTCGTGCCGGCGAGCGCATTGATCGAAGGCGCGGCGGATGCGGCGAGCCTCTATGTGATCGAGATGGGCTCGAGCGTCGCGCGGCGCGTGGCCGTGCGCGTCGAAGCCTTGCTGGGCAATGAAGCCTTTCTCGCCACGCCCCTTTCGCGCACCGGCCAAGTCGTGCTCGTCGGCGCCGAATTTTTGCGCGACGGCGCCCCGATCGAACTCGCTTCGGCCGCGCAAACCGCCGCCGTCAACTCGCTCGTGAGCGTCGTGACGCCATGAAAATCACCGATTACGCGGTCAGGCACTCGCAGTTCACGCTGATCGTTTTTCTCTGCCTCGCCGCGGTGGGGCTGACCTCGTTCCTCACGATCCCCCGGCTGGAGGATCCCGATTTCAAGGTCCCATCGTTTTCGGTCGTCGCCGCCTATCCCGGCGCGAACGCCACCGATATTGAACAGCTCGTGGCCCGTCCGTTGGAGGACGCCTTCAAGGAGCTCGACGACATCGACAAGATTCGCACGACGGTGAAGGACGGCTTCGCGTTCATCGGTGTGGATTTCTTTTACGGCACCGATCCCGAGAAGAAATACGACGATCTTCTTCGGCAGGTGAACGTCCAGCGCGCCGCGCTTCCTGACGGCGTCGCCACGATCGACGTGCGAAAAATCCAGACGATCAACGTGGCGATGATGCAGGTCGCGCTCATCTCGCCCGATGCCAGCTACGGGCGGCTGCAGGACATCGCGGAGGATCTGCGCAAGCGTCTGGAGGCCGTGCCCGGCGTGCGCCAGGTGAAGAAACACGCGTTTCCGGAAAAGCAGGTGCGCGTCTCGCTCGACCTTGATCGCGTCGCGCAGCTCAAGCTTCCGCTCAACCAAATCCTCGCAGCGATCCAAGGCGACAATGCCAGCATCCCCGGTGGTGCGGTCGAGCTCGGCGGCCGGCGTTTCAATGTGAAGACCAGCGGCAGCTACGCTGACATCGACGAGGTGAGGATGACGCCGGTCGCCGGCAGCGGCACGGCGGTCGTCCACTTGCAGGATATCGCAGACGTGCACTGGACCACGGCGGACAAGGAAGAATTTGGCCGCTACAATGGCGAGCGCGCGGTTTTCGTGACCGTGCGGCCACGCGCGGCACAGAATTTTCTCGAACTGAGCGAACGCCTGCGCGGCGAGTTGGAACGATTTCGCGCAACGCTTCCGGGGGACACGCGGCTTGAACTCGGCTGGGATCAGTCGCGCAACGTCGAGCACCGCATCGGCGGGCTCCAGCACGATTTCCTGATCGCCTTTGTCCTCGTGCTGCTGACGGTGCTGCCGCTCGGGTTTCGCTCATCGCTGCTCGTGCTCGTCTCGATTCCGCTCTCGCTCGCGATGGGCATCACGGCCCTTCACTACACGGGCTACAGTCTCAACCAGCTCAGCATCGTCGGCTGCGTGATCGCGCTTGGCCTGCTGGTGGACGACTCCATCGTCGTCGTCGAAAACATCGCGCGGTTTCGTCGCATGGGCCGCCGGCCGGTCGAGGCGGCCATCGAAGGGACGAAGCAAATCGCGACTGCGGTCGTCGGCACCACGGCCACGTTGCTCTTCGCGTTTTTCCCGATCGTGATGCTGCCGGGCGGACCGGGGCAGTTCATCCGCTCGATGCCGCTGGCCGTCGTCTATACTGTGCTCGCGTCGATGGTGGTGTCGCTGACGGTGATTCCGCTGCTCGCGAGCCTCCTGCTGCGCGGGCACGAGGAGGCCGGGGGGAATTTTCTGCTGCGCGCCTTGCAGCGCGGCATTCAGCGCAGCTACCGGCCGCTCCTGCACTGGTGCATGGAGCACCGCGGCGTGTCGCTGCTCGCGGCGGCCGTGCTCGTGGTCGCGAGTTTCTCGCTCGTGCCGGGCATCGGTTTTTCGCTGTTCCCGGTGGCGGGTGTGCCTCAGTTCCTCGTCAAGATCGAGGCCGAGGAGGGGGCGAGCGTCGCGGCGACGGACGCTTTGGCGAAGCAGGTCGAGGCGCGGCTCGCGCAGCAGCCGGAGGTCGCGAATTACTTCACGACGATCGGAAATTCCAACCCGCAGATTTACTACAATGAAGTGCCGCAGGCGGCCAAAGCCAACGTCGCCGAGATCTTCGCGGCACTGAAATCCTACGACCCGAAGACGAGCCCGGCGGTGCTGGAAAAGCTGCGCCGCGATCTGGCCGCACTGCCCGGCGCACGGATCGTGGTGAAGGAGTTTGAGAACGGGCCGCCCATCGAGGCGCCAATTGTCGTGCGGGTGTTTGCCGAAGACCTCGACACGCTGGCCAAACTCGCCGCGCAGGTGGAGACCAAGCTGAACGCCATCGAAGGCACGCATTCGGTGAATAATCCCCTCCGGGTGCGCCGCACCGACCTGCGCGTCGTGATCAACCACCCGGTCGCCTCGATGCTGGGCGTGAGCGAGGCCGAGATCGATCGCACGGTGCGTCTCGCGTTTGCTGGGATCGATGCGAGCCGGTTTCGCCAGAGCAACGGAGATCAATATTCAATCCAGGTGGCGCTTCCGCGCGGCGAGCGTGCGACGCTCGACAACTGGCAGAAAATCCAGGTGCAGAGCTCGGCGACGGGCGCGTTTGTGCCGATCTCGCAGGTGGCGGAGCTGAAGTTCGAGTCGGCGCCGCCCGTCATTCAGCGCTTCAATCGCGAGCGCTCGGTGTCGATCGCGGCGTTCGTGCGCGACGGCTTCAACGTCGGCAAGCTCACGAGCGCGACGGAGGCGGAGTTGAAAAAAATCACCTGGCCGGCGGGCGTGCGGTGGGAATTCGGCGGCGAGGTCGAAAGCAGCAAACAAAGTTTCGGCGGGCTCGGCGGGGCGATCCTCGTGGCGTCGTTCGGCATCCTTGCGATTCTCGTGCTCCAGTTTGGAAGTTTTCGCGGCACGCTGATCGTGGGTTCGGTGATTCCGCTCGGCTTCATCGGCGGCATCCTCGGGCTCGCGCTGACCGGTTACTCGCTGTCGTTCATGGCGGCGATCGGGTTTGTGGCGCTGATTGGCATCGAGATTAAAAATTCCTTTCTCCTCGTGGATTTCACGAACCAGCTCCGCGCGCAGGGGGTGCCGTTGCGCGAGGCGATCGAGCGGGCGGGCGAAATTCGGTTTCTGCCGGTCGTGCTGACCACGCTCACCGCGCTCGGGGCGCTGCTGCCCTTGGCGCTCCAAGGCAGCGGACTCTACTCGCCGCTGGCGGTCGTAATCATCGGCGGGTTGATCAGCTCGCTGCTGCTGTCGCGACTCGTGACGCCGGTGCTCTACTCGCTGCTGCCGCCGCCGATGGCGGAAGCGACGGAAGGCGCTGAGGTCCCTTTGGCGAGGGTTTTGCCACGCACCGAGACGCCCGCCGCGCATCCCACGTTTTCATGAAAACGAACGCAGCACCGAATCATCCCAACGTAGTCGGCTTCCCTCCGCTCATCTTTGCGTGCGTCGCGGCCACGAGCGGCCTGCTCGGCTGGTGGGTGAGCGCGCCGCTGGCCAGCCCGGCGGTGCGCTGGCCGATCGGCATCGTGCTGGCGCTCGCCGCGGGCGGATTGGTGACGGCGGCGGAACGGGCGATGCATGCAGCCGGGACCAATATTCGGCCCAGTCAACCGGCGCTCGCCATCGTGCGGAACGGTCCGTTCCGATTCACGCGCAACCCCATGTATCTGTCGCTTTGCCTGCTGCAATGTGCGCTGGGTTTTTTCATGAACAACGCGATCACGCTGGCGTTCGTGGTGGTGTTGGGCTCCCTCCTGCACTTCGGGGTCGTCCTGCGCGAGGAGCGCTACCTTGAGGCCAAGTTTGGCGAACCTTACCGCGAGCTGAAGCGCAGCGTCCGGCGCTGGATCTAACCGGAAAGTCGTCCCGAACCACCCACTTCCGCATTCCCGATGTCGTTGCCAAAACTTCTTCTCCGCGCCGAAGGTGCGACCGTCCTAATCGCCAGTGTGCTGGCTTACCGCGCGCTGCACGCGTCCTGGGCTTGGTTTGCCGTGCTTTTCCTCACGCCGGACCTCGGGATGCTGGGTTACCTAGCCGGTGTGAAAGTGGGTTCCGCCTGCTACAATGCCGTGCACACTTACCTTCTGCCGCTCGGGTTGGGTGCGCTCTGTTTTGCCGCGCATCAACTGGCACCGCTCCCCTGGCTCCTGATCTGGATCGCCCATATTGGTTTCGACCGGATGGCCGACTACGGACTCAAATACGCGACCACGTTCAAAGACACTCACCTTGGTCGCGTCTGATCCTTGATGCGGAGGTGAAGCTCAGTGCGAAATCGGCCCTACGGCTTGGTGGGCACGCCGGCCGACGGTAGGGGCGGCGGCGTGATGTCGGTCTCGATCACGACCGGTTTGCCGACGATCACTTCCCAGCGACGCAGTCGCGGCATGGCGACGGCCGGTTCCGGCATTTGCCGTCCAAAAAAGGGTGCTGCCGCGGCGAGAATCGGACGCACCGTCTCCACCGCCGAAACGCCGCGACCGCTGACCGTCATTTTTGTGCGCCACATGAGGGTGCGCCGCCCCGCTGAAATCCCCTGATAGTCATACGCGGAAGCGACGACAAAGTAGAGGTCGCCCAGCGCCTGGTCGCGCAGGTATTCATATTTTTGATTGTGATCGAGGATGCTTTCGCCCCATTCCGCGATCGTCCGCATGTGGCGGATCTGATCGGCCCCGCCAATCAAGCGGGCCCGCTCCATGCGTTCACGCAGGTCGACCTCGGGGAACATGCTCGCTAGCTCGCGATCCATGGCGTTGTGCGTGCCCCAATAAAAAACGATGAGCAGCTTGGGCTGTTGGCCGGGACCAGCGGGCAGATAGCCGTTGTGCGCGAGGGCATCCGTGAGCGCGCGCTCGACCAAAGGAGGTTCGGGCAATTTCTCGTGGTACGGTTCCCCGAGCACCTTTGCCCCGGCGGCGTACAGCTGAACATAAATCGGGTGGTCGGGGGAGGCTGGAGGATCGAGATTTCCCGCGGTGAAAACATCCGTCATCACCGTTACGTCGAGGGTCGGATCTCGTTGAAAAGGTTTTGGCAACCAGCGGAACACCCATTCTCCGGAACGGGGGAGTCGATCGACGAGCGCATCGTCCTGCGCGCCAAGAAAGCTGAAACTCAGCGATCCCAACATGAGATTGCCTCGAATTAGTGGACACAGACAACCGCGTTGACGGGTAGCTGTTTGGTCGCTTGCGAGGACAGGAGCCATAAGGCTTGCCGCAGC
>CAITWF010000031.1 GCA_903896015.1 uncultured Opitutia bacterium | reverse complement strand
CGCGCTACGGCGACACAGAACTCTCTGGGTTAGCCTTCTTCATCGATCAATGGCCGGACCAGCGCTGCCACGTCCTCAATCACGTCGTCGCTGGTCAACGTCGCGAACTCGGCCTTCCGCGCTTTCCAATCCAAACTCTTGATCTGATCGGCCAAGATCACGCCGCTCACGACTAAGTCATTCGGCAACGCCACCTCAAAGGGATAGCCCTTCACCTTGGAAGTGATAGGACACGCCAGGAAAAGCCCCGTCTTTCGATTGTAGGTCTCCGGCGATACAACAAAAGCCGGACGCCGCCCGGCTTGCTCGTGCCCTGCCTGCGGATCAAAACTCAACCAAACCACATCGCCTCGACGTGGAACGTAGCTCATTACCACGCCTCCTGACCGACCGCCCCACCCGTCGAAATCGAATCATGGCGATTGGTGGGAGTGATTCGTTTCACCAAATCAGCCAGTAGATACCGCTTTCGCGCCACTGGCCGCACGACCAACGCACCGGATTTTAACGTGAGATCGACTTCCGATCCCTCGGCAATTCGCGTCTCTGCGGCGTAGGCCCGAGGAATGCGAAGCGCTAGGCTGTTTCCCCAACGTTGGACTGCGGTCTTCATGGCTCTACAACGTAGCTACGACAATCTTTCCGTCAAGGCGGCTTTTTAGGCTAACTTTGATTATGCCACTCGGGGTTGGTGAATCATATTCCAGTAATCGCAATTATCCCGCTGGTTCTCCGAAATCAACTCCTGTTAAAACGGGATGTTAACCCGGCTGAATTCACCCACCGCCCCCTTCGGTGTATCAGTTTCAAAACGTCGCTAAAGTCACGGTGTTTCCGCCGCACTCGGGCGCGCCAAGGGGCTGCCGGTACCGAATTTCTCCATCTTCCGCGTCTTCATGTTGTAGACATCGCCCACGGACAGCACGCGGTAGGGTTTCTCCCATGGCTGGTAGAGATCGGTGTGTCGTGCACCGCGACCTTCCACTTGCCCATCACCTCGAAACGATCTCCCGTCACGACGATCGCCGTGCCCTCCGACAAACCGAGGCCGAGGTATTGCGGATATTTCTTGATGACGGGAACGAGGTCGTCCCAACGCAGCCGCGTGTTGATGTGCTGATCGATCGCGGAGCGGCGGAGAAACGCGAAGCCGTGCTGATGCTCCGGCGCCGTCGGCATCACGATCTGCGCCCCGGCTACTTCGCCGCGCACGAGGTAGTCGCCTTGGATCGTCGCGCCCGCCGACGATCCGCCAATCACGCCGCCGCGATCGAGCACCGCGTGAAATTCTTTTTCGGTCAGTGTGTGCGCATAGGAGTCGACGAGATTCCACTGCCGGCCACCGACGAACCACACGCCCTTCGCCTCGCGCAGCACCTTCACGAAGTCTTCGGTGTCGGCGACCTTTGGGTCTGCCGTGTGCAGCATCGTCACATGCGTCAGGCCGTAGTCTTTCTTCCAAGAGGCGAGCACCTTTTCAGGAGCGTAAGCGATCAACTCGCCTTTCGCGGTGCGGTTACCCCCGGCCGTCGGGACGACGACGATCGGCGCGTCCATGCCGCCGGCGAGGGCGATGAATTTCTCGATGATGCCCGAACCCGCGAGCGGGCCGCCGCCCACGATCACGAGCGTGCCATTGGCCGGGCCGTAATCAGGGGCCGCGTCCGCGACCGCGGGCTTCGCGGCGGGCTCGGCGGCCAGTGCGCCGGCCAGTGACGCGACCGCGAGGGTGACGGCAGAGACTTTCCTGAACAGATTGGCGAAGTCAGTGGGACTTTTCATGAGTGGACTGAACGTGGGCACAACGGCTGGCGCAGCAGATGAAGCTTAGGGAATGCCGAACCCGGACGCGTTGGACAGAGTCATCGTTGCGGCGCTCGGCTCCGGTCAACCGCATCATCCCGGCCAAGCCAGCGTCAAGCAAGGTTCGAGCAAGGATCAAACCGGGTTGAGTGGAGCTGAATGCAGCAGACGCACACCCCCCTTGCTGCACCCGTGCGTAATCCTACTGAGAACTCTGCTCGTTTCTACGAATATCAAAAAGTTATCAATCTGACATGATGTAGGCCGAACCACCCAGGGGTTTCCTCCGACCACATGAAGAATATCACTTTGTTCCTCCCCAAGCTTGCGACCGGCGCGGCTATCTTGCTCGCGGCCTGCAGCACGCTTCGCGCTACGCCTGTCACGGTCACCGAACTTGGGATCGGGGCCAATGAGACGGTCTGGATCGACAGTTCGACGTTGGGGAACAACCTGCACGTGTACGCGGGCGTCGTAAAACTCAATGTAAACGGCGTCAACATGGACGGCTTCTGCATCGATCCGTGACACTGGAGCGGAACGGGACCGCTTTCCTACAATCAGGAATCTCTGGCCGCTGCTCCGAAATCGGCGAACAACAGTTCGACCGTGGTTCCGATGGGAGCAACGGCGGCTCTGGAGATCTCGCAACTGTGGACGCAGTATTACACTTCGAGTATCAGCAATTCGACGGCAGCGGCCCTCCAAATCGAAATTTGGAAGATCGTGGATGCCGCGGTTACCAACGGAACGTTTCATCTGGACTCCATTGATGGCGGCGATTCTGCCACGGTCCTTTCGACGATGAGCGCGATGGATGCGTTTCTCGCCAGCAACCCGGGTGCCGCTGCGGCCAATTTGGTCGCAGTCACCGGCCCGGGCCAGGACTACGTGATCCTTTCCCCTGCTCCCGATTCTGGTGCCACGGCCGCCTTGCTCGGTTGCACGTTCCTCGGGCTGGTCGGGCTGCGCCGTCGGTCCGCCCGAGCATAACCGATCACGGTAAGCGGCTGGTAATCGGCCCTGCCTCTTGGGGAAATTTTTCACGGAAGCTTCTGCGGACGACGCTGGCCGGATCAGATCTGCCCAAGTCGCTCCGTTCTGCTCACGGAGAGATTCCGCGAATTGACACGCGCGCGAAATCGCGACGGTCTATTCGGTTCAGGCCCTGCAATCGTAGGCAGGACCATAACCCACACATTACATGTCCATGACTCCGCTCGAAGAACTTCGCCATTCTGCCTCGCACATTTTGGCGACCGCGATTCTCCGCATCTTTCCCGATGCCAAGCTCGATATCGGACCGCCGACGGACACCGGCTTTTACTACGACATCGATCTCGACCACAAACTCACCGCTGACGATCTCGTGAAGATCGAGGCGGAGATGAAGAAGGTCGCGGACGAAAACCAGCCGTTTCTCCGCAAGGAAGTCTCCCGCGAGGAAGCGATCGAGATCATCCAGTCGCGCGGTCAGGAGCGCTACAAACTCGGCCGCCTCGCCGACATACCCGAGGGCGAAAAGATTTCGTTCTACCAAAACGGCGAGTTCATGGACCTCTGCGCGGGAACGCACGTCCGCTATTCGTCGAAGCTGAAGGCGTTCAAACTCCTCTCGATCGCCGGCGCCTATCACCGCGGTGATGAGAAGAACAAACAGCTCCAACGCATCTACGGCACCGCGTTCCCGACGAAGGAGGAGCTCGCGCAATACCTCGAACGCCAGGAGCAGGCGAAGGCGCGCGACCATCGCAAGCTCGGCAAGGAACTGAAACTTTTTCACATCGACGAGGACGTCGGCCAAGGCCTGATCCTCTGGACGCCCAACGGCTCGATAATCCGGCAGGAATTGCAGGATTTCATCGGCGGCGAGCTGCGCAAGCAGGGTTACTCGCAGGTGTTCACGCCGCACATCGGAAAGCTCGAACTCTACAAGACCTCCGGCCACTTCCCCTACTACAAGGAATCGCAGTTCTCGCCGGTGATCGAAAACGAATCGCTCGCGAAGGTGCTCAAGGAAAACTGCTCGTGCGCCGAGGTCTTCGCGCGTCTCGACGCCGTGTCGTCGCATCTCGCGTCACAGGTCAACGCCCGCACCGGCAAGGAAACGATCACCGCCGATCGCGTTAAGCCCGACGATCAGCTCCTCGACGGCTTCATGCTGAAGCCGATGAACTGCCCCCATCACATCAAGATTTTCGCCTCGCAGCCGCACTCGTATCGCGACCTGCCGGTGCGGCTCGCGGAGTTCGGCACCGTCTATCGCTGGGAGCAGTCGGGCGAACTCAACGGCATGACTCGCGTCCGCGGTTTCACGCAGGATGACGCGCATCTCTTCTGCACCGAGGAGCAAGTCGCCGCCGAGGTGCTCGGCTGTCTTTCGCTCGTGAAGATCGTTTTGGCCACCCTCGGCATGGCCGACTATCGCGTGCGCGTCGGCCTGCGCGATCCCGACTCTAACAAATACACGGGTGAAGCCGCGAACTGGGACAAGGCCGAGGCCGCGTGCCGCGCTGCCGCGCAGACGCTCGGCGTGCCCTTTACCGAAGAACCCGGCGAAGCCGCGTTCTACGGTCCGAAGATCGATTTCGTCGTAAAGGATGTGATCGGCCGCGAGTGGCAGCTCGGCACGGTGCAGGTGGATTACAATCTCCCCGTGCGGTTCGATCTCAGCTACATCGGCGCCGACAACCAGCCGCACCGACCTGTGATGATCCATCGCGCGCCGTTCGGATCGATGGAGCGTTTCTGCGGCGTGCTCATCGAGCATTTCGGGGGAGATTTCCCCGCATGGCTCGCGCCCGAGCAGGTCCGCCTCGTGCCGATCAGCGACAAGGTGAACGACTACTCTCGCGCGCTCCTAGCAAAGCTTCGCGCCGAAAATATTCGCGCCACGCTCGACGAGCACTCCGACAAACTCGGCGCCAAGATCCGCCGTGCCGAACTCGACAAAGTGCCCTACACGCTCGTGATCGGCCAGAAGGAAGCCGAGGCCAACAGTGTATCCGTCCGCTCGCGCGCCCGTGGCGACGAAGGCGTGATAACGGCCGACGCCTACCTCGCAAAACTGAAATCCGAGATCGCCACACGCGCTCTGCCGGAGAAGAAGAAGGAGTAAACGCCCGCGCTCCTTCGGGTGCTCGTCGGCTCGGTCAGAGGAAAATGGTGTCCACGCACCGATTGACCAATAACGCGCGGATTTTTCGCCGAACCCAAATCAGGTCCGCATCTTCGTTACACTTGACGACGGGGACACGTGTCCTAGAGTTTTGCACGTCACGTGTGTTAGTTAACACCCCGTTTGCTAGCCCCGCCTTTGCTCTCTTTTCCCCGATTCAAGGCTGCCCTGCGGCAGTCCAAAACCCTTCAGACCCAACTCCACCCAAACGCTACCGTCGAAACTACCATGAAACCTCGCCATCAGTTAACCTTCGCGCTGTGCCGGCTTCTTGCCGCGTCCGCGAGCTCCCTGTTCGCCGTGTCGTTCGCGCATGCGCAAGCGGTCTCAAGCCCTGCGTCGCCTGCTCCCGCCGCGGATGAAACGAAAAAAGTCATCGCGCTCGATACGAGCGAGGACAAGCCCAGCAACGAAATCGTGACGCTCTCGCCCTTCGAAGTCGTGACCGACACAAAGGGTTACTACTCCGCAAACTCGATGTCCGGCACTCGCTTCAACTCGAAGCTGGAGGACATGGCGTCGTCCATCTCCGTCGTCACAAAGGAACAGATGAACGACTTCGCGATGCTCGATATCAACGACATCTTCAATTACACCGCCAACACCGAGGGCACCGGCACCTACACCGACTTCTCGATCAACCGCAACGGCGACACGCAGGACAACGTGATGGCCAACCCGACCAACGCCAACCGTGTCCGCGGCGTGTCGTCAGCCAATTACGCCTTCAACAACATCCAGACGATGTCGCGCGTGCCCGTCGATCCGATCGGCCTCGATTCCGTCGAAGTCAGCCGCGGACCCAACGCCAACATCTTCGGTCTCGGCAATCCCTCCGGCACGATCAACATGGTGCCGTCGGCCGCCAACACCTCGCGCAACTTCACCACGGTCTCCGCCCGCACCGACAGCTACGACGGCTACCGCACCTCGCTCGATGCCAACCGCATCCTCGCGAAGGGCGTGCTCGCCGTCCGCGGCCAGCTCGTTTTCCAACACGAGGGTTTCCAACGCAAACCCTCGGGTGTCGATACCACGCGCTACAACGGCATGATTAAATACCAGCCGTTCAAACAGACCACGATCACCGCCGGCGTCTCCTACTACAACACGACGGGGAACCGCCCGAACTTCGTCACGCCGCGCGACAACGTCAGCTACTGGGCCCGCAGCGGCAAGCCCACCTGGGATCCTGTCGCGCAGGTCATCCACGTCAATGGCCAGACGATTAACGAGCTCGGTCTGTCGGGTGCGACCGCCACCGCCTACACGACCGATCAAAATTATTCCTACTTCCAGCAGACGTTCACCGGCAGCAACCACGCCTACGCCTACGTCGATCAAAGCGGCCTGACCTACTGGGCGGCCCCGACCGGCTTCTCGAACGCCACTCCACTCGCAGGCGCCGCCACCGCCGGTCCCACCTCTGGCGCGCAAAAATTCCTGCTGGCCACGGGACCGTCCGCCAACGCCACGCTCGGCCGCAGCACCAACCAACCGCTCTTCACCACCACGCCGACCGTCGGTGACAAATCCCTCTACGACTACTCCGCGATCAATCTCGCCGCCGTGAACCGCATGCTCACGCGCACGATCACCTCATCGGTCCAGATCGATCAGCTCTTCTTCAACACGCCGCGGCAGACCTTCGCGGGTCAGGCTGGCTTCTTCCGGGAAGACTCAACCCAGATGCAGCGCAACCTCCTCGCCACGCAGAACGCCAACGGCCAGTCCGGCCAGCTCTTCGTCGACATCAACGAAAAGAACCTCGACGGCACGCCCAACCCCAACCTCGGCCGCGCCTACATCGCCACTGACCAACCGATCACTCTCCTCCAGCCCGCTAAGTGGGACACCTATCGCGCCCAACTCGCCTACAAGCTCGACCTGAGCCACGAGAGCAACTGGCTGCACTGGCTCGGCCTCACACAGTTTACCGCCTACGACGAATACAAATACCGCATCAACCGCCAATACGGTTTCAAGGATGCGATGAGCGGCCCCGTCTCGTGGATTCCCGGCGGCCAGTCGCGCGCCAACCAGGGCGCCATCACCGGCGGCCCCGCCGCTGCGCTCGCGATCACGCGCAACTACTTCCGGTACTATGTTGGCGGCAAGGACGGCGTCGTCGACTACGCCCCGAGCACCTTTGGCTACGGCAACTATCCGTTCGTGTGGGGCAACACCTCCACCGGCGTGTTTAACAGCACCCCCATCGGCCTGCAGCAGGTCGCCGTGACCGACTCCACCGGTGGCGGCAGCAACACCAAGGTCGTCCTGAAGAGCATCGGCGGCGTCATGCAGAATCACCTGCTCGATGACAAACTTGTCACCACCTTCGGCCTCCGTGAAGATCAACAATACAACAAGTCCGGCAGCACACCCCAGCTCCTCAATGCGGATGGGGAGACGCTAAACTACGATTCCGTCAACCACTGGGCTCCTGGCGACTACCGCTTCAACAGCGGCAAGACCAAGACCGGCGGTGCCGTTGTCCGCCCGCTCCGCGACCTCCAGTTCGTCCGCCAGCTCGATGAGGGCTCCGGTCCGTCGCACTTCATCGGCAACCTGCTCCGCGGAATGTCCTTCACCTACAATAAGTCGGATAGCTTCCAGCCGGCACCGTTCGCGACGGACGTATTCCTGAATCCGCTCCCAGTCCCGACCGGTCACGGTAAGGACTACGGCGTTGCCTTCAACATGCTCGACGGCCGATTCGTCTTCCGCTGGAACCACTACGAGAACACGTCCATCAACTCCCGCCAAGGTGATGCCCCCACGATCGCCCAGCGCGTTACCCGCATCGACATCACCTCCACCGCGACTTTCCTCCTTCTGACCCAGGCGACCAACTGGGTCACGGCCACCAATCCCAACTTCACCACCGCGCAAGTGCAGACCGAAGTCGCCCGCCAAATCGGCGTGCCCATCGCCACAAGCAACGCCCTCATCCAGGCCTTCAACGCTGGCACCATCTCCGCCACGCAGGACATCACGGCCAAGGGCGACGAGTTGGAACTCAACTTCAATCCGACGCGCTACTGGACCGTCTCCGCCAACGGCGCGCAGACCCAGTCGGTCAACACCAACGTCGCCAGCAGCATCAGCGACTGGATTAACCAGCGCCTGCCGATCTGGACGACCATCGTCGACCCGACCCTCACCGCCACCTCCACGGTGAACGACGTCGACGCGGTCACGGGAGCAAAAGGCAACCCCGGCCACCTCTGGTGGATTCACAACTATGGCGGCTCGCAGACCCCGCAGCAAAACTACATCGCCTTCGTGCAGACGCCGTTTGCCGTCACCCAGCAGAAGCAGGGCAAAGCCAACCCGCAGATCGCCCGCTATTCGGCGAAAATCAGCACCAACGTGCAACTCGCCGCCTTCACCGAGAACAAGATTCTCAAGAGCATCAACGTCGGTGGCGCGCTCCGCTGGCAGGCGCCTGTCGCGATCGATTACTACGGCACGCAGAACGCAGCCGGCGTCTACACCGCCCTCGACCCCAACAAGCCAATCTACGCCAAGGGAGTCTATCATGTCGACCTTCTGGCCGCCTACCGTACCAAGCTCTTTAACGGGAAAATCCCGGCGCGCTTCCAGATCAACGTGAGCGATCTCCAATACAGCAAGACCAAGCTCGTCGCGATCGATGCCTTCCCCGACGGCACGCCAAGTGCCTATCGCATCATCGATCCACGAAAATGGGTCTTCTCCGCCACGTTCGATCTCTGACCGATCGTAGCGCCTAATTCTCATCGCCGCCGGCTCCAAAGCCGGCGGCGATTTTTTTGGGGCTCTGGCCGCAACTTTAAAGTCGGAGCAGAGCTCCTCGAACCGCCCTGCCCTCCACTTCGTTTGTCATTCTAAACCTAGCGAAGAATCCATGCGCCCAATTTCGCTCGCACACGTGGATTCTTCGCTGCGCCCAAAATGACCGATGTTTTCGACCCGCTCACTTCGCCTGGTTCAGCCGCGCCAGAAACCGCGCGACATCCGGCCGGCTGTTCCAATCAGGCGGCGAGAGCGAGCGCGCTTTCTCCACGTCGCTGCGCGCCGCCGCCGCGTCGTGCAACGCCAACTCGGCCTGCGCCCGCAAAAACCAGCCCTCGGGATTTTCCGGCTGGTGCTCGACCACCGCCGCGAAATCCCGTTTCGCCTCCTCCCAGTGCCCGAGACTCGCCGCCAGCATCCCGCGGTGGCGACTCGGCCCCGCCGGATTGTCCGCCAGCCGGATCGCCAGCGTGAGATCGTCCATGGCCTGCGCATATTCGCCACGCTCCATCGCGTTCACTGCCCGCAATTCGATCAGCTCCGGCATCACCGCCGGCGGTGGCACGTCGAGTGCGGCGAGCTCATGATAAAAATAAAAGATCGGGTTCACCTGATTACTCATCACGTGATACGCCGGCAGCACGAGCGCCAGCGCCGCCGCCGCGCCCGGCAGCCAGCGCGGAAGCTTTTCCAGCCGACCCAGCGCGAGCACCGCGCCGAACAGCGCCACCGGCGTCACGAACATCATCGCGCGACTGAAATCTTGCGCCGTGCCCAGTCCGATCGCCACGAGCGCGATCACCGCGACTCCGATCACGATAGCCTGGGCCCGCGGCAGCAGAAGGCAGGCCGCGACCACGCCAATCCAGCCTACGCGCAGCCCTTCCCAAACGCCGAATCCCATCCGCCCCGCGCCTGCTCCGCTGTTTTCGAGTCCGGCGAAATAGCCGCCGACCGTTGCGCCCGCCGCCGATTTTCCGCCGAGCAACCCGAGTCGCACGACGACAAACGCCAGCGCCAGCGCCGCCGGCACGCCGAGTTCTTTTTTCAGATCAAACGGTTTCCCCGCCGCTGTGCGCTGCAGCCAGCGGCACAGCAGCGCCAGCGGCAGCGCGAGCACAAGCCGCTCATCCACCCATGGCGCCCAAACGCACGCGGCCCACACCGACCACTCCGCCTCAGCAAACGCCACCAGCAGCAACCCGAGCACAACCCACGAGTCGAAATAGCCGAGCCAGCAGACCGAAGTGAAAAACCACGATCCCGCGCCGAGCACGAGCGCCGCCACGGCCGCGAAACCGAAGCTCGCCCCGCGACGCCGCAGCACCGTGACGATGAACGCCAGCACGAGCACGCAGCCCAGCGGCGCGAGCGCGAAAAAAAACACCGGTGGCAAATTCAACCCGCGGCCGATCACGGGAAACAGCAGCCGCCATTGGATCGCCGCGTGCAGCTTGTCCGCGATTTCCACGCCCGGATGCTGCACCTGCTGCAACACAGCCGCCCCGCGCCGCACCTCGATCATGCCGCCCATCTCGGGCACGCGCGCCCACACGCGAAACGCGCCCCACGGCGGGCTGAAGAAAAACAGCAGCGTTGCGAAGCAGCCGGCTGCGAGCAGCCAGCGTCGAAGAAGTTCTCGTTGGGGCGTCGAGTCCACGGGTGGCAGCGTTGATGCCGACCACGCTGCACACCGGCAAGTCCGTTATCGGCGCTCAGTGCGCCATCGCGTAAAACAGGATGTTAATGAACATCGGATAGGCCATGCCTTCCGAGATCGTGTGGAAGTAAACCGGATCGTCGCCCTCGTGTTCCCAGCCATCGCCGAAATGGTTGTTGTGGCAGATGAGCATCACGACCCGCCCCTTGTCATCGGAAACCGCGAAATAGTGCGGCTCGTGCGTCATCGTCTCGTAGTCGCGATTGGGATCGTAGAAAATTCCAAAGCGGCGGTAGACGCCGGCGGTCGGCATCTGCGGCTTCGTCTTGAAATCGTAGACGCAGTGAAAGATCGGATGAGCAATCGGCAGCTCGACCGGCGCGTGGTTTGGCAGCACGCGCTTGATCTGTTGAGCGAAATTGCTCCACGCCGCATCGCCCCAGAAATTGTCGACCATGACGAAGCCGCCGTTCAGCAGGTAATTCCTCAAAATCGCCGCCTCGGTTTCGCCGAAATGGATATTTTCGACGCCCGCCAGATAGACGAACGGATAAAGCATCAAGTCGTCCTTTGCGATGTCGATCACCTGCGGCTCCGGGTTGACCTGCACCGAGGTAATTTGCTGGAGGCGAAACGAAAGCATGTTGTCCGCAAGGGGATAATCCTCCGCCCAGCTCGCGCGAAACCCGTAGCCAAAGCCGCCGCCAAAATTGTGCTTCAGCCGTGCGAACGTAAACACGTCTGTCTTGAACGCCGGCGCGATCGTCCAGGTCATGCCTTGGTTGCGCAGATCGTCGAGGTAGGTGTCGCTCCTTGCGCGACCGCCGCGCCCCTGGCCGAAACTCACGAGCGGCAGCGACAGCAGTAGCAGAAAGGCACCGGCGCGCCCGCTTGCGACTGATCGGATCGACGCTCCGAGATTCACAACGTGGAGCAAAACCACCCCCGTGCGTTTGTCGAACTCAGAGCTGCGGGAGCAATCGTTCTTGCGCTTTCACCCGCCGGAAAGAGCTTCTGACTCACCGCCCGCCGCGTCCGCATGAAGCCCCGTATTTATCTCGGCCTGATTTTCTGCTCGCTGCTGCTCCCGTCGAATGCACGCGCGAGTCAGACGCGCACCTACTTCATCGCCGCTGACGAACTCGCCTGGAATTACGCGCCCCACGGCGACGTGCTCGCCGGCATGATCCCCGCGACCGACGTCAACGTCTGGCTCAAGCGCGGTCCCGGCGGCGCGCAGCCGATTTTCCGCAAGGCCGTCTTTCGCGAATACACCGACGCCACCTTTAAGACGCTCAAACCGCGCCCGCCCGACAGGGAACACCTCGGCCTGCTCGGCCCGCTCATCCGCGCCGAAGTCGGCGATCAGATCGAGATCACGCTCAAGAACAACGCGCTCGTGCCCGTCAGCCTGCACCCGCATGGCGTGTTCTACGACAAGGCCAGCGAGGGCGCGCGCTATCCCGACGGCACGGCCACGACCGGCCCCGACGGCAGCGCGGTCGGTCCCGGACGAACGTTTGTCTATCATTGGGATGTCCCCGAGCGCGCCGGCCCCGGCCCCAACGATCCGAGTTCGTCTGTCTGGCTTTATCACTCCCACGTCGACTCGATGCGCGACATCGCCGCCGGCCTCGTGGGCGCAATCGTCATCACCCGTCGCGGCAGTGCGCGTCCCGACGGCTCGCCCGCCGACGTCGATCGCGAGTTCGTCGCGTTCTTCAACATTTTCGACGAGCTCGTCAGCCACTACTCCGTCGCCAACGCCCGCATGTGCGCGCCTGGCTCCGGTCCGTCGTTCGGCGACAAGGACGAGGCGGCGCCGATGACGATCATGCCCGGCGGTTCGATGTTTTCCGGCACGGCCGACGCCAACCGCTTCTTCACGATCAACGGCTTCATCTTCGGCAACCTTCCGCTGCTCCACATGAAGGTCGGCGAGCACGTGCGCTGGTATCTGCTCGGTCTCGGCGGCGAGACGGGCCTGCACACGCCGCACTGGCACGGCAATGTCGTCCTCACCGAAGGCCACCGCACCGACGTGATCGAACTGCTCCCCGCGAGCATGAAAGTCGCCGACATGATCCCCGACGATCCCGGGACGTGGCTCTTCCACTGCCACGTCGAGGATCACATGATGGCCGGGATGTCGGCTAGGTATGAAGTGGTGAAGTGAACGCCATCGACGGCGGAGTCGGCGTTATACTTCCGCGAACTCTAGAACTTTCTAGTCCGTAGGACGAAACATCAAAGCAGATCCCGCCGATTGCGCGCAAACGCTGCGAGGCCGACTTGAGTAAGCATCGCGCTACCTCAACCGCCGGAAAAAACGGCGCCGCAAAAGGCGGCGCCGTGGGGCGCGACGAAATTTGCGCGGGCGCGGGTCGCGCTCAGGCTCAGCGTCATCGGCTCCGTGTAACGGTAGATGTAGTTCGGCAGATTGAGCACCGTGTTGAAGGAATTCGCCCCGCTCTTGTAGTAGGCGCTGCTGCCTTGCACGAGGTCAAAGATGCGAGTCGCGCCCGCCCGGAAGGAGACAGGCTGGCTGGGATCACGCTGCACTCGTGGCAGCTTTCGTTCCAGCATGGGGTATGTCCTGCAGGCGGACGTGAATGGCTGCATCGGACTCGGTCGAAAAGTAGGAGGT
>CAITWF010000030.1 GCA_903896015.1 uncultured Opitutia bacterium | reverse complement strand
GGCTGACCCCGACCACCCGGAGCGCACGCATCTCCTCGAGTGGCTCGGCCAGCCCTTTGACCCCGACGCTTTCAGTCCCGCCTCTCTGAGCAGTCTTCTCAAAGCATTGAAACTTTGATGATTTCTATGGGACGCCTGTGGTTCAATGTGTGAATTAACCGTAGTAACGACCCATCGCCCTCCCGAGTTGAGCGGGAAAAGAATGTAAATCGATCAGTCAGGGAGCGTTTTCACGTAGGTCTGCGACAATCGTTGGGAATTCGGTGGCAGTCAGCACAGCTCCGGCACGCAGCTCCCTAGGAAGGTTGTGCCACTGGCGTTGGCGCTGAGGATCATCTCAACCTTGATTGCCACCTGTTCAGGTGTGACGAGGTCGCGCAGATCGTCAGTGGAGGTGAAACTCGCGGCGCGCATCGGTGTGGCCGCGCGTGACGGCGCCATGCAGTTTACGCGCACGCCAGCCGCCTCCCATTCCTGGGCGAGGCCTTGCGCGAGATTGCTGATCGCCGCCTTGGTCGCGGCGTAGACGGCCTGACTCTTGCGCCCGACCATGTAGCTCGACGAGGAAAACAGCAGCAACTGCCCGTTCGTTTCGGCGAGAATCGGAAACGCCGCGCGCGCGAGCCAGATTGCTCCGAGCAAATTCGTCGTCACCATCGCCTCGAGATTCTCCTCGGATTGCTCGACAAGATCTCCGGTGTGCAACTCCGCCGCGAGATTCACGATCGCATCGATCGGTCCGATCTCTGACCGGGTTTTTCTTAGTTTTGATTCGAGCGAGCGGGCGCTGCACACATCGAGGCCGTCGCGCCGACTGAGGCTGACGACGCGCATGCCGATTTCCTCCAACCGTGTCGCAATCGCTACACCCAGCCCGCCATGCCCACCAATCAGCACCACGGTCTTCCCCTGGAGCGAACCGGTCCGCTGAAAGTTCGCCGCCTGGTTCTTGCGCACAATCGCCTCCGCGATCGTCAAGTCGATCGGGAGCGTCACCTTGATGTTATCTTCACTGCCCTGCACGAGTCGCACGCGCGGATCGCCGTCGGCAAACTGGAGAAACAGGCCGCAGTCGTCGGAAAAATTGAGTTCCTTGCCCGACGACATCGCGCGATCGAACGCCTCCAAGATCGCCTTGAAGTTGAAACCTTGCGGCGTCTGGCCGCGCTTAAGGTGGCGACGGTCGGGAATCTTGTCGATGTAGCCGTCGCGCGCGATGATGACGGTGTCCGTCGAATCGATCACCGGGTCGACAGCATCGTGCTCCTCAAGCGCCGAAAGAATCCGGCCGACGAGCGCCTCGTCGATAAACGGCCGCACGGCGTCGTGGATGATGACCTTCGAGTTGAACTCGGCGATCGGCGCGAGATAGCGCAGGCCGGCGTAGGAGCTTTCCAGCCGGCTGCCGCCGCCCTTGATCACATCGAGCACCTTGGGGAATTTCTTTTTGATCGCGGCGCGTTCGCCAAGCATGTCCTCGTTGGTCACGACGAGGATGCCGGCGATGCTCGGGATATTTTGCAGGCGCTCGAGCGTGTGTTCGTAGACGGCCTTGCCGGCGAGCCGTGCGCGCTGCTTGAGGACGGCTTTGCCGAAACGCGAGCCCGTGCCCGCAGCGAGAAGGATGGCGAAGTTCATGCGGTTTTGCGGGGAGAGGTTTTTTGCGTGACGACCTCAACGAGGCGCCGGATAATCGTATCGGAAGCCAGCAGCGGATCGGTTTCGAAATAGAGTGCGCGCAAGCGGCGGCGCGCGGGCGCGGTCGCCTCGATGCCGGCCCACGCCTGCATGAAGGCTTCGACGGTTTCCTTGCGCACGTAAACCCCGGGCAATTCCGGCAGGCACTGCGGCGGGTAGTCCTTTCGTTCAAGCAGCGCCGAGCGGAAAAAAATCACGGGCTTGTCGCAGAGCAGGAAATCCGACGCCATCGACGACATGTCGGTGATCATCGCGCGGGCGTGCCGGAGAATCGGATAGGCGTCGGTGCGCGCGCCGAGTAGCAGCGTCGAAGGCGAAAGGCGCGCCGCTTCAGTGACCGTGGGTTCGCGATCGAACGGATGCGGTTTGATCGCCAGGCCGAGGTCGAGGCGCTGGGCAAAACCTTCGAGCACACCAAGCAGGCGCGGATCGAGCCAGGCGGGCGCGGCGCCGCCGGACGTGAAGGTGGGCGCATAGAACAGGAAGCCACGCTCGCGAAACGCGGCCGGAACCACCGACGCGTCGATCAACTCGTTTTCGGTTGGCGGACGGACCAGCACTTCGTTGCGGGGAAATCCGGCGCGCAGCACGTCTTCCACGCCGAAGGCCTCGCGCCACTGGTCATCGTAGAGGCGCGACGGACTCAGCACTTCGTCGATGTCGACAGCGCCGCTGAGTTGGGTGAGCAGCGCAGGGTGAAGGAGATTGGACGTCGCCGTATTTTGCAGATCGAGGGTCTTGAGCCCGACACCGTGCCAAAGTTGCAGCTTGTGTGCGCCGGCCAGCGCGGCGCGAAAGAGGGCATGGCGCGTGGCCTCCACGGGATTCGTGCAGTAGACCACGCACGAGATTTCTAGCAGCGTGGAGACGACCGCGGCCGGATCGCCGGCGAGATTAATCGCGGGTAGATTGCGTTGCGACAATTCAGAGTGCAGGCGTGCGTTGAACGTGCCCCACAAAACCGGAAATCCGGGGGAGCGCGCGGCGAGAGCGAGATAAAGGTATTTGCTGTTGTCGCTGAATCCGTCGCGGCCAAGCACGAGAATCGAGGGCGACTTGCGCTTCTTGGTCGAAAGTAGGCGGAGTCGCTGCTCGCTCTCATAATCGAGCACGGCGCGCTTCGCCTCGGTGCGGGCAAGCTTTTCAAAGTCTTTCACGCCCAATCCCGCGGGAGAATCAGGAGAACTGGACGGGCGCGGTGCGACGGCAGGTGGCAAGGCGGACAACATCGGCGCCTGTTTAGCAAACGCTGGGCCCCGCCGCGGAGCACCTGCTCAACTCGTTCCCCTTCAATTTTTAAAAATACAACAATCTGCCCAGAAAGAACGCGGATCTGGCGATAGTCGCGCGCCGACAATCGACGCGGCAAATCTTGCCGCCTCAAGCCCGACAGACCGACGTCTTGAGCCGACATGATCGAGATTCTGGATTTTCCGCTCAATCGTTCGGCCATCCGGGCGATAAGTGAAATGATGAAGTCCCGTTTCCTCCGCAATCCGCCGGTCAACCGCGCGCAGGCGGCGCTGGAGCGCGGACTGGCGCTTCACCGGTCCGGCAAATTCTCCGAAGCGCGAGCCGTCTATGCTGAGGTGCTGCGTTTCCGTCCCGGAGATGCGGACGCGCTGCGTCTGACCGGCTCGGCCTTTTTTTCCGAAGGACATTTTGACAAGGCCGTCGACTCGCTCCGTCACGCGTTGCACCGTCAGCCCAACTTAGCCGAAGCGCACTACAGTCTCGCCAACGCGCTCCAAGCCAAGGGCGAGTTGTTCGCCGCCGTGGACAGTTATCGCGAAGCGGTGCGGTTGAAGCCCAATTTTCCCGAGGCGTTCTGCAATCTGGGTAACGCCCACGCCGCCCTGGAGCAGTGGTCCGAGGCGGCCCTCGCCTTCGGCTCCGCCAGCACCCAGCGCCCGGGCTATGCCATCGCGCTCCACAACCTCGCAGTCGCGTGCCTAAAGTTGGATCGTGTCACCGAGGCACTCACGGCGGCGCTAGCCGCGACCAAGGCGGACCCCACCTATGTTGACGCGTGGCTGAATCTCGGTCGCGGCTGCGAGGAAGCCAAGGATTTCACCGGAGCGATCGCCGCCTTCCGCGAGGTCACGAAGCTGCAGCCATTTTCGGCAGATGGACACTATCGCCTCGGGCTCGCGCTCTTCGCCGACCACCAACCGGAGGCGGCGCTGGCAGAGTATCGCGAAGTCTTGCGGTTCGAGCCATCGCACACCGATGCGATTCTCGAGATGGGCGTCGCCTATGACGCCTTGGAAAAATGGGCGGATGCCCGCCAAGCCTACACGCACTATCAGGCGTTGCATCCCGACTCGGCCCGGGCGTGGAACAACACCGGCACCACGTTTCAAAACGAGCGACGCTACACGGCCGCGAGCGAGGCCTTTCGCCGGGCGCTGGCCCTCGACCCCCAATCGCGCAGCGCGCTCAACAACCTCGGCATCGCGCTGTGGTCGCAAAAACTTTGGCAGGAGGCCGAGGCCGTCGCGCGCCAACTGCTGGCCCTCCATCCTGAAGATGCCGACGGGCTGAACAACCTCGCCATCGCGCTGACCTCGGCCGACAAATCCGCCGAGGCGGAAGTCGTGCTGCGCCGCGCGTTGGAGCTCCGACCGGACGATGCCGCCGCGCACAGCAACTGGGCCAACCTCCTGCTGGCGCGCGGCCAGCCCGCCGAAGCCATCGGCGAATTTCGCGCGGCGCGCGAGCTGCGTCCGGAACTGCACGAGGCGCGCTGCAACGAAGGCATCGCACAGTTGCTCACAGGCCAATTCCTTCCCGGTTGGGCCAACTACGAATTTCGTTTCAAGAAAGCTCCGCCCACGGAGCGAAACCGCTTTGCCAAACCGCGTTGGCAGGGCGAACCGCTCGCCGGCAAAACGATCCTCGTCCACGCGGAGCAGGGCCTCGGCGATACGATTCAGTTTGCACGTTACATTCCACTCCTGGCGGCGCAGGGCGCTCGCGTACTCGTCGAAGCGCAGGCTCCGCTCAAAACCCTTTTGGCCAGCCTGCCCGGCTCGCCGGAATTTTTTGTCCGCGGCGAGCCGCTGCCACCGTTCGACATCCATTGCCCCTTGCTGAGCCTCGCGCTCGGTTTCGGCACCGAGCTCGCGACGATCCCGTCGGCGACACCCTATCTCGCCGCGCCGTCCGAATCGCTCACGCGCTGGGCCTCGCGGTTCCCGGCTTCGCCCCAATTGCGCGTCGGCGTGGTATGGTCTGGCAATCCCCGTCACGAAAATGATCACCGCCGATCGCTGTCGTTCGATGAGTTTCGGCCCGCGCTGGCGACGCCGGGACTCGAATTTTTCAGCCTGCAAAAAGATCCCAAAGCCACCGACGCGACCGCCCTCGCGGGCCTGACCCACGTCACCGATCTCGGCCCGGAGCTGGCAACGTTTGCCGAAACCGCCGCCGTCATCTCCCACCTCGATGTGGTCATCGCCGTCGACACGTCCGTCGCGCATCTCGCCGGCGCGCTCGGAAAGCCGGTCTGGGTCTTGCTGCCGTTCGCTCCCGACTGGCGCTGGCTGCTCAGCCGCAATGACAGCCCGTGGTATCCGTCCGCCCGCCTGTTTCGCCAGCCCCAGATCGGCGACTGGCAGACCGTCGTCACCGACGTCGCGCAAGCGCTCGCGACCACCGCGGGTCTGCGCCGTGCCGCGGCCTAAGCGGAGTCCTCAAGGCCGGCCCATCCGTGCCGATAAACAGCGTTAGAGCGTTTCACGTCCACCCACCCGCCTGCACCCATGAAAACCGCCTGTTTCATCCCCGTTAAGCAGAACAGTGAACGCGTCCCCGGGAAAAATTTCCGTCTCGTCGGCGGCCTGCCCCTCTACCAGGCGATCGTCACGAAGGCGATCGCGAGCGGCTGTTTCTCCACCGTGTTCGTCGACACCAACAGCGACGAAGTCGCCGACTTCGCGCGCCGCGAAGGCGCCACGCCAATCGCACGGAAGCCCGAACTCGCGCAAGCGACCGCCAACGGCAACGACCTCCTCATCCACCACGCCGAGATCGAGCCGACGTATGATTTTTATTTCCAGCTCTTCGTCACCGCGCCACTTCTGAAAATCGAAAGCATCCGCGGCGCCGTGAGCGCACTTCTTGAGTCCGGCACGCACGACTCCGTGCTCACGACGATCGCGCACAAGGGTTTCTTTTGGCGCTCTGGCCTGCCAATCAGCTATCAGCCGAACATGCTGCCGCGCAGCCAGGATCTCGTGCCGATCGAGGAGGAGACGACCGCGCTCTACGGCATTACGCGTGCGTCGATCCTGAAATACCGCTGCCGCATCGGCGCGCGGCCGCACTTTTTCCCCGTGTCAAAAATCGAGGCGGTCGATCTCAACACCGAGGAGGATTTTGTTTATCTCGATTGGCTCGTCACGACGGGCCGCGCGTTTCTCCTCCCGCGCGAACCGCTCGCGGCGCTGACCTTCCGTCCCGCATGCGCAGCCTAGCCTCCACGCAGATCTCGCCGCGCGCGCAGACAGCCGTGGTCGTCGGGGCCGTCGACGGCCTGGAAAATCTCGATCTGCGCGGCTACCGCTCGGTGCTGTGGTTCACCCGCGACTCAGCCTCGTCGGTCGCGCGTTTCAACCTCGGCCCGGGCGAAACACTCATTGAGCCGGTCAACACCCTCGACGCGACCCGCACGCACGCCTCGATCGACAACTTGATTCGGCGCGACGCGCTGCACCTGCCGTCACTCTTCGTGACCGACGAGGTGCTCGAACCCGACGCCGAGCCGTTCGCGCCGGTGATCGACGCGCTGCTCGCACAGTTCGAATCGCACCAGCGTGCGCGCACGACGCGCCAGGAAGACGGTTTTCTGTGGCAGAGCCACTTGCTCGAAAACTTTTCGGCCTACGCCCGCCGCCGGGTGCCGGACACGTGGGCAGGCGCGTTGCAAGGGTTACCGGCGTATATCTGCGGCGCCGGCCCGTCGCTTGATGCCTCACTGCCGAGCCTGAAAATCTTTGCGAAGGAGGGCGTGATCTTCGCGGCGGATTCGGCGTTGAAGGCGCTGGCGCACGTCGGCGTGACGGCGGATTTTGCGGTCACCGTCGACGCACGCAAGCTACCCGAAAAATGCCTCGCACCGGGCCATGCATCCGCTGGTCGCGTGATCCTCGCCGGGATCAGCCCGTCGAGCTGGCAATACTCCGTCGCGGAGCGAAAGCTGCATTTTCTTTCCGGCCGCCAGTTGTCCGAGGATGGGCTGCACCGGATGGGCATCCGCAAAACCGCGATCGGTGTCGAGGAGAACTGTGGCATCACCGCGCTCGCCCTCGCACTGCATCTCGGCTGCGGCCCGATTTATCTTTTCGGCATGGACCACGCGGTCGACAGCAAGCGCCCCAATCGCTGGCACCAGCGCCACGCCGATCCGTCGCTCGAGTTAAAGACTCCGCTCAACTCCAACCGCCCGCTCCCCAAAGTGCCGGGCAACTATCAGGACGAGATTGCGACGCCCCTGTTTCGTGAGTGGCGCGCACTGGACGCACGTTGCGCCGCGCTCCCCGCCGGCACGCTGTTCAACGTCACTGATCGCGGTGCCCGCCTGAGCAACACGACGCTCGTGCATCCCGAGGTGTTTGCTCCACTTGAGGGCGGTGGCGCGAAAGAACCGCGCCTTGACGCGCTCGATTCACCGGACGCGTTTGACGAAGTGACGTGGGCAGACGCACGCACCGCACTCCACGTGATCGCCGAACGTGCAACCGGCATTCTCCTCGAAGCGCGGCAGGAACTCGCCGCCGGCAACCACCTCGGCGCGGCCGACCGGCTTGCGACGATGTTTCGCGAAAAGGAATTCAGCCTCTTGTTCGGCAATTTCAGCCTCAAGCTGATGCCGCACCTGGTGCGGCCCGAGCGCGTTGACGCCGAGGCCTGGACGCAGCTGATCGCGGAATGCGAAATGCTGGTCGAACGCGCACGCGAGCTGCGCTGATCGACACGGAGTTGTTACGCGCACGCCGCAGGGGAACGCATGGCCGGTATCGCCGTGGAGCGGGCGCGCGTGGTGGGCAAAGCGTCCCACTCAGCCAAAATCCAGTCGCGGGGAAGCCTTGGCCCGCCCGCAAAAATCCGGTCCAGCGGTCGAGAAAAAATTCGGAATGCCAAGCGCGGTAACTCGCCGGGCGTTTCCGGCGCCGGCTCAGGCCACCGCTGCGCGCAGTCGACTGAATTCCATCAGCGCGGCCTGCACGGCCGCTTCGAGATCGGCCTCGGTCGCTTTCGCTGCGGCGAGTTTCTCAGGCGTGACCGCCCAGTAGGAACTTTCGCCGGGAAGTGCATAGCCCGCGCCGGCGGCGGCGCCGGCCGCGAGATTGAGCACGTGGGCCAGCGCCGGCGAAGCGCCGTGCGGCGCGTAGTGCTGCTGAATCGCGTTGATCGTGGCGGGCGGGAAGCGCCACTCGTTCAGAATAAAGGCAGCGGCCTCGCAGTTGTTGAGGCCGGTGAAATCGGTTTCCCAGTGCGCCAGCGGCACGCTCTCGTTTTCCGGATAGCGGCCGGTGTAGGCCGGATCGCGCGTGAGGCGGTTGAGCGCGATCTTGCCGGTGGAGCGCAGCAGGCCGGCGGTGTAGGCGGCGCGCTGATCGACGCCAATTGCGGGGGCCAGCGACTCCATCACCAGCGCGGTGAGCAGCGAATTTTCGCGCACACGCGCGCCAGCCAGGCCGTAAAGCGGGAGCTGTTCATCGGTGAGCTGCGCGGTCGCGGCAAACCCGGTAAGCCGGTAAACTTCACTAAAGCCCACGCGCGCGAGCGCCTGTTCGAGCGAGGCGAAGGGCGCGCCGGTGTTGTAGGCAGCGCTGTTGGCGATGCGCATTAGGCGCGCGGTGAGGGCCGCATCGCAGCGCAGGAGCGCGGTCACGTCCGAAAGATCGGCGTTGAGATCGAGGAGCATGCGGCCGAGGCGCGCGAGGATGAGGGGCGCGGCGGGCAACGTCTTGACGACGTGCAGCAGGCTTTCGCGCGGGAAGGAGGTGGCGAGCATGACGGGAAGGCTATCGGCGCGAAGTGCGGAAAGATTGAGCGGAGAACGCGCGCCCGCGAATAAAACTCATGTGAGGGCCGCGCGCATCTTATCGAACCGCGCCGTCGCGCGCGTGCTGATCCGCGCGAACACCTCTGGGGAGAGCTGAAATTGCGCGAGCAGCCCCGCGCGCCGTTCGCTCCAATACATCGCTTCACCGGGCAAGCCGAGGCCCGCCTCCTCGACGACGCCCGCCGCGAGGTTGAGTTGCTTCGCCATTGGCACCGGATCGATCGCGAGGGCGTGCAGGTAGTGATCGCGGATCGGCACGTAGACCTCGAAGGGCAGTCGCCACGCGCGGAGCAGCGCGGCCGCGACCTCCGGATTGGCCGGCCCAAACAACTCCTGCTCCCACGCGAGCAGGCCGAGCGGCGACATCGCCGGTGGCCGCACGAAGCGCAGGTCGCGTTGCGCGGTGACGTCGAGCGCGATTTTTCCGGCGGACCGAAGCAGCCCCGCGGTGTAGCTCACCCGCCCCTCGGCGCCCACGAAGGGCGCGAGTTCCTCCATCACCACCGCCGTGAACACGGAATTTTCCCGGAGCCGCTGCGCCGACACCCCGTAGAAACGAAGCTGGAAATTCACGAGACCCGCGATCGAGGCAAGACTCGTCAGCCGGAAAACCTCCTCGAAGCCGACTCGGCCGAGCGCCTCGTCGAGCGTCGCGACGGGTTCGCCCTTATTGTAGACCACGCCGTTCGCGATGCGGATGATGCGCGCCGTTAGCGCCGGCGTCGCGCTGAAGGAGTTCCGTCACGTCGTCAAAACTGGTGTTGGGATCGCGCAGGCGCTCCTGGAGATCCGCGAGCACGCGGGGCGACGACGGCAGGTTTTCGGCGACTTGCACGGCACGGGCGCAAGTCAGGGCAGTGGCAGCGGACATATAAAAATTTAGTCACATATCGGCGCCGGCGCGGAATGTTTGAGCGCTAAGCCCGCCGTGCGTGAAAAAACTTCTCCGTTGTCGCCATCTGCCTGCGTGAAGCCGCTGAAGTTTGGCGCGCGCGCGCCGATGAGAAAGCCGCGCATGTTTACCGAATCCTCCGTCACGGCCAACGCCACTCCCTACTCCGAAGCCGACATCATCCGGCGCATCGACGCCTGCCCGCGCCTGGCCTCGCTCCAGAGCATCAACCGCGCGCTCGGCGAGCTCGTCCGCTCCGACGGGAGCCTCAACTCGCAGATCGCCGAGGTCATCCGCCGCGATCCGTCGCTCTCCGCCCGACTACTGCGGATGGTCAACTCGGTCTACTTCGGCCTCTCCACGCGCGTGAACAACATCGAGGAAGCCGTCTTCTTCCTCGGCCTGCGCCAGATACGCGAACTCTCGATGGCCACGCCCGTCCTCGAGGAACTCGACCGTCTGCAACAAAGCACCTCCACCACCCTGCCGTGGAAGGAACTTTGGAGCCACAGCATCAGCACCGCGATCCTCACGCGCGAGATTCTCGCCGCCACCCCGCTCCAGATTGACGACGACACCGACTACCTCGTCGGCCTGCTCCACAACGTCGGCAAGGTCGTCATGGCGTATGCGTTTCCCGATGAGCTGCGCGTGCTCGTCACGCGGCCGGCGAAGTCGCCCGCGGAATTTTGTTCATTCGAACGCGAACTCATCGGCTGGGATCACGGCCAGATTGGCGCGCGCTATCTCGAGCGCCACCAACTCTCCGAGGAAATCATCACCGCCGTCCACTATCACAATTATCCCGATCACGCGCCGCGGCACCGGCTCTTCGCCGCCGCCGTGCAGGTCGCCGATCTGCTCGTGCGCCACTCGGGCGTGACCGGCGGCTTCGAGCGTGTCGCCCCGATCGAGCAAGATGCGTGGCTCGCGCTCGACGGCTGGAAAATTCTCTACGGTGCCGACGGCCCCGAGTCCGCCCTCGCGCGCGCCGCGATCGCCAACTCGCTCCAGCGCCTGCCCGCGATGTTGCAGGGCTTGCTCTAGCCTTCAGCACCCGCTCGACGGAAACGGCTCAAGCTTCCGTCAGCTCGTCCGATCATCTCAGCAGGCTCGAAGGTCGCCTTCGAGTAGCCCAAGCGGGCCGGTATCTGACCGGTCAGAAACGGCACGCCGAATCTCCCGTTACTCCCGGGACCATGGCGTGCCTTTCTTATTTCCCGCGCGGCGCACTGCAAACCTGCCAACCACATGAACTCACGCATCACCGTCCCAGCTCTCGCCTTCCTTCTCGTTCTACCGTCGTCCCTCTCCGCCCAACCGGCGGTTTCCGTCGAAGATCGTCTCGCCCGTCTCGAGGCTTCGCTGGCCCGCATCGAACGCCAACTCAGCCAAACGGTCAGCGCCGACGAACTCTCTCCCGCGCTTAAGGAGCTGTCCGATCTCGAGCATCAGCTCGGCTACGACGGCAAGACACCGCTCAACGTCGTCAAGACGGCCGGCGTCGAAACCAAGCTCGCTCTCGGCGGCTTCGTCCAGGCCAACTACGAAAGCGGTACTGCTCCCGACGCGCGCTGGGCCGGGATCAACGATCGCTTTCTCCTCCGCCGCGCCCGGCTTTCCGCCACCGGCGCCTTCGCGGAAAATTTCTCCTTCAAGTTTGAGTCCGACTTCGGCAACAACTCGCTCGCCGCCAAGACCGGCCTTTCCGGCCAGCTCACCGATGCGTTTCTCGCGTGGGCAAAATATCCCGCCGCCAGCGTGAAGCTCGGCCAGTTCAAAACGCCCTTCGGCTACGAGCAACTCCTCCCCGACACAAAGATCTTTACCATCGAGCGTTCGCTTCCGAACGACAAACTCACGCAAGGCCGCCAAATCGGCGCCATGCTCTTCGGCGATGTCGCCGACAAGCGCGTCAGCTACTCCGTCGGCGCGTTCGACGGCACCGGCGTCAACATCAGCAGTAACGACAACCAAAAATTCATGTGGGTCGGCCGCGCCGGTGTCGTCGCACTCGACAGCAAGGCCGCGGGCCAGAAATTCAAAATTTCAACTAGCACGAATTACTTCACCACGATCGACAAGGGCACATTCAACGGCCGTCGCGAAGGCTGGGGCGTGGACACGCAAATCGTCTTCGGTCCTGCCGAAATCGACGCGGAATGGCTCCGGAACGACTCGCATCCCATCGTCGGCCGGCCGACGGCCGCCGCCGGCTGGGCGCTGCTCGGCGCACTCAACTTCTCCGCCCACTGGCAGGGTATCGCCCGCTACGAAACCTTCGACAGCAACACGCTTCTGCCCGGCACCACGACCAACCTCTGGACCTACGGCGTGAACTACCTCATCCGCGGCGATGATCTGAAGCTCTCCCTCGACTACCTATCCGGCAGCCAACCCGTGCCCGCCCCGCACGGCGATCGCGTCATCGGCCGGCTGCAGGTGATGTTCTGAGCGCGACGCGCCTCCCATCCGTTTTTCCCACCGCACTCATGAACGTCACGCAAAAAATCTGGCTCGGCTTCGGCTCCGTGCTCGCCCTCGTCGGGGTCGGCGCGACGCTGGGCTACTACAAATCCCGCGGCGCCGAGCGCGCCAGCACGCGCCTCGTGCGCGAATACCTAGCGCAATTCCGCGCCGCCGAGGATGCCGACGAAGCGATCTCGATGGCCCGCATCCACGAGCAACGCTTCACCGCGCGCAAAAACGCCGCCGAAGTTCCGCTCGTCAAAACCGAGATCGATCACGTCAAAGCCGCCATCACCAGTCTCCAGGCCTCGTCCGCCGACGCCGCGCGCAGCGCGAAAGCAAGGGACATTCTCGCCGCCACTGATCGCTATTTCACGACGTTCGATCACGTGCGCGAGCTCGCCGTGCGCCGCGGCCTCACTCCCGAGACCGGCCTTGAGGGAGAACTCCGCACCGCCGTCCACGCCGTCGAAGCCAAGGTCAAGGAGCTTAAACAGCCCGCGCTCGACGTCACCATGCTCATGGCCCGCCGGCACGAAAAAGATTTCATGCTGCGTGGCGATCCCGCCTACCTCGATCAGGTCAACACCCGCATCCGTGAATTCGGCGAGCAGATGCGCACAGCCAACCTGCCCCCGACCGCCCAAACCGAACTCACCGCTCTCTGGACCACCTACGGCACCGCCATGAAGACGCTCGTCGACACGACGCTCGAGCTGAAGCGCGCCGACGAGCAACTCGATCGCGAGGGCGACACCGTGGAACTTCTCGTCGGCGAACTCGCCGCCGCGTGCGCGCAGGACATCGACACCGCGCAAGCCGCGACGCTTGTTGAACTTGCCTCCGGCCGCCAATCCGTCCTCGGCGCCGGGATCGTCTCCGGCGCGATCGGTGCGCTCATGGCCGCGTGGATCGCCCTGAGTCTCCGCACGCTCAACCGCGGCCTCCATCTCGCCGCCGATCAGGTCAATCGCGGTTCGGCCGAAGTGCTCGCGGCCAGCGAGCAGCTCACCGCCGCGAGCCAGTCGCTCGCGCACGGCTCCAGCGAGCAGGCTGCCTCCGTCGAGGAAACCAGTGCCTCGCTCGAGGAAATGTCCTCGATGACCAAGCGCAACGCCGACAGTGCCAGCCGCGCCAAGGAGCTCGCAGCGCAAACCCGCTCCGCCGCCGACACCGGCGCGACCGAGATGGATCAAATGAAGCGCGCGATGGATGACATCAAGGCTTCGTCCGACGACATTTCGAAAATCATCAAGACGATCGACGAGATCGCGTTTCAGACCAACATCCTCGCGCTCAACGCTGCCGTCGAGGCCGCGCGCGCCGGCGAGGCGGGCATGGGCTTCGCCGTCGTCGCCGAGGAAGTCCGCAACCTCGCCCAGCGCGCCGCGCAGTCCGCCCGGGAAACGGCCGCGAAGATCGAAGGCTCCGTCGCCAAAAGCGAAAACGGAGTCGCGATCACGCAGCGCGTGGCCGCTTCCCTCGGGGAAATCGTCGCAAAGGCACGCGAGGTAGATGCGCTCGTCGCCGAAATCGCCACCGCGTCCGGCGAGCAGTCGCAGGGCATCGGCCAAGTCAACTCCGCTGTCTCCCAAATCGATCAGATCACCCAAACCAACACAGCGGCCGCGGAAGAAAGCGCGAGCGCCGCCGAAGAGCTCAACGCGCAGGCCGCGACCCTGCAACGCGCGGCGGCCGATCTCATCGCGATGGTCGGCGGCCGGGCCGATCAAAGCCCGCGCGCAACTACGACTGCGACCACTAAAAAAACTGCAAGAGCAGCGGTGACAACCGCGCCTAATGCCACCGGCCCGTCCCGGCTACTCATTGCTAAAGCAGCACCCTTTGCGGTCGAAGTCTCCAATTAACTCCATCCGCCGAAATCTCGCTGTCATGAAATCCTGCTTCACCTTCCTACTCGGAGCGCTCGCGCTCGCCGCCCTCGACGCCTCCGCTCAAACGATCACGCCCGCCATTCAGGCGAAGATCGATACCAAGTTTCAGGAGATCACCGCGTGGGCCGCCGATCCGATCATCGTCGAGGCCGTCCGCGCCCACAATACCGCGCTGCCGTCCGATCAGGTGGGGCTCACCCAGGAAAAATGGACCGCCCTCACCGTCCTTGATCCGCTCGTGCGGAGTTTCTCGAAAAATCCCGCCGGCGTCTTCCTGAAAGCCAAAAAGGACGACGTCGTCACCTTGCCCTTTTTGTCCGATGCAGCCGGCTGCAAGGTCGCCTTCACCGCCAAGACGACCAACTGGTGCCACAAGGGCATGCCCAAGCACGAAGTGCCGATGACCGGTAAGACCTGGCAGGGCCCGATCGAAGTGAATCAGGCCACCGGCCTCCAACAGGTCCAGATCGCCGTGCCTGTTCTCGACGCCGGCAAGCCCATCGGTTCGCTCGTGGTCGGCCTCAGCTTGAGCAAGCTCGCCCAATAACCTGCTGTGCGCGCGCTCTCCACCATTCGGACGCGTCTCGTTCTCTTCACCACGCTCGCACTGGGAGGCATGGCGGCAGCCGTCGCTGGCGCCGTGTGGCTCGTGCGCACCACTCACGCGCACGACACCGCGCTCACCGCGCGCGTCGCCGCAGCCTATCGCAGTTCGCACACCGCACTCGCCCAACTGTCCTCCACTCAGGTGGCGCTGCAGGGCCTCCTGCGCCTGACCGACCCTGACGAACTTGAAACCGGAATCAAGCGCTACGAGGAAAGCCGCGCCGCCGCCGATGCGCTCGTCGCCGCCGACGCCGCACTAAAGACCTCTTTTACAACCCTCGGCGACTCCGGCCGCCTTGTGCTCAACGAACTGATGAAGGGCAACAACGCCGGCGCCCTCGAACTCTACGTCGGGAAATACAACCCGCAGTTCGCTCAAACCGTCGCCGCACTCCGTCAGCACACCGACGCCGTCGACCGCGAAGTCACCGGCGCGATCACTGCGCAGGACGCCACCACCAACCGCATGCTGACGATCGCCAGCGCGGCGTTTGGCCTGCTGCTCGTCGCCCTCGGCTTCGCCGGCTGGAGCAGCCAGCGCGCGATCACCCGTCCGCTCACCCGTATCGCCACGCGCCTTGATCGCGCCGCCGCCACCGTCGCCACCCAGGCGGACACAATCGCGCAAACCAGCCATCATGTTTCCGACGGAGCGAGCAACCAAGCCGCTTCCCTCGAAGAGACCAGCGCCTCGCTCAACGAGATGTCCAGCATGACCAGCCGCAACGCCGAGCACACCGCCCGCGCCACGGCGCTCGCCGCACAGACCCGCGCCACCGCCGACGCCGGCGCCGCCGATATGCGCGCGATGACCGACGCCATGGACGCGATCAAGACCGCCAGCGCCAACATCGGAAAAATCATCAAGACGATCGACGAGATCGCGTTTCAAACCAACATCCTCGCGCTCAACGCCGCCGTCGAGGCCGCCCGCGCGGGCGAAGCCGGCCTCGGCTTCGCCGTCGTTGCTGAGGAGGTCCGCGCCCTTGCGCAGCGCGCCGCCACAGCGGCCCAGGAAACCTCCGCGAAAATTGCCGACTCGATTGATAAAAGTCAGCGCGGCGCCACACTCAGCGGCACGGTCGCCATCCGCCTCGACGAAATCGTCCGCCAAATCCGCGAGGTCGACGAACTCGTCGGCCAGATCGCCGGCGCCACGCGCGAGCAAAACCAGGGCATCACCCAGGTGCTCGCCGCTGTCACCGAGGTCGACAAGGTCACCCAGTCAAACGCCGCCGGCGCCCAGGAAACCGCCGCCGCCACCTCCGATATGAAGACGGAAGTCGGCACGCTCAACACCCTCGTCGAAGAATTGCACGCGTTGCTCGGCCTGCCCGCCTCCGCGACCCTCAGCACCGAACGCCAGCCAACCGCTGGCCTAAAAACTCCGCCGCTGCGCCGCTCCGCGTCCACCCGAGCGCACGTCCTCGCCTAAAGTCCTGCCCGCGTGCGTCGATAGCTACCTCTAAATGTCTGTCGCGACGATTGCACCGTTTGTCGACTTGGCCGGCCCGCCCGCGTCCGAGTCGTGGCTGGGCGCTTGGGAAACCAGCGCCGACTGCGCGTATTGCCGCGATACCGCCGGCCGCCTCCTCGCCGCCAACCTCTCCTTCGCCCGCAAGTTCGGCCGCACTTCGCACGCCCTCGCCGCCGCGCACGTCGCCGACTTCGTTCACGCTGACGATCTCGCCGCGGTGCTCGCGACCAATGCCGAGCTCGCGCGCGACCCGCACCGCGCCACCAGCCAGCACCGCTGGGTCACCCCGCAGGGCATGCGCTGGTTCGCCTGGGATGAGACCGCGTTGCTCGACGAAGCCGGCGTGATCGTCGCCTTCCGTGCCGTCGGCCGCGACATCACCCGCCAGCGTCTCGCCGAGGAGCAATTCTACCGCCTCTCTCGCGCGGTCGAGCAGTCCCCCGTCTCGATCGTCATCACGGATCTCGACGGACGTCCGCTCTACGTGAACTCGAAGTTCATCGCCGTCACGGGCCACACGCTCGAAGACATCATCGATCAACAAATCGAAATCCTGCGCGCCGGCCATCCCGACGAGGCCTCCTACCGCGCCTTCTGGGAAACGATCCGCCGCGGCGAAGAGTGGCGCGGCGAGCTCGCCACGCGCCGCGATGCGCACAACACGGTGTGGGAGTCGGTCAAGGTTTCCTGCCTCCGCAGCCCATCGGGAGAGATCACGAATTTTCTCTGCCTCCGCGAAGACATCACCGAGCGCAAGAAGCTCGAACAGGAGCTCCGGCAGGTGCAGAAAATGGAAAGCCTCGGCACGCTCGCTGGCGGCATCGCGCACGATTTCAACAACCTCCTCGCGATCATCAACGGCTACGCCGAATTCTGCCAGCAGGGGACGCCGCCGCCGGAACTGCTCGACAAGAGCCTCCGTGAAATCCACCGCGCCGCGCAGCGCGCCAGTGGGCTCGTGAAGCAAATCCTCACGTTCAGCCGCAAGACCGAGGTGAGATTTTCTCCCGTCGATCTCAACCAGCTCGCGCGCGAACTCATCTCGCTCCTCGCGGAGACGTTTCCGCGCACCGTCACCTTTCAGTTGAAACTGCAGGACCGACTGCCACCGCTCCTCGCCGATCAAATTCAGCTCCAGCAGATCGTGCTCAATCTCTGCGTGAATGCACGCGACGCCATGCCGCAGGGCGGCACAATCACGCTTACCACCGACACTCACGCGGGGGCGAGCCTACCGCACCTCCACGTCGATCCGGCCAAGCGCTACGCCCGCCTGCGTATTGCCGACACCGGCACGGGCATGAGCCCGGAAGTGCGCGCGCGGCTCTTCGAACCGTTTTTCACCACGAAACCCGTCAACCAAGGCACCGGCCTCGGGCTCGCTGTCGTCTACGGAATTGTCACCGCGCACCATGGCTGCATCGATGTCGAGAGCACGTTGGGTGTGGGCAGCGCATTCAGCGCCTACCTGCCGCTTGCGGAAAACCATTCCGCACCCGCCGCGCTGCTGGCGGCGCCCGATGCGTTTCCGGGCGGCACGGAGCAACTCCTGATCGTCGACGACGAGGATCCGTTGCGCGAACTGCTCGCCACGGCGTTTACCCAAAAGGGCTATCGCGTGGCCACCGCCGCCTCCGGTCTCGATGCGATCGCGCACGTGCAGGACACCACGCGGCCTTTCCAAGCGGTGCTCCTCGATCTCAACATGCCCGGGGCCAGCGGGATCGACGTGCTCAAGATTATCCGCGTTTGCCGGCCGCATGTTCCAGTCATCGTGATCAGCGGCCATATCACGCCCGAGGCTCGCAAAGAGCTCGAGGCGCTGGGTCAGCGCGAGTTTATCCAAAAGCCCTACCGGCTTGACGACATCGGCCGCCGCCTCCGCTCCCTGCTCGGCGCGCGAACGATTGGGTGATTTTTCCGGGTGGAGCGGGGCCGTGTCTGGGCGGGAGATATTTTCCCGGCGCAAATTCATTTCAGTGACGCCGTCCGCGTGCCGATAGGAGCGACGGGCACAATCAAGACCATCCACCACCATGGAATGTCTCACACGAAATGAATCATCGCGAACCACCGCACCGAGCGGCGGGTCTACGCAGGGCTTTGCGCTTTGTCTCGCTCCTGCTGGTCCCAACGCTGGTGCCAAAAAGCGTCTCCGGAGGCGCGCGCACCCATCCGAACGCGGATGCGGCGCTCGACCTCCAGGAACAAACGCCGCGGCTTCTGCCCTACCTCCCCGTCCTGGGCCCTCCGCCACTGCGTTTTCAGGCGCCACAACCACCGCCGGACCTGACCGTGCGCCCTCCCGCCGGCCCACCGCCGATTCCCGGCGCCATGCCGCACGACTCGATCGCGGCCGTGCCCGTCGCTCCGCCCGAAACGAAAACCGCGCCCGCGTCGATCGAAGTCGCGGCGAACGTCGAGAAGTCCGCGCCGGCCACCGCGAAAGCGCCGCCGCCCGCGATCATTCCCGATGATGCGCGTCCCTCCATCCGGCCGGAAGACTTCCTGCCGTATTTCCAAATCCCCGGCTCCGGCAAGCCCGGCGACGTTAACATGATCGTGCCCGCCTCCGCACTGCGCGGCGGCTCCGGCTCCCTACCTGTCGCTCCTAGCTCCGCCACCTACACCCAGTCGAAATGATCCGCCGCCCCCGTTTGCCGCTCGCCACCGCTGTCGCCTGCCTCGCGCTCGCACTCACGGTCGCGGCGCGGGCGGACGAAACGGCGAAATTCGAATCGAAACTGGAAAAGCTCGACGTCGGGCCGCTTTCGCCGAAACCGGCGGAAAAAAACGCCCCGACGTCCGGGGCGGAAAAAGCGTCACCCGCCGGGGCTCAATCCGAGCCGGCCACGGAGGCTCCCGCGCCGAGCGAAAAATCGGCGGAGGGAAAAAAGCCCGCGCACGCCGCCGACGAAATTCACGGCCTCCTCAACCTCGGCGTCTCGCTCACCGACCGTGGCGACTACGAAGCCGCCGAGATCGCCTACCGTCAGGTGCTCAACGCACCGCGCGTCGCAACGCCCGAGCTGAAGACCGCGCTCCTCGGCCTCGCGCACATGCACCGCCGCCAGGGCGCCCTCACCAAGGCCGCCGCGATCTACGAGCGCTACCTCAAGGATTATCCCGGCGACGAGCGCACACCCGACGCCTACCTCGAGCTCGGCCGCACGCTCCGCACCATGGGCGTCTACAAGCTCGCGATCGCCCGCTTCTACAACGTCATCAACTCCACCCTCAAGCTCCCGACGAGCGACGGCTTTGCGCGCTATCAAGTCCTCGCGAAGACCGCGCAGTTCGAGATCGCCGAGACGCATTTCCAAGCCGGCGAGTTTGCCGAGGCCGCAAAATTCTTTGCCCGCCTCCGCCTCCTCGATCTCGCGCCCGCCGATCGTGCGCGAGCCGCGTTCAAGTCCGCCTACTCACTCCGGCTCCAGGGCGATCTCGAGAATGCGCTCGGCGCGTTCAAGAGCTTCATCGACCAGTGGCCCGACGACGAAAACGTCCCCGAGGCCCGCTATCTCCTCGCCGTCACGCTGCGCGAGCTCAAGCGCCCGCAGGACGCCTTTCGCGCCGTGCTCGATCTGCTCCACGCTGAAAAATCCCGCGTCGCCACCGATCCGAAACGCTGGGCCTACTGGCAACGCCGCACCGGCAACCAGCTCGCCAACGATTTCTTCGAGAGTGGCGACATGATCAACGCTCACGCGATCTACACCGGACTGGTCGAACTTTCGCCCGAGCCCGCTTGGCGTCTCCCGATCGTTTACCAGCTCGCGCTCTGCTACGAGCGCTTGGGCCTGCCCGAGCGCGCCCACAGCTCCTACCAAAGCATCATCGATACCGCGGGTGCGACCCCGCCGCCCGAGCTCGCCGAACTGTCCCGCATGTCCGCCTGGCGCATCGAACACCTTGCCTGGCGCGATCGAACCGTGCAAAAGGTCACTGCCTTCTTCGACACCAGCACCGGAAAATCCCCAGTTCCCACCGACTCACTCAAGCCCGAAGCGCCGCTCGCCAAAACCGCCGCTACCCCATGAGCTCCGCCCTCCATCAACACCACGCGCTCTGCGACGAAATCCACCAGGCGGTCCTCGACGAAAACCGTTTCCTCCGCCAGTACCAGCGCGTGCCCGACGCCGCGCTGCTTGAGCGCAAACGCTCGCTCCTCGAAAAACTCGACGTCTCGCTCGCCGCCCTCCGCGCCCTCCCTGCCGCCTCCGTCCGCGACCCGGAAGCGCGCGCGCAACTCGAGCAGACCCGCGGCCGCATCCTGCAAATTCTCCAGCTCGACAAGGAAAACGAACAGCTGCTCCTACGCTGCAGCCTCGGCGCCAACGCGCGCCCGGCCGCCGGCCCCGCGCCGTCGGTCTCGATGCTGCAAAAAATCTACGCGCGCTGCGAGTAAGCCGCGCGGCTTCCTCCGGCGGTTTACCGGGGCCGCCGGGCCGCGGCGCTCGGAAGGACAGCCTTTGCCCCCGAATCACTCAGATCTTCCAGTCGTCGGCGCCTGCCGGAAACAGCCGCTTCTGCCCCGCCGCGTCGTCTGCCGCTGCGTCCAGCAGTGAGCTCACCGCCGCGATGCGGTGCGACACCTCGGCGACCAGCGCGGAAAGTTTTGGTTTGGTAAGCGACAGCGCATTCAAGTGCGTCTCCTCCGGCCAAGGCACTTCCTTCTGCGGCGCGCATACCGTGGTCCGCAGCCATTTCGCGACGTGCAGCGTGATCGCCATCTTCGCTTGGCTCAAGGAACTGCGCGGTGAGTATTGCCATCGCACCGGCTCCGCGATCGAACGCGGAAAACCCCAGTCGATCAGCAACGCGCCGCCGACCTGCGCCGAATTAAACCCGAAGGCCGCCCGCTCGCTTTCCGTCGCCTCCCGCGGGTAGCCCGCCGTCGACAGTCGCAGCACCCGCGCGTTGCGCAGCGCCCACTCATCGATCGCGACCATGCCGACCGAGTGCAGCAATCCGATCGTATAGGCGGCGTCGCGCTCCTGACCGCTGAGCGCTGCCAGCTCCTCGGTCGCCAGCGCACACGCGACCGACATTTTCCACAGTTCGTCGGCCTCGAGGCCGTAAACTTCCAGCGGGCGCACCAGCACCTGCGAGGCGACGGCGAACGAGACGAGTTCGTAAACTTGGTTGTAGCCCACGCGGTTCACGGCCTCGTCGACCGTCACGCAACGCACTCCCTTGCTGAAATAGGCGCTGTTCGCGGTCTGCAGCACCCGCACCGCGATCCCCGGGTCGAGCCGGATGAGCGAGACGATTTCGTGCATCGCCGAGTTGCCGTCGCCCAGCAGCTGCTTCAGGCGCGGCAGCACCTTCGGCGCGGACGGCAAATGCTTCACCTCGCGCACGATGTCTTCGGGCGTAAGCGTCGAACTGGCCGGATGGTTAACGTCCGCAATCATTTAGGGCGGTTTTCGCAGTGTGGCATCGGCACGAACCGCGCAAACTGTTGGGGAAAAGCGCACGCAATGCCCGCCCCCGCCCTGCGTAGCTTTTTTGAATGAAATCGCTGGAGCCGTTCGCGGAATGTGACGAAGCAGCCATGTTGGGTATTCTCTAGGGAAGCCATCCGTTGCTCCGCCATGAATTCTCTCCTGCCACCGCCGCACTTTCCTTCGCTCCGCTGTCACCGCGGAGCGGGCGTGGCGTCATGGCAAGACACCCAGCCGAGACCCGCTGCGTCTTCCCTCCCCCTTTTCTGACATGGCCCGAATTCTCATCATCGATGACGACGATCTGCTACGCTCGGCGGTCGCCCAGACGCTGGCAATCGCGGGCCACGAGACGATCGAAGCCGCCGACGGACAGCAAGGCATCGAACTGTTTCGCACCACGCCGATCGATCTCGTGCTCACGGATCTCGTGATGCCAGGCAAAGAGGGCGTCGAAACGATCATCGAGCTCCACCGCGCCAACCCCCGCCTGCCGATCATCGCGATGTCCGGCGGCATGCCGCGCTCGACGATGTATCTTGAGATTGCCGCGAAAATTGGCGCGCGCCGCGCCCTCGCCAAACCCTTCTTGCCGCAGGAACTGATCGACACCGTCAAGGCCGTGCTCGCCGAGCCGCCGCCCGCCCGCCCGAGCCCGTGAGCGCGCCGGTCGCGCGAGCGAAAGTGCCCCAACTTCGCTTGACGAGCATCACGTTTTTGGCGCGGTCGCGGAAAATTGATACGTCCCCGACCCCACGCGGAAAATCGCCGCGCCCGCCTCGGGCGCGAGAGGTTCGACGCCCCTCGCCTTCGCTGCCGCGATCCCGCCCTCCTTGACGGAAGACGCATCCGACGTCGGCACGCGAACGGTCGCGGTCGTGTTCGGCGGCACGGTCACGTCCAGCGTGAGCTGATCTCCGGCGAGTTTCCATGCGCTCGAAACTTTTCCCGTCGGCGCCTCGTAGCTCGTCCGCGCCGCGGTCAGGCCATCACCCGGCTGCGGCGCGATCGAAATTTTTCGGAAACCGGCGCCATCCGTGTCGATCCCGCCAACGAAGCGGTAGAGATACTCGCCGACCGAACCGAAGGCATAATGGTTGAAAGAGTTCATCCCGATGGACTGGAAGCCCTGCTCGGGCGTCCAGCCATCCCACCGCTCCCACATCGTCGTCGCTCCGAGCTTCACTTGGAAAAGCCACGAGGGATAAGTGTCCTGTAGGAGCAGCCGATACGCCACGTCATCGCGCCCCGCTGCGTGCAGCGCCGGCAGCAACCGCGGCGTGCCGATGAAGCCGGTCGCGAGGTGCCAGTTTTTTTCCGCGATGTCCGCGACAAATTTCTCCGCCGCCGCCGCTCTGATCTCGTCCGGCAGCAACCCCATCGTGAACGCCAGCGCGAAACCCGTCTGGCTGCTTTCTAGAATCGATCCGTCCGGCTTCAGAAAACTCTTCCGCCATGCCTCGGTCACCGCGTGCTGCTCATCGGAAAATTTCGCCGCGTCCGCATCGCGCCCGATCGCGCGGCCCATCTCGGCCATGATTCCGCAGAGATACGCGTAGTAGGCCGTGTCCATTACTTCGGTCTTCGCGCCGCCGCCCTTGTTGAGCCAGTCACCGTAGCCGCCGACTTTCACAATGCCATCCTTCGCGCGGCCGCGCAGGTTCGCGATGTAGCGCGCGAGTTCGTCATAGTGTTTCTCAACCGCACGCGTGTCGCCGTAGACTTTCCACAGCGCATGGGTGACCACGAGCGCCGCGTCTCCCCACGCCGTGACCGCGTGCGGCTTGTGCCCAATCGCGGGAACAGTGTCGGGAAACGTCCCGTCCTCGCCCTGCGAATCCGTCGCGATCGTCACGAGCCAGCGCTCGATGAAACTTGCGGCCTCGAAATTGAAGAGCCCCGTGCGCACAAAAAATTGGGTGTCGCCCGTCCAGCCGAGCCGCTCGTCGCGCTGCGGACAGTCGGTCGGCGCCTCAATGCAATTTCCCATTTGGCCCCAGATGATGTTGTGAAAAAGCTGGTTCACCCGCAGATCCGAGCACGCGAATTCTCCCACGCGCTCCATCGGGCTGTGCACCACGATGCCCGTGACCATCGCCGGCTTCGGCGCCGCCGTGAGACCGATAATCTCGACGTAGCGAAACCCGTGCAGCGTGCCCCACGGCTCAAGGGTTTGCTCTCCGTCACGCAGCCAGAATATGTCCGTCGCAGTCGCCGCGCGGAGATTGGAGGTGTAGAGCGTGCCATTCGGATTGAGCATCTCGCCGTGGCGCACGGTGAGTTTCTGCCCGGCCGTGCCGCGCACGTTTAGCCGCGCCCAGCCGACCATGTTCTGTCCAAGATCGAACACGTAAACGCCGGGGCGCGGTTGCGTGACGCTCTTCGCCGGCAACACGTCCTGCACGCGCACCGGCTCAAGGGTCGCCGCTTCGAGCACAAAATTCTTTGGCGAGTCGGCGCTCAATCCGACCATCACCGGAGTCCACGCCTTGTCCTCGAAATTCCCCCGCGCCCAATCATCACGTTCCAACCGCGCATCGTAGGCGCACCCGAGATAGAGGTCGGCATAGCGCACCGCGCCGAAGTTTCCGCGCCACGATCCATCTGTCGCGATCGTGTCGCGCGTGCCGTCAGCATATTCGACCTCGAGCTGGACGCGGAGCCGCGGGTTGCCCCCGTAGTAGTGGCGTTTGCCCGTGTAGGCCGCGACACCCGCAAACCAGCCGTCGCCGAGCAACGCGCCAATCGCATTCGCACCGGGCTTGAGCTGCGCGGTCACGTCGTAGGTCTGGTAGTGGACGCGCTTCGTATATTCCGTCCACCCCGGCGTGAACACATCACGGCTCACGCGCCCACCGTTCACGCGCAGCTCATAAAATCCCAGCGCCGCGGCGTAAACCGTCGCGCGCTTCACCGACTTCGCGATTGCAAAACTTTTCCGCAGCCACGGCGCCGGCGCGAGCCAGTGCGTCGAATCGTCCGGCGTGCCCCAGGGCGTATGGAAACCACCCTCGCGGCGCTGCGTGTCGGTGGCGACGACCGGTTTCCACTCGGTTCCGTCGGTCGAGAATTCCCAAGTCTTGTCGATCGCCACGCGCAGTGGTTCGCCCTCGGCAAACTCCACCATCAGCTCGCCAAGCACCGCGGGCGGATAGCCATCGTCCTGCGTGATCGCGAGGCCGAGCCGGTTTTCACCGGGCGCAAGTGCGGCCGTGACATCGATTGGCCGCATCCGATCCGAGCGCGTGACTTCGCCGAACGCGAGGTCGTTAACGGTGACCGCGCACCGCATGTCCGGCGTGAGCAGCAGGGCGGCACGGACCACTTTCCGATCGACCGGCAGTGCAAATTGTTTCCGAAAGCTCGCCGCGAGCGGGCTCTTCGTCGACGGCTCGAGGCCCGCGCGCACCCATTCGGTTTGGAAAAGCCGCGCACGCGCCGCGTCGCTCACGATCGAGCCGTCGGTCGGCGGCGGAGCGTCGAGCCCGATCCAGTCGGCGTTCCATTCGGCGACGTCAAGCAAACCGATCGTCCAGCTCGCCGGCGCGCTCCATGCCGAAGCCTCGCCCTCCTGATCCCACACGCGCACTGACCAGACGCACGCGGCGCGCGACTTCAGCGGCGCGCCGCCATAGACGAGGTTATTGGTGGCGTCGGAGGCAACTTTTCCCGAGTCCCACAAATCCGCGCGCCCGGCCGCAAGCGCCTCCGCGGTGGCAGCGACCCGGATCTGCCACGCGGCCTGGCGCAGCCCGCGGGCCGTGGCGTCGCTCGCGGCGATTTTCCACGAGAGTCGCGGCTGCGTTTCGCCGAGCCCGATCGGATTGGCACGAAATTCACACCGCAGATCGACCGGCGAGATCGAAGATGCAGCCCGCGACGCAGGCACCACCGAGATGAAGATTGCGGCTGCCACCAGCGCCGCGGAGCGGAGAACAGGGTTCACGTTCATGGGGTTCGATCATCGTGTGATCGCGACGCGACGACTCAACGGCAAATCCCCCGCATCCAGCGGTCAGAAGTATTTCAAACACGTGTCCTTATTTTTCGCAACGCGCGACCGCCGCCGAGCGTCTCGCCGGCAACCTCGCATGAAACTTCTCCCGTTGGTCCTCGCCACAGCACTCGTCTTTCCGGCTCTGCTTCCCGCTGCTATTATCGGCACCAACCCGCCCTCGCTTCCGATCACTGCCGAGCGCATCGCCGCCCTTCCACCCGCCGCGCAACCTGCTTGGCAAGCCTATCTCGCGCGCTCGCTTGAGCTGCGGGCCAAGGACAAGGCGTTTTTCGCCGAGGAGCTGCGCGTAAATCACATCACCGCGCCGACCATGCCCAAGGAGGGTCGCGGCGGCCTTTCGCTCAATCGCCCCGCCGATTGGTGGGCCAGCGCCGAAGCGAAAAAAATCGCCGACAACGTGCTTTCGTTTCAGACCCCCGCGGGCGGCTGGAGCAAAAACATGAGCTACACCGATCATGCGCGCCAGCCCGGCGAACGCTTCGCGCCTGGCAACACCGCTTCGCCGGCCGCGACCGCCATCAGCGCGGGCGCACCGGGTGGTGACAACGACGCCGCGCACGATCCGACCTGGCATTACGTCGGCACCTTCGACAACGACGCCACGATCACCCAACTGCGCTTCCTCGCGCGGGTCGCCGCCACGCTCGACGAAAAGTCCGGCGCGCCGTATCGCGCGTCGATCGTGCGCGGACTCGTCTACGTTCTCGCCGCGCAATTTCCCAACGGCGGCTTCCCCCAGGTCTACCCGCTCGAGGGCAGCTACCACGATACGATCACCTACAACGACAACGCGCTGGTCAACATCCTCTCGTTTCTCACCGAAGTCGCCGAGGCGAAGGACGGCTTCAACTTTCTCACCGCCGACCAGCGCGCGCAGGCCGCCGCCGCCGTGCAGCGCGGAGTGGCGTGCATTCTCGCCTGCCAAATCGTCGTCGACGGCCACCGCACCGTCTGGTGCCAGCAGCACGACGCGCTCACGCTCGCGCCCGCCTCTGCGCGCAATTACGAAATGCCCTCGCAATCCGGAAGCGAGAGCGACGACGTGATGATCTTCCTGATGGACCTGCCGAACCCGTCGCCCGAAATCGTCGCGTCCGTGCACGCCGCCGCCGCGTGGTTTCAGAAAACCGCACTGCACGGCTTTGCCTTCCGCCGCGATCCCGCCACCGGCGATCGTGCGCTGCTGAAAGATCCGACCGCAGAACCGCTCTGGGCGCGCTACTATGAGATAGGCACCGACCGACCGCTCTTCGGCGATCGCGACAAATCGATCCACGACGACGTTGGTGAGATTTCCCGCGAACGCCGCAATGGCTACTCCTGGTTCAACAACGGCCCCGAGCGCGCCCTCACGCTTTACGCGAAGTGGGCGAAATCGCATCCGAAGGCGTCCTGAGAACGCGCAGCGGCGGTAGGGATGCCTTCCGAGTCATCCGCGATTTTTCATTTGCCCAAACCGAGGAGGAGGCCTCGCGGTTTTCGGCGTTGCCCGTCGAAAAGTCCGTCGCAAGCTCGCGCGCAAATGAGTTCTGCCCCCGAACCCAGCCCCGTTCCCATCGAAACCGAACCCGAATCGCCGCTCGATAAGAATGGCATTGGCGGCCAGCCCCGCGGCCTCACCACGCTTTTCATGACGGAGATGTGGGAGCGTTTTTCGTATTACGGAATGCGCGCGCTGCTCATTCTGTTCATGACGAAAGCAGCCGTGGACGGCGGGCTCGGGTTCGAGACGAAAAAGGCCGCCGGCATCTACGGCACCTACACGATGAGCGTTTATCTGCTCTCGATCCTCGGCGGCTTTATCGCGGACAATTTCATCGGCGCACGTCGCGCCGTGCTGATCGGCGGCATCGTGATCGCCTGCGGCCACTACGCAATGGCGTTCAGTTCGGTGACGACGTTCTACGCCGGCCTCGTGTTGATCGCGATCGGCACGGGACTACTGAAGCCGAACATCTCCACGATGGTCGGCAGTCTGTATGCACCGGGCGACGCGCGCCGCGACGCAGGCTTCTCGATTTTCTACATGGGCATCAACCTCGGCGCGTTTCTCTCGCCGCTCGTCACCGGTTGGCTCGCCCAAAGCGCTGCGTGGAAAGCGCAGCTCGCCGCGTGGGGCCTCGATCCCATGCACAGCTGGCACTGGGGCTTCGCGGCCGCCGGCGTCGGCATGACGCTCGGCCTGATCGCCTACGTGCTCCAACGCGAGCGGCTCGCGCAGGTCGGCCACGCGCCTGCCGCCCATCTCGCGCGGCCGTGGGGCAAACTCGGCCTCGTCGCCCTCGCCTCGTTCGCGCTCATCATCGTGATGAAACTCAGCGACGAATATCACGCGCTCGTCTACGCGCTCTTCGCGCTGCAAATCGCCGCCGTCCTCTTCTTCGCGTTTCGCCCCGATCAGGAAAGCAAACGCGTCGCCGCCATCCTGATTTTCTTTTTCGCCGCCGAAATCTTCTGGGCGATCTTCGAGCAGACGGGCTCCACTATCTCGCTATTCGCCGATCAACTCACGCAAAACGAAGTGCTCGGCCACGCGTTTCCCTCGTCGTGGTGGCAGTCGGTCAACTCCGTGTGGGTCATCCTGCTCGCGCCGGTGTTCGCGTTTCTCTGGATCAAGCTCGGCGCGCGTCAGCCCTCAAGCCCGCTCAAGTTCACGCTCGGGCTCCTGTTCGTCGCACTGTCGTTCGTCCTCATGGTGCCGGCCGCGAAGCTCACCGCCGCCGGCAAGATCGGCCCGCTGTGGCTGGTCGGGCTTTTCTTTCTCCAGACGGTCGGCGAACTCTGCCTCAGCCCCGTCGGTCTCTCGACGATGACCAAGCTCGCGCCACCACGCCTGCTAGGACTCGTCATGGGCATCTGGTTCCTCGCCGCCGCGCTCGGCAACAAACTCGCCGGCGTGCTCGCGGGCGACTTTAAGAGCGAAAACGCCGGCGAACTTGCGACGTTCTTCTGGCACCAGGCGCTCGGCGTCGGGGTCGCCACGCTCGTGCTCTTCGCACTCGTGCCGTGGACGAAAAAACTCATGTGCGGCGTGAAGTAATCCGCACGGTGCGGAAAACTTATGCCGCCACGCCGGAGAAAATTCCGCGAGCTACTTAAATCGCCCCACCGCACCTTTCTGCTGGAGCTTCGCGCGGGAGTTCGGAAATTCCCCGACGCATGAACGCTTGGGACAGCCAACAGTACCTCAAATTCGCCGACGAGCGCACGCGCCCTTCGGTCGATCTCACGGCGCGCGTTGCGCTCGACGCCCCCGCCCGCGCGATCGATCTCGGCTGCGGACCGGGCAACAGTACTGCGGCCGTCGCGCGCCGCTGGCCGCGCGCCGCAATCACCGGTCTCGACAGTTCGGCCACCATGCTCGCCACGGCGAAAACGGATCACCCGAATTTCACGTGGGTGCAGAGCGACATTGCCACATGGGCCGGCGCCAACACCGAAAAATTCGATCTGGTTTTCTCCAACGCCGCGCTCCATTGGGTGCCCGAACACGCAACGACGCTGCCGAAAATATTTTCTGCCGTTGCGCCAGGCGGTGCGCTCGCATTTCAAGTACCGCACAGCCTCGCTTCGCCGCATCAGACCTGCATGCGCGAACTACCCGCGACCGCGAAGTGGCGCGCGCGTTTTCCCACAAAGCCCGCCGTGTGGCTCGTCGAGTCCGTCGACTTCTACTATGATCTCCTTTCTCAGTCGGCCACCCGTGTCGATCTCTGGCTGACCGATTACATTTACATCTTCAACGGCCCGGAGGGCATCGTCGAATGGCACCAGGGCGCGGCGCTGCTGCCGTTTCTCCAATTACTCCCAGACGAGCCAACGCGCGCGGAATTTCTCGCCGACTACCTCGCCGCGATCACGCCGCACTATCCACGACAGGCGGACGGCAAAGTGCTGCTCCCCTTCCGCCGGCTCTTCGTGATCGCCTACCGCTGACATCCCCCGGCCCCAAAATTGAGTGTCACGTATGACGTTACGCTTTTGGGTGGGCGGGTTGAGCACTCAATAGGTGAACTGCGAGGCGGATCGGGCGAATTGCGCTCGCTGGTCGCCGACGGCGCTCCACGCTCGGCGCATGCACTGGACCCTCCTCCTCGTCGCAGCGCTGTTCGAAATCGTCTGGGCCGCCGGGCTAAAATTTACCGACGGCTTCACCCGTCTCTGGCCAAGCGTCGGCGTCGGTGCGGCAATGATCGCCAGCATGGGACTGCTCGCGCTTGCCGCCCGCGGCCTGCCAATCGGCACGGCTTACGCCGTTTGGACCGGCATCGGCGCCGCGGGCACGGCGGTCGCGGGAATTTTTCTGTTTCACGAAAGCGCTTCTCCCGCCCGGCTCGCTTGCCTCGCGCTGATCGTGGCGGGCGTTGTCGGGTTGAAATTTCTGGGCAAATAGGCCTCGCTCGCGTCATGCCGATCCGTGCCTGGTATCCGACGTTCATCTATTGCGAGCCATTGCAAAAAAGCGGACTCGCCCGACTCAACGCCGAACTCATCGACGAGTGCCACCGTCTGCGCGAGTTCGACACAGCAGGCCGGAAGTGGTCAGCGAAAAATTATCCCGACGGCTACACAAGCTACGCTTCGATGAACGAGCTACACCGCTTCTCGAGCACGTTCGCCGATCTGGAGAAGAAACTGACGCGGCACGTCCGCGCGTTTTCCCGGACGCTCGACATGGATCTGCGCGGACGGACCATTCGCCTGAGCGACATTTGGGTTAACATCATGCCGCCGACCGCCGCGCACTCGCTACACCTGCATCCGTTGTCGTTCATCAGTGGCACCTATTATGTAGCCACTCCGAAAGGCTGCTCCGGCCTAAAGTTCGAAGATCCGCGACTGAGCAAGTTCATGGCAGCCCCGCCAAAGTTGCCCGGCGCGAGGAGGGAAAATCAAATCCATGTCACCTACCCCGCCGAGGCCGGCAATGTGATATTATTTGAAAGCTGGCTGCGCCACGAAGTCGCGGCCAATCGCGTCGACGAGGAGCGGATCAGCGTCAGTTTCAATTTTAACTGGGCGTGATGCGCGCTGGCGGCCTGGATGAAAACGTCGCGGATGTTTGTCGCGCTCGCGTTGCCGGCACCGGTCTGCGAGTCGCTTGATGTGCTCGTGGAACCCACGGACGGCGTGACATGGGCTCCGTGCGCCCAACGCCATCTCACGCTGCGCTTTCTCGGCGACGTGTCTGACAAGAAAATCGAGAGCGTGACGACGCATCTGGCCACCGTGCGCGTCGAGCCGTTCGTGCTGCCGATCGAAGATGTGGGCGCGTTTCCACCCAAGGCGCCGCCACGCGTGCTGTGGATCGGCGTCGGTCGCGGCCACCCCCGGCTGCATCAACTCCGACAACGCGTCGACGACGCACTCCTCGCCGCCGGGCTGCTTGAACTCGACGTGCGATCGTTTCACCCGCACGTCACGCTCGCGCACTGCGGCGCGATCGCCAGCGCGAAACCGATCGCGAAGTGGCTGCTCGCGCACAAGGAATTTGCCGCGCCGCCGTTTCGCGTCGACGCCTTCGGCCTCTACGCGAGCGAGCTGAAACCCACCGGCGCCGTGCACACGCTCGTGCAGCGATTCGCACTGGCGAAATAGCCCGGTCGCGTTTCCGTTTCGCCATGCTCGTCATCCGCCGCCTCGTCGATCGCCACCGGTCCTACACGGGGATTTTCCTGCCTGGCGAGCCACCGAAGATTTTCCCCACCACCGATCACGAACACGCGCGCATCCTGCAAATCTACAAACAGGATCGGCCCTACGAGGGCGTGCACAACGATTTTTCGGACTTCGCGATCGGCCGCGACTCGTTGCCGGAAAAAAATAAACCCGCCGCGGATTGACCACGGCGGGGTTAGGCTAGCGGGTTTTGGTTGCGCGAAAAATTTCACCAATGTCGGTAGCCGCGACCGTAGTAGCCACTGCCACGCGGACCCCACGAGTAGCCGAGCCCCACGCTCACGACGGGCGCCGGATAGTAATACCCCGGGGCGTAATACGGCGCGTAGACAACTTGGGCCGGTTGCTGCACGTAAATCACTTGCGCGGGCTGCTGTTGGACGTAGACCACTTGCGGCGTGCCCGCGGTGGTGTAGACCGGCGCTTGCGGCACCACCTGCGCGGTCGGCACCGTCTGCACGACCGTGGCCGGCGGCTGCTGATAAACCACGGCGCGCGGCTGCTCGACCGCCGAGCCGATGAGCGCGCCGGCAGCGGCACCGATCAAAGCGCCCTCGCCCCAGCGATCGTGGTTATGACCGCCAATGATCGCCCCGGCGATACCGCCGAGGATCGAGCCGTTGACGACGTTCGGTTGGTAAACTTGCGCGGTCGCGGTGCTGACACCCGCGGCCACCAGCGAAAGGGCGAGAAGGATGGATTTCATGGCAATGCGTCTGACCCCCGGGGTCCGCAAAGAGTTCCAATCATCTGCGCGCCACGCGCCCATAGCTTGTCGGTGGCACGCATTGGCCATCGCGCATCGGGCCACAAAAAAAGCACCCTGTTTCTGCCTCGGAAAACGATCGATAAGCGATAACGAACCACCATGAGCAATTCCCCTGTCTACGCCCTCGTTACCGGAGCCTCACGCGGAATCGGCCGTGCGATCGCGCAGCAACTCGCCGCCCGCGGCAGTCGCGTTGCCGTGCATTTCCAAAAGAATCGAGCCGCCGCCGAGGCGACGCTCGCCACGCTCCAGGGTACCAGTCACGCGATCTTCGCCGCCGATCTCAGCGACGCCTCCGCCGTGGAAAAATTGTGGCGCGACGTCACGGCTGCGTTTGGTCGCATCGATCTCGTTGTCAACAACGCCGGCACCTACGGCGATCACGCGCCGCTCGCGACGGATTATGCGGCGTGGCAGCACGAATGGCAGCGCACGCTCGCGGCCAATCTTTTCGGCCCCGCGAACCTTTGCCACTTCGCCGCCAACGCGATGGCCACCGCCGCACCCGTGAGTGCCGCCTTTGGCCGCGGTCGCATCGTGAACATTTCTTCGCGTGGCGCATTTCGCGGCGAGCCGCGCGCGCCGGCTTACGGCGCGAGCAAAGCCGGACTAAATTCCCTCAGCCAATCGCTCGCCCTAGAACTGGCGCCGAAACAGATTTACATTTTTTGCCTCGCGCCCGGCTGGGTCGACACCGACATGGCGTCCGAATATCTCACGGGGCCGCGGGCGGCGGAGATTAAAGCGCAGCATCCGCTCGGCCGCGTGGCCACCGCCGACGAAATCGCAAACGCCGCCGTTTTCTGCGGCCTCGACGCGCCCGCGACAATGACGGGCAGCATCATCGACATCAACGGCGCGAGTTATCTGCGGACCTGAACGAAAAGCGGACTGGTCTCCGCGGCCGAGTGCCCGCAAAGTGAAGGCCCATGAAGCTTCCCCAAGCACTCGCGGTCTCGTGTGGAGTCATGCTCGCGTCGGTCGCCGTGCGCGCCGCCGATTCCAATCTTCAAGTCACCACCGATCAGGGTATCCTGCAGGGTAAAAGCCAGGGAGCTGTCCGCGCGTTCCTCGGTATTCCCTTCGCCGCGCCGCCCGTCGGCGAGCTGCGCTGGAAGCCTCCGCAACCCGCCGCGAAATGGGACGGCGTGCGCATGGCGACGGAGTTTGGGCCGCGCCCCATGCAGCCGTCCATTTACAAGGACATGATTTTTCGCGATCCGGGCTGCAGCGAGGATTGCCTGTCGCTCAACATCTGGACGCCGGCAAAAGCCGCAAACGCCAAGCTGCCCGTGATGGTCTGGATCTTTGGTGGTGGATTTCTCGCCGGCGGAACTTCCGAGCAACGCCAGGACGGTGCGCACCTCGCCGGGCTCGGGGTCGTCGTGGTGTCGATGAATTACCGGCTCGGACTCTTTGGATTTTTCGTTCACCCGGATCTCATCAAGGAGTCGCCCTGGCACGCCGCCGGCAACTACGGACTGATGGACCAACTCGCCGCACTCCGCTGGGTGAAGGAAAACATCGTGGCGTTTGGCGGCGATCCGGGCAACGTCACGATCTTCGGCGAGAGCGCAGGCTCGGCATCGGTCAGCGCACAGATGGCGTCGCCCCTCGCGAAGGGATTTGTCCACAAAGCCATCGGCGAGAGCGGCGCATTGTCATTCATCGGCGGCGGTCCGGGCCAGAAACCGCTCGCCATCCGCGCCGACGACGACGCGGAACTGCTCGGCAAGACCACCGGCCAAACGACGCTTGCCGGACTGCGCGCTTTACCGGCCCAGGCGCTGCTCGAAGCCGTGGCCAAAGCCCCGGGCGCCGGAGGCATGCGGTTTGGCCCCAATGTCGACGGCCATTTTCTGCCGGAAACCATGGCCGCGATTTTCGCTGCGGGTAAACAGAACGATGTGCCGCTGCTCGCCGGCTGGAATCATGACGAGCAAGGCATCGCCCTCGCCGGGAAAACGGCGCCCATAGGGGCGATGCAGCAAACCGCTCATGATGAATTCGGCACCAACGCAGAGGAATTTTTGCGCCTCTACCCCGCCGCCACGCCGGATCAGGCGGTCCGCTCGGGGGCCGAGTTCGCCGCCGACAAGTTTATCGCTTACGGCACGTGGTCGTGGTTGGAGGCCCACGCCAAGACCGGCCACCAAGCCGTTTACCGCTATCGTTTCGATCGCGCGCCACCGACGAACTTTTTTGGCAGCAAGACGAGCGGCGCCTACCACTCGGCCGACATTCTCTACGTGTTCGGTTCGTTCGACGCCCAACCGCAAGTGCCGTGGGAGGACGCCGATCGCGTCACGAGCGATCTCATGCAAAGCTACTGGACGAACTTTGCGCGCACCGGAAATCCCAACGGCGCCGGCGTACCGGCGTGGCCCGCCTACTCGGCCAAGGGCGACTGGCCGGTGATGTATCTCGAGCCCACGGCTGCCGCACGGCCCGATGATTTTCGCGCCCGCTATCTCTTCCTCGATCGCCTCTGGAAAAAATAGCGCCGCGCTCACCGCAGCCGCGCGAAGAACCACGCGGCCAGCGCGGCGAGCCCGATGTTCGGCACCCAGGCCGCGAGGTCGGGCTCCAGGATGCCTTTCGTCGCGAGTGACGAGGCAAAATTGGCGAGCATGTAATAGAGGAAAAACAGCCCGATCGATTTTGAGACGCCGACCGCCGGGTTGACGCGGACGCCCGCCACCGCGAACGGAATCGCGATCGCGATCACAATGAGCGGGCTGAGCGTATCAGCGATCAGCCCAAAATAGCGCACCGCGTAGGCGACTGACTTCGGGCTGTGCTCGCTCTCAAGATAGTCGATCAGCACGCGCAGCTGCCGCAGCGAAAGATCGATCGGCCGCTGGTCGATTAGGAGCATGAGATCGGGTTTCTCGTCGTAGTTTGCGACGAATTTTTCGGCGAACGGTTGATCGGCGACGAGTTCACCTGTGTCGACGGCGAAGGACAATGCGCGTCCGTTTTTGAACATCCAGCCGCCACGCGTCGCGTCAGGCCAGGCTTCTGCGGCGACAAGGCGCGCGGTTTCGTGGCGGCGTGCGTCGAGTTCGGAAACCGACACGCCATACGCGTGCCGCGTGAACCGGCTGAAGCGATTGAAGAACCACATGCGCCGCGCGCGCTGGTTGTCGAACGCGACGCTATAGGCTGCACCCGTGCGATCGGCGCTTTGCAATTTTGCATCGTGGCGGAATTGCAGTTCGTCCTTCAGCTCGCGCGATTTTTCCACCGACCACGGCACGATGCTAGTGTTGAGCCACCACGAAAGTCCGCAGCACAGCAGGCCTGCGATCCAGATCGGCGTCATCAGGCGACCGAAGCCGACCCCCGCCGCACGCATCGCGGTGAACTCGTTTGCGCGGTGCAGCTTCCCCAGCCCGTAGAGCAACGAAATCAGCAGAGCCATCGGCAGCACGAGCGCGAGAAAACTCGGCAGTGTGACGCCGAGGTATTCCCACAGCACCCAGCCACCTGCGCCGAGTTCGCGCAAGGCGCGAAAATCGTCGTAGAGCACCTGCACGACGAGCAGCCCGCACGTCGCCACGAGGACCATCGCGAAGATTTGCAGCCACTCGCGCAGCAGGTGGCGATCGAAGGTGTTCACGCCCCGAGCAAAACCCCGCCGCTGGCCGACGCAAAGCCCAATCCCGAAAAACTCCGGTCGCGGGAACAAACCCGCGCGGTTTCGCAACCGTCCACGGAAAACAGATTGGTTGAAAACCTGCTAGGCCTTCCCTTGGCTCGCCGCCTTCTTTTTCCCGCGCTCCCTTCCCATGCGTCGCCTTTTCCGGACTCTTTCGCTGCTAAGTCTCTTCGCACTTGTCGCGCCCGCCCTCCGTGCCCAAGACACAATCAAGATCGGCGAGTTCGCCTCGATGACCGGAAAAGAGGCGACCTTCGGCCAGTTCGCCCACAAAGGCACGCTGCAGGCAATCGAGGAGGTCAACGCCGCCGGCGGCATCCTCGGTAAAAAAATCGAGCTCCTCCTCGAGGACAACCAGTCGAAGCCAGGCGAGTCCGCGACCATCGTCAAAAAATTCATCTCCCGCGACAAAGTCGTCGCCGTCCTCGGCGAGATCGTTTCGAGCCGTTCGCTGGAAGCCGCTCCGATCTGCCAGAACGCGAAAATCCCGCTCATTTCGCCTGGCGCTACCGCGCCGGAATTCACGTCCAAGGGCGACTATATTTTCCGCGCATGCTTCATCGATCCGTTTGCGGGAACCATCATGGCAAAGTTTGCGAAGGACACGCTCAAGGCGCGCCGCGTCGCCGTGCTCTCGTCGGTCTCGTCGGCGCAGAGCGTGGGCATCGCCAAATTTTTCCGTGAGCGCTTCACCGCCGACGGCGGCACGATCGTCGCCGATCAAAAATTTTCCGAGGGCGACAAGGACTTCCGCGCCCAGCTCACCGCGATCAAGGCCGCGGGGGCCGAGGCCGTCTTCGCCCCCGCTTACTACGCGGAGGCTGCGCTCATCTGCAAACAGGCCCGCGACCTCGGCCTCACCGCTCCCTTTCTCGGCACCGACGGCTGGGAATCCGCCGATCTCGTAGGCATCGGCGGCACGGCCGTCGAGGGCTGCTTCATTGTCACGCACTACTCACCCGAAAACCAGTCGCCGCTCGTCGCCGCGTTCAACGCTCACTTCCTCAAGCGCTGGGGCTCGCCCTCCAACGCCCTCTCCGCCCTCGGCTACGACTCCGCAATGATGCTGATCGACGCCATCAAGCGCGCCGGCACCACCGACGGCCCCAAACTCCGCGACGCCCTCGCGGCGACGAAAAACTTTCCCGGCGCCGCCGGCACGATCACGCTCGACGCGAACCGCAATCCCACCAAGTCGGCCGTCGTGCTCACCGTGAAGAACGGCAAGTTCGCTTTCCTCCAAGACGTCAGTCCTTGATCAAATTCTGTACCGAGCTCCCCTTTACATCATGAAGACTCCCCGCCTCCTCCTCGCCCTCGCCGCGCTCGCCGTTGCCGGCCGGGCCCAAGATACGATTAAAGTCGGCGAATACGCCTCGCTTACCGGCAAGGAAGCCGGCTTTGGTCAGACCTCCCACCACGGCGTCGTCCTCGCGATAGAGGAAATCAACGCCGCCGGCGGCGTGCTCGGCAAAAAACTCGAACTCGCCTACGAGGACAACCAGACCAAACCCGGCGAATCCGCCACTGCCGCGAAGAAACTCATCTCGCGCGACAAAGTCATCGCGCTCATCGGCGAGGTGTCCTCCACGAGGTCACTCGAGGCCGCGCCCATCGCCCAGGCGGCGCACGTCCCGATGATTGCGCCCGCCGCGACCAACCCGAAGGTCACGCAAACCGGCAATTACATTTTCCGCGTCTGCTTCATCGATCCCTTTCAGGGCACCGTGATGGCGAAGTTCGCGAAGGAGGAGGTCCACGCCAAACGCGTCGCGGTCATGTCGAGCGTCTCCAACGCCTACTCGCTCGGCCTCGCCAAGTTCTTCAAGGAAACCTTCATCGCCGGCGGCGGCGAGATCGCGACCGAGAAAAATTTCTCCGAGGGCGACAAGGATTTCCGCGCCCAGCTCACGGCCGTGAAGGCCGCGGGAGTCGATGCCGTCTTCGTGCCCGGCTACTACACCGAGTGCGCGCTCATCGTCCGCCAAGCCCGTGACCTCGGCATCACCGTGCCGTTCCTCGGCGGCGACGGCTGGGAGGACGAACAGCTACTCGGCATCGGCGGCGAGGCGCTCAACGGCTGCTTCTACTCCACTCACTTCTCCGCCGAAAACACCGATCCGGCTGTCGCGAAATTCGTCACGAAATACAAATCCCGTTGGAACGCGGAAGTCCCCGGCGCCTTTTCCGCGCTCGGCTACGACGCGATTTACGTGCTCGCCGATGCCATTAAACGGGCTGGCACCACCGAAAGCGCTAAGCTGCGCGATGCGCTGGCCGCGACCAAAGGCATCGCCGGACCGAGCGGCATCACAACGCTCGACAAAGATCGCAACGCCTCGAAAGCCGCCACGATCATCGCGCTCAAGGGCGGCAAGGCAGTGTTCTTCAAAACCGTCGCCCCGTGATGCGCCTTGCCGCCGCGCTCCTCGCGCTCGTCACGCTCGTCCGCGCTGTCGAGCCCATCAAGATCGGCGAAATCGAGCCGATGACAGGCAAAGATGCGGCCTTCGGCCAGTCCTCGCATCGCGGCGTTCAGATGGCGATCGACGAAATCAACGCGCGCGGTGGCGTGCTCGGTCGGCTGCTCCTGCTCGTGGACGACGACAACCAGTCGAAACCCGGCGACACCGCGACCATCGCAAAAAAACTCGTCGGCCGCGACAAAGTCGCCGCCATCGTCAGCGGAGGCACGTCGAGCGCGTGTCTGGAGGCCGCGCCGATTTGTCAGGCTGCCCGCGTTCCCTTCGTAGCCGATCAGGCGACCGCTCCCGAGGTGACGGAGAAGCGGGACTACATTTTCAGGAATTGCTTCATCGATCCGTTTCAAGGCGCGATGCTCGCGAAATTCGCGCTTACCAAGCTCGGCGCCAAACGCGTCGCCGTACTGACCTCGGTGACGACGCCCTACAGCGTCGGACTCTCCCGCGTCTTCCGCGACCGCTTCCTCGCGCTCGGCGGGACGATCGCCGCGGACCAAAAATACGCCGAGGGCGACAAGGATTTTCGCGCACAGCTCACGACAATCAAAGCCGCAGCGCCCGACGCGATTATCGCGACTGGTTTCTACACAGAGGCGGCACTCATCTGCAAACAAGCCCGTGACCTCGGCCTCTCCTGCCCGCTCTTCGGCGGCGATGGCTGGGAAGCGCCCGAATTGATGGAAATCGGCGGCAAGGCCGTCGAGGGCGTGTTTTACGTCAGCCACTATTCGTCCGAAAGCACCGCACCCGAGGTGCGCGAGTTCGTTAAAAAATATCGCGCACGCTTTAGTGGCGAGACACCCGACTCTATGGCCCCGCTTGGCTACGATGCCACGTTGATCGTCGCCGACGCCATTGCACGCGCCGGTTCGACCGAGGGCCCGAAACTGCGCGACGCTCTCGCCGCCACGAAAAATTTTCCCGGCGTCACTGGAGTCACCACCATCGATTCGCAGCGGAACGCCTCGAAGCCTGCCGTGCTCCTGACCGTGAAAAACGGCAAACCGCAATTCGTCGAATCCATCGCGCCATGATTTCCCTTCTCCGCTCCGCCTTCACGTTTTCGCTCGTGCTCACGTTCGGAGCTTTCGCCATCGCCGCCGAACCAATCAAGCTCGGCCACTACGCCTCGCTCACCGGCAAGGAAGCCGCCTTCGGTGTCGCCACCCGCAAGGGCATCCTCCTCGCGATCGAGGAAATCAACGCGAAGGGCGGCGTGCTCGGCCGCCCGCTTGAATACCTTGTGGAGGACATCCAGTCGAAGCCGGGCGAATCCGCCACGGCCGTTAAGAAGCTCATTTCACGCGACAAGGTTGTCGCGATGTTCGGCGCCAACGCTTCGCTCAACTCCCTCGAAGCCGCACCGATCTGTCAGAAGGCGAAGATTCCAATGATGGCGATTTCATCGACCAACCCGGCGGTCACGGAAGTCGGCAATTACATCTTCCGCATCTGCTTCATCGATCCGTTTCAGGGCGCGGTGCTTGGCAAGTTCGCGCGCGACTCGCTGCACGCGAAACGCGTCGCGTTGATGACCGCCGTCAACTCGCCCTACAGTATCGGCCTCTCCGATGTTTTGCGGAGGGACTTCACGGCCCGCGGCGGAGAAATTGTGGCCGAGCAAAAATATGCCGAGGGCGACAAGGATTTCCGCGCCCAGCTCACCGCGATCCGCGCCGCCAAGCCCGACGTGATCGCCGCCACCGGGTTCTACACCGAGGCCGCGCTTATCTGCATTCAGGCGCGCTCGCTCGGCCTTAATGTGCCGTTCATCGGTGGCGACGGCTGGGAAGCCCCTCAGCTGATCGAACTCGGCGGCAAGGCCGTCGAGGGCACCTATTACTCAACCTATTTCTCCGCCGAAAATGACGCGCCCGAAGTCCGCTCGTTCGTCGAACGCTACCGTGCACGCTGGGGCGGCGAGGTGCCCGAGGCCGTTTCCGCGCTTGGCTACGACGCCGTTTATCTCGTCACGCAGGCGATGACCAAGGTCGGCACCACCGACGGCCCAAAACTCCGCGACGCCATCGCAGCGACCAAAAATTTCCCGGGCGTCACCGGTCGGACGACCATCGACGAAAAGCGCAACAGCCAGAAAGCCGCCGTCATGCTCGCCGTGAAAAACGGCCACAGCGCCTTCTTCGAAGCGGTCACGCCGTAGGCGTTGACGAGCGACCGGCGGCTCCTAAGTCTCGCGCTTTATTGTGTCCGAATTCCTCCAACAGCTCCTCAACGGTCTGTCCCTTGGCGCGATTTACGCGCTCATCGCGCTCGGCTACACGATGGTTTATGGCGTGCTGCGCTTCATTAATTTCGCGCACTCCGACGTCTTCATGGTCGGCGCATTTATCGGCTACTACGTCGGTAAACTCGTCCCCGAAGGCACGCTCTGGGGCGGCATGATTGTGCTGATTGCCTCGATGGTCGGCTGCGCGATCCTCGGAATGACGATCGAGCGCCTCGCCTACCGCCCCCTCCGCGGCGCGGCGACGCTGAACGTCCTCATCACCGCGATCGGGGTGTCACTCCTGCTTGAGTATTCCGGCCAGGTTTTCTTTGGCGCCGCGCCGCGCACCTTCCCGCAGATTTTCCCCTCGGCCAACTTCAGCGTCGGCGGCCTCGTCATCTCGACCAACCAACTCGCCGTGATTCTCGTCGCGGTGCTGCTGATGATCGGCCTCCAGTTCATCGTTTATCGCACCAAGATCGGCACTGCGATGCGGGCGGTCTCGCTCAACCCGAAGGCCGCTCAGCTTGTGGGCGTGAACAACGACGTCGTGATCTCGTTCACCTTCGGGCTCGGCTCCGCGCTCGCCGCCGCTGGTGGCATCCTCTACGCGCTCAATTATCCCTCGATCGATCCGCTGATGGGCGTGATGCCCGGCCTCAAGGCGTTCGTCGCCGCCGTGCTTGGCGGCATCGGCAACATTCCCGGCGCCGCGCTCGGCGGCCTCATCCTCGGCACCGTCGAGACGTTCGTGAACGGCAGCCAATGGTCGACCTACAAGGACGCGATCGCTTTCGCGATTCTGATCATTATTTTGCTTTTCCGGCCGGCCGGCTTGCTCGGAAAATTCACGGTGGAGAAAGTCTGAGCCATGCCCAAACCGCACCTCCTGCTCCTCGCGGCGTTGCTGGCGGCGCTCGGGATCTCCCATTTTTCCGACCAGATCGATCCCTACTACCTCGACGTGATGACCGGCATCGGCATCAACGTCATCCTCGCCGTCTCGCTCAACTTGGTGAACGGCTATACGGGCCAGTTCTCGCTCGGCCACGCCGGCTTTATGTCGGTCGGCGCGTACCTCGCCGCGGCCGTCTCCGTTTTCGTCGGGCCAAAATTTCTCGGAGAAGACAGCGGCTCCGCCCTGCAACAGGGACTCGTCTTCCTCGCTGCGCTCCTTGTCGGCGGCACCGCGGCCGCGCTCGCCGGCCTGCTCGTCGGCGTGCCTTCGCTCCGGCTGAAAGGCGACTATCTCGCGCTCGTCACGCTCGGCTTTGGCGAAATCATCCGCGTGATTTTTCAAAACGTCGAATTTCTCGGTGGCGCGCTCGGCCTCAACGGCATTCCCGCGTACACGACGCCCTTCTGGGTGCTGGCCTTCGTCGCAATCACGATCTTCATCGTCACCTGCCTCGTTCACTCCACCTACGGCCGCGGCTTCCTCGCCACGCACGACGACGAAATTGCGAGCGAGGCCGTCGGTCTCGACACGACCCGCTACAAGATCGTCGCGTTCGTCGTCAGCGCATTTTTCGCCGGCATCGCGGGCGGACTCTACGGCCACTTCAAACTCACCATCACGCCCACCGGTTTCGATTTCACCAAATCGATCGAGATCGTCGTGATGGTCATACTCGGCGGCATGGGCAATACCATCGGCGTCGTCCTCGCCGCGGTGCTGCTCACCTTGCTCCCCGAGTTGCTCCGCCCGATCGCCGAATACCGCATGGTGCTCTACTCCTTCATGCTGATCGTGCTGATGATCATGCGGCCACAGGGACTGTTTAATTTCAAATATGGAAAGGTGAAGCTCTGATGCCCGCGCCGCTTCTCCAACTCGACAAGGCCACGATCCGTTTCGGCGGCCTCACCGCGGTCAACGCCGTCGATTTCACCGTCGGCCAGGGTGAACTCTGCGGGCTGATCGGCCCCAACGGCGCCGGCAAGACCACTGTTTTCAATCTGATCACCGGCGTCTACCAACCGACGGAGGGCACGGTCTCGTTTAACGGCCAGACCATCGCCGGGAAACGCGTCAACGAAATCGTCGAACTCGGCATCGCGCGCACATTTCAAAACATCCGGCTCTTCGGCTCGCTCTCCGTATTCGACAACGTCCGCGTCGCCTGCAACCTCCACCGCGCCACGAGTCCGTTCCAGTCGTTGGTGCGGATGAAGGCCTTCCGCGCCGACGAGGCCGCGATCGCGAAGCGGGTCGAGGATTTGCTCGATATTTTCAACCTCCGCCGCTTCCGCGACGCCCCCGCGAAGAGCCTCCCCTACGGGGAACAGCGCCGCCTCGAAATTGTCCGCTGCCTTGCCACGCAGCCGAAACTCCTGCTGCTCGACGAACCCGCCGCCGGCATGAACCCGACGGAGAAGGTCGAACTTGTCCGCCTGATCCAGCAGATCCAAAAGCAATTCTCGCTCTCGATCCTCCTCGTTGAGCACTCGATGAAAGTTGTCATGGGCTGCTGCGAACGCATCGCCGTCCTCGACTACGGCGTGAAGATCGCCGAGGGCGGTCCCGCACAAATCCAAAGCGATCCGAAAGTGATCGAGGCCTACCTGGGCGAAGCCGACTCGCTCGCGCACCACTGACATGCTTTCCGTTTCCGATCTCCAGGTTTCGTATGGTGCGATCAGCGCGCTCGGCGGCATCTCCTTCAAGATTGAGCAAGGCTCCATCGTCACGCTAATCGGCGGCAATGGCGCCGGCAAGACCACCACGCTCCGCACCATTTCCGGCCTGCTCCGGGCGAAGACCGGGAAGATCGAATTTCTTGGCGAGGACATCACCGCCCTCGCCCCGCACAAAATCGTCGCGCGCGGACTCTGCCACGTCCCCGAAGGCCGGATGATTTTCTCCAATCTCACCGTCGACGAAAACCTCGCGATGGGCGCCTACCTCCAGACCGATGCGGCTCTTATCGCGAAGAACCGCGACTACGTCTTTTCGATTTTCCCGCGGCTGAAGGAACGCCTCAAACAAACCGCCGGCACACTCTCCGGCGGCGAACAGCAGATGTTAGCCATCGGCCGCGCGTTGATGAGCAACCCGAAATTTCTGATGCTCGACGAGCCGTCACTCGGCATCGCCCCGCGCCTCATCAGCACGATCTTTGAAAAAATCGTCGAGATAAACAAGCATCACGGCATCACGATTCTCCTCGTCGAGCAAAACGCGAATCTCGCGCTCGAAGTTTCGAGCTATGCCTACGTCTTGGAAACGGGCCGCATCGTGATGGAGGGCGAGAGCAAAAAGCTCCGCGCCGATCCGCAGCTCAAGGCGACCTATCTCGGCGGCTGAGACCGTTTCGAGCCGCGCGTTTTCCGGTCGCCGGTCAGAAACGCCATCGTCGAGGCAACTAGCTCGCGGGCCATCGGGTCGTTTGCCAAATCCGCCGGCCGCGCCTCCGCCGCGCCTTCCATGATCGAACGACCCAGATTGCGCGGCATGAAGGGCGCGAGATCGTGATCGACGATCCGCAATTCGCGCCGGTTCGCCACCAGCAACTCCCGCAGCGCGGTCTGAAATTCCAATGCGCTTTTCCGCGAATTGCCGCCTCGCAGATTGCGTCGACCGTGATTTTCGATCGCTGCTGACGCGGACTTCTCCTCGGTGGACGGCAGGATTTCACGGCTGATGAATAAAGGGGGGAACGCGAGTAGTCGAGCGACGGGCGCGCCGCTATACTTGGCGGCATGAATCGCTTTCTCGTCGGCAAATGGCTGCTAACCGTGGTGCTCGTCATTGGCACGATCTCGTCGTTCATTTTGGATTGGCAGCCCAACCCAGAGGGTTCTGTGTCGCCGTAGCGCAACACAGGACGTTTGTTGGACAAGCCCGTTCAATCACCTACTGAGCCCGGCGTGGCATCCGCACGCACGGTTCCACGGTGGTTTGCTGCTCTTCACCCTTGCGGGGATGACCGCCACCGCGCTATGGCTCCTCTGGCGCCGCTCGCCCGAACCCCTCGTCGCCGTGAAGGCGGCCTCGCTGCTCGCCCTATCGTTTTGGACGACGCTATTCTACGTCAACTCTCTCGTCCCCGACTCGTCGCTTTGGGCCGGTGAACCCGGCCACGAGCCTCACTGGTTTGGCGCAATCGTCTATCCGAACCTCGTCGTGGCCGGAGTTTTTGTCGCCATGGTGATTGCGGCATGGTGATTGCGGCATGGTGGCTGTGCGGATCGGCAAAGAGGCGCGAAGATTTTTCGTGACTGTCCGAGACAGCGAAACGTTGCGGCCCGGCGCAACGGGGCATAGCACAACGAACTCATGCGCCCCCCCCGCTTCGCTTTTGCCCTGATCCTTGCCAGCTTGTTGGCGCCCGTCTTGCGCGCCGCCGACTCCACAGACCTCACCTGGCCGACGCTCACGAAGGAAAACAAACCGTGGGCCCGCTGGTGGTGGCTCGGCAGCGCGGTCGACAAACCCAATCTCACTCGCGAACTAGAGGCCATCTCCGCCGCGGGTTTCGGCGGAGTCGAGATCACGCCGATCTACGGCGCGAAGGGTTACGAGGAGCGCTTCATCCCGTTTCTCTCCCCAAAATACATAGAGATGCTCGCGCACGTCGGCGCAGAGGCAAAGCGCCTGGGTCTCGGCGTCGACATGGCGACCGGCACCGGCTGGCCGTTCGGTGGCCCGTGGGTTGGGCCGCAGGATGTCGAATTCCGCGTCGCGTTCGACAAAGACGGCAAACTCGCGCCGCGGCCCAGCGGCTTCAAGGTAAAGCGCTCCGCGCCCGGAGGCGAAGGCTTCGTCCTCAACCCCTACTCCGCCGCCGCGATGAAGCGCTACGTCGAGCCCTTCACAAAAGCTCTCGCTGCGCTCCCCGCCGGCACGATCAACTCGCAGTTTCACGATTCGTTCGAATACACCGCGAACTGGGCCACGGAAGTCCCCGAAAAATTTCAGGCACTCCACGGCTACAGCATCCTCGATCACACCACCGAACTCAGCGGCAAGGGCGATCCCGACACCGTCGCGCGCGTAAAGGCTGACTACCGCACGACACTCAGCACGCTCCACCTCGATTACGTCCACGCCTGGGTCGCATGGGCCCACTCGCGTGGCGACACCGCGCGCGAACAGGCGCACGGCTCTCCCGGCAATCTCCTCGATCTTTATGCGGCGGCCGACATCCCCGAGACGGAAATCTTCGGCTCGATCGCGTTTCCGATTCCCGGCTTTCGCCGCGATCCTGCCGAGATCGGCCGGCCCGGCCATCCGCCGATCATACATCACTTCGCCTCGTCGGCGGCGCACGTGACGGGCAAACCCTACGCATCTTCAGAGACGTTCACGTGGATGCGCGAACATTTCCACGAGTCGCCCTCCGAGATGAAGCCCGAACTCGATGAACTGTTTCTCGCCGGCATCAACCACGTCTTCTATCACGGCGACGCCTACTCGCCCGAGGACGCGCCCTGGCCCGGCTGGCTGTTCTACGCCTCTACGCAATTCAACACCCGCAATCCCCTTTGGCGCGATTTCGGCGACGGCCTCAACGCCTACATCGGTCGCGCCCAGTCGCTGCTCCAGTCCGGCAAGCCCGACAACGATCTCCTCGTATTCTGGCCCGCCGACGATCTCTGGCACAACTCCGAAGGCCTGCAGATTCAACTCACGGTCCACGCGAGCTGGCTTGAGGCCTCGGCCACCGGCAAACTCATGATCGAACTGCCGGCCAAAGGTTACTCCTACGACCTGATTTCTGACGCGATACTGGTCGATGCGAAAGTGGATCACGGCAACCTCCGAGTGCCCGGCGGACTTTACCGCACGATCCTTGTGCCGAAAACGGAGCACATGCAGGTCGAGACATTCCAGCGGTTTCTCGCCCTCGCGAGCGACGGCGCGACGGTGCTATTTCAAGACGCGCTGCCCGCCGACGTTCCCGGCCTGAACAAACTCGCCTATCGCCGCGCCCAACTCAAAGCCACCGCCGATAAACTTTCCTTTTCGACGGCGGATGCGACGGGCCTGCGCACCGCGAAAATCGGCAATGGACGGGTCGTAATCGGCAGCGCGTTGCCCGCGTTACTCGCGACCGCGAGCGTCTCTCGCGAACCGCTCGCCGGTTTCGGGCTGAGGTCGATCCGCCGCCGGACCACCGACGGCTACATCTACTTCATCGTCAACCAAACGGGCCAGCCCGTCGAGGGCTGGATGCGGCTTGCCCGTCCAGCGAGCGCCGCCGCGCAGATGGAACCGCGCCGCGGTGCCGCCGGTGTGGCTGCCGTGCGCCAGCGTGAAGGTGCCGCCGAGATCTACGTACAAATCGAGCCCGGCGAATCGATCTTCATCAAAACGCTCGATCTGCGCCCCGCGAACGGAACGCCCTCGCGCTACGTCGAAAAGGCCGGTGGCCCGATCGCCCTTGATGGCGACTGGCGCGTCACCGCGACACGGGGTGGACCGGAGTTGCCGCAGGCGTTTTCGACCAAAGCCCTCACCTCTTGGACCACTCAGGGCGGCGAATGGGAACGCTTCAGCGGCACCGCACGCTATGAGACGGAGTTCACGCTGCCCGCCAACGCGAAGGCTGACGACTGGCTGCTCGATGTCGGCGACGTCCGCGAAACCGCCCGGGTCTTCGTCAACGGCCGGGAGGCCGATTTGATCTGGTCGCTCCCGATGCGCGCGAAAATCGGCGCGCTCCTTGCGCCCGGTAAAAACAAGATCGCGCTCGAAGTCACCAACCTCGCCGCCAACCGCATCCGCGATCTCGAAATCCGGAAAGTCGAGTGGAAGAAGTTCCATGAAATCAATTTCGTGAACATTTTCTACCAGAATTTCGACGGCTCCAAGTGGCCGTTGCAACCCAGCGGCCTGCTCAGCCCCGTGACCCTGACGCCGCTGCGGACGATTGACCCGTCGAAGTTGTAGGCGCTTATCTCCCGCTTGATTTTTTCCGGAGCCCGCTAAACTAGCGGGCTCTTTTGCTATTCGGGCCTTTCCACTGTCACCTGTCACAACTCTACTAAAAACCTCCATGTCCACCGCCACGCCGCAAAAATTCGAGTTCCAAGCCGAGATCAGCCAGCTCCTCGATATCGTCACCCACTCGCTCTACACGGAAAAAGAAATTTTCATCCGCGAGTTGGTGTCCAACGCCTCCGACGCCCTGGAGAAACTCCGCCATACGCAGCTCACCGAAAAGGACATCTTCGACGATACGCTCACCCTCGAAATCAACGTCACCACCGACGACAAGGCCAAGACGATCACCATCCAGGACTTTGGCATTGGCATGACGCGCGCCGAGCTCGTCGAAAACCTCGGCACCATCGCCCACTCGGGCTCGAAAGCATTCTTGAAGTCCCTCGCTGAGGGCGACCAGAAAAACACTAACCTCATCGGCCAGTTTGGCGTCGGTTTCTACTCGGCCTTCATGGTCGCTAAATCCGTGAAGGTCTACTCGCACTCGTGGCGCGCCAGCGAGCCCGGCCACGTCTGGACGAGCACCGGCTCCGGCAGCTACGAAATCGAGGAAAGCGAGGGCCAGCGCCGCGGCTCCAAGATCGTCATCGAATTGAAGGATGACTGCGCCGATTTCGCGCAGGACTGGAAGGTGAAGGAAATCCTCGAGCGCTACAGCGCGTTCGTCTCGTTCCCGATCAATCTCAACGGAAAGCACGTCAACGCCATCCAGGCGCTCTGGCTCCGCAACAAGAACGAAATCAAAGACGAAGAATACAACGCGTTCTACAAGTTCCAGGCCCACGCCTTCGACGAGCCGCGCCTGCGCCTCCACTTCAGCGCCGATGCCCCGCTCTCGATCAACGCGCTGCTCTTCGTGCCCAAGGATAATACCGAGAAACTCGGGTTTTCCCGGCTCGAGCCGTCCGTCGCGCTCTACTGCCGCAAGGTAATGATCGATGCGAAGCCGAAGAACCTCCTCCCCGAGTGGCTCCGATTCCTGAAGGGCGTCGTCGATAGCGAAGACCTGCCGCTCAACATCTCGCGCGAGACCATGCAGGACAAGGCGCTGATCGAGAAGCTGAACAAGGTCATCACTAAACGCTTCCTGAAATTCCTCGAAGACGAGGCGAAGAACCACGCCGAAGCCTACGCGGAGTTCTACACCGAGTTCGGCATTTTCCTGAAGGAGGGCGCCGCGATGGATTTCACGCACAAGGATCAAATCGTGAAGCTCCTCCGTTTCGAGTCTTCGCTCACCGAGAAGGGTAAGACCACTTCGCTCGCCGACTACGCCTCGCGCATGACTGGCGACGCGAAAGAAATCTATTACCTCGTCGGCCCGAACCGCGCCGCGATCGAGAGCGGCCCTTACTTGGAGGCCTTCAAGGCCCGCAACCTCGAGGTGCTCTTCTGCTACGAAGCGGTCGACGAATACGTGATGAATAACGTCCGCGAGTTCGACGGCAAAAAGCTCACCGCTGCCGATCACGCCGACGTCAAACTCTCCGACATTCCGAAACCCGAGGGCGCACTCAGCGACGCCGACGTCGCCACGCTCACGAAGTGGATGAAGGAAACCCTCGACGCCCGCGTCGCCGAAGTGAAAGCCAGCGATCGCCTGGTGGATTCACCCGTGCTCGCGCTCAACGCCGACAAGTTCATGTCGCCCCACATGCGCCGCATGATGAAGGCCATGAACAAGGACGGCACCGAGACGCCGCTTCGCGTGAATCTTGAAATCAATCCGCGCCACGCCGTCATCAAGCGCCTCTTCGAATTGCACACCTCGTCACCCGAGAAAGCCAAGCTCGTCACGGAGCAACTTCTCGACAACGCCCTCATCAGCGCCGGCCTGCTCGACGATGCGACAGCCATGGTCGCGCGCTTGAACAAGCTGCTGGAGAGCGTCTGAGCGTCCAACACGGGTTTTGACTTGTAGGGCGTCTGTCTTGCAGACGCCCTACAGTTCGATCGACCCCGACTGTCACCAGCCGACTATTCCCCGTCCCGTGGCACCTGCCGGCCCGACAGGCTCCTAATGTAAAGCACCAGCGATTCGATCTGCTGTTCACCGAGGACGCCGCGGTAGGTCGGCATCTCGATCTGACCGGCTTTCATTTTCTTCTGCTGCGGATCGAGAATTTTTTCGCGGATGTAGATATCGTCGGCGATGTCGCTCGTGCCGTCGACGAAGGTGCGCTTAGTGCCGAACATCCGGCGCCAGGTCGGGCCGACTTTGCCCTCAGTGGTGCCGTCGCTCGAATGACACGCGATGCAGCCGAGGCTTTCCGAGAGTGCCTTACCCTGTGCGATCGAGGCGGGCTCCTCCTTTTCCTTCACCGCGACCGCCGCGGCCTTGGTGAGATCGACATTTCGAAATCCAGCTGCGACCAGATCCAGCGGACGCTGCTGGTGGATCGTGAAGTAAGCGACGCCGCGCGCCGCGGTGCCATCGACGAGTTTGAAATCATGCCGCACCTCAAGCTGCGCGACGGCCGGCAGCTTCGGCAGATGCACGAAAACCGATTTCTTGTCCGTCGAGAGCACCGTCTGAGCGACGCCCCACGGCGTCGTGCCAGGCGCGCCGTCGAGCGCGTAGCGACCGCTGCCGTAGGCGGAGCTGCGTTTGTAGTTCCAGGCGCGCACCGCGACTTTCTCCGGCGCGATCGACGCCGGATCGAGCGGCGTGGCGAATTCCAGAATGACGCCATCCGCCAAGGAGCGAGCGGCAATCGCGGTCAAGACCGGCGCTTCGCCGCGACGCAGGCGGCCCAACGCCCAGTTCGTGGTCGTCCGCGTGCCCCAGATCTGAAAGCCCACGAGATAAAGCGCATCGCCGCGCAGGTTCATCGTCGCATGCAGCAGCGGCAGGTCCGTCTTGAGATCGAGTGGGATCACGGCGGCCTGTGGCACGGGCGCATCAAGGTCCGGCGAGATGACGAACATCCGGCCGGTGCCATACGAGAGGTGGACGAGTTTACCGTCCCACGGACCCATCCCCTGACCGAGAATCCACGCCTCAGACGTGGACGAACTGTCCTGATCGTAGGGCACCCACGCGAGCGGCGGCGTGAGCTTGACCGGGTTGTCCTGCACGAAGCCGAAGTTGTCGCCCTGACGGACCAGATAGCTCACGGACGATGGGATGTAGTTGCCCTGCTGGTCGGTCGCGGTGACCACGCCCGTTTTCGGGTGCACGTTGACGAACGGCTCGCGCGCCCCGGCGGCAAACAACTCCGATGTGCGGCCATCGGGTGAAATTTTCAGGATGCCGCCGGTGTGAGCGGTGCCTTCGCCGCCGGAGACAAGGCCGCTGCGCGTGACGATCCCACCCTGCGAAATATAGGTCGAGCCGTCGGGCCCGATGCCCATGCCGAGCGGAAACGACCGCGTTGTCTGGCTCTGGATCAACTGGTCGTTGAAGTTCTCAAACCAATCCGCCTCGCCATCGCCGTCGCGATCGTAGAGCCGCACGACGCCGTTTTTCGTCGCAACCTGAATGATGCCGCCGTTTGTCACCGCGATCGCGAGCGGCTCGTGCAAGCCCGAGGCGAATCGCCGCCACGTCAGCTTCGCGAGCGCGGAATCGGCGAAGCCGTCGACGATCCACACGTCGCCATCGTAGCCCAGCACGGCGGCGCGATCGTCGGTGAGAAACCCGAGGTCGGCCACGCGCACGCGCCGTTTCCACGGGTTTTCGTCGGGTGTCGCAATCTTGTCCAGGATGAGGCCGTTTTGCTGGAGCGTGGCCAGTTGCGCCGGCGCGGTCGCCGTGCCCGGCCAGCGGAGCGCGCCGGATTTTTGGGGCAATGTGGGCGTCATGCCGATCGTTGTTTCAGGGGCACCCGGATTGAAAATTATCGCGAAACTCACGCGCTGCGGCTGCGCCGACGCTGCGACCGCCGCGATCGATTCACCCTTGAGTTCGTTGATCGTCACGGCGGCGGAATTTGCTGCGAGGCGCATGTTTTCAGCGCCCGGCGCACCGAGCGCGAAGTGCAGCGGCTTCGCATGCGGCGCGATTTCGAGGTGGCGGAGAATCTGAATCTCGCCCGCGTTGTCGCGCGACTCGTGCCACTCCTTCACCGCGGTGCCGCCGATGTGGTAGTTCAACACTGCAGTGGCACCGGCGAGTTCGATCCCATCGAAGCGCGCCAAGTCCGCCGGCAACGCGCCGCGTCCCTCGTCGCCATAGGAACGCGACGGGCGCGGATCGACGAAAAGGGCGTCGCGTTCGCTGCTGACGCCCGGATGCATCCCGGTGGTCAGCAGCAAAGGGCCGGTCGGCAGCGGATGCTCGGCACCCGCTTTTTTTCGCGGATTCACATACGAGATCTGCGCCATCGTCATGGCCGTGACCGGCTTATCCGGAGCCGACATTTTCCACAGGCCCGCCACGCGCATGAGTTCCTGATCAAAGACGAGCGCATGACCCGACGGCAAAGGCAGCACGATGCCGCGAATGACGAAGTTGCCGCCCACCAGTTCGCCCTTGGGCGGCGGCGTCAGCTGCACCTGCGATTGAAAGAAAGGCTGGTCCCGCTCGAAGAACGGCCCGACTTCCGGCGCCGCGACGGCCGGCAGGGAGTCTAAGCAAAACGACAGCGCGATGAGAATGAGCGTGGCAGGGAGCCGGAAACGAAAAAGCATGGGGAGGGGCAACGAATTGCAGCGGACGCTGGGACACAGGCCAGACGCAGCGGCCCGGAGAGCGTTTCGGCCAAGTTGGCGGCCCCACCCTGCATCATTTTTTCGCCGACCCCGCCAGCTGAGTCACCGCGCCGCGTTCGGAAAAAGTTCGCGCACGAACGCCTCGAGCCAATCAGCCGAGAGAATCGTCGCCGCATCGGAGACAAATTTCCATTTTCCGTCGGCCTGCCTCTTCCAGATTGTCACATAGACGCCGTAGGGTTTGAACGGCCCATCGTTCGTCGGCGCTGATTCCGCGATGCCCCACGTGTAGCCCAAGTCAGCCGCCGCGGCGATCTCGGCATGCAACGGCCGCCAGTGTATCACCTCGGCGCGTCGTGGCGATTTTGCCGGCTCCGACTTCATTCGCTCCGCTTGCGCATCGCGACCGAGCGTCAGGCTGGGTGCGACAAAACCGTCATCCGCGATGGAGGCATGCACCGCTTCGCTGAAGCCATGCGCGAGCGCGAAGTCGAAAAACTCCGCCTCGGTTTAACCAACTCGGCCCTGAGTGCGGCGAGGTACGCAGCGCGAGCGTGGGAAACAGACACAAGCAAACACAAGACGATCCCGAACGTTTTCGTCTTCATCTGGAGCCGCCACTCAAACGGATCGCGCCGTCCGCGCCAATCCCGAATCGCGCGCTCAGCAATTCTGATATTTCCAGTTCCGCTGCTTCCCCGCGGCGATCCACGCCACAGCCGTTGCAAGGCGCGACGCCCGCGTTGCCTCACGTTTCGCCTCTGTGATCCACACGATGTATTCCCGCCGGTGGCTGGGAGGAAAATCCGCGAACGCCTTCGCCGCCTTCGCGTTCTTTTTCAACGCTGCCGCGAGATCTGCGGGCACCGGCAGCACGGGCTTCGGCTTGCTCGGCGGTCGCGCGGGCGCACCGGAATCCACCAGCGACGCCGCCAACGTGACGTAGCGCCGCATCGTGGCGTCGTCCGGCAGGTCGGCGATTTTCGTGATCCGGCCCAACATGCCGCCCGCTTCGGCGGACTTCCCGAGTTCGCGCTCGACAAGTCGCTGCACGTCCTTGTGCCAGAAACCAAACGTGCAATGCGCCTTAAACGTCCCCGCCATGCACAGGATTTTCCCATTCAGCACGAAGCTGGCATGATTCCACTTGATCGTCTCCTCCACCGCGGGGCACGCCTCATGCACCAGCCTCCGCAAGTGGCGCAGGATCGGTTGCGCGAATTCCGCCGCTTCCACGATGTAGGCCTCCACCCGAGGATCAGTTTTGGGTTTCATCGTGCTTCCCTACAAAACCCTGCCATCGCGCGCCAGTCCGAAGTCACCGGTCGTCGATTCGCGCTCGACGGGCCAGCCGGCACGCCGACTGCACCGCATGATTTCGTACGAACCTCACCACGTGAGCAGCGCAACTCATATTACGCGAGCATGATTTGAGGGAGAAGTAATTCCTCCTTAAGTCGAACCGCCCCTATCACATCCGGCTCGTCGCGCGCGAGGGCGTGGCGGAGTTCGGGCGCGACGGCGAAAGTTTTTCACCTTCCGCGATCCCGCGCCCTTGACGAGCGCGTGGTTCGCGTTCCGCACAGTGAAGAGCCACCTTGAGCTTCGCAATTGTCAGGTCACGCCGCCGCTGCCGAAACCTCCGCGCGCGGCTTGATCAGCAAAACGATCACGACGGAGAGCAGCGCGACCCCTGCGAACGCCCCAAAGATCAGGTTGAGCGGTACGTGCCGATCGCGCAGGGCGCCAAATGCCACGTCGCCAAAGCCGCCGCAACTGATGCTCACGAGATTCATGATGCCGTAGCCCGTCGCGCGCCACTCGGGCCGCGCGATCTGGCAAAGGATCGGCATGTTGTTGCAGTCGAAAAAACCCCAGCCGAAGCCAAACACGACCAACCCCGCAATCGCGACGCCGAGCGTGCCGGCATTGCCCACGCTGAAGAGTGCCGGCAAAAACAGCACCATGCCGATCGCGCTCGTGAAGATCCGGCCGCGCGAGGTCGTGCGCATCCAGCGATCAGCGAGGAAGCCGCCGGCCACCGCGCCGATCAGCGAAGCGATTTGCACGTAAAGAATCGCGCTCACTCCCGCTTTACCCTGACCGAGATGAAATTTCTCGCGCAGGATCTCCGGCATCCAGTCGCGCACCACCCAACCCGCGATCGCCGGCAGCGTGAAGTAGAGCACGAGCAGAATGAAGTTGCGGTGGCCGAGCAGCCCGCGGATCACGCCACGCGGTTCGCCGGGCGCATCCACCGGCGCGGCCGCCCGCGGCGGGTCGCGCAGGAGCGCGAACAGCGGGAGTGCATAGATCGCGCCCACCATGCCGCACGTTGAAAACGCCCAACGCCAGCCGTGGTCCGGCGAATCCGCGATGTAGCCAGCGAAGCCGCCGCAAATTTGCCCAAGGTAAATTCCGGTCTGATGGACGCCGACGGCCCGTGACCGCGTGTCACCCGGATGATAGTCCGCGATCAGCGCCAGCGCCGCCGGGATGTAGAACGCCTCGCTCACGCCCATCAGCGCGCGCGCAGTGAGCAGTTCGTGAAACGTCGTCACATGACCGGTCCACCACGTGATCATCGACCAAACCAGCAGGCTGGTGCCGATGACGTAGCGCCGGCCAAACCGATCGGCGACGTAGCCTGCGAACGGACTGAGCACCGCATAGGTCCACTTGAAGCCACCCAGCACGAGACCCCAGTCGGCCTTGTTGGCGATGCTTGGAATGTCGCCGACCATTGACGCCTTCATCGTCGCCAACATCTGCCGATCGAGGTAGTTCAGCAGGGCGACCGGAAACAACAGCACGACGATCCACCACGCATAGCGCAGCGGATTCGTGGCGGGGCTGGGGTTCATCGCGCGATGGCAACATGCGTTTTCGCCACAGGCAAGCGAAGCAACGGTCGATCTGGTGGTATCCGCACTAAGCCACTGCGGCGCCAACCGGCGTGAGTAGCCACTGCGCAAACAGTGCGCTGAGTTCCTGCACAATTTTCGCGTAGATCCGGCGCGACTCTGAAGACACGATCGACTTGGGTGCGCCGGCTCGCAGTCCGCGGGCTTCGAGTCCCGCCGCGACGTTCAGTGGAAACTCAAGTTGATCGATCACGCGGCCCAACTCGACCATCCGCCCCGCGGCGATCACGGCGGACTCGGGCTGGCCGGTGCGACTCGCCCGCTCGATCTCGACCATGAGTTCGGGCACGATATTAACCAATCCACCGATGCAGCCTGCCGCCCCGAGCGCGAAGACCTCAGGCAGCCGCGTGTCGGCACCCGACATCACGACAAACTGTTTCTCCCGCCCAAGCGTGATTAGCTTCCGGTGGTAGTCGAACTCCGCCCCACTCTGCTTAATCGCAATCATCGGCGCTCGGTCTGCAAACGCCGCGACCGTTTCGAGATCGATGCGCTTGCCGGTAAGCTCGGGAAAATTATAGAGCATTACGGGCAGCCCGACGGCGTCCGCCACGTGCAGGAAAAACGCCAGGATGTCCGCCTGCGACAGCGGAAAGAACGGCGGCGGCATCAACGCGATCGCCGGCAGGCCGAGCGATTTCGCGAACCGGCCGAGTTCCACCGCCGCGCGCGGCCGGATGTCGCTCACGTTGGCTATCACCGGCAGCGGCGCGGCCAGTTCCGCCACCGTCGTGAGCACCTGCTTGCGCTCCTCGATCGAAAAATGCGGAAACTCCCCCGTGCTGCCGAGCGCCAGCACGCCGGCGATGCCGTGCTGCCGTTCGAATTCGACGTGAGCCGCGAGGCTCCCGCGATCCAACCGCCCAGCAATATCGATCGGGATCCACTGCGCCGAATAGACTCCGCCAAGTTGAAAGGAAGAAGACATGCGAAGGACGAATCAGAGTTTTTTCGGATCGAGCACGACGTGCTTGATCATCTTGCGATCCCACGTGTAGGTGACGTGCACGAGACCGTCCGCGGTTTGAATCACCGCGGGATAAGCGTAGCCGTTGCCGATCGGTTCGGATTCGAGCGTCAGCGCGTGCCGCCACGCCGTGCCGTCAGTCGAAAGCGCGACGTCGAGTGGATAACGTTTTCCTTTGGATGGATTTTCCGGCGGACCGGCCGAAGGATTATAGACGAGCAACTGGCGTCCATCCGCGAGGGTGAGCGCATCGGTGCCGGAACTCGGGTTCGGCAATGCGGTGCGCGCGAGCGGGGTCCAGGTCTGGCCACCGTCACTCGACCACGTGGTGGCCAGCACCCCGTTGCTCGTGCGGCAGAGCGCCTGCAACCGGCCGTCACCGTGAAACAAAATGCTCGGCTGAATAGCCGCGAATCCCGCTCCCTCGCCTCGATCAATTGGACCGATGATCCGCCAGGTTTTTCCCGCGTCGCGCGACACCTCGAAGTGCACGCGCCAGCCGGTCGCCCCCCCCTCCGTGCTTGAACCCGCCAGCCACGCGCCGTCGGCGAGCACGACCGGCTTATTTTTGATCGGACCGAGAATTCCTTCGGGCAAAGCGTGCGGCACGCTCCACGTCTTTCCACCGTCGGTCGAAGTCATCATCATGCCCCACCACGTCGAGGGCGACGGACCAACCTTGTAGAAGAGCGTGAGCGGGCCGTCGCGCGGCTGAAACAAAACCGGATTCCAAGTCGGTAGGCGCGGACCACTCGGTTGCACGCCATTCGCCACTTCGACGGCGGGCAACCAATGGCGCTCGTTTTCACGCGTCACCCAGATGCCGACGTCCGGGTTGCGCTCCTTCGTGCCACCGAACCATGCGGCGACGAGCGAATGCCCCGGCACCTCCGCGATCGTCGAGGCGTGGCACTCGGGATATGGCGCGTGTTCGTTGAGAAACTCGGCTCGCACGATCGCATCCGCGCCGGAACCGGACTGCGCCATCCAGCCGAGGACCAAAACGATGCTCCAAATGAATCGCTTCATGTGCACGAAAAAAAACATCACGGGCTGCGAAGCGCCAGCGGCGGGTTCTTCGGGTGCGGCACAAAATAAAGAAACCCGTCCTCGGTGCCAAACAGCAGGTCGCCTAGCTTGCGGTCGCTCCAATGCACGATCGTCGGCGCCGTCGAGTGGCCCGCGAGCACGAGTGGGTTGATCGGCCCCATGTCCTTGAAACGCCACCGGCCCTGCGCATCGCGGCCGAGTCCACGAAAATAATTTATGTTCGGCACGCTGTTGACGAACAGATCGAGGATGCCGTCGCCGTCCCAATCGTAGAAGCACAACGTGCGGCGGCCGCTGGCGCCGGCGAGACTTGCGTTGAGATGCAGCAGTCCCGACTCGTGCTTGCCGAGCGGCCGACCGGCGGAATCGTAAGACGAAATATCCTCGGCCCAGAACACGCGCTTTCCCGGCAGCAGCACGAGCTTTCCATCCGCTGTTTTCATGCGCTCGAACAGCACAAGGTAGCCCTCGTGATCAAGTGTTACGAGATCGGGCAGGCCGTCGCCGTTCCAATCGATCACATACGGCGTGCAGCGCCACTCGATAACCAGTTCCTTGCCGGCGGGATTCCACCAGTTCCACGCGGGCTTCGGCGCCGGGCCACCCCACTCCACTTCGATCGGTGCGGCGGCGGCGAAGCGCGGCGCGGTGCGCGTGCCGAGGTTGCGATACCAATAAACTTTGCCCCAAACGTCGCTGCACATGATGTCGGGCAACCCGTCCATGTCCCAGTCGCCGACGGCGATATCGGTGTAGCCCCACTTCACTTCGCTCGGCCCCTGGCAATCGCCGTTGTAGCCGGCCTGGATGTGGATCGTCTGGCCGCCACCCGCGAGGTAGACGGGCGCGGCCCAGCGGGGCGGCGAGCCTCCAAGATTCTTGATGAAGCCGATGTAGCCCGCACTGTTCGCAACCACAAGATCCTCGAGTCCGTCACCATCGAGATCGACCGCGGCGGGAGCGGAGAGCGCGCCGAATTTTACTTCGTCGGCCTCCTGTCGGAAAAACCGCGGCGGCAAAAACTGCGGCATCCCATCGACGACCACGCCGGTATTTTCCAGCAATGCCACGCGCCCGTCCTCCTGTGCGACGACGAGATCGAGTTTGCCATCACCGTTGAAGTCGCACTCGACGGGCGAGATCATGCAGAGATCCATCGTGAGCGGCTCGCCGGCGTTGGTAAGCTTACGACCCGGGGCATAGCGCGGCTCGGTGCGCGTGCCGATGTTTTCGAAATACGTGAAGCCATCGATGAACTCGCCGCAGATCAGATCGAGTTTACCAGTGCCTCGAAAATCGCCGAAGCACGGCGAGGGCCGGCCATAGACATCGATCGGTTTGCCGCCGGCGGTGAGTTGCACGGGCTTCGCGTAAACCGGGGCCTCGTTCGTGCCCGTGTTCCTGAGCAGGTAAACATAGCCGCGCAGCGGGCCGTATTTCCACCGACCCTTTTCGTCATACGTCGATTCGGCGCCACCACTATTCGCTTTGCCCCAATTGTAGTCGCCCCAGTAATCGACGCCGACAATCAGATCGGTTTTCCCATCGCCGTCGAAATCGACATATTTCCACTGGCTTGAGCGAATGCCGGTGATGCCCGGCTTCGTGAGTGACGGATCGGAGGAGCCAAAAATTTCCTGCACTGTGGGCGCATTGAGTTTTTTCGGGTGCTCAAGCGCCGAGTGCACGAAGTCCGGATAAACCTCGCCGGCCGTCGTGACGACCGGCTGGCCCGCGACCACCGACAACTGCGCCGAATCGATTCCTTTGCCAAGACGCACGCCGGCCTTGAAGAGTGGCAGCCCACTCTCGGGATCGGTGGCGCCGGTGTTTTCGTAGAAATAGACCCCGTTGTAGGGCTTGCCGGAGCACACGACGATCATGTCGATGAGGCCGTCGTGGTTGTAGTCCATCGGCAGCGGCCAGCCCCAGAGGCCGACACCGATATCGGTGCGCAGGCCGGGATTGTTGTACGGGATGCGCGTCGGGGTGGCGCCAAAACCGGGCGCCTCGGCGGCGCAAAGCGAAAGCGACATCACGGACAGCGACAGCAGGGAGAAAACGTGACGGAGATTCATAGTGGGTTGGATCTTAGTTTCATTCCGTGCTGCGGCCAAACTTACGGCGCGCGGCGGCAGCGAACCGCGCGTCGCCGCTTTTCATCGCCGCGAGAGTTTCCTTGAAACTGCGCCCCGCCGCGCCGCGGCTCGCGGGCAGGAGCGCAGCGCATTCGTTGTCGTCCATGAAACGCGCGGCTTCGAGGAGGCGCGGCTGCGCGTCCTTCGGAATGATCGTGAAACCGTGGACGTCGGCGTGAAGCAGATCGCCGGGCTTCACCTTGGTGCCAAAGATCTCGACCTCGACGCCCCAGCGCAGCGGCCACGTGTGCGCGTGGCTGACGGCGAGCCGGCGCGCGAGCGCCTTGAAGCCGGAGTTCTTCATCTCAGCGAGATCGCGAATCGCTCCGTCGGTGATGGTGCCGACGCAGCCGAGCGCGCGCGCGTGGTTCGCTCCGATCTCGCCCCAGAACGCGCCGTGACAGTGCGGCTTGTCCGCATCCTGAATCACGACGATTTTCGGGCCGGGGCGCGACGCGAGGTACTCGCGGTAGCGCTGGAAGCTCTCCGGCTCCGCGCGCTTCGGCTGCGGATCGCGCCCGGAGATGACGACCGTCATCGCGTAGCCGATCATTGGGCCCATCTCGGGCATGAAGTCGTGCGCCTCCTCGAGGTTCGAGAGCCCGATCGGATCGACGCGGCTCACCTGTTCGATCGCGTTGGCGATCGTCGGGGTGTTCCAACGCTTGAGCTTGAGGAGTTCGGCGTGCGTGAGCGGCATGAGCGGAAGACAACTCGGCGGGCCGGAGCCTGCTGATCGTTCAGGTTCGATCAGAAGCGGCCGGTGACGCCCGCAGTGATCGTCGTGCCGTCGAGCTTTTCGAGATCCACCTGGCTCGTGATGAAGCGGAAGAACTTCTGCGGCTCGTTCGTTAGATTCGAGACGCCCACGAAAATTGAAGCACCGCGGCGGATATCGTAGGAGAAATCCAAATCGGTGATGGTGCGGGCGAAGCGGTATTCGCTGCGCGCGGGCGAGCCCAGGGTGAACGCGTTGATGTAGCGGCCGGTATAGTTGGCTCGGATCCGCGCAGTAAAACCGTGGTAACGCCAGTAGAGATTGGCGTTGCCCGTCTGCGGAACGAAGCCCGTCACCTGATTCGAAGCGAGATACGTGGTGCCGCCATACACACCGTGGGTGCGAAGATAGGTGTAGTTCAATGAAACGCCGATCCCACGCCAGAGGCCGGGCAAAAAGGTAAATTGCTGCTGGTAGGCGGCCTCATAGCCCTGCACCTCGGCAACGCCGGCATTGACGGATGAGATCATGGTGTAGCCGGCATACTGGCCGTTATAACCGTTGTCGGCGCCCGTCGCGACCGTGCCGAGCTGCTGCCCACTGAGGATGTAATTCTTAATCTCCTTGTGGAACCAGCCAAAGGTGAGCGAGCCGACGGGCTCGAAATAATATTCGAGCGCCGCATCCCAATTGGTCGCGAGCTGGGGCAGCAAATTCTGGTTGTTGATGGTGAGCGTCTGCGCGGTGTCGTTCGGGGTTTCGTTCGGCGTGAGGCTGCCGGGAGGCGGACGGCCGAAGCTCGTCGAGTAGGTCGCGCGCGCCTTGAGGTCGGGCATGATGTCGTAGCTCGTGTGGACGCTCGGAAAATACTTGGTGTAGGAAGAGAGATTGTGCTTCGCGTTGTTGCCGTAGTCTTTGAGCGCGGAGCCGACCGGATCGGCGACTTCTTGGGCGGTGGTCGTGAGCGTGTGCGCGCGGACGTAGCCGAAGGCATCGACATCGGTTTTCTCCGAGCGCAGACCCGCCACGATGCCGAATTTGCCGATTTTGCCCTGCGTCATGAGATAACCGGCGTAGTCTTCTTCGGTTAGGGAGTTAGTGCCGGAGAACTGCGAGGCATAACGGAAATAAGGGTCGGCACTCCAGAGCGACGGATCGACGGGGTTATTGTCGTTGATGAGTGTGGACGACTCGAACCACGGCAGGTAACGGCCCGTCTTCTGTTGATCGTAGGAGACGAACGAAGGGTTCACCGCGAGCGGTTTGGTGCTCGTGTAGTTCCAACGCTGATTGTCCGTCACAGTGCCGAACAACTGTTTTTCGTAGGCGAAGCCAGCCTTCAAGTAGAATTTATATTCGAACGGCAGATCGTATTTCACGTTCGCACGGTAAGCGGTGTTTTCGTTGTTGCGCTTGCCATTGCGCGTCGTGAGCTGGCCGGGCTTGTAGTTCGCGATGTTCGTCATGTCGGGGCCTTCCGTCTGGGTGAACTTCGGAAAGAGATCGTTCTGCGTGCGATCGAGGGTCCAGCCGATGCCGGTCAGGTCGTTCGCGAGAGTGCCACCGTTGCCGACGCCGAGATTTTCGTGTGCCTGGCTGTAAGACGCGGCGTAGTCGATGTGCCAGCGATCGAAGTTGTGCTCGACGGTGCCGATCACCGTGCGCCAACGGTTCATAAAGCTGAACATCGTCTCGTTCATATCCATCGTCGAGGCGGCGACGCCGCGGACTTGGGTGACCGTAGAAGTGTAGTTGGGCAGAATCGCATTGGTGCCGGTGGGCTTGCCGCTGGAGTCGAGCGTTGCGACAGTCTGCGAGGTGAACGCCCGGGCAACATAGAGGCGATTGAACGGCTCGAATGCGTCGTTGTAGATGCCGGTGACAGAAACCTTCGTGTTCGGATTGAGGCGGTAGTCGACCTTCACGTTGAGGCTCGACTGTTTGCGGTTGTTGAAATTGTCGCTCGTGCGGTAGTCCCACAGATACGCAGGCTGCGCGGTGGTGTTCTGGAAATCGCGCTGGGTCGTGAAATAGCCGGCGACGTTTTCGCTGTAGAAGGCGTTGACCGCGATGCCGAGGTTGTGCTCGCCGCCCAGCACGCTGAACACGCGTTGATAGCTGGCATTAATCAACGGGTGCGATGGGTGATCGCGGCGCAACGGATCCTGCGCAGTAAAAGAAGGTGCGAAGCGCACGCCGACGTTGTAGTCGAAACGTTGATTTTCCGCCATCGAGAGCGGCGAGCGCGTAATCATGTTCACCGAGCCGCCGAGCGAATCCGAACTCTGGTCGGGCAAGTGGCCCTTCACGACTTCGAGCTGCTCGAACATCGCGCCTGTTAGCGAATGCGTCTGGAACTGGCGGCTCGCGCCCGCAGAGCTGGCGAGAAGGAATCCATCCACTTCCACGCGGTTGTTAGTCGAGGACTGGCCGCGAATGATGAGACCAGTGACATTGTTCTCGTCGTCGAGCTGGCCGGCCACGCCGGGCAAACGGATCGCAACTTCGCCGGCGCTCATGTTCGGCATGCTGCCGAAGAAATCCATGGAGACGACGTTCTTGACGTTGTCGGCATTGCGTTGGGCCGTGATGGCGGCGGCGCTGCCTTCGCGCGGACCGGAGACGACAAACTTGTCGAGCTGGTAGGTGCTGGAAGTGAGATCGAAATTTGCTGTGGCGCTCGCGTTGGCGTCCACGTGGACGGTTTTGCGCAGCGGATCGAGACCGGTGTAGGAAACCTGCAGCTCGAAGTCACCGGCGGGCAGATTGTTCAGCCGGAATTGGCCGGTATGATCAGCCGTCGCAAAGAGGCCCAGCTTGGGAATTTCAACTTGGGCGCCCTCGAGCAGGTTGTGCGTGGCCGCATTGCTCACCGTGCCGGTGATCGATCCGCCGTCCGCGGCGCGGGCCGAAAAGCAGGGGGACAAGAACGCGAGGACGGAAAACAACGACAGCGCAAGGCGTCGGCGAACGACAAAGAAAAAACACAAGGGCGTTTGCATGGCGGAAGCAGGGTTTGAGCGGGTGCCGGCACACGGCGTGCGCTGGGCGGGGGGTCTGACGGGTTAACCAACGCCGTCGGGAAAAATGCTAAATCGATTTAGGAGCAAGCGAAAAATTTCCCTTACGTCGAAGCCCGCATCACCACCGATGGCGCCACGTGCACCTCCGCGGGCTTCACGCGCCGGTGATTCATGAGGTGAAAAAGCCAGGTGACGACGTGCTCGACAACCGCATCGTTCGCCGGTCCGACACACGTCAGCGGCGGATCAAAAAAGTCGGCGTGCTCGTGATCGCCGACTCCGACGACCGCGACGTCGCGCGGGATCCGGCGGTTACCATCCTTGATCGCCTGGTAGGCGCCGAGCGCGAGACTGTCCGTGACCGCGTAAAGCGCATCGCAGCCGCGGCCAGCCGCGAGGTGCGCCCGCATCGCGTCGGCGGCGTTGGCCGGCGTAAAACCGCCGGCGATCACGCGCGTGACCGGGCGGCCTGTGCGCTCCAGAACCAGCGCCGCAAAAGCCTCCGCGCGTTCCGCCGTGCTCTGCGTGAGCAGCGCCGGCGTGAGCACGACGAAGTGCTCGCGCCGTGCCGCGAGCAGTATTTCCGCCGCGCGCCGGCCGCTCTCCCCCGGCGTCTCAATCACGCAGCAATAATTCGCGATGCGCCGGCCGAGCACGACCACCGCGTAAGGCAGTGTGACCGACGCGAGGAACGCGTCGTCTTCCGGCAGCGTGTTCGTGACAATCACGCCGTTGCAACGGCTCGCATCGAGCAGGCCGGGCATCTCGCGCAGACGCCCCGCGTGATACATACCGATCGATACCGAGAAGCGGCGACCGGGCCCAGTGCGCGCATCGGCCATCCGCTGCACCTGGCGCAGGGCACGGCTCACCAAAAACAACGGTGCTTCATACGTCGTGAGAATGCCAAGATCGATATGACGCACACCAGGGTCGTGCGCGCGGAGGCGGCGCCCGGCTACGTTGGGGACGTAACCGAGATCACGGACCGCCTGGCGGATTTTTTCCACTGTGGCCGGTGCGAGGCGACGCTCCTCGTGGCGGTTCGCCAGCACGGTCGACACCGCCGCCGTCGAAACACCCACGTGTTCTGCGATCGTGCGCACTGTCACCGGACGTTTTTCGCCGCGAGCCATGGCGCGCATCACGCACGAACCCACCATGCGCCGCAAGTGGTCTCTTGCAGAAATCGCGGCACTGTTGTGCGCGCGCCAGATTTCCATTTGTCACCGCACGCGACCCGGCGACAGTTCGACCATGCGATTTGTTTCAATCAATCCGGCCAACGGCCAGCGGCTCGCTAGCTATCCGGGGCATACCCGCGCCGATCTCGGGTATGCCATCGATCGCGCAAACGCTGCGCAGCGTGCGTGGCGTGAACAGAATCCCGCCGTGCGGGCGCGCTACCTCCAAGCTCTCGCGCGCGTGCTCCGAGCGCGCCGCGAGGAACTCGCGGCGCTCGCCACCGCCGAGATGGGCAAACCGATCACCCAATCACTTGCCGAGATCGACAAGACGGCGCTCGGCTGCGAATTCTACGCGTTGTATGGCCCACGCTGGCTCGCGGACGAACACCCACCGGGTGCGCCGGCGAACACGCGCGTGACGTTCGAACCCGTCGGCGTCGTTCTCGCGATCATGCCATGGAATTTTCCGTTCTGGCAGGTCTTCCGCGCCGCGCTGCCCGCACTGATGGGCGGCAACGCGCTCCTCCTCAAACACGCGCCCAACCTACCCGGCTGCTCGCGTGCGCTCGACAAAATCTTCACGGACGCAGGTCTCCCGACAGGTCTCTTTCAGGTGCTGCTCACCGATACGTCGCCCGTCGGCGGATTGCTCGCCGATCCGCGCGTGGGCGCGGTCACGCTCACGGGCAGCACCGCGGCGGGCCGCAGTGTCGCGGCGCTCGCAGGCGCCTCGCTCAAGCCGGGCGTCTTCGAACTCGGCGGCAGCGATCCTGCGCTCATCTTCGACGACGCCGATCTCGACGCGACGGCGGAGACATGCGCGACAGCGCGCCTGCTCAACTCCGGCCAAAGCTGCATCTGCGCGAAACGCTTCATCGTCACGCGCCCCGTGCGGCGAGAGTTCGAGCGGAAATTTGTCGCGCGAATGGCCGCGCGTCGCGTCGGCGATCCGACCGATCCGGCGACGGACATCGGGCCGCTCGCCCGTGCCGACCTTCGCGATAAATTACACGCGCAGGTGCAGGCGAGCGTGCGGCGAGGCGCGCGTGTGCTCCTCGGCGGTGCACCGCAACCGGGCGCGGGATTTTTCTACCCGCCGACCGTCCTGACCGATGTCGTTCCCGGGATGCCGGCGTTCGACGAGGAACTGTTTGGCCCCGTCGCGGCAATCGTCGCGGCGCGCGACGAGGCCGACGCGATCCGTCTCGCCAACGCGACAGCCTATGGACTCGGCGCCACGATCTTCACGCGCAGCCGAACGCGGGCGCGGCGAATCATTCCACAGATCATCGCGGGCACGATCGCGGTAAATGATTTTGTGCGTTCCGATCCGGCGCTGCCGTTTGGCGGCGCGAAGCAGAGCGGCTTCGGTCGCGAACTTGGCGTCGGTGGCCTCCGCGCCTTCCAGAACGTTAAGACGGTCTGGGGCGGATAGTCCTGGCGGAGAGGATAGGATTTGAATCCGGATCCCGCCTTGAAGCTAAGTCGCTTTGTTCGCGCGGACTTAGTTGATGGTTAATGTTTTCGGACGAGAAGATGAGAGTAGAAAGTTGCGACGAGTTGAAGCCAAAAACAGCTCATTGGGCAACCTGTGGGCAACCTGTGTGTTTATTTTCTCGGATACGGCAAGAATCGCTCGGCCCTGATTCTTTGAAGATCCTGTTCGCATGTTCGTCGGTCCACTGTTTACGGGTCTTTCGGCGTTTCGATGACCTTCTGGGACGCGACTTTCTCGCGACGCTAGAGAGCGTGGGGTGATGCGGTTTACCGTCGGTTCTTTAGGAAGGATTCGATCTCATCATGCGTTCCGCAGAGGTGGAATACGAGAGCTTGTCCCTCCCGCTGAAAAACTAACCGCAGATCCAGCCCGCAGCGACATTCCATGAACGGTTGGATGCGTCTGAGCCCCACCCCGGCGTGCAGGTGGGGTTGGCCATAAGCGGCATCTGCAGCCCTCATGGCGGCTAATACCTCCTCGCGTCGGTGAGCCGGAATGCTTGCCAGGAAGCGCGGCGTCGCCAGCAACTTCATGGGGCGAGGTCGGCTAGCTCGGTAATCTCGCGCAGTTTACCCGTGCGACGAGCACGGTCGCTCTCCCGCTGCATGGCAGCGCCCGCCTTGATGCTTTGGGCGGCAGTAACCCCATATTCCGACGCAAAGTAGCCCGCATCTGACTCGGTGACCGCAAAAGGGAGCCCGCGACGATTGACGAGTTGGGTCAGCGCCATGGAGACAAATGACCCGGCATCTAGCCCAAGTTCCTTCAGCAAATCGTCGCTCTTTTTCTTCAGGTTCCGATCGATGCGTGTTCGGATTTGAATAGTTGCCATGACTCAAAAGTGTTCAATGTGACTCACCGTGTCAAGCAACGGGGCGCCGCTGTTCCCATGACGTTCCATTTTGGAACGATGGAAAGTCTCGGATTAGGTGCTGGGGCCAATCGGGAGTTTTTCGCTTGCTAGCATAGACGGCACAGTTGGGCGGCCTTCAGCGACACTAAACTATCCCACTAAACTTTCTGCTAACCGCTGCTTTTTTCGCGACGGGAACGACGCGTTCCTGCTTCTAGCAGGTGTTCGCGAAAACCCCTCGATTGATCGTGACCCGCTCAATCCCAAACCCACCCGCAATCTGCCAGTGAGAAGCAATCACGAATTATGAAATCCGCCATTGGAACCCCACGAAACCTTCCCCTTCAGCCCAAAACCATGACTGTGGCAAAAGCCGCTTGTGTCGGCCTGTGCCTCACTCCGTTCCTCCTCGTTGCGCAGCAGGCGCCTGTGGCTAGTCCTACCGCGAAGACGGCGGAGGAAGTGGTCGAACTTTCGCCGTTCAGTGTTACCGAAACCTCGGGGACCGGCTACAAGGTCAAAGATACCCTGGCTGGAACGCGCCTGCGGTCCGACGTTGGAGACGTTGGCGCGTCCATTACGGAGATTTCGAAGGATTTCATCAACGACCTCGGAATTTCGAACGTGATGGACTTGGCGAATTTTCTGCCCAGCACCGAGAAGGAATCGAGTCAGGTCGCCGTGGGTGACGGGTCCGGGCCGTTCCGCGCCCAGCGCTTCAACATCCGTGGAATCTTTACCGAATCCATCGGCCGCAATTTCTTCACCTCGGCGGTCGGCGAATACATGCCGCCATCAGACGGCTACAATACCGACCGCATTACGTTGTCGGCCGGCGCCAACTCGATTCTTTTCGGCAGCGCCAATCCGGCGGGCATCATCAACTTTCAGACCGAGCCCGCTACCCTCTACAAGGATACATACCGTCTGCTTCATCGCACGGATAACTATGGCACCTTCCGTGGGGAACTCGCCACCAATCAGGTTCTGATCCATGTGCTAACTACCAGATCATGGACGTAAGCTAGCGACGAAACTGGGTAACACTTCATTGAAAGAAGGAGTGTTACGATGGAAACGAAAGAGGTAGTGGAAAGCAAGGTGGTCCGCGAACCGCGGACCACTCCGAAGACGCGTCGATATACGTTCGACGAGAAGCTGAGGGCGGTGCGGTTGCACGTGCAGGAAGGGTTCCCGCAACCGCTCGTGGTGGCAGAGACCGGAGTCAGCCAAAGCACGCTAGCGGTGTGGGTGCGGGACTACCGCAAAGAGGGCGAAGCTGGGTTACGGCGTAAGCCGGCGCCCCAGCAGGGGCGCCGGCTTGCGCCTGCGGTGTTGGAGAAAATCGTCGAGCTGAAACGCACGAACCGATTGTTCGGCGTGAAGAAAATCGCCGACGCGCTGCGGCGGTGGTTCTTCCTCCAGGCCAGCCCGGAGACGGTGCGTAAGACGCTGCACGAGGCGCAGCTGATGGACCCGGCGGCGAAAGCCCGGCGCAACCTGACGCGGCCGCGGTTCTTCGAACGGGCGACGCCGAATCAGATGTGGCAGAGCGATCTGTTCACGTTCCGCCTCGGCGGCAAATACGCCTACATCGTGGCGTTCATGGACGACTACTCGCGGTACATCGTGGGGTTCGATCTGTACCGCAGCCCGACGGCGGAGGCGGTGATCGAGACCTACCGGGTGGCGGTCGGGGAATACCACCCGCCGAAGGAAATGCTGACCGACCGTGGGCGGCAATATACCAACTGGCGGGGGAAAAGCCGCTTCGCAGTCGAACTCACGAAGGACCGGGTCGCGCATCTGGTGTCGCGGCCGCAGCACCCGATGACGCTCGGCAAGGTGGAGCGGTTCTGGGCGACGATGTGGCAGGAGTTTTTGGTCCGGGCGCAGTTTGACTCGTTCGAGTCGGCGCGGGAGCGCCTGCGCCTGTGGGTCAAATACTACAACCATCGCCGGCCGCATCAGGGGATCGGCGGCCTCTGTCCGGCGGATCGGTATTTTGAGATCCACTCGGAGATCAAGAAAACGATCCAGCACGGCATCCAGGAGAACCTCCTGGAGCTGGCGCTGCGGGGCCAACCGAAGGCGCCCTTTTATCTGGTGGGTCGGATGGACGGCCAGTCGGTCGTCCTGAAGGCGGAGAAAGGAAAACTAAAACTCAGTGTGAACGATCAGGAGATGAGCTATGACCTCGAAAAAGGAAACGACGGTGGAAAAGACGAAGGTGAAACGGGTGCGGCCGACAAACGCGGCGACGCCCACCGCGGCGGAGAAAGCGCAGGCGGTCCTGGCAATCTGGACCGAGCGGGTGAAACCGGCGGAGGTGATGCGCACGATGGGCATCAACTACGTGACGCTGCAGCAGTGGCAGGAACGGGGGATGGAGGGGATGCTGCAGGCGTTGGAGAGCCGGACGAACCTGGCCGACGGGGCGGCGCTGTCGCCGCGCTTGCGGGCGCTCTTGCAGAAGCGGCAATTGCTTGCGGGCCGGGAGAAGCTGACAGCGCGACTGGAGCAGTTGCAGGAGGTTGCACCGGCGGCCCCGAGCGACTCGAATCCGTGAGTCATGCAGACCAAACAGGCAGCGCGGGCGCGCGCGGCAGTGATCCTGAAAGTGCGTGCCGGAGCGATGACAGTGACGGAGGCGGCGGCAGTGCTCGGGGTCTCCCGGAAAACCTACTACGAGTGGGAGGAACGGGGGCTCGGGGCGATGCTGCGTCAGTTGGAAGATCAAGCCCCGGGGCGGCCAGCGGCGGAAGTGTCGCCGGTGGAAACGGCCCTGACGGCGAAGGTGGCGGAACTCGAAGCCAAGCTGAAAGTCGCGGAGCAGACGGCGGAGATCCGGGCCGTCCTGCGGGCGATGGAGGGAGCGGGCGCTAAAAAAAAGCGCAGACGATCCCCGAAGTCCTCCGCATGATCCAGGAACTGCAAAATGGCACGGGCGTCAGCGCCCGGGCGGCCAGCGCGGCGCTGAAGCTGAGTTATCGGCGACTGCTGCGTTGGCGGCAGCGAGCGAGCGCGGGTGCGCCCGCGCTCGCCTTGCCGGGCCCGAAGAAGCGCGGGCCCTTGCCGCTGGCCGAGGTGCAGGCGCAGATTGCGCAGT
>CAITWF010000029.1 GCA_903896015.1 uncultured Opitutia bacterium | reverse complement strand
GCCAAGTCCTCTGGAAAGGTTTTTGGCAAAATCAATATGGATTGCCGATGCCCGTTGCACAAGGGGCCAGCATTTTGAGGAACGTACCGGACGCCGGTAAGGTTTATGATCTGAATTCACTAGCGTCCCAACGTTAATCGAACAAATTCAATTGGTTGGATGGCTCGTTCTCCGAACTTTGGTGCGGCCAATCCTGAAACAGGCCTAAAACCTGGGTTTTCTCGAAAAGCGCGAGGCTCAAAATCTGTAGGATTTCGTAGAGGCTGGCCGGGATGGCGAGGCGCTTTTTGACGATGGCTACGAGCACGTAGACGCAAATCGCCGACCAGATTTGCGTTTTGACGGCGTTCTCGGATGTTCCGAAAAACGCCTTGATGCGCAGATGTTGCTTGATCCATTTGAAAAACAGTTCGACCTGCCAGCGGTATTTGTAAAGCCGGGCGATGGTCATCGCCGGCAGGGCGAAATTGTTGGTGAGGAACACAAGCGTCTTGCCGGTTTCCGCGTCCTTGAATTTGACGCGGCGCAGCGGGTTCTCAAAACCCTGGCGCGTGTAGAATCCGGTTAGCATGATCGTTTGATCGCAGATCAAGCCCGTCGAACGGTCAACGGGGCGCGAATAGCGGCGGCGGGCTTTCATGTTCGACTTGGCGCGGGTGACGAAAAAACTCCCGGCTTCGTCGAGCCGCGCGAGGCGCGTGAAATCGACGTAGCCGCGATCCATCACGTAGAAGGCGCCGGGCTCCGGCGTCAGATGATCGAGGATGTTGACGTCGTGCATCTTGCCGTCGCTGATATGGATGAACGGTAAGCGCTGTTTTCAGGCCACGTCCTGTAGCTGCGCTGGCGACGCGCAGGCCCATGGCATGAGGTCGTCGATCTTTGCGTTGGGATGACCGTTGACGATCTTCGCGAGGGTGTCGGCGAGCCAGGCTTGCGGATCGACGCCATTGAGTTTGCAGGTCTCGATGAGCGAGGCGATGATGGCCCAGTGTTCGCCGCCGCCGTCGGAGCCCGCGAAGAGCGCGTTTTTGCGATTGAGCGCTATGGGCCGGATGGCGCGCTCGACGACGTTGGAGTCGATTTCCATGCGCCCGTCATCGAGGAAGCGAGTGAGGCCTTCCCAACGCGACAACGCGTAGCGAATGGCTTCGGCGAGCTTCGTCTTCTGGCTGATCAGCGCGAGCTTTTCCCGCAGCCAGGGTTCAAGATCGGCAAGTAACAATCCCCCGGCAAAGCCGGGGGCCTTCGTGATGTGAGCCGCTCAAAGCGGCTGGTGGTGACGCTGACGCGTCACCAGTTTAACTGGCCACCTAAAGGTGGCCGCTCATTTCCAGAGGTTCAATTGCTCGAGCCTCTGATCTTCTTTCTCCTGATTTTGGATGTACTCGCGTATCGTCGCTTCGTCCCGACCTACAGTCGAGACGAAGTATCCACGCGCCCAAAAGTGCTGGCCTGTAAACCCGCGCTTTCGCTCTCCGTAAACGCGCGCCAGATGAATGGCGCTCTTGCCCTTGATGTAGCCCACGACCTGACTGACCGCGTATTTCGGCGGAATCGACAGCATCATATGCACATGATCCGGCATCAAATGCCCCTCCTCCACACGGCTTTCTCGCTGCGTTGCCAGCTTCCGGAATATCTCGCCCAGATGATTGCGTAGCTCGCCGTACAGAACCTTGCGGCGATACTTCGGAATGAAAACAACGTGGTATTTGCACTCCCACTTGCTGTGACTTAGGCTTTCAAATTCGTCCATCGTGATCTGACCCTTTGTGTGCTTGGCGGCTCACATTGGGATTGATCGCGGTGGACCCCGGTAAACGTCAAACTTCTACTGCCACCCCGGCAGAGCCGGGGGAACTCTCAACTTATTAGAACGTTTGGTTTTCGCCGGCGCCGACGACGCCTGAATGGCGATGGGGCCCTCGCGATCATTCATCGCAATCCTCCAGTCAGGTTACGGCCACTTCACGCTCGGCGGCATCGACGAAAGAATCGACTCCACATTTCCGCCCGTCTTCAACCCGAAAATCGTGCCGCGATCATACAGCAGATTGAACTCCACGTAACGCCCGCGCCGCACCAGTT
>CAITWF010000028.1 GCA_903896015.1 uncultured Opitutia bacterium | reverse complement strand
TTTCGGGATCAAGGGGCCGGCCCCACCGGCGCTGCCGGCTCCAGCCTGATTCCGCCGGCTTCGGTCGGCCTCCTGCACAAAAAACTATACGAAACTCGGCGAGCGCGATCGCCGGGGTCGGTTTCAATCGCCGTTTTTAGGCTAAAGCAATATTTCGGATACCGTGAAAGGCAACTGGAGCAAGGATAATTTATAGTTATTAGATACGATCGCCCGCGCGACTCACGGAACGACGTAGACTTCGACCAGCGCCTCGCCTGCCGCGCCACTGACGCCTCCCACCTGAATCGTGTAGTTGCCGGGCGCGAGCGTGAAGACCGCCGCACAATCCGCGGCGCCCGCGCCGCTCGCCGCCAGCGCGAATGCGCCGGTGAGCCGCGCCGCGGCGGCGAGATCCTCCGTAAGGCCGCCGCTCGTCCAGCCGGTGTTACGCCCGATCTCGCGCGAGGCGGTGTCGAACACGCGCATCGTGGGCTGGGTGAGGTAGCCACTGACGCCGAACGGCGCGAGTCCCGGACCGATCGCGCGCAGCAGCACGCGCAGGCTCCCTGAGCCGCCGATCACGAGGCCGGCGGTGAGGATGCCTGAGCCGCCGCCCGCCTGGGCTCGGGTGGAGAGATTCACGAGGCGCGCCGCGGGCGAGCCAGCCTCAGCATCGTAAACTTCGACGAGCGCCGCGCCCGAGCCGCCATCACTTGATTTCACCACCGCACCGTAATTGGCCGGGGCCAGCGAGACCACGACCGCCGCGTCCTTTTCGCCGGCCCCGAGCGGAAATGCGAGGCCGTTGGTGACATTGACGAGGTCGAGAAAATTGTCGTTCCAGTTGTCGTTGGCGGCGACTTCAATTCCGCCGGCCACGACCGATAAGGCTGGGTCAGCGAGCATGCCCGTGAGAGAAAACGGTGACGACGCGAGCGTCGGCCCGACGGCGCGGATCAGGAATTTTTTCGCCGCGGTGCCGCGCACGACGAAGCCCGCGATGAGGTTCGTGGTGCCGCCAGCGGGACCGAGCGTCGAGAGATTGACGAGATACGCGTTGCCGGTGGCGGTGATGGTGCGGCCGCTGTGCGCGGCATCGTGATTGAACATCGGCCAGCTGGAGAAGCTCGAGAGTGGCGAGATCGGCGAAGGATTGCCGTAGATAGCGTAGAGGCTGCCGTCGAACGAGCCGACGTAGGTGGTGCCGTCGGCGGCGATCGCCGGGGAAGATTGAACATAGTCGCCGGTCGTGACGGTCCACTTGGTCGAGCCGTCGGGGTTAAACGCGTGCACGAGGTTATCGTTCGCACCGAAGATGATCGTGCCGTCGCCGCGCACGGCGGGCGAGGTGAGGATGCCTACGCGGAGGTCGCGCTGCCATTTCACGGTGCCGTCGGGGTTCAGCGCGTAGAATTGGTTGTCGGTTGCGCCAAAATAGATCGTGCCGTCGGCCGCGAGGCTCGGCGCCGACAGAATAAGGCTACCCACCGAAAAACTCCACTTCGGCCCCGCGCGCGTGAGCGCGACGAGCCGGTTGTCGCTTGTGCCGACGTAGATCGTACCGTCAGGGGAGATTACTGGCGACGTCAGGATCGCCGCACCCGCGGCCGTACGCCATTGCTCACTCCCATCAGAGTTGAGCGCGTAGAGGTTTTCATCGAACGCTCCCGTATAAACTGTGCCGTCACCGCCGATGGCCACCGCCGTGTCAATGGAGACGGAGTAGCCGGCGACGTGCTTCCAACGCTCGGTCAACGTCGACGTCAACGCGTGCAACACGAGATCGCTGGAGACGACATAAACCGTGCCGTCTGCGGCAATCGTGGGCGAATTGGGAATCTCCGCCGCGGACGAGGTGAACTCAGATTTTTTCGTCCCCGTGGCGGTGTCGAGTGCGTAGAGCTTGCCGTCGCCACCGCCAAAATAAACCGTGCTGCCATCCGGGCTGATCGCCGGCGAGGATTCGACACGGTTGATCGCGGGATCCGTGACTTTTGGAAATTGCCACTTGAGCGAGCCATCGCGGGCGTTGACGGCGAGCAGGAGGCCGCGGTTCGGCGTGCTATCGATCCAAACTCCGACAAAAATCGTCCCGTCCGCCGCCACGGCGGGCGAAGACACAATGTAGCGGCCGCTGGCTTGCACCGCCTTCCAACGGAGATCTCCGTCCTTCTGCGCAAAGAGCCCGCCCGCCCAGAATGCGGCGAGCAGCGCGGCGAACAACAGCCGCGAAACGATGCGAGGGCCCCTCATACCCATTCCTCTAAAGTGAGAAGACGTGATGGCAAAAAAAATTGGCGGACCGGCCCCGCAGCGAGCGTCATCCGCCAACCGACAGCACAAGCCGGAAACAAGTGCCGGAGGAATCGCTGCGCACGAGCTCCAGCCGACCGCCCGCTTGGGCCGCAAGCTGCGCGCTCAACGCGAGGCCCAGTCCGCTGCCGCCCGGTTTGCCGCTCGGGCAGGGTTGGAAAAGCCGCGCACGCACCGCGTCGGGCAGTCCCGCGCCAGAATCCTCGACGAGAAACGCGAGCTCATCGCCGGCCTTTTTTTCGGCGACCGCGGCGAGTCGCACGCGACCGCCCGCGGGCGAAGCTTCGAGGGCGTTCTGCAGCAGATTGTGCAGGACGAGGCAGGCGAGGTTGGCGCGGCGACCGGCCAGGGACACCGCCGGCGACCGATCGCAGTCGAGCACGATGCCGCGCGCGGCGGCGGCTGGGCGCGCGCGCGCGAGCGCAAGTTCGCAAACTTCCGCCGCGGTGAGTTCGAACGACGCGCCGTGCTGCTCGTCGCGCAGGACCGCGACCACATCGTTGATCATCGTGCGGAGGCGGCGCGTGAGTTCGGACGCGGCGGCGAGTTCGGCACCGGCGTCGTCACGCTGGCTGCCGTCGGCCTGGTTTGCGACGAACACCTCAAGGCCGGCGAGGGGATTTTTAATTTCGTGAATGAGGTGCGCGGTGACGGCGCCCAGCGCGGACGTTTTCGCGGCGAGCACCAACTCCCGATTGGCGCGCGCAAGATCGTCGCTGCGGAGGCGCAGCGCGTCGTTGGCCGCCGCGAGCCGGCGAAACGCCCACGCGAGCGCGAGCGCGATCACCGCCGCGCCGGCGAGCCAGGCCAGGCCGGCCTGCACGGCAAGCCGCCGATCCAGTGCGGCGAGCTCCGCGGCGATGGTGCGACCGTCGATCCAAAATTGGGCGGCACCGGCGAACGCGTGCGTGCTGGCGCGCTCCAGAGGCACCCAAGCCTCCAGCAGCGGCAACGAACTGTCGCGCACGAGGACGGCGAGCGCGGGCCCAGGTCCGCGCCGCAGCCGCGCAATCGGCGCACCCGCGGCGAGCTGCGTCCAGTCGGCGGCAACTGGCGGTTCTTCTGTCCAGGCAAACGGCACGGCCTCGATCAGGGCGCGGCTCGCGTCGAATACGCGGATGCCGAAGACGCCACGCAGCCGGGACGTTTTCAACGCAACGTCGGCGAGCTCGCCGGGCACGTCGGTCACGCCGACTTTCGCGAGTTCGGCGGCGTTGTTTGCCAGCTGCATCGAGGCGACGGCGGCAAGCGCTTCGCCTTCGCGTCGAAGCACCTGCTCTTGCAGCGAGGCGCGCAGTTGCAACGTCACGAACGCTACTACCACGGCAAACACCGTCACCGTGAGTGTCACGATGAGCAGTTGCGCCGGGCGGCGAAACGTGGCGGGCGTTGCGGGTGGGGGCATCGCGGCGATGGGGAAAGACTATTTCTCCCAATTCCACCGCACTCCGAGCAAGCCTTCGTTCATGTTGTAGGACGCGATCGGATCATTGCAGCGATTGCGCTCCCAGTTGAATTCTCCATACAGCGTCCAACGTTCACCGAGCTTTCGCTCTACTCGAACCTGCGCCGCGAAAATGTCCTTTACGCGCGGCGCTGGGTTGAGCCCGAGACCGACGGTCTGCACCGCGTAGAGTTGATGTTTCGCCTCACCCTCGGCATGAATGAGCCAGTTGCCAGCCGCCCAGTCGAGATCCTGTTCAAGTCTGCCCTCGCGATAGTTCGAGTAGCCAGAGCCATTGTCCCGAAAATCACAGCGTCCCGCAAACGTCGTCGTTTTCCAGTGCTCGGCTTTATCCCACGTGATGTCCGTGCGCAACTCGGCTTCGCGTTCCAAAATTTTCAAGAGTGTGCCGGTGAGCGGACGGCCGCTGACAGAGTATTGCGGATGCGAATCGTAGCGCCGAGCCCGCTCTGTGCCGGCGAGGCTCAATTCGAATTGCGAGCCGGGCCGCCACCCGAGCCGCGCCGCGCCCACGTCCATTGTGTGATCGAACTCCGTCTCACGATAGCTCCGGCGGTTGCGCACCGCGCGCCCTTCAAGCCACAGCCACGGAAGAAACCTCCACCGCACCGTCGGCCCTGCGATCGCGCCAGCGACCTTGAGCTGCGCTACAATCCGCTGCAACTCCGTATCCGACACGTCGAAAATCTGATCCTGGTAGTAGCCTTGCAAATCGAAGGCAAATTGGAAGACCTCGCCTTGGTGCCAGCGCCACCGGGCGAGCGCACTCGCATGCGCATCGTGATCGACACTCCCGCCAGAAAAATAATGCGTGCCGCCCGCTGCCAGCCCAAACGAATAGTCCGTCCGGTCACCGAGGCGCAGATGAATCGCCGAGGCGTTTACGCCGCTGCGGACGAATGCACTCCTCTCCTCGCCCGTATGGCTGAGGAGAAGGTTATCCTTGTAGCCGAATCCCGTCTCGATGCTCGCCGATCCGCCCCAGGCCGGAAGCGTCGCCACGAGCGCCGCGAGGTTCAGCGGCGAAACGGACTCCGTGGTTGAAGCCGGTTGCGCACGCGCCAGCGCCCACGTCGCAAGCAGGACTCCGCATACGCGCAGCAAGAGTGAACGGCGAGCCATTACGCGGGACGGAGCAGGGGTTGCACAGTGCGATTCATCGACGATTCAGGACATTCAAATCACGCCGAAACCGCCACTCGCAACGAAGAAAAAGGCAACCGCCCGAAGACGGTTGCCTTTCGACTAACATTACGCCGTGGAAATTTTCAGCGGCCAATAGGCTGGCTTTGCTGCAGTTTCCGAAGTTCATCGCGGATCTGTCGTCCGAGCGCCTTCTGCGCCTCGAGCAGATCCTTTTGCTGCGCCTTCATCTGCTCGATAATCGCATTTTTCTGCTCCGCCGTCGCGTTCTTGAGCTGATCGAGCTTAGCCGCGCGATCGGCAATCATTGCGTCACGCTTCGAGTTAAATTGGTCGATGGATTTTTTCACGTCGGCCGAGACCGGCAACGCATCCGTCTTCGCGACCGCTGCGCTTTTCTCCACCTTCGCCGGAGCATCCGCCGCCTGCGCGAGTGCTGTCGCCGCGGAAAACGCGGTGACCAGAAGCACAAAGCGATTAAGTAAGCGGCCGTTCATCTAAGGCTCCGCCATTGCAACTGCCATGCCAAGCCCATAAATCGGTCGCTTCCACATGGAAATCAGCAACTAATGTAACACACACACTTCGATATTCACTGACTCAGATCGGGGAAAACGACCCGAAATCAATCTCCACGTGTGGCCTATTCCCCACTTTGTTGGGCTTCACGCACACCCTTGACGCGGTAACGAACAACATCGCGCGAGACACCCAGCAGACGTGCCGCCGCAGACACGTTGCCATCTGCCTGCCGCACCGCCCGCTCCACCAACCGATCGATTGCGGTCTCAAGTGAGAAACCCGACTCAGGAAAAACGAATCCCGCCCGCATCCACTCATCATGCAAATCGCCGCCCTGGCCGAGATGCGAAAAGGCGAGACCTCGCTCCCCGCCGAAGACCAACGCCCGCTCCATCTCATGGGCAAGTTCACGGACGTTGCCTGGCCAGCGATGGGCAAGCAACCGCGCCCTACCCTCCAACGGAATCGTCGGAACTTTCTGGCCGTAACGCGCCGCGGCCCGCGCGAGCAACTTCTCCGCCAGCACGACGATATCGCCGCCGCGTTCGCGCAGCGGCGGCAGCCGCAGCCGAAACAAATCCAGCCGATGCAAAAGATCCTCGCGGAATTTTCCCGTAGACACCAGTGCGCCGAGATCCGCGTTGGTCGCTGCGATAATGCGCGCATCCACCGCGACGGGTCGCGAAGCGCCCACTCGGCGCACCAGCCGATCTTCGATCGCGGTGAGCAATTTCGCCTGAAGGCTGAGTCCCAGGCTCGGCAGTTCGTCGAGAAACAAGCTGCCGCCATCCGCCGCCTCCATCAGTCCGATGCGCGCGGCATGGGCGTCCGTGAACGCGCCACGCTCATGACCGAATAGTTCGGCCTCGGCGAGCGTATCGGGCATCGCGGAGCAATTCAGTTCCACGAGCGGCCCGTCGGCCCTAGGCCCATGCCGATGGATCCAGCGAGCGATCGCTGTCTTGCCCGTGCCCGTCTCGCCTTCGATCAACACGGGCGGCAAATTCGTGCCAAGCCGCCGGTCGGCGGCGGCAATCTTTTCCAATTGCTCGCGCACGCCCGCGAGACTGTCACCGAAAAACAGCTCCGCCTCCTGGCCTCGCCGGAATTCATCAGCGCGTTTTGCCTGCGCTCCACGCCGCGCCTGGGCTAGACGCACAGGCAGTTCCTCGGGATCGAACGGCTTAACCAGATAATCTGCCGCACCTGCCCGGAGCGCTTCCACCGCACCCGCAACCCCACCCTCGGAGGTAATGACGAAAACCGTCGTCGTGCCCGGAAAAACCTTTTCCCGCAAAAGATCCGTTCCACGACCGTCGGGCAGATTTACATCCAAGAGGGCAACGTCGAAACTCATGCCTCTTGCTGCCTGCCGCGCCGCTGCGACCGTGCCAACTACGGTTACTTCGGCCCCTTCCTTTTCCATGAAACCCGCTAGCCGCTTGCGCAGCAACACCTCGTCGTCGAGCAGGAGCACATTGAGACCGCGCAGTGGGTTGGCCATTCACGGAGTGTGGCAAGCACTACCTCGCGCTCCACAAAAAACTTCAACTGACATACGTCAGCCCTCACCGATCGGCCTGAACGGATGCGGAATAATCCGTATGCCCCGTCACTTCCCGAACACCTGAGCCTGTTTCAAATTTGAGGCCGATAAAATACAAGTCTCGCCCACAAATCCGGCCTAGAACTCGCGTTTTTTGCGACCTCGGCCCGCAGCTTTGAAATTAATGATGAGGCGAAATCAGGCTATTTCGAAGCTATTTTCCATGAAAATAGGGTCGTTTTCCCCCATTTTTGCCCATATCCTTCAATTTTGGCCAAAATCGAAAAACTAAGGTTGCTTGCGGGTCTGGTTTTCTTTTGAACGCCCAATCTGAAAGTCGAACTAACCGTTCCAGAACCACTATATTTCAACCAAGGCACTCTCTTTGGACCTAAAACAAATTAAACAAATCATCGACCTCATGAAGCGCTCGGAACTCACCGAGTTCGCGGTCGAAGAAGAAGGTTTTAAGCTCAAGATCCGGCGCGGGTCCAACGGCCTTCCGATCGTGAGCACCGGCCGCGGCTCCAATTCGCCGTTCCCGTTGGTTGATACCAACCCGCCAATCCCCGTCCCAGCCGCAACGGTGGCACCGGGCGCTTTGGTTGCTCCGGCCCCCGCCCAGGAAGAGGCCGGCGTGGGCTACATCAAATCACCCATGGTCGGCACGTTCTATCGCGCCGCCTCGCCCGAGAGTAAACCGTTCGCCGATGTCGGCACCAAAGCTGTCGAAAACACCGTGGTCTGCATCATCGAAGCCATGAAGATCATGAACGAGATTCAGGCCGAGGCCAAGGGCACTGTACTCGAAGTCCTCGTCGAAAACGGACAGCCGGTCGAATACGGCCAGCGCCTCTTCAAAATCAAGCAGGGCTAACACCCGCGCCGAAACCACCCACCGCCGTCCGCTGCACCGCTCCGCGCCCAGCGCACGGACCGGTCGGGTGGTTTTACGTTTATCGCCATGATTCAAAAAGTCCTCATCGCCAATCGCGGCGAAATCGCCCTCCGCATCGTTCGCGCCTGCCGCGAAATGGGCATCAAGACCCTCGCCGTTTACTCCGAGGCCGATGTCCAGTCGCTGCATGTCCAACTCGCCGACGAAGCGATCTGCATCGGCGGCAACAAGAGCGCCGATTCCTACCTTCGCGCGGATCGCATCATTTCCGCCGCCGAGATCGCCGATGTCGATGCGATCCACCCGGGCTACGGCTTTCTCTCAGAAAACGCCAAGTTCGCCGAGCAGTGTGAGTCCTGTAACATCAAGTTCATCGGCCCAAAGTCGAAATCGATCAAAATGATGGGCGACAAGTCCGTCGCCAAGGACACCGTCAAGAAGGCCGGCGTCCCCACCGTCCCCGGCTCCGATGGTCCCGTCGAATCCGAGTCCGAAGCCGTCAAGATCGCGCGCAAAATCGGCTATCCCGTCATCATCAAGGCGGTCGCCGGCGGCGGCGGCCGCGGCATGCGCATCGCGCACAACGACGTTTCTTTCGCTAAGGAGTATCACGTCGCCCGCGGCGAGGCTGAAAAAGCCTTTGGCAACGGCGCCGTTTACATCGAAAAATACATCGAGAAACCCCGCCACATCGAGTTTCAGATCCTCGCCGACTCCCACGGCAAGACCCTCCACCTCGGAGAGCGGGACTGCTCCGTCCAGCGCCGCCACCAGAAACTGATCGAGGAATCCCCTTCGCCTTTCCTCAACTCCGATCTGCGGAAAAAGATGGGCAAGGCCGCCATCCGCGCCGCCGAAGCCGCCGAATACGAAAACGCCGGTACAATCGAGTTCCTCGTCGATGCCAAGGGCAACTATTACTTCATCGAGATGAACACCCGCATTCAAGTCGAACACCCCGTGACCGAGGAGGTCACCGGCATCGACCTGGTGAAGCAGCAGATCATGATCGCGAACGGTGAGAAGCTCGCGTTCGACCAGGGCGACATCAAGTTCGGCGAGCGCCACGCCATCGAATGCCGCATCAACGCCGAAGACCCCGCCCGCAACTTCTCTCCTTCGCCAGGCACGATCGGACTTTACTACGCGCCCGGCGGCCTCGGCGTCCGCGTCGATTCCCACGCCTACTCCGGCTACACGATCCCGCCCTATTATGATTCGATGATCGGGAAACTCATCTGTTTCGGCCCCACGCGCAAAGTAGCTCTTGAGCGCGCCTACCGCGCACTCAGCGAGTATCTCATCCGCGGCATCAAGACCACCATCCCGCTGCACAAGGCAATCATGGCCGACCCGGTCTTCATCGAAGGCAAAGCCACCACCGCCTACATGGAAGACTTCCTCGGCCGCACCGCCACCGATCTCTTCTCGTAACGCGATCCGCCTCGCTTAAACATTCGCCCGGGCCGCAAGCCCGGGCTTTTCTTTTCCATCATGTCCACGCCTCTCGCCCCCGATGAACCCTGCCCGTGCGGCAGCGGCCAGCCTTTTGCCTCCTGCTGCCAGCCGATCCTCAAGCGGACGCGCCTCGCCGCGACCGCCGAACAGTTGATGCGTTCGCGCTTCACTGCGCACGCGCTGCATGATTTCGAACACCTCCATCGCACCTACTTGTCGACGGCGCATAAGCCCTATGTCCCCGAGCCCGACGACGGCGCGCCGCTTAACTGGACCCGTCTCGTCATCCACTCTCACGAGCTTGGAACGAAACCCGACACCGCCTTCGTCGACTTCAGCGCCTACCACCGCGACGATGCCGGCGAGCACGCGCTTCACGAGAAATCCGAATTTCTCCGTCTCGGCGGCGAATGGTTCTACACGCGTACGGTCCGCATGGGCCCCGCGCCGATCAAGTCCTCGTTCCCCAAAGTTGGCCGCAACGATCCCTGCCCCTGCGGCAGCGGAAAAAAGTTCAAGCAGTGCTGCGGCAAGTAGGTTTCTTGATCGCCGATCGGTCGTGCTTCGCCGGACTGTCCGCGTGCATCGACCGATCCGTTTTGCTCGGCCGTTCGTCGTTTCGAAAGTCCGCGTTTCTCCCTCACCCCGGCTTCGCTTCCCCACGATGAAAACCCGCCTCTTCTCGTTCGTCCTCTTCGCCGTCCTCGCCTTCGTCGCATCCGCCTCCGCGCAAATCGGCCGGCGTTTCCCCTCCGAGAAAAAAATCGTCCCCGATCCTGTCACGGGCGTTCCACTCACGTTCCTTACCAGCACGCCGGCGGGCGACTCGAAAATTTATCAGACCCACCACCAGTGGACCTCCGACGGCAAGTGGCTCATCTTCCGCTCCAATCGCGTCCCCGGGGGTCAGGCGATGGCCGTCAACGAAGAGACAGGCGACATCGTGCAGGTCACCGAGTCCGGTTTTCAGGGCATGCTCTGCATCTCCGACATTTCGATGACGCTCTATTTCCTGCGCACCCAACGCCTCCCCGGCGCCGAGCCGGAAACACCGCCGCCGCCCGCTCCCGGTGACGCCACCGCCGTCCCGAGCGGACGCGGCGGTCGGGGTGGCCGCGGCGGCCCGCGCGGCCCCACCCAGATCATCGCGGTCGATCTCGCGAAACTCTTCGCCGACAGCGCCGCCGGAACGCTCAAAGCCTCCACCGAATACGAACACATCAAGGCCACCATCCCGCCCGAGATGGGCCCGCCCGGCGACATGGCCCTCGATCCCGCCGAGGAGTTCGCCTACGTCCGCGTCGGCAGCGCCGAGGCGGCGAAACATTTGCCGGCCGACGTGAAACCCGAGCCCGCCTTCGGCCCCCGCGGTATGGGCGCCGGCCCGACTGGCCTGATCAACGTCAATCTGAAGACCGGCGAATCCAAGTTCATCGTCGCCGTGCCGTTTCAAATCGGTCACGTGCAGACCAACCCGTGGAATCCCGGCGAAATCGTGTTTTGCTGGGAGACCGGCGGCAAGGCGCCGACCCGTATGTGGACCATCATGGCCGACGGCACCGGTCTCCGTCCCGTTTATCCGGAGTCTCCCTTCGATTGGATCACGCACGAGACCGTCATCACGAAGGACGAGGTCGCCTTCGCCATGCTTTACCTCCGCCCACCGCTCGGCGGGCGTGGCCGTGGAGCTGGCGGCGGCGCACCTAAGGCTCCGCCCGCCCCCATTCCGCCCGAGCAAGCCGCCATCCTCGATCAGACCGGCATGGACGGCCACCCGACCGGCGTCGGCATCGTCAACCTCCGCACGCACGAGATGCGCATCGTCGGCCAAGTCCCGCTCGGCGACCCCGGCCGCTCGATCTGGCACGTCAACGGGTCTCCCGACGGCCGCTGGGCCGTGGCGGACGACTTCCAATACCGCCTCTGGCTCATCGATCGCCACTCCGGCGAAATGAATCTGCTCGCCGACATGGGCCACAAAACCACCGCCGCCGATCACATTCACCCGACGTTCAACGCCAACAGCACCAAGATCGAAATTCAGTCCGCCATGCTTTCGGAGAACGGCCGCTCGCTCAACATCGTCGTCGTCCCGATCCCGAAGGCGTGGCTCGCGCGCACCTACTCGGAAAAAGTCCCGCAGTAGTGCGATCGCGTCACCCGAGGATTTTCCGGCCGCGCCGCACGATGTCCATGTTGTAGGCGACGTAATAACCCGCCGTCAGCCCGAACAGCGCGATCGTGAGCGGACTCTGGAAAAACGCCGGCGCCGTCGCATCGCGGGAAATCGAGCCGGCATAAAATCCGATCATCCGATAGGCCAGCCGACTGGCAAAGAGCAGCGTGAGCGTGAGGCCAATCCAGAGATTTGGGGTATAATATTCCCCCTCGGGCGTCGCGGAAAATTCCGTCAGGTGCAGCCCCCACAGCGCGAGTGGCGCTCCCAAGGCCATACCGGCGAGCAGCGCCGTGAACATCGACGGATTTGTCGCCAGGATGGCCAGCGCATACAGCGCACTGACCACGCCAAAAAAAATCGCGCGGCCCACCAGCCGCTTCGGCTGCCACGGCTGCCGGCCGATGTTGCGGCGCACGCGCACGTAGACGCGCCACGCGACGAACGACACCACGAGGGCGGGCGCGACTTGGGTGGAGGTCATCGTCATGGCGGCAAACCCAGCGGAAACCGTGCCGTGGTCAGGCAGACTTCGCTGCCCCGCGCGGACCGAGGGCCAGCGACACCGCCGCAAGAAAGTCTTCGCGTTTGAATGGTTTCATCACGGCGGCGTGCGCGCCCAAGCCTTGCGCGATCCGCAGGCAATCTTGGCTTTCCAGCACGCGGCTGCCGCCGGACATCGCGAGCACCCGTGTGCCGGGACGCGTGCGCTTCACGTCCGACATAAGCTGCACGCCGTCGCGCTCCGGCATAATCATGTCGGTGATCAGAAGATCGAACGTCTTGACCTGGGAAATCTGCGCGGCCTCGGCGCCGTCGCCGGCACACGTGACCTGGTAGCCTTCCTTCTCCAACCAGCGCACGATCAGCGCACGGAGATCCGCCTGATCGTCGACGAGCAAGACTGAAAGTGCCTTCATCATGCACGCGAAGACGAGTGAAACGCCCGGCCAGTTTCAAGCCCGCACCGGCAAACGAATCTGATTCGCCGTGCCCGCGCAAAAAAAGGCCCGCGTCTTCGCGGGCCCGAATTTTCGGCAATCTAAAATCGATCGGCGTCGCTTACTGCACGAGAAACGCCTCAACGATCGCCACGCCGGTCGCACCGTTCTTGCCGCCCACGAACGTCGTGTAGGCGCCCGGCGCCAGCGTCATGAGCACCGCGGACTCTGCATCCATTAGCGGTGCGAGTCCCGTCGCCAGAATCGCAGCCTGCGTCGCGCCCCCGGCGGCGGGCACTTTCCAGTCGTCGTTCGACGCCACGAGGGTCTGACCCGAGTAAACTTGCAGCGTGGTATCGGCGAGGGGACCGGACACGCCGTAGATGGCGAGCGACGGTCCTTGTGCACGTACGAGCACCTGGACAGGCTGCGTGCCGCGGATGACGAAGCCGCCAATTAACGCATTGCCGCCATTGCCGGCAACGCCGCGGGCGGAGATGTTGAAGAGCGGCGAGGCCGCCGTCTTCGGATTGTGCTGGGAGTTGCGACCGTTGAACGGCGTGCCCGCGTAGGGAAACGCTTTGTTGTAGATCGCGTCGTTGCTGCTGACGTTGTCGATGCCGTCGGCCGATCGAATGGTCAGCGGAATCGAGCGCAGATCGCTGATGACGGCGGTCACGCCGATGTCGATCACGTCGTCGCCGAAGCGGCGGCCGTTGGGCCAGCCGCCGGGCACGTAGCTCAGCGCCGCATTGGCGCCGATCGCACTGCCGGGCAGACGGAACGGGTGGCCCGCGACGGGGCTCACGAGCACATCGCCACCGAAGATTCCAAGCCGCGAGAAGCCGGCGTCGTCGGCGAGCACGGGATTCGTCGCGCCGCCGCCGGCCTTGAGCGCCGCGGTCGTCGACAGGTCAACCTTGATCAAATCGGGGATGAAGATGGCGGAAAGATCGGCGCGCGCGGTGGTCGGCGCGACGTTGCCCTTGAGAACGAGCGCGTTGACGAGCGTGGCGAGTTCCGGGTTGTCAGAATATTTTTTGAAGAGCGCGGCGTCGCTCGTGGGCTTCGTGCGGTTGTAGAGATCCTTGTCCTGGAGTGCGATGAACGCTTCGCAGAAGAGAGGGTTGCCCTGCCGGCCAACCTGCACCCAGTTGCCGGTGGCGGTCGTCCCGGAAGAGCCGGCGCCGTCGGTGAGCACGGTGGTGGCGCGGCGGCTCGTCGTCGCGTAGACGCCGATGGTCTGCTGATCGCCGCCCAGATCGCTGACGGGCACTTCGAGGACGAGTGTGTGGACGTTGAAGCCGCCCTGGCTGTCGAAGGAATTTCCCGCGCCGCTCTTCAGCGAGAGCAAATCGAAGATCGCGTTCACGTCACCGTAGAAACCGTCTTCGCGCTGGCCGGCGTATGCGCGGTAACCTCCGCTGAGGTTTGCGATCGCGCCGAGCGTGTAATCGTCGAGCTGCGTTTCGAGCGCCACGCCGTCCTTCGCACGCTGGTTGCCGTCGTTGTTCAAATTGTATTTCGGCGTCGCGATACCCTGGTTGTTCGGCGGCACCGTGCCGGTGCCGAGCACCGTGCTGGTCCCACCGACGACCTTGGTGACGGTGTAGGTCTGCGTGAGATTCTGGCTCGCGTCACCGTTGGTGCCGACGACGCCCACATACGACTGGAGGATCGAGGCCTGTGTCTTGTAGGCGGTCGAGAACTGGAACTGATACGTAATCGAGTCGGCGCCGTTGGCGAGATCGGTGCCTTTCGAGATGAAGAGCTGGTAGAGGACGTTGTCGTCGAAGTTGTATTTGTTTGGGCCGATGCCGGGCTCCTCATGCGGATAGACGGCGAGCGCAAGCTCGAGGTATTTCACGCCGTTGCGGGTGTTGACGAACGCGTAGACGTCCGTGGTGTTGGCCGCCGGATCACGCGTGATGAGCGGGGCGTCCATGTGGCTGGAGGCGCGCGCCGGCGAGACGCCGAACGCGGAGACGAGGGCGAGAGCGCTGAGCGCGCTGGCGGTTTTAATTCCGATACGAGGTTTCATATGTTTTCTGTGGGATTGAACTGGCAAAAAATCAGCGCACCTGCGCGACGGCGGCGGGCGCGGGATGGCGAGCAAGCGCGGCGCGCTCCGAGGGCGTCAGGGCGGCGGCGAGCGGACGTGCCTGCGCGAAAAATCTATCCGCTGCCTCGCGCTCGCCGCGCGCGAGTGCGATTTCTCCCGCGTGAAAATAAAGCCGGGGGTCAGCCGTTTGCTCGGCCATCGCGAGCTGCGACTCCGCCTCGGCGGCGTCAGGTTCGCCGCCCGCCGCGAGTGCCCAGGCCAGAGCATCATGCGTGTGGACGTCACTCCGGTTTGCCAGCTCCTCGCGCGCGAGACGCACAGCCAGCGCAACGTCGGCGGTATTTGCCCGGCGGGTCGCCAGAAAGATCGCCAGCGTGCGTGGATCGCTCGCGGCGCCGCGGGCGGCGAGCCCGCGCTCGACCGCGACCGCCTCGTCCGCGTGGCCGGCGGCACGCAGCGCGTCGGCCAGCCACCACTGGTATTCCGGAAGCGGGTTGAGTCCGGCAGCGCGACGCAGCGGCGCGACTGCAGGCTTGCTCTTTCCCAGCGCCAGCAGCGCGCGGCCACGGGCGAGCAGCGCCGGCGGGAAATCCGGTGCGTGTCGCAGCGCGGCCTCCGCCGAGTCGATCGCCGCCTCGGTGCGACTCGCCTGCAAATAAAACCCCGCGAGCCGCGAAAAGACCCACGCGATCGTCGTGGCATCCTGCGGGCTCGCCACGCGCGCCGCATCCTCCATCGCCGCGATCGCGCCGGGCAGGTCGCCCTTGAGCCAGCGCAGGTGCGCAATGCGGCTTGAGGCTTCCACGCCCGGTCGGAGATTCACCATCCGTTGCAACGCCTCCACGGCGGCGGCAAGTGTCCCCTGCTCCATCAGCGCATCGCTGAGCAGCGCAAAATCCTCCGGCGCGCCACGCTCAGCCACGAGCCCGCGCGCGATCTCCTCCGCCTCGCGAAAGCGATGCTCATTATGGAATACGTGACCTCGCAGCAAACGCGTCGCCGCACTCGCGCCAAACCGCGCGTCCGACACGTCGGCCGTTTTCTCCGCGAGCGTATAGTAGGCGCCGTCGAGCGTGCGCCGGGCCTTTGCGACGAACGCCCAGCCCAGCCGCTCGAAGTCCGCCGCCATCGCCTTCGACGCGCCAGCGCGCTCCTGCCAGTGGCGAATCTCACCATCCTCGCTCGCCGCACCCATCTGCGGGGTGAGCACAATTTCGCTGTCCAAGGTTTCAGCGGCGGTGGCCGAGGACGGCCGCGCGAAACAGCCCAGCGTCAGCACGAGGAGGAAACAGAGCGGCTTCGATCGATCGAACGCTCCGAGCAAGACGGAGGTGAGGCGGGACCGAAAATGGGTCAGACGCCAAAGATATCCTCTGCCCCCGCTGCCGATCATGGGGTGAAGCGCTCCTGCGGCCTGCGACGATTCGTTCTTCATCGCCCACTGCTTCGCCCGGAAGCACCCACCGGACGCGCGCCTGAAACTTTCTCAAACTTTCCGCATCCGATCGCGCGAACTCCTCGTACGCCCGACCCTCCGCCTAGAATTTCCGCCCAACCGTCGCGCGCACCGTGCGCGGCTCGGCCGGGTGAAAATGCGTGTCGTCCACGCCCGCCGCCGGCTCGCCCTGCAGCCGCGACGTGTAGAAATACGCGATGTCGTAATTTTTCCGATCGAGCAGATTCAGCACATCGATCCCGAGGTCCCACCGCTTCGTCCGCCAGCCGAGCCGGGCATTCCACGTGAGCGACGACGGCGCGCGCACCGAGTCGTCCTCGATGATTGGTTGCGACCCGAAGTAGCGCACCCGCAGCGCGCCGGAAACCCCTTCTTCGCGGCCCAGCGTCGTGCCCGCTGTGACCACCGTGCCGATCGAATTGGCGATGTATTTGCCGCCACTCTCCACGTCCTCGCGGTAGCGCCCGTGCGTAAATGACACGTCGCCATCCAGCGCCAGCCACGGCAACACGCGGTAAAAGTTCGCCAGCTCCACCCCGTAGCGCCGCGTGCGCGGATTCGGCTCGGTGTCGCCCGCGTCACCGGAAAAAACCAGCTCCGAATCCAGACCCAGCGCCCAGACCGCGATCGAACTAACCAGACCCGGCACCGCGGCGGTGCGCACGCCGAGTTCCGCGCCGGTCGATCGCACGAGCGGCGTCACGCGCGCGACCGGCGTCGTGCCGTCCCCCGGATCGACGCGGATGGTTGTGCCGCGGGCATCGTTGCTGTGAAACCCGTCGCCCGCGTTGGCGTAAAGTTCCGTCCCGACCCACGGGCCGATCACCACGCCGAACTTCGGCGATAAAATGTCTGCGAGCCGCGTGCCCGAGTTAAGCGGCTGGTTGCTGTCGACCTTGAAACGGTAGCCGTCGATCCGCGCGCCGGCCTGCGTGCGGAGCCAGTCGTTCCAGCGAGTTTCGTTTTTGGCCAATAGCCCGAGGCTCGCCTCGTCCACCGTGTCGTCGCGCGTCGTCGCGAGCCGCACGCGTTTCGCGGTGTGAAACAAGCCCACGTCGATGAAATCCGCGCGCGTCTGCGCGCCGATCGTCGACTCGCTTTTGCCGCCACCCAGCGTGCCTGACCACGCGCGCATGATCGATCCGCCGGCGAGCCAGCGGCGGTCGCGCTGGTTGAACTGATCGCCATTCACCGGATCTTCGAGGAAGTAGGTGAAGTCCGAAAAGAGATTGAGCCGGTAATAAATCGCGTAGGCGTTGACGCGTGTCGTCGCGTCCGGGCCCTTGAGGGTGGCATCGAACGAGAGACTCGCGCGATCGCTCGCGCCGCCATCGCTCGGATCGATGTTGCCAAAGCGACCGATCGCGCCCGACTCCACGGCGCGCAGCGGAATCTGATCCGTCGATTGCCAGTTCGCGTGGTAGCCCATCGCTGTCAGCCGGTAGTCGGCGCCCGCCGTGGCCCACGCCCGGCGCAGCACGCCGCTGTAACGATTCGAATCCTCCGCGAGCTTCCACGGACCGTCGTCATACGTGACTTCAAACGCGCCCGTCGTCGCGGCACCGCCGTCGCGCCGCGTGCCGCCGGCGGCGATGCGCGCGAAACTGTTCTGGCCGAGCGTGAGCGTCGCAAAATCGTGCGGCAGCGCTTCGAATTGCCGGAGCTGCGCCGCGCCCGCCGCCGAAAAATCCCCGATGTCCGCGTAAAACGGCCCTTTGTTATAGTCGATCTGCCGGACCATTTCCGGGATCAGAAAATTCAGGTCCGCGTAGCCCTGCCCGTGCGCGTGCGACCGCAGGTTCACCGGCATGCCATCGACGCTGAGCGACAGATCAGTACCGTGGTCGAGGTTGAAGCCGCGCAGAAAATACTGGTTGGCCTTTCCGTCGCCCGAGTGCTGGGTGATGACGACGCCGGGGATGACCTCGAGCAGTTCGCCGCGGCGCAGAAACGGCCGTGCATCGAACTCCGCGGCGCCGACAATGCCCTGCGATGCCGTGCTCGCGGTGCCGACGAGGTCCGTGCTGCGGCCCTGCACCACGACTGGGGCGAGCACCGTCGGCCCGCCGGAATCGGTCGGGATCGTCTGGGCTCGCGCGATCGAAATCGTGGCGAGCGTGAAAAGAAGGGCGCCGCAACGCGCGCGGGGAATAAATTGAAAAGATAAGGACATGGCGAACGAACGAGCGATGCGGTTTCGGCCCGCGCAGTCGCGCGGTGCCAGCAATCACGCGCGCCGGCCAACACACGGCGGCGCGCGGACAGGCGGCGTTTCCGGCGGGAAACGCTCAGTCGGCGGCGTTCGTGCGCGGCGGCTCGTGCGGCGGCGGTTCGCGGCGCGCCTCAGGCCACTCGGCCAGGCGCGCGGAAAAAATTCCAGCCGGCGGTTCCGGCGGCCACACCTCGGTGCCGCGCTCGAGCGCGAGATCGAGTTTCTTGAGCTCGATTTCAGCGGACGCGGGCGCGGCAGGCGCCGGGGCGGGCAGATTTTTCACCGCAGCAAGCAGGCCGAGGCCGGGAGCCTGGTGGCCCGTGAGCACAAACGCGACGTCCGTGACGAGCCGCTGCTGATGCGAAAAATGCCGCGCTTCGCCGAGCCACGTGAGCGCCGCGCACACTGCGATCGCCGGTGTGTTCGCACAGACCCACGCCGTCAGCAGCAGCCAGAACGGCCAGCGGGCCGGGCGACGGGAGCGGTGGAGCGGATTCATCCCACGACTACTTCGTATGCGAAACGCGGCCAGATGCGAAGAGTTTCTTCCTCACGCAAAAATCGTGCGCTCCAAAAACCAGTAGAGCCCCGCCGCCGCGACGAGCGCCGAGAGCGCGGGCACGCCGCGCGCGACAAATTTTTCATTCTGCCGCAGCCGCCACACCACAGGCAGCACCACCGCCGCGATCGCGATCTGGCCGATTTCAACCCCCGCGTTGAACGAGAACAGCGGCATCGCGATACTCGTGCCATTCTCGCCCACGCCGAGTTCGCGCAGCACGCTCGCGAAGCTGAAGCCGTGCAGAAGTCCAAACCCAAACGTCAGCGCCCAACGCCCCTGCGGCTCGGCTCCGCGCCGCAGCAGATTTTCCACGCCGACATAAACGATTGAGGCCGCGATCGCCGGCTCGGCAATCCCCGAGGGCAGACTGACGATTTTGAGCGTCGCCAGCACGAGCGTCGTCGAGTGCGCGAGCGTGAAGCACGTGATGATCTTCACGATCGAGCGGAAGCTCCGGCACACGACGAGCAACGCAAAGAGAAACAGCAAGTGATCGTAGCCGGTCCAGATGTGCTCGACGCCGAGCCGCAGAAAACTCCAGAACGCGGGTGCGTTGCCGTTGCCCGCCTTCTCAGCCGGTCGCGATCGCGCGCTCGCGGCCATCGCGGGATCGGGTGGCAGCGGAATTTCCATCGTGTCGTCCTGCGCACTCAGGAGTTTTTTCGCGACCGTCACTCCGTCCGCGCCGCCAATGATCACGAACTCGCGGTGGCCGGGCGGCAGTTCGCCGAGTTTGGTGGCGCGCAGGATGAGCTTGTCCGCGCCAATCGGACGCACGAACAGCAGGTGAAAACTCACATTGTCGCCCGGCAACAGCTCGACCCTTACGCCAGACGGTTTCAGTTTTTCGCCGCGCGCCGTCACCTCCCAGAGCTGCGGGGCGACCCAGAGAAGCTGCGGCTTGATCGCGTCGAACGCCTCGGGCGACCACTTGCCCGTCGGGCGATCCTCGGGCTTGATGAGTTGTTGCGCGTCATTCGGCGCGAAGCCGATCACGAGTTCGAGTGACTCGCCGCTCATCGAGCCCTGCGCGGTGCTGATGCCGACGACATGCGCCCGTGCCGTCAGCCCACATAAGAACAAGAGAAAAAATCGCCGCAGCATAGTTCAGAAAAACCCGGCATCACGGCCGCTTCAGCTGCACATCGCTCCACTCACCCATCACGCGCGATTCGATCGGCCACGAAAGTGCGACGGCGGCGAACGCCGCGCGCACCTGCGCGTTTTCGGGTGCGAGGATGCCGCTCAGGATCAGCGTGCCGCCGGGCGCGACAGCGCCAACCAGTTCCCGCGCGAAGCGCATGAGGACATCGGCCTGGATGTTCGCGAGCACGACGTCGGCCTGCTCGCTCGCGAGGCCCGTCACGAGATCGCCGGTAGAAAAGCGCACTCGCCCGTCGAGGCCGTTGAGCGCCGCGTTTTCCTCGCTCACGCGCACCGCCTCCGGATCGTTGTCGAAGCCGCTGATGTCGCGATAGCCGAGCAGCGCCGCCGACAGCGCCAAAATTCCTGAGCCGCACCCCGCATCCACGACGCGCATGGTTTCCGGCTTTCGGATTCCAGTTTTCGAAATTCCGACCAGCCGCTCGACGCACAGCCGTGTAGTCTCGTGATTGCCCGTGCCAAACGCGAGGCCCGGATCGAGCCAGAGGACGGCGTCACCCGGCGGCAGGGAAAACGTTCCGCGTTCCCACACCGGCACCCAGTGGAGCCGGCCGAATTGCCACGCGTGGAAATGCGCCTTGTAGCTGTCGCGCCAGTCGGCATCCGCGAGCGTGCGCTCCACCCGCTCGCCGATCGACACGACGCCCGCCGCGGCGAGTAGCGGCGCGAGCGCCGCCCATTGCGCATTCGCCTCGCGCTCGTCGACGCTGATGCCAGTGACCCACGCGCGCTGCACGATCACGTCCTCGAGCACATTCCAGTTTTCGAACGCGTGCTCGAGCAACACGTCGTTCGCGGCGTCCGCCGCCGCAGCTGAGATTTCCACTTTGCTCTCTTGCAGTGCCATGCCACAACGTTCGCGCGCGCCGGCTCCGAGGCAAGACGCGAGCGCGCCGCCGCCGCTTCCCCCGAAACTTTCGCGCCGTCGCCGCGTCAGCATTTCCAACGTTTCCACCCCGCATGAAATCTCTCTGGACTTCGCCCCTCTCCCGCTGGCTCACCCGCGTCTCCCCCGGACTGCTGGCCATCAGCCCCGCCACTCAGGCCGCAGTCTCGCTCCCTCGTCCGGCTAATTCGGTCCAGAGCGACGAATTGTCCGCACGTTTCGGCTTCGCTTACGACGGCGTGCTCGGCACCTCGCTCGACGCCCAACTCGACGCCGTCACCGCCCGCGACGCCCGCGAATGCCAACACCGCATCCTCGCCGAAATCGATCGGCTCGAAAACATTCTCAGCCCGCGCGATCCGGCGAGCGAGTTCAACCGCGTGCGCGCCGGCGCACCGATCAAATCGGCCGAACTCGCCGACGTGCTCGCCGCCTACGATAGCTGGTCCTTGCGCACGCACGGCGCGCTGCACGCCAATCTCGACGAAGTCGTCGCGCTCTGGAAAAATGCCTCGCGCACGGGCCGCGCGCCGGACGACGCCGCGCTCGCCGCGGCCTTCGCCGCACCGCGTTCGCTCGCGATCGATGCACTCGGCAAAGCCTACATCGTCGATCGCGCCGCCACCGTCGCGCGCGAGTTTGCCGCCGCCGGCCTGCTCAACATCGGCGGCGACCTCCGCGCTTGGGGTGATCGTGCGTGGATGATCGACGTGGCGAACCCCTTCGATCCGGCCGACAACGCCGCGCCGCTCACCCGCATCCCGCTGTGCAACGCCGCCATCGCCACCAGCGGCGGCTACGCCCGGAATTTCTCCATCGGCGCCCAACGCTACTCCCACCTCATCGACCCGCGCACGCTGCGCCCGATCGCGCCGGGGCGCGCCGCGACCGTCGTCGCAGCGGACTGCGTTTCCGCCAACGCCCTCTCGACCGCGCTCTGCGTGCTCGACGCCAGCGAGGCCACGCCGATCGCGCGCGCGTTTGCGCTCGATTTTCTGCGCGTCGGCGGCACGGACGAACTGGGTGCATCGCGCGGCTTCGGAGCCGTTACGCCGATCTCGACCGCAAAATTTGCCGACGACGTCGGCACGATTCCCTCCGCGACGGGCACCACGTGGCCCGAGGAATTTCAACTCTCCGTCGGCATCTCGCTGAGAGCCGGTGAGAATCAGGGGCGGCGCGTGAAGCGACCCTACGTCGCCGTGTGGGTCGAGGATGCCGAACACCATCTCGTTCGCACGATCACCGTCTGGGGCAGCGAGGGTCGCTACCTGCCTGACCTCACGAAATGGTGGCGCGCCGTCGGAGGCAACCGCCGCAGCGCTGCCGCCGTCACCCGCGCCACTCGCAGCCCCGGCGCCTACACCGTCGCATGGGACGGCCGCAACGATCAGGGCGAACGCGTGCCGCAGGGCGACTACACCATCGTCGTCGAAATCAACCGCGAGCACGGCCACCATGTCTGGGAATCGGCGACCGTTTCGTGCGCCGCCATCGCGGCCACCGCCGAACTGCGCGACACTCCCGAATCGGATGTCAGCTCCATCACCTACGGACCGCGCGGCGGCTAAACGATCGTGCACATTATCCGGAAAAACTTCCTTGCGCTCTGCCGCACGCTGCACGTCTACCTCACGATGCTCGGGCTGCTCGTGATGCTGCTGTTCGGGGTCACCGGGTTTACCGTGAACCACGAAGATTGGTTCGGCGCCACACACCCTCGCGTCGAGGATCTCGAGGGCACCACACCACGCGAACTCCTAACGAAAGGCGACGCGCTCCGCATCGTAGAACATGTGCGCACCACGTGGCGAGTCGCCGGCGCAATGACCGACTACGACGCCACCGACGATCGCGTTTCGATCGCCTTCAAAGAGCCCGGCCAACTCTGGGAAGTGGAGGTCGAAAAACCGTCGGGCCGCACGAAGCTCCACCACGAGACCTACAACCTCGCCGCGTTTCTCAACAACCTCCACCGTGGCCGTTACGCCGGCCCCGCGTGGCGCTGGGCAATCGACGTGAGCGCACTGTTCATCGTGCTCGCGTGCGGCACGGGCATTGTACTCTGGCTAGCGCTGCCCCGCCGCCGCGCGCTCGGCCTCATCGCGCTCGCCGTCGGCGTGCTTGGGACGATCGGAATTGTCTACGTGCTCGTTCCCGGTGGCGACGCCTCAGTCGCTAAAATTCCCGCAACAGCGAGCGCGCCGTAAAAAATGTCGCGCTAGACGCGTTCGCTCAGTCCCGCGATCACCGCCGGCAGCAGCGCATGCTCGGCGGCGTGGATTTTTTCGGCGAGCGATTCGAGCGTGTCGAACGGTTCGATGCGCACCGCCATCTGGTTGAGGATCGGGCCGCCGTCGACTTCGGCCGTCACGCCGTGCACCGTGCAACCGGTGATTTTCACCCCACGGCGGAAGGCCTGTCCGATTCCGTCGAGTCCGGGAAAACTCGGCAGCAGGCTCGGATGAAGGTTGATGATTTTTCCGGCGAATGCGTTGAGGAAACCCGGCTTCAGCACGCGCATGAAACCCGCAAGCACGACGAGGTCGGCGTTCGCGTCGCGCACTGCGGCGATGAAGCGCGCCTCGCCCTCGCCTTCGAGCTTCGTCTTGAACGGCGCCGGATCGACGAACGCCGCGGGCACCCCAAAGCGCGCGCCAAGTTCGAGAATTTTCGCTTCGGGTTTGTCGGCGATAATCTGCACGACGCGCGCACGACCAAGCCGGCCCGCGTGCTGGGCTTCGAGAATCGCCGCGGCATTCGAGCCGCGACCGGAACCGAGAATCACGACGCGCATCACGATCAGATTTCCCCGGCCGCCTTGATCTTCGCGATGAGATTCGTGGTGCTGAAGCCCGCCAGAAACGGCATGAACTCGATGCGTGCGCCGACGGCTTGCAGCGCAGCGCGCTCGCCGGCGTCGAGTTTCTCCAGCGTGTAGTCGCCGGCCTTCGTGTAAATGTCGGGCTTGACCGCGCGAATCTCCGCGTCGAGCCGCGGTGTGTTGAAAACAAAGATCGCGTCGACACACGCCAGCGCCGCGAGCGCGTAGGCGCGCTGTTCCTCGTTTTGCACGGGACGCTTCGGACCCTTGAGCGCCCGGGTGCTCGCGTCGCCGTTGAGCGCGATGAAGAGCGCATCGCCGAGCGCGCGGGCTTTCTGGAGATAAAAAAGATGCCCCGTGTGCAGCAGATCGAAGATGCCGTTGGTCAGCACCACGCGCCTGCCGGCAAGGCGCAGTGCGTCGCGGCGGGTCACGATTTCTTGGAGCGTCCCCAATTTTGGGTTGTCGAGCGTCACAGCATCGCAAGCCTCACGGTTCGGTTCGCTGTTGTCCATTCGGTTATCCTCGCCCCTCCATGAAAACCCGTCTCGCCGTCCTCGTGCTAGCGTTTGCCGCGACTGCCTTTGCCTCCAAAGAAAAGCCCGTCATCGGTCTTTCGCTCGACACGCTCAAAGAAGAGCGCTGGCAGCACGACCGCGACACTTTCATCGCCGCCGCCGAAAAGCTCGGCGCAACCGTCCTCGTGCAAGCCGCCAACAGCGACGACACCACGCAGGTGCGCAACGTTGAGTCGCTCATCAGCCGCGGCGTCGATGTGCTCGTCATCGTCCCGCATAATGGCGATGCCATGACGCGCGCCGTGAAATCCGCCAACGAGGCGCACATCCCCGTCATAGCTTACGATCGGCTGATCAAGAATTGCGCAATCGATTACTACCTGTCGTTCGACAATGTGAAAGTCGGCGAGGCGCAGGGCGCTTATGCCGTCGCGCACCTGCCTAAGGATCGTCCCGCAAAAATCGTCCGCATCTACGGCGCGCCGACCGATAACAACGCGAAGATGTTCAAGCAGGGTCAGGACAACATCCTCGAGCCGCTCATCAAAGCGGGAAAAATCACCGTGCTGCACGAGGACTGGGCACTCGATTGGAAACCCGAGAACGGCAAAAAGATCATGAACGCCGCGATCACCAAGGCCGGCCGAGCCATCGACGCTGTGGTCGTTTCAAACGACGGCACCGCGGGCGGTGCGATTCAGGCGCTGCTCGAGGAGGGACTCGCCGGCAAGGTGCTCGTCACCGGCCAGGACGCCGACCTCGCCGCCTGCCAGCGCATCATGCGCGGCTCGCAGTCGATGACGATCTACAAGCCGCTGAAGAACCTCGCTTCGCTCGCCGCGAAGGTCGCCGTCGACGTCGCCAAAGGCTCGCGCCCAGCGACAACCGGCACGCTCAACAACGGCGCGAGGGACGTGCCCTCGGTTTTCGAAAAAGTGATTTCGGTGGATAAGGAAAACATGATGGCCACCGTCGTCGCCGACGGCTTCCACAAGGCCGAAGAACTTAAGTGAGCGCGCCGCTCCTCGAGACCCGCTCGCTCGTCAAAAAATTCCCCGGCGTCATCGCGCTGAAGGGCGTCGCCTTCGATCTCCGCGCCGGCGAGGTGCACGCGCTCTGCGGCGAAAACGGCGCTGGCACGTCCACCTTAATCAAGCTGCTCTCCGGCATCCACCCACACGGCACCTACGAGGGCGAACTGCTGGTCGACGGCCAGGCGGTGGCATTTCACTCGATTCGTGACGCGGAAGCCGCAGGCATCGCCGTGATCACGCAGGAGTTCGCGCTGGTCGATGAACTGAGCGTGGCGGAAAATATTTTTCTCGGCCGCGCTCCGCGCCGCGGCGTGTGCGTCGACTGGCTCGAAATGCAAAGACGTGCCGCCGCTCTCCTCGCCGACTTCGGTCTCGCCATTGCGCCGGAGACGCCAGTGCGGGAGCTCGGCATCGGCCAAAAGCAACTCGTCGAGATCGTTCGCGCAATGGACAAGAAATCCCGCGTGCTCGTCCTCGACGAACCGACCGCCGCGCTCACCGAGCAGGAAGTCGCCGTCTTGCTCGATCACTTGCGCCGTCTGCGTGCGCAGGGCACGGCATGCATCTACATTTCGCACAAGCTCGACGAAGTCTTCGCCGTCGCTGACCGCATCACCGTGCTGCGCGACGGCGCGAGTATCACGACGCTCGCCGTCCGCCATGCCTCGGTGCCGCTCGTGATTAAACACATGGTCGGGCGCGATCTCGGCGATTTGTTTCCGCGCCGCTCAAGCGCGGTGGACCGCGAGGTGCAGCTTTCCGTGCGCGGCCTCAGCGTCGCACCGGTGAAGCACGCGCCGCTATTCCTGCGTGGCATCTCCTTCGATCTGCATGGCGGCGAAGTGCTCGGCTTCGGAGGGCTCATGGGTGCCGGCCGCTCTGAGTTGTTGCTCCACCTCTTTGGTGCCTGGGGCCATCGCCTCGCCGGCGCTGTTTCGCTGCGCGGCGCCGCGTTTCCCGATCCCTCCCCCGGCGCTGCCCTCGCCGGCGGTCTCGCGCTCGTCACCGAAGATCGTAAGCGCTACGGCCTGGTGCTTGATCAATCGATCGGATTCAACCTTTCGCTCTCGAGCATCCTCCGGTTTTTTCGCTGCGGCCACCTCGACCTGCCCGCCGAGCACGTGCGCAACCAGCAGCTTTTTGATTCACTCCGGGTAAAGGCACCCGGCCAGTCGGCGCGTGTCGGCGGTCTCTCCGGCGGCAACCAGCAGAAAATCGTGCTCGGCAAGGCACTCATGACCGAGCCGCACGTCGTGATGCTCGACGAACCCACGCGCGGGATCGACGTCGGCGCGAAGCTCGAAGTTTACGAACTCATCAACCGCCTCACCGCCGAGGGCAAAGCCGTCATCCTCGTGTCAAGCGAACTCCCCGAGTTGATGGGCATGAGCGATCGCATCATCATGCTGGCCGAGGGAAAAATCGGCGGCGAGTTTGCCCGCGCCGATTTTACGCAGGAAAAGCTCCTCGCCGCTGCGATGGGCCGCGCGCGCGCCGCCTGACTTTCGATGAACGCCAAACTCCTCAAAAACCTCGCCATGCCGATCGCGCTCGTCGCGATCGCCACGTTCTTCGCGGTGAAGGAGCCGGCGTTTCTCGGCCCGCGCAATCTCACCCAGCTCATCGTCGAGTTCTCGATCACCGGCACGCTCGCGCTTGGGATGTTCATGATCCTGCTCACCGGCCAGATCGATCTCTCGGTCGGCAGCGGCGTCGGGCTCATCGGTGGAATCGCGGCGGTGCTTGTGTTTCAGCACAACTGGTCGGCGCCGGCGGCCATGGGCGCGGCGTTTGTTGCGGCGTTGTTGCTCTGGACCGCGATGGGCACACTCATCGTGCGGCAGCGCATCCCGTCTTTCATTATCACGCTCGGCGGCCTGCTGATTTTCAAGGGGCTCTTCTGGCTCGTCATCCAAAACTCCACGATCCCGGTATCGCGCGGCGACGAGGAAAATCTCTACTCGCGGCTCACTACCTATTACCTGCCCGCCTCGATCGGTTTCGCACTTGCGGCGCTGGTCGCGCTCGCGCTCGGTCTTCTCGCGTGGCGCGGTCGCGCCGCCCGCACCGCTCACCAACTCGCCAATCCACCCGCTGGCACCGCCCTCGCGAAGTGGCTCGTGATGGCGGCAGCCTCGCTCGGGCTGGTTTATTTCTTCAACCACTTCCGCGGCGTTCCGTTCTCGCTGCTCGTGCTCGCGGGCACGGCAGGCGTCGTCTATTTCCTCACGCAGCACACGCCCTTCGGGCGCTACCTCTACGCGATCGGCGGCAACGAGGAGGCCGCCGTGCTCTCCGGCATCGCGGTCAACCGGGTGCTCGTCGGCGCTTACGTGCTGACGGGTGTGACGGTCGCGCTCACCGGCTTCATGACGACGGCCTACTCCGGCGCCTCGACGACCACCGTCGGCGATCTCATGGAACTCGACGCGATCGCCGCGTGCGTGATCGGCGGCACGGCGCTCAAGGGTGGACGCGGCACCGTGTGGGGCGTGATCTTCGGCGCACTAATCATGACGGCGCTGCTGAATGGCATGACGCTCCTCGCCGTGGCGCCGGAGATAAAATTCATCGCGCGCGGCGGCGTGCTCACGCTCGCGGTCTGGATGGACGTAAAACTAGGGCGGCGTTAACCGTTCCTTAAACTATACGCGTTTATCGCAAGGCTTTTTAGGCCGGTTGCGACGAACGTGCTAGGCGCCGCGGGAACAGTGTTCGCGGCTAGCCTGCGGAGTCGCACCGCGGGTCAAGGCGCCCGGATGGGGCGTCACGGAGTCAGCTCGGCAGGAACTGCCGTTGGGTGACTCCGGATCAAAGCATAAGCTTCGGCCTTTCTGGGGCTGTGAGCCCCGGCTTCCTTTCGGTTGGGTGGAAGAACGGCGGCGTGGCTGCCGGGCTTTGGCCCAGAGCCGCCAGTTGTGCCAGACGTGCCGGGTGCGATTCCTTTCCGGTAGCCCCCGGGCGGTTCCGGCAGAACGAGTCCGCAGTTTTTCTCCAAAATTGAGGGCGCGTCGTGCAATCACGGCGGCGGCGGCGCGATGCACGGACAGGCCGTAGCCATCGACAAACTTGCCTCGGCCGATGACGGAGGTGAACGCTGGATTGACCGGCAACAATCCGATGCCGTCACGCGCGCACCTGCCTTGCATGATACGAGCGAAAGCCGCGTAGGCGAACGCGGACAGCATCCGGTTGCCGGCCGCACCCCGGCCCTGTTTTTTCGCCTCCGCAAAATCGAGCCGTTCGATGGCAACCGGGACGCCCTGCGTCAAAGCGTAGCGGGCGACAACCCGCACGGCATCCCCGAGTGCCGCCTGTACTTGATCTTGGTCGCGATCCTTGATCTGCCACACTACATCGAAGCGATCGGCGATGTTGCCGCTCCGATCAATCCGCGTGACCGCCAACCCCCACGGGTTCAGGTCCACGCCGACACAGCCGGATTGCGGGTCGGTGACGACCGGCGCGGTCGCGGTCGCGAACGACGCGAAAACATACCACCGGTCATCCCGCCGGAGAAACCGGTAGCTGACGGCATCGCCGCGCTCCACGAACGAGCCTTTGCGCGGCCCCCGCTGCACCGCTTGCGCCTTGGGGGTCAACGCGGCCAAGAGGTCGGCTTGGCGATAGGCGAAGGCGACGGGGATCGCCACGGTGCCGCCGCCCAGCGCACCGGACAGCCGGAGGTGGAGTTGGCCGTCGCGGTATTGGCACGACTGGTTGCCGCAGGTTTCGTCGGACGAGCCCAGCACGAAGAACCCGGCCGCGCGTTTTGCCCGCCACTGCTCGCGCCATGCGGCGTGCGAGGCGTGCCCGTTGGCTTGCAGCTTAAACTGCTCGCGAAACAGCGCGCGGGAGCCAAAGCAGATCGCGGGAATCTTGGCCGCGAGTTCGGTTTCCAGCCGCCGCAGCCGGGCCGCAAGCAGCGCCAGCCGGCGCTGTTTTTGATGCCGTGCGACCGGCCGTTGCAGTTTGGCCAGCGCCAGCTCGCACTTTTCGATTTGGCCCCGGGTCGTCGCGACGTTGCGTTCGCGCGCGGCCCGCCACGCCTCCACCCGCGCCTGCAACTGGTTGTGGACGGCGTTAAATTGGCGGGCGGTTATTTGGTGCTCGGCCACGAAACGGCGCTTGGCCGCAGCCACGGGCTCGGCCTTGACGTAGAGCGCGACGAACAGCAACCGCTCCAGCCGGGCGAACAGTTCCGCATAACGGGCCAACACCGGCTCCAGCGCGCGGTCTTTTAATTTGGTGCTGATCGTAATCATGGCGCGGGTGCTTGGTCCTGCTGCAAACTCGCCAGTGCCCGGGCGGCACGATTCTTCGCCGAGCGGCGACCATACAGCCGGGCGCACATGCTGGTCAGCACCGCGATCACGTCTTGGACCAAATCGTCTTTGAGTTCGGTGTCGTCCACGACCAGCAGTTTGCGGCCGTCCGCCGCCAGCGCCGCCTCGACGTATTCTGCGCCGAATCGCATCAACCGGTCCCGGTGCTCAACCACAATGATTCCGACCGCGGGATTACGCAGAAGTCCCATCAATCCTCGCCGGTGGCCGTTAAGACCGCTGCCGACTTCGGCCGCCGTCGCGATCACGGTGAGATGGTTTGCCGCTGCGAATACCGCCAGTCGCCCAAGTTGCCCTTCGAGGTCCTTTTCCTGGTCGGAAGAGGACACCCGGGCGTACAGGGCAACGCCGCGCTCCGCCGGTCGCGCGGGCGCATCCACCAAAACCGTCCCGGTCGCAAGCTGCCTGGCCGGGACCGGTAACTTGCCCGTCTTCCACAACCGCCACGCGGTTTGATAGTGCAGGCCCTCTTGGGCCGCCCAAGCGCTCAGCTTCAACAAAGCCCCCTTTGCTTCGCTCCAACCTCGACGAACACTCTGCCAATTACCGCTCGCTCGACGGCGGTCCCTCGCGCGGGGCAACCGGTCGGATTATCAATCTCACCGCAGGTGGTTTTCTTTCGAGCACCCATGATTCTCTCCTCACTGTGTCTTCGCGTATGTTTAAATCAATATAAATAGGTATATTTGGTGATACAATTGGGAGCTGTTAGCGACCCTCAGAAAAACTTCTTCGCCTTTTCGAAGAAGCTCTTCGAGGTCGGCTCGGCGGCGTCGCCGCTCACCCGCGCGAATTCCTCCAGGATTTTTTTCTGCTCACCCGTGAGCGACTGCGGCACCTCGACGCTTACGCGCACGAGTTGGTCGCCTTGGTGCCCGCCGCGCAGGCTCGGCATGCCCTTGCTGCGCAGCCGGAACGTCGTGCCACTCTGCGTGGCGGTGGGAATTTTCAGCGAGGCTTTACCGAACAGCGTGGGCACCTCGATGTTGCCGCCGAGCGTCGCCAGCGTGAATTTGATCGGAATCTCACAGAACAGATCGTCGCCCTGGCGCTCGAAGAGTTCGTGCTCCTTCACCGCCAGAACGATGTAGAGATCGCCGCTCTGGCCGCCGGCCATGCCCGCCTCGCCGTTGCCGGACGAGCGCAGCCGTGAGCCGGTGTCGACGCCGGGCGGGATGCGCACATTGAGCTTCGTATTCTTCGCCACGCGGCCCTCGCCACGGCATTGCGTGCAGGGCTTTTCCACCTTCGTGCCGGCACCACCGCACGTCGGGCAAGTTTGCGTGAAGGTGATTATGCCACCCGAGCGGCGGATTTGGCCGTGACCGCGACATGTCGGACACGTCACGCGCTTCGATCCCGGCTCGGCGCCGGAGCCATCGCACCGATCGCAGGCCATCGCCTTGCGAAACGAAATTTCCTTCTCCACGCCACGCGCCGCCTCCTCCAGCGTGATCTCGAGATCGTAGCGGAGATCGGCGCCGTCACGGCCACCTTCCCGCCCGCCCCCGCCGCCAAACATTTCGTCGAAAATTCCACCGCCACCGCCACCACCCTGCTGGCCGAAGACTTCGCGGAAAATATCAAACGGGTCGTGGAAACCACCGCTTCCGCCGCCGCCGCCAAATCCGCCGGGACCGCGCGGCACACCGCCGCCGCCCTCAAACGCCGCCGCGCCGTAACGATCGTAGGCCACGCGTTTCTCGGGATCGCTGAGCACTTCGTAGGCGTGCGAGACTTTCTTGAACATCTCCTCCGCCTCCTTGTTGCCCGGATTTTTGTCCGGGTGGTATTGCACGGCCTTCTTGCGGTAGGCTTTTTTCAGCGCGTCCGCATCGACGCCTTTTTCCACGCCGAGCAACTCGTAGTAATCTTCTTTTGCCATGATCGATCAGGCTTTCTTCTCCGGACCGCTCGACAACACGACGGCAGCCGGTCGCAGCAAACGCCCGTTCAATGAGTAGCCAGTGCGCACGACCGTGAGCACGTGCTCTTCCTTCACGTCGGGGCTCGGCTGGTGCGAGATGGATTCGTGCTGGTGCGGATCGAACAGCTGGCCGGCGGGATTGATTTCCTTGAGACCATGGTTCGCAAGCGCGCCGCGGAGTTGTGCGAGCACCATGTCGATGCCGCCCACGAGCGACTTGAGATCGGCGTTGGGTTGCTTGGCGGCGGCGAGGCCGAGCGCGAGGTTGTCGAGCACCGGAAGCAGGTCTTCGAGCACCCGACCCGTCGCGAGTTGCTTTAATTCGTCCTTCTCGCGCACGGTGCGGCGGCGAAAATTTTCCAAGTCGGCCACGGCCCGCATGAACTTGTCGTAGTTCGCGGCGGCCTCGGCCTTCGCGGCGATGAGCAGATCGTCCGCCGATTTCGCGGGCGGCGGGACGGCGGGATCGGGCGCGGGTTTCGGCTCGTTGGATGCAGCCATGGGCTTCGCGGCCTCAGGCTGAGATGAGGTCGGTTGGTTCATGGTGACGTGAGATTCGGGGTCAGGCATGGATGCAAAGAGCTGCCAATCAACTACGGCTTTTTGCTTTGATCAAGTTTCTCCCGCATGCCGCGCAGGAATCCCTTCGCCTGCGTGCCAGCCTCCTGCAACATCGCCTCGCCCGACTGCGCCGCCTCGCGCGCACCATCGCCCAACGCGCGGCCAAAATCACCCGGCACAATGCGCTCGAGCACCCGCCCAAGATTTTCGGCGGCGACGCGGCGCAACACCTCCGGCACCAGCAACTGTTTCGCCGCCGTCACATCCTTGAAGTGCTGCTCCACCGCAAGGTGGTAGTCGTGGTATTCGGGCGACGCCGGTGACACGTCCACAATCAGCAATTCGTCGAACCGCAGCGACAGCGAGCGGATGAGAAATTTCCGCTCGGGGGCCGCTGCGGCGGGAGCGGATTTTGCCGGAGCCGAGTTCGTCACCGTCGGAGGCGGCGGCGCGAAACCGAGACTTCGCTCAAACAATTCCAAATTCGATCGGCCGTCAGCGCGGCGCACGACAGCGGCCTTGCGCACGTCGATCACGAGTTCGTCGAGCACAACGCGATCAGACAGAAGCGACAACAAGTCACCGTCGGCGCGAAACTCGCGGAGCTGTAAAAAATCTCCTGGCAAAAATCCCGCCGGATTCGTCAGCACGAGTCCGCGAATCGCCAACCGCCCGGTGAACGGATTGCACGAGACACTCGCGACCGAGGCGTCGAAGCCCGTGCGGTCGCGGATTCCGCTCGTGATCCACACCGGCAGCAAGAGCATCCAGGCGAGCGCCGACACGGCGAAAAGCACCGTCAGCACGACAAGCAGCCGCAGCATGATTCCACCGCGGCAAGTCCGCTCGCGAGTCGGGATGCGCATGGCTCAGCCAAAATTTTCCGTCACGAGCACAATCGCGGTCGTTTCAGCGCTGAAGGTGAACGCCCCCGCAAACGGCACGAGCACGTTGTCACCGCGATCGAGCTTCTGGCCAAATGCCGGACGCGATCCGGAGCCATTGTCGAGACTTGCGCGCACCGAGCCGCTCACGACGCTTACGATGCGCGCCTGCTCGCCGGCGCGGACGTGAAACCGCTCGCCCGCCCCGAGCACCACGCGCCGGATCGAAAACTCGGGCGCATCCGCGATTGTGCCGGAAGTCGGTGCGGCGCGCACGGGCGCCGGCTCGAAGTCGCTCCAGTCGATCGAGCGGAGCGATTCGGCGACGTGGAGCTGGCGCGGCTGGCCGTCGAGCCCAACGCGGCCCCAGTCGAACACCCGGTAGGTCGTGTCGGAGTTTTGCTGGATTTCGAGAATCAGATTGCCGGCATCGATCGCGTGGACTTGTCCGCTGTGCACGAGGATCGAATCTCCCGCCGCAACTTTGAAGTGGTGGACGCACTGCTCTACCATGCCGTCCGCGATGGCCGCCTCGAAACGCGCCCGCGTCACGCCGCGTTTCAACCCGACGATCAAGTGCGCGCCGGGCGCGGTGTGCGCGATATACCAGTTCTCGGTTTTCGGCTCGCCCTTGAGGCTGATCGCGACGGCAGCCGGCGGGTGGACTTGCAGCGAAAGTCGTTCGCGGCAATCGAGCCACTTCACGAGGATCGGAAAGGGCTTTTCCGCGGGCCATTTCGGGCCCATCACGTCGGCGCCGTGCGCCGTGAGCACACGACGGAGCGAGTGGCCGTTGAGCACGCCACCGACCACGATCGATTGCGCCTCGGCCCGATCCACGATCTCCCAGCTTTCGCCAATCGGCTCGGACGACTTCGCCGGGAGCGTGCGGCCAAGTGCGGATTCAAGCGCGCGTCCGCCCCAGATCCGAGATTGGTAAAGCGGCTGAAACCGGAGCAATTCGCGCATAGAAGTTTGACGAGTTTTTTGTGAAACGCTCGCGGGGGGGTTTACATTTGACCGCTTGGCGGGTTAGCCTCGAATTCGCACTGACTTAGCGGCTCACACAAATGCCCACGACCGAGACTTCAAACTCAAACGACGGCCCATCCTTTCAAGCCCCGCGCTACCGCCCCAACTGGATCGCGGCCCTCGTGTGTTTCGCGGTCGGACTGTTTCTGCTGGTGGCGCTCGTGACCTACAGTCCGGCCCAAAGCAGTTTCCACACGACGGCACCGACCGCGAAGAATCCCGCCGGCATCATTGGCGCCAACGGCATCTGGGCGCTGCTCTACGCGATCGGTTACGCAACGTGGCTCGTGCCGGTGTTTCTCTTCTGGTCGCTCTACATCGCAATCCGCAGTTCGAAGCACCTCACGTCCGCCCGCACGATCGCAATGATCGTGGGGATCGTGATGCTCACGGGCATCAGCGCGATGTTTGAGGAAGCCAAATGGGGTAGCGACTACGTGCCCAACGGTCCCGGTGGGCTCGTGGGCCTCATGCTCTACCACCGGCTGCTGGCCGACGCGCTTGGGCCGTTCGGCTCGGGTCTGCTTTTCGGCACACTCTATCTCGGCGCGATCCTCTTTATTTTCTTCCGCGACATCGGGACCGAGCTGGAAAAAATGATCCACAACTTCGGCGGGTGGCGCGAGGAGCGTGCGAAGAAAAAGACCGCGCTCGCTGCGCTGCGTGAAAAGGAGAAGGCCGAGAAGGCGAAACAGAAATCCGCCGTCGCGGCTGTCACGTCCGCCGCCAACTCCACCACCCAGCCCCCGCTGCCCGTCGGCCCGAGCGGTCGGAAAACGTTTGTTCCAAAATCCGCCGAAGATCCGCTCGCGAAGCCGGCTGCCCCTGCACCCAAGCCCGCGCTCGAGCTCAAAGTCAAAGGCGCGCCGAAGCCCGCGGAGTCCGTCGAGCTGGCTACTCCCGCCGAGCCGATCACTCCGCCGAAGGTCATTCGCGGCAGCGCCAAGACGGAGCCCACATTGGAAAAACTCCCTCCCGGGGTCGGCCCGGTGGCCATCGTCAAGGCCGAAGAGACAAAGAAAGCCAAAGCCCTTGCTCAACCTTCCGCCGAACCCGACTACATTTTTCCACCGCTTAGCCTGCTGAAGGAGCTCAACCCTCCTTCCGCCGAAAATTCTGACGACGAATACACGCGCAACATGGCGGATCTCGTGCGCATCCTCGGCGAATTCGGCGTCGCGGTAAACCCTGGCGAAATCCACGTCGGCCCGGTCATCACCTGCTACGAAGTCGTGCCAGCCCCCGGCGTTCGCGTCGAAAAAATCTCGGGCCTCGATAAAAACATCGCCCTCGGCATGAAGGCGCAGTCTGTGCGCATTCTCGCGCCCATTCCCGGGAAGGCCGCCGTCGGCGTCGAGATGCCCAACCGTGTGCCCTCCCCTGTCGGCATGCGCGACATCCTCGAATCGGAAGATTGGAATTCCGCCCGTGCCGACATCCCGATCGCCCTCGGCAAGGACGTTTCCGGCAAGCCGCTCATCTCCGATCTCACCCGCATGCCACACTTGCTGATCGCGGGCGCCACCGGCTCCGGCAAGTCCGTCTGCATCAATTCCATTGTCGCCTCGATCGTGTTCCGCAAGAGCCCAAAGGACGTGCGCCTGATCATGGTCGACCCGAAGGTCGTCGAGTTGAAGGTCTTCAATTCGCTCCCCCACATGCTCATTCCGGTGGTGACGGAGCCGAAGAAAGTCCCCGGCGCACTCAAGTGGCTCCTCGCCGAAATGGAGCAGCGCTATCAGCAATTCGCCAAAGTCGGCGTGCGCAACATCGCTGGTTTCAACTCCCGCAAAAAGCCCGCCAAGACCGATGCGACGCCGAGTGCCCCCGCCGAATCCCAGCCCACCCTCGAGGGAGTCGACCCGCTCGCGGCGGATGATGGCCTCGAAATTCCGGAGCGTCTGCCCTACATCGTCGCCATTATCGACGAACTCGCCGACCTCATGATGGTCGCCCCGGCCGAGATCGAAACCTCGATCGCCCGCCTCGCGCAACTCGCCCGTGCCGCTGGCATCCACCTTATCATCGCGACCCAGCGCCCGTCGGTGAACGTGATCACCGGCGTCATCAAAGCCAACCTTCCCTCGCGCATCGCGTTCCAAGTCGCCTCACAGGTCGACTCGCGCACCATTCTCGACACCAAGGGCGCCGACACGCTCATCGGCCGCGGCGACATGCTGTTCTCGCCTCCCGGAAGTTCGCGCCTCGTGCGCGCGCAGGGCGCCTTCGTCTCGGACGAGGAGGTCCACGAGTTCGTCGAGTTCCTCAAGAGAAACGGGCCGCCCCAATACGTGCAGTCCGTGCAACAACAGATCGATCGCGCAGCTCGCGAAGACGACGAAGATGGCGAGGGAGCGGATGGAGACGGCGACGACATGGGCGACGATGGCGAACTCTACGATCAGGCTCTCGACGTCCTCAAATCCACCAAGCGCGCCAGCACCTCGATGCTCCAGCGCCGCCTGCGCATCGGCTACAACCGCGCCGCACGCATCATGGAGCTCATGGAGGAAAAAGGCATCGTCGGCCCAGAAAACGGCTCCAGCCCGCGCGAAATCCTCGTCGATCTCGACTCACTGTGAATTCGGAAGCCAGGAAATCAGGAACGACGAACGCTCAATTTTCCGGTTCTTGGTTTCTTCGCTTCTGAATTCCTTCTTCCCCTTCGCCCACAAACCCCCTAACTCACCCCCATGCAGACCATCGGCGAACGCCTCGAAGACGCGCGCAAGAAAAAGGGCATTTCCATTCGTGAAGCGGCCGAGTCTACGAAAATCCGCGGCGATTACCTGCAGAAGTTCGAGAGCAATCATTTCGACATCGGCCTCACCGAGATATACACGCGCGGCTTTCTGCGCAGCTATGCGAATTTTCTGAAGCTCCCGGCCGATCGCATCCTCGCCGATTTTGCCGCACTCGGCCATGGCGAGGTGCGGCCGCGCCAACCCAGCCGAGAAATTTACGGCCGCATGGACATTTCCGTCGCCACCGCGGGCGAGGCCAGTGATCGCGCCGCGCCGCCGGAAGACACGCTTGCCGAGACTGCGCCTTCCCGCGCCCAGCCGCGCTACCCGCGCAGCGGCAACCCCAACCTCCCGACCGGCCCCGACCCGGCGATCATTTTCAAATACGCCAAATGGGGCGGCGGCATCGTCCTCCTGATCGTCGCGGTGCTCGTGGTGCGATCGCTGTTCAACGGCGGTGGATCGGCCACTCCGGCGCCCGCGCCATCGCGCTCCACGCCCGCTTCGAGCCAGGCGGCCGCACCGGCACCCGTTCCGACCGAACGCATCATCACGCTCGTCGCGCTCGATGTGGTGCGCGTGAACGTGAAGCAAAAAATCTCCGACGACGCCGAGGGAGAGGATATTTTTCTCGGCACGCTCGCGCGCGGTCAGCGGCAAACCGTGCCGTGGACCGGCCCGATCTTCATCCACGCTTCGGCGGGGCAAAATCTGGAAATCGAATTTCAGGGTCGCCGCTATCCTACGCAGTTCACCGGCGCGGGCCGCTGCGCGATGAATTGACGCGCCGCGCTCAGCGCAGCGCCACCGGCGCGCCAAGCACCTCACGCAGCACGACCGCCCGGCGCAACGCCTGCGGGTCGCGCACGTCGCCGAGCCAGTCCGCGTGCCGCGCCGTCGCCACGCTCGAAGAAGCCTTCGCGTTGTCGCGTTGCGTCACCACCTGCGCCGCGCGCCGCTCGGCAAGCGCCCGCGCCTCGTCGAGCGCGCGGATTTGATCGGCCAGTTTCTGCTGCCGCTCCTGCGCCGCCACGTCGACCGGCAGCGGCTCTTCGCGTGGTGTTGCCGATCGCCGCATCGATTCGATGACGAGCCGGCGCGAGGGACCGCCAAACGGCTCAAGGGGTGGCACACTGGCCGGACGCAATTGCGGTATCGTCGGCACGTCGCGCTCCACCGGTTCCGGGCGGGACGGCGCGAGCGGAGCCACGCCGCCGCGGCGCTCCGCGATTTTTCTCCGGATGCGCTCCTGAATTTCGCGCACGCGCCGCTGTTCGTCAGTCTCGTTCGCCGTCGACTTGTGCGCCTGACTGAGCTGCGCAGCACGTACGATCGCGCGGATCACCGAGAACAGCACGAACAGGAAAACCAGCAGCGGAAGGTTGCGCAGCAGCGCGTTCATCGCGGCGGCAGATTACTTCTTCGGTTCGCCACCGCCCGGCTGGGCGATCGCGGAGCGCATGGCGGTGTCGGACTGGATATTTTCCATCTTGTAGTAATCCATCACGCCAAGCCGGCCGGAGCGAAACGCCTCTGCCATCGCGAGCGGCACCTGCGCCTGGGCCTCGACGACCTTGGCCTGCATCTCCTGCACGCGCGCCTTCATCTCCTGTTCAACCGCGACCGCCGCCGCGCGGCGAATTTCCGCCTGCGCTTGCGCGATGCTCTTGTTCGCCTCGGCCTGAGCCTGCTGGAGTTTGGCGCCGACATTTTCGCCGACATCGACGTCGGCAATGTCGATCGAGAGAATTTCAAATGCCGACCCCACGTCGAGGCCGCGCGCGAGCACGGTTTTGGAAATGCTGTCGGGCGCCTCGAGCACGTCCTTGTAGGAATTCGCGGCGCCGATTGTCGAGACGATGCCCTCGCCCACGCGCGCGATGATGGTCTCTTCCTTGGCGCCGCCGACGAAGCGATCGATGTGCGTGCGCACCGTCACGCGGGCCTTCACCTTCACTTGAATGCCGTCCTTCGCCACACCGTCGATTGTCGTGCGGCCGCTGGTGGCGTTCGGGCAGTCAATCACCTTAGGATCGACGGAGGTGCGCACCGCCTCGGCGACGGATTTCTCCGAGCCCTTGGTCGCCAAATCGATCGCGCACGCGGTGCGCCAGTCGAGCTTGATGCCAGCCTTGTTCGCCGCGATCAGCGCCTGTACGGTCGGGATGACGTTGCCGCCCGCGAGGTAGTGCGCGGCGATTTCGTCGGTCGTCAGGGTAATGCCCGCCTTCACCGCCGTGATGCGCGCATCGACCACCAAGCTGTAGGGCACGCCACCAAATCTCATGCCGACGAGATTGATCATGCTGACCCGCGCCCCGTTGAGGAAGGCCTTCACCCAGACGCTGATGAACGAAAAAATCAGTCCGAGGACGACGAGCGCGATGACGCCGCCGATGATGAGCACAATGGTGAGCAGGTTCATAGAGTTTCAGGTTTTGCTGACGATGAGACGGAAATTGTCGAGCCCGGTCACGCGCAACTGAGCACCGCGCACCGCGTGGCCGCTCTGGCAGAACGCCTCGTAGCGCCGCCCCTCCACCAGCACGTAGCCGCTCGGCGCGAGCGTGGTCACGGCCTCCGCCAGCTTGCCCATCACCGCCCCGGCGTCGACGCGCTGCTGGACGATCGTCTCGCCGCTCGTGCCGTGGACGGAAAATTTCTGCGCTAAACGCGTCTTTGGCAGCCAGACGAGTTCCGCATAGAGCGTCGCGCACACGGCTGCGAGCGCGACCACTCCCGCGATCAACCCGCCGCTGCCGCCGTAGTTCACCGCGGCGACCGCGATGCCGCCCATCAGCGTCAGGCCACCCAGGATCCCGAAGATCGGTCCGGGCGTGAATACCTCGAAAAACATGAACACCAGCCCAAGCACGAAGAGGAGGAGGATGACGTTCATGCGCCAGTCCTTTCCACGGTCAGCGCGAAATCCGAGCCGCCCGTCACTACGATAGTCCCGCCGCGATCCACGGTGCCCACGCCGACCTGTGCCTCGTAAAGCCGGCCACCGATCTCAACTTGGCCCACCGGGCGCAACGCCGTCACCGCCACGCCGCGTCGTCCGACCAGTGATGACAGCCCCGCCGCCACGTCGGGCGCGAGACCCGCGATCTGCGCGACGCCGCCGCTCGCCGACTGCACCACCAGCCGATCCCACACCCAGCCTCTCGGTAGAAAACGCAGCAACGCCACGAAGAGCACGACCGCGATCGCGAACCCGGAACCGAGGTTGAGCAACGGCCGGGCAAACGCATCTGCCGACCACGCGACGCTGATCGGTTCGTTCGGCCAGAGATCAGCCATCGACCACAGCAGCGACAGCATCATGAGCGCGATGCCTGCGGCGCCGAGGAACCCCGCGCTGTGCCAGAATATCAACTCCAGAATCACGAGTAGCACTCCCACCCCAAAAAACAGCAGCGGCTCGTGCCCCGAAAGCCCCGCCACGTAGTTCGACAGAAAAACGATCGCGAGCAGCATGATGCCCGCGATGCCGAACACCCCGAAGCCCGGCGTCTTGAATTCGATGAAGAGCGCCAGCATCCCGAGCCCGAGCAGCACCGGCGCGAGGCTGGTGAGCCACACCGCCAGCCGCTCCGACCACGTGATCTCGAGTCGGTGCACGGCGTAGCCGTCCTCGCCAAATTTTTTCGCCAGCAGTTCGTCGAGCGTTTTCGCGATGCCCGCGCCAAGCAGCGGTCGCGGCGGATCACCGTAGGTGTTCATCGCCTCGGTCGCGGTGAGCGACAGCAATTCGCCCTTTTCCTTCAGCACCTTTTTCCCGATCTTCAATTGCTTGTCGGCGTCGATCATGGCGGAGACCACATCGCCGCGGTAACCTTTGCCCTCGGAGGTCGCGCGCATCCGCGCTTTCAGATAACTCACCACCTTTTGTTTCATCGTCGCCTCGACGTCCTGACCGCCCGAGAGCACCGGAGCCGCCGCACCGATCACGCCGTCGGGCGCGAACCAGATTTCCTCCGTCGTCGCCGCGATGAACGCCCCCGCTGACATCGCCTCCGTGTTCACGTAAGTGATCGTCTTGCCGGAAAATTTTCCGAGCGCCTCCATGATGTCGAATGTCGTGTCGAGCGCGCCGCCGGGCGTCTTCATGTCGAGCACCACCACGTCGGCCTTTTCGGTTTCGGCATCCTTCAGCCCGCGCCGCAAAATGAACAGTTCCGGCGCCGCGATCTCATCGCGCACCGGAATCACCACAACCCGCGCCTTTTTCGCCGGCGCGTCGGCCGCCTCAGCCAGCGCGGCCCCCACCAGGAGCAAACCGGAGAGCAGAAAGCAGCGCCACATGATGACCGGACGCTAGCTGGCGGCCCGGGCGGCGCAAGCATCCCGCAGTGGGAAGAAGCACGGCTTGTTTCCACGAACAGGCCGTCACGGCGCCGTCACGTGACGCGGTTTTTTATTTCAACCCGCCCGCTTCCGCGGTTTGCTCCGGACCGCCCATGGAAAAAATTTCTTACCAAGGCCAGACGCTCACCCGGTGGCGCGTCAGCCAGTCGACCTTTCTCGCGCTGCCCGAAAAAGGCGCGCGACTCATGAACTGGAGCCTCACGCTCGGCGACGGCTCCGTGCGCGACGTGCTTTACTGGCCCGAGAACGCCGACTTTGCCGATTTCGCGAAAGTGCGCGGCGGCAACCCGATCCTGTTTCCGTTCAACGGCCGCTGTTTCGATCACGGCGAGATCTTTTTTTGGCGCGCCGCCGACGGCGTGAAGCGCGCCATCCCGCTCCACGGCCTCGCGCGCCAGGGCGATTTCAAAGTCACCCAGATCGATGCGCGCGGGTTCACCGCCCGGTTTATGCCGGGCGACGAGGCGCGTGCCGCCTACCCGTTCGACTACGAGTTCACGGTCACGTATCGCTTCGAACCGTTCGGGCTTACCTGTGAGTTCGCGCTGCTCAACCTCGGCAAGGAGCCGCTGCCCTGGAGCGCCGGCCACCATTTTTATTTCACCGTGCCCTGGAGTGAGGGCACGAAGCGCGGCGATTATCTCATCCGCATTCCCGCCACGAAACGCCTCAAGCAGGATCCGAAGACCGGGCAGCTCATCCCCGGCCCGACGACGCTCATGCCCGAGGAGAATCTCGCGAACAAAGATCTGATCGACACGTTTCACACCGCGCTCCGCAGCAACGAGGTCGTCTTCGGTGAGAAGGGAAAGCCCGGCGACGTCATCGTACGGCTCGGCGCCAACAAAGTGCCGCCGCCCGAGGCGACCTTTGTCACGTGGAGCCTCGCCGATGACTCGCCGTTCTACTGCGTCGAACCGTGGATGGGTCCCGCCAACGCCGCCGAGCACAAGGTCGGCCTGCATCTCGTCGCGCCCGGCGCCACGGAAAAATTCACGGTGAGCGTCGCGGTGAAATGAGGGGATACACGCGCGCGTTTTTCGCCGTTCCCTTTCTCCACAAACCTCACAGACTGTGACCATGCTTTTCCTTTCCGCCCCGCTCGCCTTCATGGATGTCCTCGGCGGCAGCGAGATGTTGGTCATTTTCCTCCTAGTACTGATTTTCTTCGGCGGCGAGAAACTGCCCGACTTCGCCCGCGGTGCTGGCAAGATGATCCGCGAATTCAAGAAAGCCGCCGCCGGCGTCGAGGAAGAATTCAAGCGTGCCCTCGAGGAGGACGAGCACAAGAAATCCGCGCCGCCGCCGCCACCGACCACGTTTCCGCCCTACCCACCGACCGCTGCCTCCCTCGATTCGCCGACCGTCGCCCCGATCGATCCCCTCGCCGACACACCGGTCGAATCGACCGCCGTTGTCGAAAATCCTCCGACTGAATCGATCGCGCCTGTCACTCCCGCAGCCGCAGTGACATCCGCCGCCGATTCCGCGATTGCCCCGCCGCCCGAGGCGCCGGCAAAGACCGAACCGCCCACGCACGGCCTCACCGAACACCTGCCGTAGTTTTTATGGCCGACGAGATCCCAGACGAGGCCCCGGTGCCGCTCCCCATCACTGGCGAACTCGATCTGCATACGTTCCGCCCAGACGATCTCAGCGAACTGATTCCGACCTACCTCGAAGAATGCGCCGCGCACGGCCTGCGCGAAGTCCGCATCATACACGGCAAAGGCACCGGCACGCTCCGCGAGACCACCCGCTCGATCCTCGAGCGCTCGCCGCTCGTCGAATCGTTCCGGCCCGGCGACACGCTCTCCGGCTCGTGGGGTGCCACGATCGTCACACTGCGCTCGTGAAGAAAATCCTCGGCCTCCTGCTGTTGGTGGTCGTCGCGCGGGCGGCGCCCATGCCGCTCATCCTCGTTTCGCTCGACGCGTTTCGCTGGGACTACTGTGCCCTGCATCCGGCGGAGACGCCCAACCTCCGCCGACTCGCCAGCGAGGGTACGGCCGCGCGCCAGCTCATTCCCGTTTTCCCGAGCAACACGTTTCCCAATCACTACGCGATCGTCACCGGGCTCTACCCCTCGCACCACGGCCTCGTGAACAACACCATGTTCGACGCACGGCTCGGCGAATTCTTCCACTACAACCAGCCCGCCTCGTCGCGCGACGGCCGCTGGTGGGGCGGCGAGCCGATTTGGGTAACAGCCGAAAAGCAAGGCCTGCGCAGTGCGTCGTACTACTGGCCGGGCTCCGAAGCGGAAATCGGCGGCATCCGACCCAGCTACTTCAAGGCATTCGACAAGGGCATGGCGTTCCAGCAACGCCTCGACGAAACGATCGCGTGGCTGAAACTGCCGCCGGAAAAACGTCCGGCGCTGGTCACATTCTACATCGAGGACACTAACGGCGTCGGCCATCTTCTCGGCCCCGAATCGGCCGAACTCGTCGCCGCCGTCAAGCGCGTCGACGGTTACATTGGCTCGATCGTCGCGCGGCTCGATCGCGAAGGCATCGCCGCGAATCTCGTCATCGTTTCCGATCACGGCATGACGCCCTGCGACGATCAGCGCGTCCTCTTTCTCGACGATCTGATCGACTTCGGGACGGTGCAGGTGGACTTCGAGCAGACGGTCGTCGGCCTGCGCCCGATCGGCGGCAACGATGTCGCCACGCTGATGCGCACGCTCCAGAAACTCCCACCGCAGGCGAAAGCGTATCGGGTCGAGGACTTGCCCGCGCGTTTCAAAATCGATCCCACGAGCCCCCGCGTCCCTCCTGTGTGGATCGTGCCGATCGAAGGCTGGCAGGTCATGCGCCGCAGCCTGTTCAACCTGCTGCTCGCGAAGTTCGACCGCGGGCAGCACGGCTACGATCCGGCGCTGGCGTCGATGCGCGGGATTTTCATCGCACACGGCCCGGCGTTCAAGGCAGGCGGCACGCTCGAGCCGTTCGAAAACGTCAATATCTATAATTTTCTCTGCGCCTCGCTCGGTCTGAAACCGGCGCCCAACGACGGCGACGATCGACTGATCAAGGCCGTCCTGCGCTAAGATGCCGGCAACGGCGCGTAAATGGCGGCCGCTCATCCCGTTCCCAATGCCGTTCGTCCCAATCCGGTCCAGGATCTGAAACTTTTCGGAGAGTGGCGTGTTTTAGGAGCACACATGAACACCGTTCCGACCATGAAACTCGTTTCACTCCTCACCCGCGTCGCGCTTGGCAGCGTCGTGGCCCTCGCACTCGCCGTCGCCTTCGACCTGCAGCCGCTTGCGCTCTTCTGCGTCGCTGCCGGCGCGCTCTTTGCGCTGATCTTCGCCGGCGACTACGCGCCGATCCCTGCTGATCGCGTGGCCGTCGCCACGACCGCAATCGATATTGCGAGTCGGCGATCACGTGTCGCCCGTGAAGCGCGCCCGCTCGCAGCCTGAGTTTTCGCGCGAGGAATTGGAAACGCCGCGCGTTTTTCAACCCGGCTTCGCGTTGAATTTATTTTTCCGCCCGCCAGCTTCCCACCCATGAACTCCATGCACGAAGTCGACTACCAGATCCACGGCAACGAAACGCAGTTCGTCGAAATCGAACTCGATCCGATGGAGGCGGTCGTCGCGGAATCGGGCGCGATGATGTTCATGGACGATGGCGTGGCGATGAACACGATCCTTGGCGACGGCTCGCAGCAGCACTCCGGCTTCATGGGCGCGCTGCTCGGCGCGGGCAAGCGGCTGCTGATGCACGAGTCGCTCTTCATGACGGTTTATCAGAATCAGAGCGCGACGAAGCGTCGTATCGCGTTCGGTGCGCCGATCCCCGGCCGAATCATTCCCGTGAGTCTGCGCGATCTCGGCGGCGAATTGATCACGCAGAAGGAATCGTTTCTCTGCGCCGCGAAGGGCGTGACGATCGACATCGCGTTTCAGAAAAAACTCGGCACGGGCTTTTTTGGCGGCGAAGGATTCATACTCGAGCGACTGAAGGGCGAAGGACTCGTCTTCATCTACGCCGGCGGCGCGCTCTACGAGCGCACGCTCGCACCCGGCGAGGTGCTGAAAATCGACACGGGGTGCATCACGGCATTTCAGCCGAGTGTCGACTACGACATCCAGTTCGTAGGCGGAATCAAGAATACACTCTTTGGCGGTGAGGGCCTGTTCTTCGCAACACTGCGCGGGCCGGGAAAAATCTGGCTGCAGTCGCTGCCCTTCTCGCGGCTCGCCGGCCGCGTGATCGCTGCCGCCCCGCAGACCGGCCGCGGTGATCGCGAGGAGGGCTCCGTGCTCGGCGGCCTCGGCCGGCTGATCGACGGCGACAACCGTCGCTGACCGCCGCTCATCCTGCCGATTGGCCGGCGGACACGGAGGGGTTGTTTTCACCGCTCGAAGCTGCACGCTCGGCGCGCATGAAAACTTACCTCACTTACGGCGCGGCAATCGCAGGTGCCAACTTTGTCGTCGTGCTCGTGCTCTACATCCTCGGCTTTCACTCTGATCCGGCGAAGCTCAGCGCGGCGCAGTGGATCGGCGGCTGTGGCGGACTCGCAATCGGAATCATCTGCACGGTGCTTGGGATCAAGGCGCGGCGGGCGCAGGTGCGCGCCGCGGAGCCGTTCGGCTACGGCAGCGCGCTTGGCGCCGGCGTGATGATCACGCTCTTCGCCGCGCTCATCAGCGTCGCGACGACCTATGTTTACGGCGGCTTAATCAACCCGCACTTCACCGAGGTGATCATCCAGTCGCAAGCCGATCAGCTGGAGGCCAAGGGCCTGAGCGCCGAAAAGATCGAGCAAGTGCAAAAAATGAGCGCACCCTTCATGAAGCTGCCCGCGCAAATGGCGTTTGGTTTTCTCGGCGGCATGTTTTTCGGCACGGTTATTTCTCTGATTTCGGCGGCGTTCCTCAAACGGCCGCCGAGCGGCGAGCTTCAAGCCGTCAGCTGAACGGTCCGGCTTGCCACCCGGAGAAAATCAACCGCGGAGCCACACAACTGGCTCCGCGGTTTGTTCTGACACCAACAGAACTAAGCAACCGCTTAGAAAGAGAGCGTGACGCTGGTCGACGTGACCGGGCTCGCGGGCGCCGAAACACCCTGGCCGCGTGGTGCGGCGATTTTCGTTTCCGCGCCCTTGAAATCGCCGTCAGTCTTGAAACTGAACTGGGTGGAGTCTTCGAGCTTCTCGAGCCGGCCGCGCACGTCTTCGGGCAGCGCTTTGCGTTGCTCAGGCGTGTCGATCGGGCCGGCGAAGACCTGCTCTCCTTGCGCGTTTTTCGCGACGAGCGCCTTCTTGCCGCCCTGCATCGTGAGATCGAGTGAGCCTTTGTCGTCGCTCAGCGCGATGTGGCTGTCGCCGGTGTTGACGGTGACGTTAATCGTGCGATCGCCGGGGCCGCCCGCGCTACGGACGATGTTCATGCGCTGCATGCCGGGCTGCATGCCGCCATCGATCAGGCTGAGCAGGCGGTTGACGTCGTCCTGGTTCGTGATCTGGCCGGGCAGCGCGGCGAGCGCGTCGAAATTTCCCGGGCCTGCGGCGAAGCCAAATGCGTTGGCATTGCCACCGGGGCCGGGCAGCGCAGGAACCATTTCCAGGCCGAGTTTTTGCACGTCGTGCTTCGCGAGCTTCACCTTGGCGGTGGACTGCTTGCCAGCGCGGAGAAACGTGAGCGTGACTTCGTCGCCTTCCTTGTGACCACGCACGAGCACGGCGAGTTGGCGCTGCTCGATCAGCATTTGGTCATCGAGCTTAAGCAGAATGTCGTGCTGCTTGAGCGCAGTGGCGGCGGGGCTGTCGGACACCACATGGTTGACGACAAGGCCGGCGCCTTCCTGAAGTCCGAGTTGCGCGGTCAGTGTAGCGGAGACGGGCACCGTCTCGACGCCAAGGAATGTGCCTGACTCCATTTCGCCGGCGCTGATGCGCCTGATGATGGTGTGACGATCGGGGCCGGAGACGACGCGCAGGCCTTTCTTATCTTCCTTTGGCGCGGGCGGAGCAGTCTGATCGTCAGCGCGCAGCGCAGGCAGTGTGAGCGCAAAGCCAAGAATCGGGAGGAGATAACGGAAGGACGTTTTCATAAGAGGCGGGTTTAGACTTTTGAAGGGAGTGAGAGTGACTCACTGGAACTTGACGGGGACGACGCGGACTTCCTCGCGCGGCACGGTCCAGCGGACGGAGGCGTTGGTGCGCGGATTTTTCCATGTAATGGTGTCGACGTAGTTGAGGCGCTGGCGGCGGGCGGGCGTGCCGTCTTCGAGGGTAACGAGACCCTCGTCCTGCGCGGCCAAGAGAACGTTTTCCGCCGCGACAGGTTTGAATGTTGCCGCTGACTCCGCGACCAACTCCTCGGCCAGTGTCAGTTTCGCCGACGCGGGTGCAGTGACCGCGAGCGGCTGGACTTGCGCTGCGGGTGAAATGCGAGGGCGCACCGCGATCGCAATCATGACGGCGAGCGCAGCGGCGACGGGCAGTGCACCGGCCCAGAGCCACCAGGGCGGCAAGGCTCGACGGGCGGGCCGCTTGATCGCTACGGGCTCGTCGAGTTCGCGGGCGACGCGGGCGAGGAAATCGCGTGTCGGCGCGGCGGGGCGCAGGCGTTTCAGTTCGGCTTCGAGTTGTTGCAGATCGTCATCCATGGCAGTCGGCAGCGCTCAGTTCGCGGCGAAGTGCGGCCAGCGCGTAGCGGTAGCGCGACGCCGCGGTGTTGGGTGGAATGTCGAGTTGGCGGGCGATTTCGTCGAACGTGAGTTCGCCCCAAATCTTGAGCACGAGGACCTCGCGCTGCTCGGCCGGCAGGCGCTTGAGCGCAGCCTCGAGGGCATCGCGGCGCTCGTCGCCGTCGAGCGCGGCATCGAAGACTGGCACGTGGTCGTCGGAGTCAGCCATGGCGCGATCTTCGCGCGCGGTGCGGCGCGTTTCGCGGCGCGCGAGATCGAAGGCGGCGCGGCGCACCGACGTGACGAGGAGCGCCATCGGCTCACCCGGCAGATTGCGTTGGTGACGCCAGAAGCGGACGAAAGCTTCTTGGACGACGTCCTCGGCGTCCGCGAGCGATCGCGTCCACTGCCGCGCGCAGAGCAGCAGTTTCGGGCCGTAAAGCTGAAACCATTTTTTCCAGGTGTCATCGTGGGGGGGTTCCTCCATGTGGTCGGAGTGGGTCGTTGTTTGCCTGAAGAGCGTCATGGCCGGAATGGTTTGTCTAAGACCGGGCGAAAAAAAAACTGTTCAACCCATCGCACGGCTCTCTGCGGCGGAAAATAAAAAGGGGCCCGGTTTGCACCGGACCCCTGTTGGAGTTTTCTGACTTGGGAACGGTCTTTAGTTACCGGCCCAGCGCCCGCTTCCACGTGATGCCATATTCCATCGCGGCGACGCCCAGCAATCCGAGGATGCTGCCGAAGCCGACGATTGAATCCACACCGACATGGGAACGAACAGAAAGCACGAGGGTAGCGGTAGCGATGACGCCGAGGAGGGCCGCTTGAGTTGTGATGTTATTCTTCATGATGTATTTGTCTTTCAGTAAGCGAACCCACGAAGGGCTCGATGGACCTAGTATACGTCACATACTTCGATAGTTGAAATCGTGTTATTCTATTGTTTCCATTGCCATTACCTATGGAACTAGACCAACTTCGCTACGTTGTCGCGGTTGCCGATACGGGAAATTTCACCCGTGCCGCAGAGCGTAGTCACATCACTCAACCTTCTCTCAGCCAACAAATCCTGAATCTTGAGCGCGAGGTCGGGCATAAGCTTTTCCATCGCCTTGGCCGGAAAGCCGTGCTCACCGAGGCGGGAGCTACTTTTCTTGAGCGTGCCAGGAAAATTCTATTCGAGGTCGACAACGCCGCCAAAGAACTGAGCGACCACCCGTCGCTCGACCGCCGGATCACCGTGGGCGCCGTGCCGACGATTATGCCCTACCTGCTCGCTCCCGTGATCGCGAGGTGCCACGAGCAGCATCCGAATCTCCAGATTTACGCCCGCGAGGACTTTCGCTCCGACCTCGTCCGCGGCGTCGTCGAAGGCGATCTTGATCTCGCGGTGGTGACGCTGCCGGTGAAGGACCCGCGTCTCTCGATCGAGCCGTTGCTCACCGAACAACTGCTGCTCGTCGTAGGCAAAAGCCATCCTTTCGCCAGTCGCCCCGAGATAAGTCTCAAGGATCTCGCCGAGGAAACCTTCGTCTCGATGGGCGACTCAAGCACGCTCGCTGCACAAATCAGCGGATTTTTCGGTGACCATAATTTCGCACCAAAGATCGGCTACCGCTGCGCGCAAGTCACCACCCTCAAGCTCTTCGTCGCGATGGGGCTCGGCATTTCAATTCTGCCCGAAGTCGCACGCCGCCCGGACGACCGCAACACCCTCACTTACCTCCGGCTGACGGGCGCGGCGCCTACCCGCGAAATCGCGATCATCCGTCATTTGCAGCGCTATCAGAGCCGCGGGGCGGAACAGTTTCTCGCACTGCTCCGCGAACAATCGCGACCCACTGAGCCTGCCGCCACGACCACCTGACGGTTGCGCTTTCGCCAAAAACGCCAACGCTCCGCCCTTCATGTCCGCTCCCGACCAGCACCACGCCCTCACACCGGGCCGCGAACGCGCCACGCTCCTCACCCTCGGAGCGGTGCAGTTCACGCACGTGCTCGACTTCATGATCATGATGCCGCTGGGCGCACAACTCATGGACGTGTTCCATATCACGCCCGCGCAGTTCACCCACCTCGTCGCGGCATACGGACTCTCGGCCGCGATCTTTGGTTTCGCCGGTGGCTTCGTGCTCGATCGCTTCGATCGCAAGCGATCGCTGCTCGTGCTTTATGCGGGCTTCGGGCTGGCGACGTTTGCGTGCGGGCTGGCGCCCACGCATCACTGGCTGCTCGCGGCGCGCTTTGCGGCCGGCGCGTTCGGAGGGCTTGCCGGATCAATGGTCGTCGCGATGGTCGGCGATATCGTCCCGCCCGAGCGCCGCGGGCGTGCAATGAGCTTTGTGATGACTTCGTTCGCGGTCGCTTCCGTGCTCGGCGTGCCCGCGGGAATTTTTCTCGCGAGCAAGTCCGGCTGGCACGCGCCGTTCTTTATGCTGGGCGGTCTGGCGGGCGTGAACCTCATTCTCGGCGCGATCGCGTTGCCACACCTCCGCACCGCTGTGCAAGGACACCAGCCATGGCGTCAGATGCGCGAGATTCTCTCACACCGCGTGCACCTGCGCGCATTCGCCGTCGGCGCTGTGCTCGTGATGGCGGGCGGCTCCCTGATTCCGTTCGTTGCTCCCTCGATGGTCGCGAACGCCGGCCTCACTCAATTCCAGCTCCTTTACGCCTATGGCGCAGGCGGACTGTGCAGCATCGTGTCGATGCCCATCATCGGCCGCCTGAGCGATCGCATGGACAAGTTGAAACTGCTCGCCTGGATGTCAGCGTGCGCCGTGATCGTCGTCCTGATTCTTACGCGGCTCGGACCCTCCTCGGTCGCCACGGCGTGCGTAGTGATGGCGGCGTTCATGGTCACGATGTCGAGCCGCTTCACGCCCGCGATGGCGATGGTCACCAACGCCGTCGCCGCGCGCTACCGCGGCGGCTTCATGAGCGTCAACGCCGCCGTCCAACAAGCCGCGAGCGGCCTCGCCAATGTCCTCGCTGGAATTTTCGTCACCCAAGATTCCACCGGCCATCTCGTCGGCTACCCGACGCTCGGCTGGGTCGCGATCGCGTTTTTCATTTTGACGGTGCTCCTCGCCGTCGAGCTCCGCGCCGCGGCGCCACACGTCTCCTCTCCCGCCGCGAAGAAAACCGCGGAGGACTTGGTGACAGTCGAAGCCGCCATCTGACATGAATGCGCCCGTCCGCCCCGAGCTCCTCGCCCCCGCCGGCGATTGGGAGTGCGCCCGCGCCGCCGTCGAAAACGGTGCCGACGCGATTTATTTTGGGCTTGAGCGTTTCAACGCGCGGATGCGTGCGAAAAATTTCACTCAGGCCGACTTGCCGGCGCTCATGGAGTTTCTCCACCGCCGCGGCGTGAAAGGCTACGTCACTTTCAACACCCTCGTCTTCACCAACGAGCTTGCTAACGCCACCGACTTCGCACGCAGCATCATCGCCTCGGGCGCCGACGCCGCGATCGTACAGGACATCGGCCTCTGCCGGATCATCCGCTTCCTCTCGCCGGATTTCCCGATCCATTGCTCGACGCAGATGACGATCACGAGCGCAGCCGGCGTGGACTTTGCGCGGGAGCTCGGCACCCAACTCGTCGTCCTCGCTCGCGAAAACTCCCTCAAGGAAATCGCCGCGATCCGCGACTCGCAAAAATCGGCGACCGTTTCACTCCCGCTCGAAGTCTTCGTCCACGGCGCGCTCTGCGTCGCCTATTCTGGCCAGTGTCTCACAAGCGAATCGCTCGGCGGGCGCTCCGCCAACCGCGGTGAATGCGCCCAGGCCTGCCGCCTCCCCTACGAACTCATCTCTGACGGCGTGCAAGTTCCGCTCGGCGATCGCCGCTATCTGCTCAGCCCGCAGGACCTCACAGGTCTTGATGTGCTACCCGATCTCGTGCGCGCCGGTGTCGCGTCGCTGAAGATCGAGGGCCGATTGAAATCTGCCGAATACGTCGCGAGCATCACGCGGGTTTACCGCCAAGCGCTCGATAAAGTGATGGCCGATCTCACGGGCGGGGCGGTGCCACAATTTGAGGCGCGGTCCGCGCGCTACGAACTCGAGATGAGTTTCTCGCGCGGTCTCTACACCGGCTGGTTCCGCGGCATCAACAACCAGGAGCTCGCTCACGGCCGCTTCAGCACGAAGCGCGGCGTCTTCCTCGGCGAAGTAGCCCACGTACAGAGCGAATCCGTCACGCTGCAACTCGCCGCACCGCTCAAACCCGGCGACGGCATCGTGTTCGACGCCGGCCGGCCCGACGAACGCGAGGAAGGCGGCCGGGTCTACCAAGTTGAAGCCCACGGCTCAGCGGCAACGCTCCGCTTCGGTCACGGCGACATTGACTGGCGTCGCGTCCGCCCCGGACAGCGCCTCTGGAAAACGAACGATCCCGCCCTCGACCGCGAAGTGCGCACGACGTTTGCCGAGGGGAAAATTCATTTTCAGCGCCCGATCACCCTTGAAGTCCACGGCCGTGCCGGCACTCCGCTCACCCTCGTGCTCAACGACGGCCACGGCCACGTCGCAAAAATCGAATCGTCCTTCCCGCTCGCCGTCGCGGAGAAGCAGCCGCTCACCACTGAAAAACTCCGCAATCAACTCGGCCGGCTCGGCGGCACGCCGTTCCAGCTCGGCGAACTCAAATCTTTTCTCGAAGGCGACGTGATTCTGCCCGTCAGCGAACTCAACCGCCTCCGCCGCGACGCCGCCGCCGAATTGGAAAAACTCCGCGCCACGCCGCAGCGCTGGAACACACTCACGTTTCAGTCGCCTGTCTTCGAAGACCGAAAAAACGCTGCGCCGTGCGCCCCGGAGTTGATCGCCGTCATCCGCCTGCTCGAACAGCTCGACGCCGCCTGGGCCGCCGGCGCCCGAACCCTCTACTGCGAATTCGAAAACCCGAAGCACTATCGCGACGCCGTTGCGCGCTTCCGCGCGCTGCAATCCTCGGAGATCCAAAATCGAGAATCGAAAAACCAAAAATCCAGTAGCATCTGGGTCGCGGCTCCGCGCATCTTCAAACCCGGCGAGGAATGGATCCTCAAGCAAGTCCGCTCGTGCGATGCCGACGGCTACCTCGTCCGCAACTACGACCACCTCGCGTTCTTTGCCGGTGATCGGAAGCGCGGGGATTTTTCACTCAACGTCGCGAACCCTTGGACGGCAGACTATTTCCTCCGTCGCTACGGACTTGAGCGGGTCACCGCCAGCTACGATCTCAACATCACGCAGCTCGAGGCGTTGCTCGCCGCTGCGCCCGGTTCGTGGTTCGACATCACCGTGCATCAGCACATGCCGATGTTTCACATGGAGCACTGCGTCTTCTGCGCGTTTCTCTCGACCGGCAAAGACTACCGCGACTGCGGCCGCCCGTGTGACACCCATCGCGTCGCACTTCGCGATCGCGTGGGAGCGGAACTGCCGCTCAAGGCCGACGCCGGCTGCCGCAACACCGTCTTCAACAACCGCGCGCAAACGGGCGCCGAGTATGTCGCCCGCCTGATCGAGCTCGGCGCGCGCAGCTTTCGTGTGGAGTTCGTCAACGAGAGCGCCGACGAAGTCACGCGCACGCTCGCACGCTATGCGCAGCTCATCCGGGGCGAAATCACCGGCGCCGATCTCTGGCGCGAACTAAAATTGCTCAACCAGCTCGGCGTCACGCGCGGCCAGATGGAAACCGCGCCGCAAATCATCCACCGGAAGACGTAGCGGGCAACGGCAGCAGGAAATAAAACTCCGCGCCACAGCCGGGCTCGCTCGCGCAACCGATGCTGCCGCCGTGCGCGATGACGATCTCGCGCGCGATCGCGAGGCCGAGACCCGCACCGGTTTTCTCCTGGTTCGGCACGCGATAGAATCGATCGAAGATGCGCGCAACGGATTCGGCCGGAATCCCCGGCCCCTCGTCGCGCACCGCGAAACGCACAAAATTCCCCTCGGCGATCGTCGCCGCCAGGGTGATCGTGCCACCGGGTGGCGAGTATTTCGAAGCGTTGGTCAGAAGGTTCATGAACACGTGGCGCAACCGCGCCGGGTCGACTGCGAGCCGCGGCGTCTCGGATCCGGGCGCGATCGCGAGGATCAATTTTTGCCCGGCAGCGCTGCAAAAGCCCCGCGCCTCGTCCGCGATCGGAGCGAGCAACGCGGCCACGCTCGTCGCGGCGCGATCGAGCGTGGCGGCACCGGCTTCGAGCCGCGCGAGATCGAGCAGGTTGTCGAGAATGCGGAGCAGCCGATCGGCTTCGTCGCGTGCGGTTTCGAGCAGGTCGCGTTGCGTCGCGGTGAAGCCGTCGAGTTTCTGTTCAAGCAAAAGATAGACAGCCAATCGCAGGCTCGTGAGCGGCGTTTTCAGCTCGTGGCTCACGGTGCCGACGAGGTTCGTCTTGGCGTCATCGAGCAGCCGGAATTTTGTCACATCCTGCAAAATCACCGCCGCGCCCTTGAACTCCGTGAGCTTGTCGCCGATCGCAAGGATGCGCGGGAGGTAGTGGCGGTCCTCGCGCGCCACACGCAGCGCGACCGCGCGGCTGTAGTCGGTCGGCAAGTAGTGCTCGCCAGTCGCCAGCACCTGCGCGAGCGGCTCCGCGAGTGCGGCGGGAACCGCCGCGATCCGGAGTTGCTCGGCGGCGGGGTTGCGAATCTCCACCGTGCCATCGCGGGCGACGACGAACACCGGATCAGGCGCCGAAGTCAGCGTGGCCTCCATCGTGCGCTGCGTACGAAGGACCTTCGCGAGTGTGGCTTCGCGGTAGGCCGCCAATTTCGCGGCCATCGTATTGAAGGCGCGCGCGAGCTGGCCGAGTTCGTCTCCTGAAACCTCCGGCACGACGCGATCGAGGTCGCCGTCGCCGACGGCGACGGCCGACGCCGTAAGCGCCTGGATCGGCCCAAGCAGCGAGCGTGCAAGCCGCCATGCGATCAAGGCCGCCAGCACAAACGCCACGACGATCGCGATGACCAGCACGCGCTCGGTGGTCTGAGCGAGATCGGCGACACGCGCGGCCGTGCGTTGCGCAGCGGCGGCGTCCCACTGCTGGAGTTCTTCGATCGCGCGGAGCACGCCGCCAGCAGCGGCGGATTTTTGCTGCAGTTCGTCGCGCGATCCTGTCATGCCGCCAAACGCGAGGCGTCGCTCGGCGGCGGCACTGAAGCGTTGAAAGGCATCGTCGAGCGTTGCCACCAGCACCGCGCGCGGCGATCCGGCGGACGAGGCGGCCTGGCCCATCAGGTCTTGCCGGAATTTCGCGCGCTCGGTCTCCAAGCTTCGCTTCGCGTCGCCCACCTCGCCGCCGAGCGCATCGGCGAGTGCGCTCATGAGATTCGCGGCAGCGCGCATCTGCTGGCAGGCGGCGATTGCGCGGTAGTTGTTGACGAGGTCGCGCGAGAGCGACCCAGCGAGTTCGCGGCTCACGTTGATCGAGTAGAGGCCGGTGCCGACGACGAGCAACAGGAGCGGGACGAGGCCGAGCATAAGACGCGTGCGGAGCATGAAAGCGCGGATTGCGGCGACCCCGCCTTACAGGAGACCGAGTTTCTGGCGCTTGCGGTAGAGCGTCGCAGGATCGATGCCGAGAGTTTTGGCGGCATCGTCGAGGTTGTGCGAGAGTGCGAGGATGCGTTTGAGGTGTTCGGTTTCGAGCGCGTCGAGCGTCACACGTGCACCGACCGCGATCGCGGGATCGGGTTTCAGCCCAAACTCTTCCGGCAGATCGCACAGCTCGATCGCCGGGCCGGCCGAGAGAATCGTCGCGCGCTCGATCACATTGCGCAACTCGCGGAGGTTGCCCGGCCACGGGTAGCCCGCGAAGGCCACGGAGACGGCCGGCGCGAACGCCGTGATTTTTTTCCGAGCCGGGCCGCGAAAAACTTCCTGTAGCTTTCCGCGAAGCCCGCGAGATCGGCGGGACGATCACGCAGGCCGGGCAGAGCGACGGTGATGACGTTCAGCCGATAAAACAGATCCTCTCGGAAGCGGCCGGCCTTCACCTCGTCGGCGAGCGGGCGGTTCGTCGCGGCGATTACGCGGACGTTGGCGCGGCGCGGTCTCGCCTCGCCGACGCGTTCGTATTCGCGTTCCTGGAGCAGCCGCAAAAGTTTCGGCTGCAGTTCCGGCGGCAGCTCGCCGATTTCGTCGAGGAAGAGCGTGCCGCCGTCGGCGGCGGCGACTTTGCCAAGCGTGTCGGCTACAGCGCCGGTAAACGATCCTTTCACGTGGCCGAAGAGCTCGCTTTCGAGCAGCTCGCGCGAGAGCGACGGGCAGCTGATCGTGACGAACGCGGCGTCGCGCCGTGCGCTGCGGTGGTGGATTTCGCGGGCGAGCACGCTCTTGCCCGTGCCGCTCGGCCCGAGGATGAGGATGCTGGCGGAGGAGTCGGCGGCCTTGAACGCGATCTCGAACGCGCGCTCCGTCGCCAGGTCGGCCGACGCGAGAGCGACGGGCGGAGACTCGCGGGCGAGTTCGCCCTCGAGCGAGCGCACACGCGATTCAAGCGTGCGGGTCTTTTCGATTTTGGCGAGCACGCCACGAATCTGATCGGGCGTGAAGGGCTTCGGGATGAAGTCGAAAGCTCCCCGTCGCATCGCCTCGACCGCGGTGGCGATGTTGGCGTAGGCGGTGAAAATCACGACCGCGAGCGTCGGCTGCGCAGCGAGGAGCTTCGCGAGCGTGTCAAGTCCGTCGTCGGCGCCGAGTTTCAAGTCGAGAAAACAGGCGTCGAACCCCTCCTCCTCGATCGCCTTAAGCGCGCGAAGGGCGTTGGGAGCCTCGGCGGCGGTATGCCCGGCTGATTCGACGGCGATGCGCGTAGTTTTGCGGATGCTGGCTTCGTCGTCGACGATGAGGAGGCGCAACGGCATGGGCGGAGGGTAGGATTTGGCCTGATGATGGATTGCTTCGTCACTGCGCTCCCCGCAATGACAGAAAAACAAGGCGGGGCCGCTTGCGCGACCCCGCCAGGTCCAGCTTCAACTTAACAGCTCAACGGGCTAAGCCCGCATGAACTGTTGCGCAGATAGACGCCGCTGTTGGCACACAGTTCCGCGCACGTGAAAAAATTTTCCACCTCCGTGGACCGCCGCCTGACGGGCGGATTTTTCTTGTGTGGAGCTTTTCTGCGCCGCCGTCTACATCCGACACTATGTCCCAAGCCAGCCTCCCCCATGCTGCCAGCACGCCGCCGCCGTTGACGCCCAAGGTCACCGATCTCGAAATCAAGGACGCCCAACTCATCTTCAGCTCCGTCTGGCAAGACCTTGAGGCGGACTTTGGCCGCGAAAACCTGCGGTTCCCCAAGGAAATCATCCTCCTCGGCGGTGCGCCCGGCGCCGGCAAGGGCACCAACACCGCTTTCATCGCGAAAAGCCGCGGCCTAACCTGCGGCCCCATCGTCATCAGCGCTTTGCTCGATTCGCCCGAGGCCCGCGCCCTCAAGAACGCCGGCAACATGGTCGGCGATCGCGAGGTAATCGGGTTGCTGCTGCGCCAGCTGATCCGTCCCGAATACCACGATGGCGTCATCCTCGACGGCTTCCCGCGCACGCACGTCCAAGTCGAGTGTTTGAAGATGCTCGTCGACAAGATGCACTCGCTGCGCCGCGAATTCTACGGCACGCCCCTCAGCATCCACTTCCGCCAGCCGACCATCCACATCATGGTGCTGTTCGTCGACGAAAAGGAGTCGATCGCGCGTCAGTTGAAACGCGGCCGCGAGACGAAAGTGCACAACGACGAAGTCCGCCGCACCGGCGTCGGCGAACTCCTTGAGGATCGCCCGACCGATCACGACCAGACACTCGCCCAACGCCGTTACCGCGTTTTCAAGGAGCAGACGTGGGAGGCGCTCCAATCGCTCAAGGAAATCTTCCATTACCACTTCATCAACGCGCAGGGCTCACTGGTGGAGGTGGAGCAAAACATCCTTCAGGAACTCGAGTATCAAAGCACTCTCGAGCTCGATCCGCGCACGGTCGATCGGCTGCGACACGTGCCGGTGGCCAACGAAATTATCGTTCACGCCCGACAAGAGCTGGTGAAGCGGCTCGACAGCTACGAATTCGGCCAACCGGAACTGTTCGGCCGCGTCGTTGATTTTATCCGTAAGAAAGTCATGCCCATCGTGCAGCGCCACGCGATCTCGGGGGCCGCGCACGTCAACACCGAGGAGCCGCTGCTGGAGGACGCGACCGCTCTCGCGATGCTGATCGACGTGTTTTCCGAGCGCGGCTTCCACGCCGTCGTCGACCTCCACAAGATCGAGATCCCGGAAAAGTTCGATGCCGCGACCGGTCAAATCACCTGCCGCGTGAAGAAAGTTTACCGGATCCAGATCCGGTTCCAGGGCTCGGAGATTCGGCGCGGCTAGGGTAAAATCCTACTTGCCGGGCGAAATTCGGTTTGCAGCGTGAGGTCAGTCCTGAATGGCGCTTAAGTAAGCCCCAAAGTTTTCTTGCTGAGCCGCTTGCGACGCTGGGTACCCGGGATGGTCGTAAAGAGCACTTGGCGGCTGAGGCGTTGCATTTGTCGCAGCGTGGCTTGGACGGTGCGCCAGTTGGCG
>CAITWF010000027.1 GCA_903896015.1 uncultured Opitutia bacterium | reverse complement strand
GTGCTGCGCAACGACGGCCCGGCCCGACTCACTTACAATATCGGGCACGGCGACGCCGGACGACGTGCAGATTTCGCGGATGTTGAAGACGACGTCGCGCGCGTATTCCTCCATCGAGTAGTTCATCGACGACTCGAAGTTCGTGCGCGAGCCGTCGTAGTCGATGCCGAGGCCGCCGCCGACATCAAGGTAGCCCATCGGGAAACCCATCTTCGCGAGTTGGCAGTAGAACCGCGTCGCTTCGACGACGGCGTTCTTGATCGTGAGGATGTTAGGCACCTGCGAGCCGATGTGGAAATGCACGAGGCGTAGCGTGGACGTGAGCTTGGCAGCGCGGAGCTTTTCGCAGGCGAAAAGAATTTCCGCGGTGTTGAGGCCGAACTTGGCGTTGTCGCCGGTGGAGGTCGCCCACCGCCCCTCGCCGCGCGTCTGCAGCTTGGCACGGAAACCGATCATGGGCTTCACGCCCGTCTCAGCGGACAGGCGGATGATGTCGTCGATTTCGGACAGCTGTTCGACGACGATAATGATTTTCTTTCCGAGCTTGCGGCCGAGGAGGGCTAGCCGGATGTAGTCGTGGTCCTTGTAGCCGTTGCAGATGATGAGGCGCTGGGTGCCTTCGTGCATCGCGAGCGCAATCATGAGTTCGGGCTTCGAGCCGGCTTCCAGTCCGAAGTTGAACTCTTTGCCGGCGGCCACGATTTCATCGACGACCTCGCGGAGCTGGTTGACCTTGTTGGGGAAGACGCCTCGATACTCGCCCTTGTAGCCTTCTTCCTTGATTGCTTTGAGAAAAACCTGGTTGAGCTGGACGACGCGGTGGCGGAGCAGGTCCTGAAACCGGATAACCATCGGGGCCTTGAGGCTCATGCCAAGGGCCTCGTTGATGACGTCGAGCACACGGATGCCGCGGCCATCAGTCAGCGGCTGCACCTTGACGAAGCCCTCGTCATCGACCGAGAGATGCCCGGAGCCCCAGCGTTTGAAGCCGTAATGCTCTTCGGACTTGGCGGCCGACCAGGCGGCAGAGGGTTTGTTTTTCAACGCGGTGCGGGGGAGGGGGACTTATGGCTTGCTTTCGACGGGCGCGAATCAGTTAGATGCGCGTTTTCTTTTTCCAAATCCCTCAACACGCAATGCCGAAAATGTCCTCGTTGATCGACGCCAGCTCCTTTCTCGCCCAATCCGCCGCGCCCGCCCAAGGTGGTCCCGCGCAAATGATCGTGGGGATGCTGCCGGCGATTTTGCTGATGGGCGGCTTCTATTTCCTCTTCATCGCCCCGCAGCGCAAGAAGCAGAAGGAGCACGAGAAGATGCTCGCCGCGCTCCAGTCTGGTGACGAAATAATTTCGACCGGCGGCATTTTCGGCACGATCACGAACGTGAAGGATGATCGTTTCGTCGTGCGCATCGCCGACAACACTAAGATCGAGCTTGGCAAGGCCTTCGTGCAGACCGTCGTGAAGTCACAGGCGTCCGAGGCCGCGAAAGCCGACAAGAAGTGATTTCGCTTTGCGCGCCGGTGCGGCGCGAGCCGCGGTGCACCCGCCCCTGATTTTTTAAACAAAAACAAACCCAAACGACCCATGCTTAAACGCAACCTCTGGAAGATTCTGCTCTCGCTCGCGCTCCTCGCGTGGGCGGCGACAGAGCTGATTCCGCTGCAAGATGTCCCGTTCGCCGACTATGCCCGTTCGCATGCGACGGCGAAGCAGGCGGAGTTCTCGAAGCTCCTCGATGAAGCCGTCGCGCTGAAGAAAAACGGCCAGGCCCTCAGCGAATACGTCGCGCTCCGCCAGCTCGGTCACGACCGTAAGCTCGACCTCACGCAATACTTCCCCGACATCCGCCTCGAGGATTCGCTGAAGAACGTCGAGAAGCGCAACACGATCCTCCTCACCGAGCTTCTTCGCCGGTCGAAGGGACGCGTGCAACGCGGCCTCGATCTCGCGGGCGGCGTGGCCATCACGCTTGAGGTTGACGAAAAGGCCGTCGGCACGGCCGGCGACGACGTCAACGCGCGCAAAGAAAAAATCACCAAGGCGATCGAAATTATCAGCAACCGCATCAATGCGTTTGGCGTCGCCGAGCCGGTCATTCGTCCCGTCGGCACGAACCGCATCGAAGTCCAGCTCCCGAGCCTCAACACGCGCGACAACCCCGATGTCGTTGACAACGTGAAGAAGCCCGCGCGCCTCGATTTCCGCATCGTGCACCCCACGCTCCAGCCCGGCCCTGGCGTCGACACGCCTCCCGGCTACGAAGTGCTCACACTCGATGAGGAAGGCCGCAACGGCCAGAGCTTCACCGAGGAAGTCTTCGTCAAGCGCATCCCTGAGATGGGCGGCAACGCGATTTCGAACTCGTTCGCGCGTCCCGACCTCTACGGCAAGCCCGAGGTCATTCTCCAGTTTACCAGCGAAGGCAAAAAGCGCTTTGCCGAAGTCACGAAGGCGATCGCTGACGGTGGCCAGCAGGCCGGCCGTCTCGGCCGCCTCGCCATCGTGCTCGACGGCAAGCTCTACTCTGCGCCGACCGTCCGCGAGGAAATCAACAGCGACTCCGCCCAAATCTCCGGCGGCAACATGACCGATCGCGAAGCGATCAATCTCTCCAACGTCCTCAATAACCCGCTCGATCTTCCGCTCATCGTCAAAGAACAATACGAGGTCGGACCCTCGCTCGCGCAGGACGCTGTCGATTCCGGCGTGCGCGCAACCGTCATTGGCGCCGCCGCGGTGGCCGCGTTTATGGTGACGTTCTACGCGACGGGCGGCCTCGTGGCCGTCTTCGCCCTCGCGATCAACATCGTCCTAATCCTCGGCATCATGGCGTTCTATCAGGCGACGATCACGTTGCCCGGTCTCGCCGGTATCGTGCTCACCATGGGCATGGCGGTGGACGCGAACATCCTGATCTTCGAGCGCATGCGCGAAGAAATCGCTGCGGGCAAATCCTTGCAGGCCGCGAACGACTCCGGTTTCGCGAAGGCGTTGTGGACCATCCTTGATGCCCACGCCGTGCAGCTCATCATCTGCGGCATCATGATCTGGAAGGGCACCGGTCCCATCAAGGGCTTCGGTGTCACGCTGCTCATCGGTGTGCTCTCGACGCTCTTCTCGGTTCTGATCACCGGCCACACGGTCATGGAAATGCTGACCGAGTCGGGCACGCTGAAGAAGATGACGATGCGCCGCATGCTCGGCGATTTGCACACCGACTTCGTCAAACTCGGCAGACCCGCCTTCATTGGCTCGTGGATCGTCGTGTTGATCGGTTTCGGCTACGTGCTCTTCCAGGGCAATAAAATTTACGGCGTCGATTTCGCCGGTGGTGATTCGATCCAGCTCGCGTTCAAATCGAAGATCGACGCCGGACAGATTCGCGATACGGCCAAGGCCGCGGGCGTGACCGACGTCAACCCGACCTACACCAGCGCCATCGGTGGCAACGGCAAGGAGACGCTCAACGTCGAGACGCCCGAGGGCAAATCCGCCACGGTGTTCGCCGCGCTGCAAAAGAGCTTCCCGAACGCCGGCCTCGAAAAAGTCGGTGAGAACCATGTGGGTGCTTCAATCGGCAAGGAAATCGAATGGAACGCGCTCGTCGCGGTGGCCATCTCGATGGCCACGATTCTCCTCTACATCGCGTTCCGCTTTGAGTTCGGCTTCGGCGTCGGCGCGATGTTCTCCACGCTGCACGACATTCTGATGACCATTGGCATCTTCGTGCTGACGGGCCACCAGTTCAACGCGCCTATGGTCGCGGCCATCCTCTGTATCGCCGGCTACTCGATCAACGAGACCGTCGTCGTCTTCGACCGCATCCGCGAGGAGTTGAAAAATAACCCGACCGGTTCGCTGCGCGATGTCGTTAACTCTGCCATTCGCAAGGTTTTTGCCCGCACCATCATGACGGCGAGCACGACCTTCCTCGCGGCGCTTTCGCTCTACGTCTTCTCGGCACCGGGCAGCTCGCTCAGCGACATCTCGTTTACCTTCCTGGTCGGCATCGTCACCTCGACCTTCTCCGCGATCTTCATCGCGGCGCAGGTGTTCTACTGGTGGCACAAGGGCGACCGGAAGCACGTCGAGGCCCACGAAGACGTGGCGCCGAAATACGAGTGGCAGGGCGCCAGCAAGGCCTCGGAATAATTTGAAGGTGGGGCCGGCTCTCCGAGCCGGCTTGGGTTGGGCCGGCGCAAGCTGGAACTCAGGCCGGTTCAGAGAACCGGCCCCACCTCCGAGCCCATGCGCTGGACCCACACGCCACGCCCGGCCGCCGAGGTCGAAGCGTTGAGCAAACACGCGGGCGTGAGCCGCGTGATGGGGGAATTGTTGCTCCGCGCCGGACTCACCGACGCGCCGCGCGCGAAGGATTTTTTGCAGCCGGCGCTCGCCGCACTGCATGACCCGTTTTTGCTGCGCAACCTTGAGGCCGGTGCTTCGCGTCTCCGCGCCGCAATCGAGAACCGCGACGAGATCGTGATCCTCGGCGATTATGACGTCGACGGGGTGAGCAGCACGGCGCTGCTCGTGATGATCCTTCGGCGCTTCGGACTGAACCCGCGCTTTGTCGTGCCGCGCCGCTCGGAGGACGGCTACGGCCTCTCCCGCAGCGCGATTGATCGCGCGCTAGAGGCGGGGAAACCGAAACTCTTCATCGCGCTCGACTGCGGCACCAACTCGCACGACGAAGCCGCCTACCTCCGCGCCCAGGGCATCGATGTGATCGTCGTCGATCATCACCGCTCGAAGGAGCAGCCGCTCAGCGACGGGATTTTGATTAACCCGCATGTCGAGGCCGACGAGACGAACGGCGATGCGGCGTGGCGGCATCTTTGTACGGTCGGCCTCGTGTTCAAGTTGTGCCACGGCCTGCTCAAGCACATGCGCGCCGATAACAATCCGGTGGCGTTCCGTATCAAGCTAAGGGATCATCTCGATCTCGTGGCACTCGGCACGGTCGCCGATCTGGTGCCGTTGCTCGGAGAGAACCGGATTCTGGCGCGCCACGGATTGCGCATCCTCGAGGAAACGCAGCGGCCTGGTTTGCGCGCGTTGATGGAAGTGGCGGGCGTGAAGCCGTCACTGGGCATTTCGCCGACGGATATTTCGTTTCGCCTCGGGCCGCGGATCAACGCGAGCGGCCGGCTCGCGGACGCGGCACTCTCCGTCGAGCTGCTGGTGAGCGACGACGCGAGCTTCTGTGCGGAAACCGCGCGGCAGTTGGACACTTTCAACCGCGAGCGGCAGGACATTGAGCGCGGCATCACTGAGCAGGCCGAGCAATTGATCGAGACGCAGTTTGCCGCGCTGCCGGGCATCGTGCTGTTTCACGAGGAGTGGCATCCGGGCGTCGTCGGAATCGTGGCGGGCCGCGTTACGCGGAAATATAACCGCCCCTGCGTCGTGCTGGGCAACGAGGGCGACATGGCGAAGGGCTCGGGACGCAGCGTCGACGGGCTCAATCTGGTCGAGGTGCTCGGCACCTGCTGCACGAATCTTTCGAGCTGGGGCGGGCATCCGATGGCGGTCGGCATTTCCCTGCCCAAGATTCACGTGGAGGATTTTCGAGCGCGTTTCGCGGAAGCGGTGCGCACGCACGCGGGCAGCGATATCGCCGAGGCGAAGCTCGACATCGCGGCGTGGCTCACGCCGGAGCAGCTCAACGAGCGGCTGATGGACGAACTCGATGGGCTGCATCCGTTCGGGCAGGGCAACCCCGAGCCGGTGTTCGGCGTGCGCGGCGTGGTACTCGCGGGCCGACCGGAAGTTTTTAAGGAAATTCATTTTCGCTTCAGCATCGAGGATGGGCGCGGCCGGCGGCTGCACGGGGTGGCGTGGAAACTCGCGCACCGTTTGCCGCCGCTGGGCGCACCAATCGATTTGGCGGTGGAGTTGAAGTGGAATCACTTCAACGGTCGGAAGCTGCTGCAACTGGTGCTGCTCGACTGGCGGCACGCGACCGGCGGCTGAGGCTCAGCGTGCGAGGGCTTCGCCGACTTTCGCGAGCAGCGTATCAAGCGTGAAGGGCTTGTGGAGCAGCGTGACGGCGCCGAGACCGCGGAGGCGGTGAAGCACATCTTGCTCGCTGAAGCCGCTCATCACGAGGACGCGCGCAGCGGGGCGGAGGGCGCGGATTTCGCGCAGCACTTCGGCGCCGTCGAGCCCCGGCATAGTAAGGTCGAGCAGCACGGCGTCGAAGCGATCGGGGGTGGCCCGGAAAAGATTCACGGCCGCGATCCCGTCGGCCGCGACCGCGGTGGTGTAACCGTGGTGCTGTAGCAGCAATTCGGCTGTCTGGCGGACGGACGGTTCATCATCGACAATCAAGAGCGTGCCGCCCGACGCTGCCACGGGTGGCGCCGCGGGGGGCGCCGGCACGGGCTCATCGGTGGCGATCGGCAGGAAAAGTCGAAACGTTGATCCCCCACCCGGCGTGCTGGAGACGGTGAGCGCGCCGCGGTGGGTGCGCACAATGCCAAGCGTCGCCGCGAGCCCGAGGCCGCGTCCGGTGAACTTCGTCGTGAAAAAGGGATCGAAAACGCGGGCGATCGTCTCGGGGGTCATGCCACAGCCCGTGTCCTCGACTTCGAGACAAACGCCGTCGCCGGGTGGGAATTCGAACAGATGCGCGGCCTCGGCGGGTGTATCCTTCGGTTGGCCGACACGGGTGCGGACTCGAATTTCACCGGGCTCTTCGCTCAGCGACTCCGAGGCGTTGATCACGAGGTTCATCACGACTTGGCGGAGTTGCGTGGCGTCGCCCTCGATCGCGGGCAGATCGGGTGCAAGGGAGAGGCGCAGGGTGGATTTTTTGCTAATCGAAACCTCGAGGAGTCGCATCGTGTCGTGCACGAGCCGGCCGAGATCGAGGTGTTCCACCGTGAGGCTTCCGTGGCCGGCATAGGCCATCATCTGGTTGCAAAGATCGGCGGCGCGGTGCGCGGCGGTTTCAATCGGTGCAAGGTGCGGGTCAGCGGGATTCGTCCGCCGCGCCGCGGTGGCGTTGGCGAGGATTACGGTGAGGAGGTTGTTGAAATCGTGGGCGATGCCGCCGGCGAGCACACCGAGGCTTTCGAGCTTTTGCGTCTCAAGCATCTTGAGCTGCATGATGCGCTGCGCCTCTTCGGCATCCTTTTGGGCGGTGATGTCGCGGAAGGAGCCATTGATTTTCGCGGGTCGGCCATCACGGAGTTCCACGCGTCCGGTGGTCTGCACGCGGATGAGTCGGCCCGTGACGGTGAAGAGCGAGAGCTCAAGATCGTAGCCGGCACCTTGCTCGAAGGCTTGTTGAGCGGCGGCGACGAGTTGGGTTCGCGACTCGGGCGTATAGAACGCGATCGCCGTTTCCATGGTGGGCTGAATCGCACCCGGCTCGAGATCGTGCAAACGGTAGGTCTCGTCGGTCCAGTAGAGTTGTTTTGTTGCGATGTCATATTCCCAGCCGCCGATGCGGGCGATGGACTGCGTCTGTTCGAGCAGTTGCGCCGAGCGTGAGAGAAGCGACCGGCTTTCCAGAAGCGCCTGCTCCGTGAGCTTGCGTTCGGTGATGTCGGTGTGCGTGCCCGCGATGCGGAGCGGCTTGCCGTCGGCGGCGCGCGCGACAACTTTGCCGCGATCGAGAATCCAACGCCATTTGCCGGACTTGGTCCGCATGCGATATTCGATCGTATAGGAGCCGGAGCCGCCGGTGTTGACCTTGTCGCGCCAACCCTCGTGCGCGGCGCGATCATCGGGGTGCACGAGCTGGCCGCCGCCTTCGAGTGTCGGCGGGATCTCTTCGAGCGAATACCCGAGCATCGCGGCCCAGCGTTCGCTGCGCGCGAAACGGCCGGTGCCTACGTCCCAATCCCAAAAGCCATCGCCGCTGCCTTCGAGGACGAGGGTCAGCCGCTCCTCGCTTTCGCGCAGTGCGTCGGCCTGCTGGCGGACCCTCACGAGCAGGCGGCGCTGGATTCCGATCACGAGCAGGACTGCGGTGAGCAGCACGGCCAGCGGCAATAGATAGTTTTGCACGTCACGCAGTCGCAGGTGACGCGGGTCGAGCGGACCGATCCATTTTTCGTAAATGCGATCGTAGGAGCCGTTGGCGTGGATATTTGCCAGGCCTTGGTTAAGTTTGAAAAGCAGGTCGCGGTTGCCGGCGCGAACTGCCATGTGCATGTCGTAGTTGAGGTCCGGGATGCTCCAGTTGAGTGCGCGGACGTTTTCGAGCCGGCTACTGCGGATAATCTCGAGGCCGATCAGTCGTGTGGCGATGAGCGCGTCGAAGCGACCGGCGTCGAGGTTTTGCAGGCCGTCGCTGAGGGTCGGGTAGTCGAGGACGGTCGTGGTCCAGCCGCGCCTCAAGATATATTCGTAGGAAACGCTGCGGGCCGAAGCCGCCACGCGCAGCTTTGACAGGTCTTCGAGCGTGACCGGGATCCGGCCGTGCCGATTCACGAACACGTCCGCCTCCATGGTCAGATGCGATGTGGAGTAATCTACGAACGCCGTCCGCGCCGGCACGTAGGCCATGTTGGGGACGATATCGATCCGGCCGGACTTGATGTCCTCGAGAATCTGGCTCCATGGCTCGACGATAAATTCGATTTCGAGGTGCTGGTCTGCGGCGACGGCGCGCATGATTTCGATCGCGAAACCCGTCGGCCGGTTCTGCTGATCCACAAACGAAAGCGGCTCGGCACCGGGCTCGACGCCAACCTGCAAAGGCTTCGCGTCGGCAACGTTCGCCAGTCCGAGAGCGCCCAGACAGCCGACGCTAAGCAAGACACGGCGGCACAACTTCGAGAGCAGGAAACCTGAGCGGGGCACACGGCTTTTTCCCCGGGCGGCCGCGCGGTCGCAAGCCCTAACGCGGTCGATTTGCTCGCTCAGCCACCGCGGACCTTGCGGGCCTCCTCGCTGTGTCGCAGGTCGTTGCGCACGTCATTTTCCGACCAGCCTTTTTGTCGCATAAGCTTGGTATAGCTTTCCAGCCCGCCTGCGTCCGGATCGCGGTGCAGCGTTTTCCGGTAGGCGCGGGTGATCGCGAGGGCGATTTGGCGCTCCGCACCCTCGCGGCTGCGCGCGAGATCCGCGCGCATCTCGGCTTCGGTCATGCCGCGGCCGAGGCTGCGCTGGTAGGTGGCGATTCCGGAGGCATCCGGATCGCGGCCAAGCACCTCCCGGAAAACCCGCCGGATGATTGCTTCGAGATCGCGGTGGCGGAATTCGTCGCTGCGGCGGAGCGAGTCGCGGAGTTGCTCCTCATTCCAGCCACCCTCGATGAGCCGGCTCAGGTAGAGCCGCAGACCGGGGCCGTCGGCGTCGCGGGTCAAGATGTCGCGATATGCGGCGCGAACGACGCGCTCGGCATCGCGCCGATCCCAGCGGGCGAAGACGACGATGTTGCTGCGACCGGCTGCACCTGAATCGCGGAAATCTTGCGATCCCACGAGCCGCGTGCGGTGGCGTCGATTGAGAAAGCGCCAAGATCGGGCACATCGCCGTTGAGCCAGATGCTCGCGCCGTCGAAGCCGGCGTTTTGGAACGCGAGCACGCGGACGGCGCCCGCGAGCTGCACCGAGCGCACGCGATCGTTAAATGGCAGACCGCGTGAATCGCGGACCAGCGCGAGGTTCTCAAGGCTGGCTCCCTCATTGAGCGCAAACACTTCGCCTTGGAATCCCGGCTCGGTGTAGCAATAGACCCAGGCGGATGCGGCGTTTTGCGCGCGGACGGACGGCAGTAAGCCGAGCAGGACCAGCGCGATCAGCACGCGCGAGCTGAAGAAGGGGTGGGAAAGCATGGCGGAAGCCTGCGACTACGCGCGGTCGGAAACGTTTCAGCGCGCAAAGAAGGGGTTGTTTGTCTTTTCCTGTGCAAGCGTCGTGAGCGGGCCGTGACCACAGGCGAGCACGGTGTCGCGCGGCAGGGTAAAAATCTTTTTCAGGTCATTCTGATATTGCTCGGCAAAGTGCGTCGCGCTGCCGCCCATCGAACTGGAAAAGACGGCGTCACCCACGATCGCGAGCGGCCAGCTGAGGCCGGTCACGTAATACGTCGTCATGCCCGGCGAGTGCCCGGAAGTGAGCAGCGTCTTGATCGCGATCGGGCCGAGGTGGAAGTGGGCGTTTTCCTTGAACGCCTTCGCGCCGGCGAGGGGCGCCGGCTCAAGCTCATTTGCCCAGACCTCGGCCTTTGTTTCTGCGGCAAATCGAGAAAGATCAGCAATGTGATCCTCGTGGGTGTGGGTGAGGAAAATGTATTGGAGTCGCAGCTTTTCGGCTCGCAAGAGATCAAGCATGGGCTCGCACGTTGCGCCGGTATCGAAGGCCGCGGCGATTTTCGCGCGCGCATCCCAGATGAGGTAGCTGTTCACGGTCATGTCCTCGTAAGGGGTATTGAATGCCGCGAAGCCCGCAGGAAAAATCGGCTGCTGGGGATACCAGCGCTTGTGCGCGAGGGTTTCGAGCGCGGCGGGGGAGAGCCGCAGGTGCCGCGCGACGCGGCGAATCACGGCATCGATCGGCTCGCCGGCCTTCACCGCAGCCAAGTCCTCGGCGGTGACTTCGGCACGCTGCGCGAGATCGGCGTCGGAAATCTTCAGGCCGCGCTGGGCCTTGTTGATGACATCGTTGAAATTGTCCTCGAGCGGAATGCGGGCCATCCGGAAATTCAAGCGGCGGGACGCTGGCGCGCCGAGATAAAACTGGAGTTCCGCGCGGCCGCACCGCTAGCGTGCGCCGCTACCATGCTCGCCACCGGCATCCTCAATCCACACCTGCTTTCCCTGCTTGCGCGCGTGCGCCACACCAACGCGCTTGTCATCGCCGATCGCGGTTTCCCCTCGTGGACGGACCTCGAAACGATCGATTTGTCGCTGATTGATGACGTGCCAACGGTGCTGCAAGTGCTGGCGGCCGTGCGGAAGAATTTCGTCGCGGCGGAGGCGTTCATGGCGACGGAGTTTTTGCGCGCGAACCCTCCCGCGACGCGCCGGGCATTCGCGGCCGGCTTGCGCGGCGTGAAGCTCACGCACGAGCCGCATGTCGACTTCAAGCGGCGCATCCCCGGCGCAATCGGACTGATCCGCACGGGAGACACGGTTCAATACGCGAACCTGATTCTCGTTTCCGGCTAAGCGGGCGCCGTCAGAAATGCGGTGCGCGCCGTGACGAGATTTGCGGTTGCCACCGGCGGCGGCGCGCCGCTTCTTCTCGTTTTCCCATGAGCAATTCCTCTGACTATCTCACTTCCCTGTTCTCGCTCCGCGGCAAAGTCGCGGTCGTCATTGGCGGCACCGGTGAACTCTGCGGTGCGATGGCCGAGGGCCTCGCGAGCGCGGGCGCCGAGGTCGTTCTCGTCGGCCGCAACGAGGAAAAAGCCAAGCCACGCCTTGAGCGCATCGCGGCGGCAGGCGGCACGGCGTGGTTCGCATCGGCCGAGGCGAGCGAGAAGGCATCGCTTGAGCAGCTTCTGGCCGACGTGCTGAAGAAATCCGGCCGCGTCGACATCGTCGTCAATGGTGCCGGCGTGAATTCAGCGACGCCATATTTCGATATCGCCGAAGACGAGTTTGAGCGGATCATCAAGATCAACCTCAAGGGTGTGTTTCTCGGTTGCCAGATATTCGGCAAATATCTCGTCGAGCGCGGCGAGGGCGGCTCGATCATCAATCTCGGCTCCATGTCTGGCCTCGTGCCGTTGTCGCGCGTCTTCACCTATTCGGCGAGCAAGGCCGCCGTGCACAATCTCTCGAAGAATCTCGCCCGCGAGTGGGCGCCGAAGCGCGTGCGCGTGAACCTGATCGTGCCGGGCTTTTTTCCCGCCGAGCAGAACAAGAAAATCCTGTCGCCGGAGCGGGTTGCCTCGATCATGGGACATACGCCGGCGAAGCGTTTTGGTGAGGCGCGCGAACTGGTCGGCGCGACGCTGATGCTCGCGAGCGACAACGCTTCGAGCTTTATCACGGGCGCCGAAATCGTCGTCGATGGCGGCTACCACGCCATGACGATTTGATGATCGTTTATAGAGCCCGGAGCCGGGTAAATGCGATGCTTGCTATAAGTAGACTGTGCTTATAGACATCAGTCCGTATGATCACTCAAAAGATTCAGGCACTTGCAGCGGCGAAAGCAAAAGCCGCTTCCCTCGAAAAGGCCATTGCGGCCCAATTGCACAAGGAACTTTCGGCGTTGCCGGGCCAGTATGGCTTCGACGACGTGAATGCTTTCGTCAAGGCCGTGAAAGCGGCGGCTGGCGGCAAGCATGGCAAGAAGGCGAAAGCTGCCCCGAAGGCCGGCAAAAAGCGTCGCGCCCGGGCGGTCATCACCGATGACACCCGCGCGCAGGTGAAGAAGCTCGTGGAAGCCGGCAAGACCGGAGCCGAAATCGCGAAGGCGGTCGGGATTTCCCTGCCGAGTGTTCACAACATCAAGAAGGCGCTCGGTCTCGTCGGCAAAAAATAATCGGTCGTCTCGCGCCCTGAATTTTTCTGCCCCGCTTCAGCGGGGCTTTTTTGTTTACGGATATATGCGGATGCCCAAGGTTTCTTCCCCCATGGCCGCGCACTTTATCCAAGCCAACACCAACGGCCGGCTCCACCCGGCGAGCGAACCGTCGATTTCGCCGCTGAACCGCGGCTATCTTTACGGTGACGCTATCTACGAAGTCTGGCGGACCTATGAAGGGATTATTTTTACATGGGAAGAGCACTGGGCGCGGCTGTTCCGATCTGCCAAGTCACTCTATATGGAGTTGCCCTTCACTCCTGCGCAGATACTGTCAGAGATCAGGCACACGGTGGCGGCCTATCGCGAGCGATCGAATGATGCGGGCGAGCTATATATTCGCATCCAGATCACACGCGGCGCGGGTGCCATCGGCCTTGACACGGCGCTGGCGGACCGGGCTGACTTCGTGCTGCTCGTGCAGCCGTGCCCCACGATGTCGGAGGCGAAAATTCGCGAAGGGCTCACGCTGTCGCTCGCGACGAGCCTGCATCGCAATCCCGTCGACGCGCTCAACCCCGCCTGGAAGACCGGCAACTATCTTAACAACGTGCTTTGCCTCCGCGAGGCGCGGGCGCGCGGCGCGGACGACGTGGTGATGACGAATCACGCTGGCGAAATCACAGAGTCGGCGGTGTCGAACATCGCGTTTGTCCGCGACGGCGCGGTAGTCACTCCGCCGCTGGCGGCGGGCATCCTGGGCGGCATTACCCGCGACCTACTCCTGACGAAAATCGGCGCCGCCGCGGGCGTGCCGGTGCGGGAAGCCGTGGTAAAGCCGGCCGACTTCGCCTCCATGGATGAAAGTTTTCTGCTCTCAACAACGAAGGACATCGCTCCGATTGCCGCGATTGATGCGGCGAAATTCAAGCTGGGTGCCGGCACCGTCGCGTTGAAGCTCAAGGCGGCGTTTGCCGGCTATATGAAGAGCTACGCCGCGGCGCATCCGGAATTGCGCGCCTGAGTGCGCGGTTCAATAGCGTTGCAGCGTCGGATCGATCTGCTCGGCCCACGCATCGATCCCGCCGGCGACGTTGCTTACGGCGGTGAAGCCTTGGGTGCGGAGAAACTCGGTTATTTTCATGCTACGGCCGCCGTGATGGCACATGACGAGGAGATGCTCGTCGCGCGGCAAATCGTGCATGCGTTCCGGAATCTGTCGCATCGGGATCAGTTCGGCGCCTTTCACCATACATATCGCAGTTTCATATGGCTCGCGCACGTCGATGAGCAGCGCGGTGCAGGCTTCATCGGCGAGTAGGCGTTTGGCTTCGGTGACGGAGATTTCGAGTGGATAGTCGGTGTTGTCCATGGTGGGTGATGCAGTGGGCGCGCACGTGGGGGAGTAAGTTTCCGCGCGCAGTTCGCGAATCGTTGGTGCCGCGCCGCAGAGCGGGCAGTGCGGATCGCGCGGGAGGGAGAGCGTTTGGAATTGCTGGGTCAGGCCGTTGTAGGTCATTAGCCGGCCGCGCAACGGCTCGCCAGCACCGGTGATGAGCTTCACAACTTCAAGCGCCTGCAAGCTGCCGATCACACCGCATAACGCGCCGAGCACACCCGCCTCGCCGCAACCGGGCACGGTGCCGGGCGCGGGTGGTTCAGGAAACAGGCAGCGGTAACACGGGCCGCCGCGCGCGGGATCGAAGACGGCCACCTGGCCCTCGAACTTGAACACACTGCCGTAGACGAGCGGTTTTCCCGCGAAGAACGCGGCGTCGTTGTTGAGATAGCGTGAGGAAAAATTGTCCGTGCCGTCGACGATGACGTCGTAGTTCGCGAACAGCGCGACCGCGTTTTCTGCAGTAACGCCCTCGCCGTGCTCGACGACGCGGATGAAAGGATTGGTCGCGCACAATCGGCGTGCCGCCGATGCGACCTTGGGTTCACCGATCGAGGCATCGTCGTGCAAGAGCTGCCGTTGCAGATTGTGATCCGCGACGTGATCGAAGTCAGCGATGCCCAACGTGCCGATGCCCGCGGCGGCGAGATAGAGCGCGGCGGGGCTGCCGAGCCCACCGGCGCCGACGACCAGCACGCGCGCGGCAGCGAGTTTCGTCTGCCCCGCGACGCCGATCTCGCCGAGCAGAATGTGCCGGCTGTAGCGGGCCAGCTCGGCGGGCGAGAGTTTGGGCGGCGAATCAGGCATTCGCGCGAAAGAGAGCGGGATGCGGGCGAGTCGCAAATGAAATTGCGCCGGCGCCGCGCCGTCGCCGAACTCGGGTTATGCGTTGCATCGGCATCGATCTCGGCACCCGTCGCATCGGACTCGCTTTTGGCGACGAACTTGGCGTGGCCACGCCGTTGCCCGCGCTCACGCAGGCCGACGCGGCGCAGCGCTGGGCCGCGCTGCTCGCCGTGATTCGCGAACGCCGCGCCACCGCCCTCGTGCTCGGCCATCCGCTCAACATGGACGACACCGCCGGTCCGAAAGCGAAAGAGGCCGAGGCGACCGCGAGAAAGCTGCGCGCCGAACTCGGCGTGCCGGTGCATCTCATCGACGAGCGCCTCACGAGTTACGAGGCTGAGGCGACGATTGCGAAGTCGAAGCGGCGCGACATTCGCGCAAGCGGAATCATCGATTCGCGCGCCGCCACGCTGATTTTGCAGGATTATCTCAATCAGGTTTTCCCGCCGCCGGAGGCTGAACAGCCTTAAAAACCGTGCGCGGCGGCGAACGCCGAGAGAACGGTGAAGACGGGTGCGCCGGTTTTTCGCAGCCGCTCGATCGGGTGATGGCCCGCCGCCACCAACGCGCACGCAACACCAAGATCCTGCGCGACGTCGAAATCGTGGAGCGTATCGCCGACGAGGAGGATTTCGTCGGGCGCGACGCCGAGCCGTGCGACGAGATCCCGCCCGAGCGCGACCTTGCTGTGCGCGTGGATATTATCGAGACCGGCAATATGATTGAACTGGGACGTGAGGCCGAAGTGGGCGACGATTTCGTGGAGCGTTTCATGCCGGTAGGCGGACAGGATTGATTGGTCGATTCCGGTGGCGCGGACTGCGGCGAGCGTGGGCGCGGCGTCGCGATGGAGCGCGGCCCCGAATCGACGGTCATCATAGCCCGAGATGAATTCCACGCTGAGCTGGTCAAATGGGTCTCGGACCGGATCGAAGCCGAGGCGCTCGTAGTAGGCGCGCACGGGGAAATCGAAGAGCGCATGGTAGCGCGCGCGATCGAGCGGCGGCAGCGAGCGGCGCGCGAGCAGGCCGTTCATCACCTCGATGCTGAGATCAAGATCGTTGAGGAGGGTGCCGTTCCAATCCCAAATCACGTGGCGAATGCGCGGGCGGGTCATGTGGTGAAAAGACTTTGGACAGCCGCGCGCGGGCCACGCAATCTTCGGCTGATGTCCGTCGCACCTACGCCGAAAGTCCGCCGCTGGAAATGTGTCTGCGCCTACGACGGCTCGGCGTTCATTGGCTGGCAGAGTCAGGACGATCGCAAGGGCGTGCAGGATGTGATCGAAGCGCGCATGAAGGATATTTTTGGCGAGCTCGTGCGCGTGCATGCGAGCGGGCGCACCGACGCGGGCGTCCATGCGCGGGCGCAGGTGTTTCATTTCGACGCGGCGTGGCGGCACGGGGCCGAGAAACTGCTGGCGGCGCTGCGCTCGTGCATCCCGCCGGAGCTGCAGATCATTTCACTGCGGCCCGTCTCCGAAAAATTTCACGCGCGGTTCAGCGCGACGGGCAAGCGCTACGTCTACCACGTGCACCTCGGCGACGCGGATCCATTTACGCGGCCGTATTGCTGGCCGGTGTTTCGCCCGATTGATGTGGCGGCGATGCGCGCGGCGGCGGCGGTGCTGGTGGGGAAGCACGATTTTCGCGCATTCGTCGCGCTGAACGGCCCCGCCAAAGAAGACACGGTCCGCGATCTGCGGCGGCTGGATGTGGTGAAACGTGGCCGCCGGATTACGATCACGGCGGAGGCGAACGGCTTTCTCTACAAGATGGTGCGCAGCCTCGCCGGGACGCTGGTCGGAGTGGGCGAGGGAAAAATCACGCCGGCGGACGTGGCGTCGATCCTCGCTTCGAAGAAGCGTTCGACGCCCGTGCTCACGGCGCCAGCGCAGGGGTTGTTTCTCGAAAAGGTTTTCTACCGGTGAATGCGGTGCGCGCCCAACTTGCCCGCGGGCTCGGCGACGCCGTGTTTCCGCCGGTGTGCGTGCACTGCCGCGGATTGATCGATCGCGACGGCGCACCTGCTTGGGATGGTGGTCAGTTCCGCCACCTTTGCGCTAAGTGTGCCGTTCAGGTCGATTTTGTGAAGGCGCCGCACTGCTCGACGTGTGGCCATCCGTTTTACGGCGAGGTTGAGGGCGAGCGGATATGTCGCATTGCGAAGGGCTGGACCCGGCGTTTCGCAAAGGCCGGACAGCGGTGCTTTTCAACGGCCCCATTCGCGCGCTGGTGATCGAATTGAAATATCACCACGGATTGCACGTGCTAGAGGACGTGGAGAGAATTTTTCGCCGCTCGTCGCATGTGACCGAGTTGGCCCGCCGCGCCACGCTCGTGCCGGTGCCGCTGCATCCGACGAAGGCGCGCCGCCGCAGCTTCAACCAGGCGGCGTTAATCGCGGCGGCGATCGCGCGCGTGGCGGGGGGGCGGCTTACGCGTCGAGTCGATCTTGCAGCGCAGTGCGAATACCGCGACGCAAACGGCGTTGGACCGGCGCACCCGCTTGGCGAACTTGAAAAATGCCTTTGCACTCGCGCGTGGCGCCGCCCTAATTCCCGATCACCATTACATCCTCGTTGACGACGTTTTCACCGCCGGTTCCACGTTCAACCGATGCGCGCGCACGCTTCGCCGGGCAGGCGCGCTGAACCTCGAAGTTATCACCCTCGGCCACTGCTGATTCCCGCCCATGCATTTCGACAAACCCACCTATACGGTCCGCAAGACGCGCAAAAAGGACATCCCGAAGGGCCTTTACACGAAGGATCCCGTCACGGGCGACATCGTCTTCAACAAGGAGGTCGAGGACAACCAGATGGTCGCGCCGAAAAGCGGTCACCATTTCCCGATCGGCGCGCGCGCCCGCATCGCGCACCTGTTCGACGAGGGCTCCTTCGTCGAGACCGACGCGAAGGTAAAATCGAGCGACCCGCTGAAGTTCGTCGACTCGCAACCCTATCCTGACCGCATCAAGCGCTACGAAAGGGACAGTGGCCTGCCCGAGGCCGTGATCAACGGCACCGGAAAAATCCACGGCATCGAAATCTCGGTGGCGGTGATGGATTTCAAATTCTGCGGCGGTGCCATGGGCGCGGCCGCCGGCGAGAAACTCACGCGCGCGATCGAAACCGCGGCGGCGAAAAAAATCCCGTGCATCATCTTTAGCGCCTCGGGCGGCGCGCGCATGCAGGAGGGCATTTACTCGCTCATGCAGATGGCGAAGACCAGTGCCGCGCTCGGTCGGCTCGCGCAGGCTAAGCTGCCATTCATCTCCGTGCTAACACACCCGACCATGGGCGGCGTGACCGCGAGCTTCGCGACGCTCGGCGACGTCATCCTCGCGGAGCCCGGCGCGCTGATCGGTTTCGCCGGGGCGCGCGTGATCAAGGACACCACGAAGCAGACCCTGCCCGCGGGATTCCAGACGGCGGAATTTTTGCTCAAGCACGGACTCATCGATCAAATCGTGAGCCGGCTGGACTTGCGCGATCGGTTGCGGGACCTGTTGCTCGCACTGCACGTCGGCCGCAAGGATGGCGTGCCGGCGACGGGAAAGAACTGAACGCCATCCGCGATGCTCGCCCGCGACGCCACTGACTACGCGGCGGTGACGGACTATCTCTTTGGGCTCAAGGCCCGCGGAGCGAAATTCGGCATCGATCGCATGGCGCTCCTCGCTGCTCGCCTCGGGCACCCCGAGCGCGCCGTGTCCTGCGTGCATGTCGCCGGCACGAACGGCAAGGGCTCAGTCTCCGCGATGCTCGACGCCATTCTGCACGCCGCCGGGCACCGCACCGGACTCTACACCTCACCGCATCTCGTAAAGCTTGGCGAACGCGTCCAGGTCGATCGGCATATTCTCACTGAGGATGATATTGTCGCCTTCACGCGCGAACTTCTCCCAGTCGCAGAGCAACTCGGCGCGGTCGCGGCGGACGATCATCCGAGCTTTTTTGAGTTCATGACCGCGATGGCATTTCAACAATTCGCTCGGAAACGCTGCGACATCAGCGTTATCGAAGTCGGTCTTGGCGGTCGGCTCGACGCCACGAACATCGTCGATCCGCTCGTGAGCGTCATCACGTCGATCAGCATGGATCACTGTGAGTTTCTCGGCGACACGATCGAAAAAATCGCGGCGGAAAAGGCGGGCATTATCAAACCGGGCCGCGCGGTCGTTGTCGGGCGAATGCCGGCGGAAGCAGAGCAGGTGATCCGTGCGATAGCGGCGGCGCGCGGCTCACGGGTGATTTCGGTGGCGGCGGAATTTGGTGACGATGTGACGCGCTACCCGACGACGAATCTCGAATGCGACTATCAGCGGTGGAATGCCGCGACGGCGACGTTGGTTGCGCGCACCCTCGGCGCGCCGTGGAAAATCACGGACGCGGTGATCGCCGAGGGATTGAAACACGTTGATTGGCCCGGGCGCTGGCAGCGCGTGCGGCTCGGCGGGCGGCTCACCATTCTCGACGCGTCGCACAATCCCGAGGGCGCACAGATGCTTGACGCGAGTCTCACGCGCCTCGTCGCCGAGACCGGCCACAAACCAATTGTGATCACCGGCGTGCTCGGTGCGGCCCGCGCGCGGCCGCTGCTCACCACGATCGCGAAGCACGCGGCGGAAATTCACTTTTGCGTGCCGAATCAGGCGCGGGCGTGCAGTTACGCGGAATTGGAGGCGCTGCTGCCGGCGGACTTCTCCGGACGCATCGTGCGCGCGTCCGTCGAGAGCCTTTTCCCCGCGTCCGACCGTTGCTCCGCCGGCGGCGCGGACGATGTGGTCGTCGTGACTGGATCAATTTATCTGCTCGGCGAAGTCATGGCACGGATCGAACCGCAACGCGGGTTGGGCGAGGGGCGGCTCCAGGATTTCTGATTGTCACGCGTGTGTCATGAAACCGCGTCCCATTTTTCTCGCGATCGGCTTTCTCGCGGTGGCAATCGTGGCGCGGGCGCAGTCGGGACTGGCGGGGCGCCTGTTGGAACAGGTCACGTGCGCGAAGAATCCCGAACAGACCTATGCGCTCTACGTGCCGTCAAACTACACCGCCGAGAAGGAGTGGCCGGTGATCTTCTGTTTTGATCCGGGGGCGCACGGGCTTGAGCCGGTGCAGCGGCTGCGCGCGGCGGCGGAAAAATATGGCTACGTTGTCGCCGGTTCGCGCAACTCCCGCAACGGCCCGTGGGCCGACAACGTCGTCGCGATTCAGGCGATGATCGGCGATGTTGATGCGCACCTGCATCTCGACAACCGGCGTGTTTACACCGCGGGACTTTCGGGTGGCGCGCGGGTGGCGACGCAGCTTGCGCTGGCGGGCATGGCGAAGGGCGTCATCGCCTGCAGCGCGGGGTTTCCGCAGAGCGAGGCCGGGATTCCGCCGAGCATCCCGTTTGTATTTTTTGGCACCGCGGGCACGGAGGATTTCAACTACCACGAACTCTGGCGGCTGGATGGCGAGCTCGACGATCGCCGCGCGACCCACCGCATCGTGATATTCGAGGGCGGTCACGAGTGGGCGCCGGCATCGTGGTTGAGCGAGGCGGTGCTCTGGCTCGATCTCAACGAGATGCGCGTCGGCACGCGTCCGCGCGACGAGGCGCTGGTTGAATCGACGATCGCTGCGCGGCGCGCAGCACTGCCGACCGCACCAGCGATTGAAGTATGGAAAGCCAACAAAGCGATCGCGGCGGATTTCAGCGGGTTCGCCGACACGGCGGAGTTTGAGCGGAAGGCGAAGGAGCTGGGTGCATCTCGCGAGGTGAAGGACGCGCGCAAGGCCGAACGCGATTTAATCGAGCGCGAGGATTCGCTGTCCTCCGATTTGATCAGCGCGGCGACGCGTTCGACGACTTCGATGCAAAAGCAGGTGGCTGCGCTGCGTGCGCTGGCGGATGCCGCGGCCGATTCACCTGAGCGGCGGATGGCGCGGCGCGTGATGGCGGGCGCGACGATGTCCGCGCGCGAGGGTGTGCGCGGGCTCATCGACAACGGCGACTACGGCACCGCGGCCGGTCTCCTCGACATGGCGATCGCCCTCCGGCCGGAGCAGACGCGCAATTATTTCGAACTCGCCCGGGTGCGTGCGCTCGACGGCGACCAAGTCCGCGCATTCGCCGCGCTGCAGCTGGCCGCGGAAAATGGCTTCGCAGACGTCAAGCGCGTCGAGGACGAAAAGGCGTTCGCCAAATTGAAATTCGATCCGGCTTGGCCAGCGTTGCTCGCAAAGGTCCGGGCTAACCCGCCCGCACCAGATCGGCCGTTGGGGGGACGTCCTTGATGATTTGCGAGGGCTCGGGGCCGACGCCGAGGTAGCGGAGGTTCGGCAGTTTTTCAGCGGGCGGCAGCGGCTCGCCCGCGTAAGCGACGTCGAGCAGACTCTTCATCATCGCCGCGACGTAGCGTTGCGCGTTTTTCGGCAGCTGCGCAAAGTGGCGAACCTTGGAAACATCTTCGTTCCAACCGGCGTGCTTGGTGTAAATCGGCTTGAGCGTTTTGCGCACGGCCTCGTTGCGCGGGACGTGGTGAAAGATTTTTCCGGCGGCGTCCTGGTAGGCCGTGCAGATGAGGAGCTCGCTGTCCCATGCACCGGAGTGGGTGAGTGCGTCGAGCTTGTTGATCATCACGTCTTGGAATCCGCCGTAGCGCAGCGCGTCGCCTTTTTCGACGGCGTCATACCAGCCGACCATCCGCTGGCGCCCCGTGCTCGTGCCAAATTCGATCTGCTTCAATTTCACGGCGAGCGGATGCGCATCGTCCATCTGCGTGACAAATGTGTGCGTGCCGACTTTGGTATCGTAGGCCTTGGCGACGCCGAAGGTGTGGATGCGCTGCACGGGGATGCCGGCGCTTTCGAAAAACTCCGGCGTGAACGTATGCGACGCAGTGACGTTCGGCGCGAAGCCGTGGCGCTTGTCGAGCCAGTAGGCCTGGCCGAATTCACCGATGACCGTGCGACCCGCGCGCAGTTCGCGGAGGATGAGTTCGCGCACCTCGCCGATGTTTTTGGCGAGCGCCGTGCCGGCTTTCCAGTAAACCTCGGTGAGCGCATCGAGGTTCAGCGTAAACGGTTCCGCGCCGCGGAAGCGCGTGAAGTCGAATTCGTCCTTTGTGAAAACGCCGAGCTGAATCGCCTCGGCGTTCGCGCGCTGCTCGGCGGCGGTGAGTTGATCGAAGAACCGGGCGAATGTTTCCGGCGAGACGCGGCATACATGCTGGATGACGCGGAGCGCGCGGTCGGCGCGCTGGGCAAGCTTGCGCGCGAAGAAATTTCGGCCCGCGAGAAAATCGAAATACCAAATCTGCGACTGTCCGACTTCGTCGACGTAGGCCGGCGTGATGCCGCGGCCGGTCGAGCCGCGCGGCTCCTCGGCGAGGACCTTTGTGCGATAATCCTCCCACGCGAGATCGAGCAGTCGGTGCGTGAGATCGGAGATCATCGCTCGTTCGTCGATCAGCAGGCGCGAGAGAATCGCGTGGCCCTTGAGCTCAAGCGGTTTCGCCTCCCACCAAATCTTGCGCGGATCGGCGACGACGCCGGCGCCGATGCAGAGATGCGCGGCGTCCTTCACGACGACGCCGGCCGGCAGGAGGTTGAGCTTTATGCCGCCGGCGGTGTGGCCGGAGTTGGCGCCGCCGTTGACCTTGAGGACTACGCTGACCGCCGCGCGCGTGCCGCGGAGTTCGTCGGCCACCTCGGGGATGAGCCGGCCCTTTCCTTCGTCGCCGAGGGAGATGCCGACGTCGGCGATAAGCTGGCTGGAAAAAGGGATGAGTGACATGGTGCGGGAAGCGCGGCAACCGATGTCCTCGAAATGGGAGACCCCTGTTGCCGTGAAGGGAAAACGCGACGAGCGGGGCGAGCGCAAACAAAAACCGGAGGCAATGACACGCAGGCTTTCTGGCCGTCACTACCGGTCCAAGATGAAACCTCGTCTTCCTTGCGCAACGTCCCTTTGCTTCGCGCCATGTCCGTGAACCCTCACGCAGCGTTTGATGAATCCGTGTTGGAAATGATCGAGCGCAGCCCCATCGGGGCGGCGCCGAATACCCCGTCTCACCGCGATGCGTTAACGCGGCTCTACGCGTCGCACCAGGTCTATGCCGACGCCGATTACAAGGATGGGCATGTCACCGTCCGATCGCTCGCGACGCGGCCGAGTTTTCACGCGTCCAATCTCGATGCGCTCATCGCCGGCACCATTGCGCCAGACGCGCTTGAGACCAACGCGCGAATTTTCGATCGTTACGTCGCTTCGCTGCCGGCGGACCGGCGCTCGAAGGCCGAGGCCCGCCGCCTTGACGTCGCGGGCCGGCCCGCGCACCACCGCAAGCACGGCGGCGTGATCGCACATGATCCGGTGCACTCGCTCTTCCTCGTGCCGGGGGCAGGCCCGAATGTCGGGCTGCCAGGCAACTATCTTTACGGCTCCGTGCTTCAGCTCAGCGTTGATCCGGCACTCTCGGGTTGGTCATTGCATATTCACGACAGCGACGACGGAGCGGCGCGTTGCGATGTGCCTTCGATGACCTCAGTGCTCGAAAAATTTCAGGAAGTGCTCGCGAGCGCTCCCTTCGCAATGAGCGAACTCGTTGCGCTGGGTTTCCGTATGCTCTGATTTTTTGTGTTAGGCTCGATGCCGTCGCTCAGCGTTTACAGGACGACAGCGTCAGGAAGACTGACGCCTAACACGCCGGCTGAGCCGGCTCGCGTCTACCGTTAGAGCAGCGGCGCGTTTGGCGAGCGGAGACGGGGTGTTTTGGTGAAGGCAACCCCATGAACTTGCCTTGCGTTCACCGGCAGCACGTCGCCTCGCTGCTGGTCTGGCTATCGTCGATCGTTGCCGCCCCGCTGATTAGCCGCGCCCAGCCCTCCGGCGGACCCTACGGTCCGCAGCCGCAAACTTACGCGGTGCCGGCGGATGCCGCGCACGTTTACTACGTCGCACCTGAGGGCAAAGCCGATGCCCTCGGCGCAACGTCCGAAGCGCCGACCACGATCGAAAACGCCATTGCGCGCGTCGTGACCGGCGATGCGATCATTCTCCGTGGCGGCACGTATCGCACGGGTGGCCTCGTGCTCAACCAGGGCATCACCGTTCAGCCTTATCGCGACGAGTCGCCCGTGATCAAAGGCACGCGCATCGCCGAAAAATGGGAGCCGCTGCGCGAAGGTATCTGGCGCACGAAGTGGCCGGCGCTCTTTCCCTGCAAGCCGCGCGACTGGTGGCAACGCAACCATGAGGGCATGCGCACGCCGTTGCACCGCTTCAACAATGACATGGTTTTCGTTGACGGACGCGCACTCCAATCCGCCGGCTGGGAGGGCGAGTTGACCGGCGACAACTACTACATCGATTACGACACCGGCTATGTTTACCTAAAAAACGATCCCGCCGGCCACCTCATCGAGATCACCGCGCGTGACAGCGCGCTCGTCATCACCGGCAAGCCCGCCAACGGCAAAGCCGCTGATCGCCGTGGCCCCGCGATTCGTGGCATCACGTTCACTCAATACGCCTACCGCGCGCTCGAGGTGGAGGGCAAACGCGGCTCCGTCCCGCCGACCGAGGAGCCCACCGACGATCCCGTCGGGATCGCGGACCCGGCGACGTTCGGCAAAGAGGTCGTCGGCACGCTCCTGGAGGATTGTGCGATCACGCACTGCTCGCGCGTTGGCGGTTATTTTCGCGGCGATCAGCTTGTCATCCGCCACTGCCTCGTGAGCGACACGAGCACCGAGGGCATCTACGTGATCGCGTCATCGGACTGCCTGCTCGAAAAAAATATCATGGCGCGCAACAACGTCGAGTTGCTCACCGGCTACTACCCGGCGGCCGTGAAAATTTTTAACCAGACGCGCCGCGTCGTCTGCCGCGACAACCTTGTTATCGATCAGCCTAACTCCAACGGCATCTGGTATGATGTCGGCAACATCGACGGCGTTTTCGTCAACAACTGGATCGAGGGATGCCTCGATGGCTTCTTCTTCGAAATCTCGAAGGGCGTCACCTGCGCGGGCAACGTCTTCGTGAATTGCGGCAACGGCGTCCACATTCTCAACAGCCGTGATGCGCGCATTTATCAGAACACCTTCGTCAACGCGCCCGCCACGATCGAGCGCAACGAGCGCAGCAACGTTGGCGACCACTTCGGCTGGCACATCACCACCGGTCCCGACATCGATCAGCGCCAGGGTCACTGCTTTGTGGGCAACGCGCTTGCGGCCGATGCAACGTTCATGCGGCCGCTGCTGCGCCTGGTGCAATCGCCCGCGCTCCACAGGAAGCTTACCACGCCGCAGCCCACCGAGGTCGATCACAATATTTACGTTGTCGCCGGCGATCGCAGCCGCGGTGCGCTCATCACGTGGGCGCCAGCGACCGGAGAGCAATCCCAGGCCAACTTCACATCCCTTTCCGAATTTGTGAAAGTATTTCCCGCGTTCGAGGCGCAGAGTCTTTTCATCGCCGGCGATCTCGGCGGCATGCTGCGCAGTCCGGCGTTGAAGCGCTACGACTTCGCCCGGGTTCCCGCTGCCAGCGCGCCCTTGCCGGACGACGTTCGCCAGCTTCTCGGCTGGCCGAAGCGCGACGTCTATGTGCCCGGCGCCTATCAGCCCGCGCAGCCCTGATGCGGTCCGGCGCCTGCCGTTTGACAACGCGGCCTTCGCGGCCACTCGTTTTGCGATGCGCTTCGTGCTTCGCCTCGCCCCGCTGTTTCTCTTCTCACTCGTGATCGCCCGCGCCGACTCGCTCTACGAAATTGCCATCAAGGACATTGACGGAAAAGCGAGCGCGCTCGCGCCGCTCAAGGGCCGCGTGCTCCTCATCGTCAACGTCGCCTCCGAGTGCGGCTACACCCCGCAATACGAGGGCCTTCAGGCCATCTTCAAGAAATTCGAGGCGAAAGGTCTCACGGTCCTCGGGTTCCCCTGCAACCAGTTTGGCGAGCAGGAACCCGGCACCAACGCCGAGATCAAGCAGTTCTGTTCCTCGAAGTTTCACGTCACGTTTCCGATGTTCGACAAGATCGAGGTCAACGGGCCGCTCCGCCACCCGCTCTACGTTGCGCTCGCCGGCAAGGCCTCGCCGTTTCCCGGCGACATCGGCTGGAATTTCACGAAGTTTCTAGTTGGCCGCGACGGTAAGATCGTCGCGCGCTTCGACTCGGGTGTGGAGCCCGAATCCCGCGAACTGGTCAAAGCGATCGAAGCCGCGCTCGCGGCGAAATGACCGAGAGAGAGGGGCGCCTGTCCGAGACTCCCGCACCGATTTGTAGGGGTAGCAGTCCTGCTGACGCCGTTGTGCGAAATGACCCCGAGGTGGCGTCTGCCCGTGCCAGGCCCTCTGCGGTCGCCCGCCTTATAGCGCCCGCTTAAACGTCCGATGTCCCGCCACAGCGACGATCTCGACGAACACGGCAGTCGCGCCGTCGGCCGCGACGCGATCGATAGCGTCGCCGACTTCCTTCAGCGGCAGCGCCTCAGCGCTCTCGGCGCTCGCGCCGACCTTGCAGTTGAGGTTCCACAGGTCGAAGCCTTCGGGCACGGCCTTCTTCCGTTCGCGGCGCACGTATTTGTTGATCTCGTGGCGGATTTTATCGCGCACGCGTGCGTCTTCTTTGCCGGCGGCTTGGAGCGAAAAAGTTTTCTTCATGGAATTGAGATTAGGACAGGGTTGCCTGCCAATCGCACTAATCAACGCGAATTAGGTCGGCAGGGTAAGAACCCATGGCCCTTCCTCTGCGCCCAAGGCATCCTCACGACGATGATGCCGTGCGGCTCATCGCCTTCCCATGAAATCACCAACCGACGCGCTGGAACCGATCTCGCCTCGCAAAGAATCGAGCGACGACGAAGTGATTTTCTTCGGCAAGACCACGCCCAGGCATCTGCCGATCGTCACCGAGTTGATTGCGCTGCTGCACGAGAGGCCTGATCTGTCGGACGCGCTCCAAGCGTCGATCGGCGAGGCGAAATGCCCGGATGTCACGAGCCGGATCCAATACTTCGATTTCCTTGATGCAATGGTCATCCTGATCCCGACCGATCGGGACCTCAACGCCTTCGTCCTGAAATTCTACTATCTCATCGACCTGTCGCCCAACGCCGTGCTGCAAACCGACGCGGCGTTTCAGAGTTGGGTCGGCAAGTTCGCCGAGGAGTGGGGCGCCTTTCTCGACACGACTGACTCCGCCGATGGTATCAAAGGCTTCTTCAGTAATCCCAGTTATCACATCGAGGATTACTTTGTCGCGCCGAGTGGTTGGCTCACGTTCAATCAGTTTTTCGCGCGGCAGGTGCGGCCCGGCCGACGGCCGGTGGATGGTCGCTGCGATGAAAGTGTTGTCGTGTCTCCGGCGGACAGCGTCTTTCAGGGGCAGTGGCAGATTACCAGTGATGCGACGATTACCGCGAAAGGCCTGACGTGGTCGGTGAACGTTCTGCTTGATGGCAGTCCATACCAGCGCATGTTTCGAGGTGGGACGTTTGCACACAGTTTTCTCAACGTAAACGACTACCACTGGTTTCACGTTCCGGTGGGCGGCGTGATCAAAGAGGTGAGGAAGATTCCCGGCCGGGTAAGGATGGATGTTATCAAGAAGCCGGATGGTTCTCTCGGGATCGTCGACGGAACGGGCTACCAATTTACTCAGGATCGCGGGCTCGTCGTCATCGACTCGCCGTTGGGCTTAGCTGCCGTGCTGCCGATCGGCATGGCTCAGGTTTCCTCGGTTAACCTGACGGCGGAGGTGGGCGCGACCGTGGAAAAAGGAGAGCAGTTCGGATTTTTCGCGTTTGGCGGTTCGGATATTGTGATGCTGTTCGAGGCCGGCCGGGTGCAGCTGGATGCCAATATCGGCACGCACTACAATCAGGGCCGTAAGATCGGCCACGCAGTCGTCGCGGCCGACGGGAGCTTGGTCTGACGCCAATGATGCCGCCTGCTTTCTTGGCGAAGGCGCGGCACGCCGCAATGACGGTGTTTTCGGCTGCAACGCGCATCGACTGACCGCTCTGGGAACAGTCCCTCCCATGGGTCGAAACTGTGCCCGCTCTCCCGCGTTGACCAAGGTCCCGCGGGCCCGCACGCTGCGTTTACCCTTAATTCCTTTATCCCACTATGAATCGTCGCGAATTCCTCACCACGACTACGGCCACGCTGGCCGCCGCGTCCATTACGCCCCGTCTGCTCGCCCAAGAGCCCGTTGTGCCCGCGACCAACTCGCGTTATCAGCCCGGTCCTAAGCCGAAGTTGCCCGTCGTGAAGCCCGGCGAGTTCATCTTCGCTGCGGCACATCTAGATCACTCACATATCGACGGCATGACGAAGTCACTCGTCGACGCGGGCGGCGTGGTGAAGTGGGTCTACGAGCCCGACGCGAAAAAATCCGCCGCCTTCCAGAAGCGTTTCCCGACCGCCAAGGCGGCGCGTTCGCTCGAGGAAATTCTCGACGACAAGGAGGTCCGTTTGGTCGCCGCCGCCGCGATCACCAGCCTCCGCGGCCCGCTTGGCTGCAAAGTGATGGAGGCCGGCAAAGACTACTTCACGGACAAGGCGCCACTCACGACGATGGCCCAGCTCGAGCAGGCGAAGGCGACTGTCGCGAAGACCGGCAAGAAATTCATGGTTTGCTACAGTGAGCGACTGAGCAACGAGTCGGCGATGTTCGCTACCGACCTCGTGCAGCAGGGCGCGATCGGCCGCGTGCTTCAGGTCGTTAACCTCGCACCGCACCGCCTCAGCGCACCCACGCGCCCGGACTGGTTCTGGGTCCGCGAAAAATTTGGCGGCATCCTCTGCGACATCGGCAGCCACCAGTTCGAGCAATTCATCGCCTACACCGGCGTCAAGAAAGCCGAGGTCATGCACGCTGCGATTGCCAACTACGCACACCCGGAACATCCGGAGTTCGAGGATTTCGGCGAAGCGAATCTCCTCGGTGACAATGGCTCCACGCAATACGTGCGCGTCGACTGGTTCACACCCGATTCAATCTCCGCGTTTGGCGATGGCCGGACGTTCATCCTCGGCACCAAAGGCTTCATCGAGCTCCGCAAATATCTCGATCTGGCGCGCGAGCGCGGGGGCAGCCATGTCTACATCGGCGACGACAAGGCGATGCAGCACATCGATGTCGCGGGCAAAGTGGGCTACCGCTACTTCGGCGAGCTCATCCTCGATTGCCTGAATCGCACCGAGATTGCCATGACGCAAAGCCACGCCTTCCTCGCGGCCGAGCTTGGCGTGAAAGCGCAGCTGGCGGCGCGGCGGATTGCCGGGTAGGCATCCGATCTTCGTACGCCGAATGTCCGACCGCCACTTTCGCGGCGGTCGGACTTGGGCGAATCAAGGACGATCCGTGTTGAGGGACTGGTTAACCCAAGAGCTTGAGTGCGCTCTGCGCGCTCTGGTTCGCTTGGGCGAGCATGGCCGTGCCGGACTGCACCAGGACGTTCCATTTGGCGAGCTGAGTGGACTCCGAGGCCACGTCCACATCGGTGATGCGGCTGGTGGCGGCTTGCAGGTTGGTCTGGTTGGTCGAGAGCACCTCCGAGGCGAAACCGAGGACGCTCTGGAAGGCGCCGTTGGTGGCGCGATCCGTGGCGACTGACTTGATGGCGTCGGTGATCGAGCTGAGGTCGGTGATGGTCACGCCACTCGTCTGAGTGTTGAGCGTGATGCCCGTGAGCGTGGCCGACTGCGATCCGTCCTCATTGGTTTGGACCGTGAGGTTGTTCGAGCCGAACAGTGAGATACCGTTGAACTTTGAGCCGGCGAGATTGCTCAGCTCAGTTTTGAGCTGGGTAAACTCGGACTCATAGTTCGCGACGTCGTCGCTGTTCTTGGTCACGTCCGTATGGAGCGTCGCGAGCTGGCTCATCCGGTCGAGGATCTTGCCGGCGACTTTGAGGACGCCATCCTGCGTCTGCAGGTAGGAGACCGCGTTGCCGATGTTGGAGCTGGTTGCGGCCGAACGATTGGCCGCCGCCGACAACTTCATGGCGACCGCGAGGCCGCCCGCGTCATCCGACGGGTTGACGATTTTCGATCCGCTTGAGAGCCGGTTAAGGCTTTTCTGCAGACTGGCATTGGACATGGCGAGGTTGTCTGAGGCAACCGTCGCCGCGTAGTTGGTATTAATCACGACTGACATGGGATTACTTTCCTTGTGCTGATGCGACTATCCGTCGTCGCCACGGGCCCTGATAGGCGGCGTAGACCGCGCCGTATGCGGCAAATGCCGCAAAGAGTTTCCGAATCGCCGCGCACGCGAGTGCCCGACGGGAGAATCCGATGGGGGTGCGAATCTCAATGAACGGAACTTCCTCACCTGACCGCTCTGGCACTGATCCTTCGCCCGACCGAGACAACCGCTGAGGGGTCGGGCACGACGCGCCTGGCAATCACTCCAGTCGCGCGTTAAGGCAGGTCTGAACAGTGATCGGATTATCAGCTCCGGTCGCGCTGGTCGTGGCACTCTTGGCCTCGACACACCACCTATCGTTTCGTTTCCGCCCGGTCTTTACCCGTGGCGAACGAGCATTAGCGCGATGCTCACTCTGGATTAATCTGCGGCGCTTGCTCCGATCGCGATACCCGGGTGCAAAACGAGTCCGCGAGCGATCGGCGGCTGCCGCGGGGCATCCAGAAATCTTGCAAACGTCCGCACGCTCAATCGAAATTTTAGGAGTTCCCTTTACCCCCCCCCCATGAACTTTCGCGCCCTCCTCGTTTGTCTGCTCGCTTCGCTTTCAGTCACCGCTCGCGCCGCCGATGATCTCGCAGCATTGCGCGGCACGTGGAAACCCACGAAGGCCGAACTCGCCGGCCAGCCCATGCCTCCGCCGATTCTCAACAGCATCACGCTCAAAATGGACGGCGCGAATTACGAAGTGATCGTCCAGACGCCGAAAGGCCCGAGCTCCGACAACGGCACCGTCACGTTCGATTCCGCGGCGAAACCGAAGGCGATGACGGTCGCCGGTGTGACCGGCCCTAACGCCGGAAAAACGTTTCCCGCGATTTACGAAATCACCGGCGACACGCTTCGCATCTGCTACGATCTCTCCGGCGAGAAGCGCCCGACGGAATTCAAGACCGCTCCGGGCACGAAGCTCTACCTCGTCGACTACGCACGCGCGAAGTAAGGCGTTGGGCGTCAGCAAGGCTGACGCCCTGCAAAGGTGAATTTCAGTTGCCGTTGTAAAACGGAATCGCCGAGCCGCCACTTGTGCCGGACTTGGCCACGCCGTTCAAAGTCACGCTGCCATTGTCGAGTACGATGGCCTCGCCGATCTTTGGCGTGATTTGTACGTGGTCGAAGACGATATTTTTTCCGTCCTGCACGAGGAAGCCGCGCGTCGATTCGATCTTCACATTGGTAAACGTGATATCGCGCGCCATCTGCTCCGGCACCCCGAGGATGCGGCCGGCGACCGGCGAGCGTGTGACCGTCACGTTCGAGACGTGGATGTCGTGGAAGTTTGGGATGTCTCGCGTTTCGCCTGGCTCGGCCTGCCGCGGGCCGACGTCGCCCCACGGCGTGGGATCGTTGCCGTGGTAGAGCATGTTGATGTCGAAGGGTCGGCGGACGTTTTTCATCGTGAGGTCGGAATACCAGATGTCGTGCACCTCGCCGCCGTTGCCGCGGTAGGATTTGATGCGCAGGCCATTGTCGGTGCCGTCAAACGTGCAGCGGCGGACAATCATGTGCGCGAGTCCGGCGCGCGTGCCGCTGCCGACGGAAATGCCGTGGCCGTGCAGGCACGTGAGATCCTCGATTAACACATCCTTTGAGCCGGCGTGGACGGCCACGTTGTCGTCGCCCGTGTCGATTTCACAGTGGCGGATCACGATGCGCGTGCCGGACGGATCGATGGCGTCGGTGTTGGGCGCGTCGTAGGGTGCGACGATGCGGATATTTTCGAACAACATGTCCGTGCCGCTCGGCACGATGTGATACATCGGCGAATTGGAGAGCGTGATGCCGTCGATGTGCAGCCGCTGCATACCGGTAAACACCATCAGGTGCGGCCGGAAAACGATGCGGCGGCCCGGGGAATACATCCGCGCGTGCTTGTCGGACCACGCCCAGAAGACCGCGCCCGATCCATCGATCGTGCCGTCGCCGGTGATGGCGACATCGGTGAGGTTCGCGCCCGAGATCAACGGTGCCACCCAGCCGGGCCCGCCCGGCCCGCGAACGCGTCCGACAGTTGGCGCCCCCCCGGACGCAGGCGCGGAGAGGGGCTCGTTCGGATCGGGCAGGCCGTAATCCTTGAACGTCGACGGTGCCTTAATCACCGCGCCGGGCTCGAGATGAAGATCGAGGTGACTCGCGAGCGAGAACGGCAGCGTCTTGTAGATGCCGGCCGACACGATAAGATGCCCGCCTCCCGCTTTCGTGATGGCAGCGATCGCGTTCTTGAACGCATCGGTATTGAACGTCTTCCCGTCACCGACCCCGCCGAAATCGGCGAGGTTGAACGTGGCGTTGGGAATGACCGGCAGTGCTGCGACGATTTCGTCGCCGTTCGGCTTAGTTGCATCGGCCGACAAGGAGCGACCGGCCAAGGCGGCGAGGCAAAGCGACGCGGTAAATATGCGACAGGGGGTTTTCATGGTGAAGTTTCAGAAAGAAACGAAGGACACTTGTCGCAGAAAGACGCAGCGGAACGCGGAGAGATGCGATTGTAGGCTGATTCGGCGTCGCCTGAAGCTTGTGTGAAGTCGTTCTTGTTGCCGTTCTGGTTGGATGACGCCGCACTCTGCTCCGCTTGCTCCGTTGGCTGGGAGGCCGACGGTCGATGCGGTGCTGGACAAATTCGTTGCTGTCGCGGCGGCGAAGGGGCTCGCGCTTTATCCGGAGCAGGAGGAGGCGATCCTCGAATTGTTCGACGGGAAGAACGTGATCCTCGCGACGCCGACGGGGTCCGGGAAATCGCTCGTCGCGTCGGCGCTGCATTTCAAGGCGCTGTGCGCGGGAGAACGTTCGGTCTACACCTGCCCGATCAAGGCGCTCGTGAACGAAAAGTTTTTCGCCCTGTGCCGCGACTTCGGGCCGGAGAACGTCGGTATGATGACGGGCGACGCGAGCGTGAACCTCGACGCGCCCGTGCTCTGCTGCACGGCGGAAATTTTGTCGAACATCGCGCTCGGCGGCGGCCCGCGCGCGGCCGCAGTCAAGGCGGTAATCATGGACGAGTTTCACTACTACTCGGACGCCGATCGTGGCACGGCATGGCAGGTGCCACTGCTCACGCTGCCGGGCGCGCGTTTCCTGCTGATGTCGGCCACGCTCGGACCGACGGAGTTCTTCGAGCGTGAACTGAAGCGGGTGACGGGCGCGCGGGCCGTGACGGTGCGGAGTGAGACGCGGCCGGTGCCACTTGCGTTTGAATATTCCGAGACGCCGCTCGCCGAACGCGCGGCGCAGGCGCTCACGGATGGGCACGCGCCGGTGTATCTCGTGCATTTCACGCAGCGCGACGTGGCTGAGGCGGCGCAGGCGTTGATGAGTCTCGACGTGTGCACGCGCGAGGAGAAGGCGGCGATCGCGGCGGAGTTAGAGAAGGTGAAATTCAACAGCCCGCACGGGAAGGATGTGAAACGCTGGCTGCGTCACGGCATCGGCGTGCACCACGCGGGCCTTCTGCCGAAATACAAAATCCTCGTCGAGCAGCTTGCGCAAAAGGGCCTGCTCAAGCTGATCTGCGGCACCGACACGCTCGGCGTGGGCATCAACGTCCCGATCCGCACGGTGCTCTTCACTCAGCTCTGGAAATACGACGGCAAGAAGGCGGCCATCCTCGCCGTGCGCGATTTTCGGCAAATCTCGGGGCGCGCGGGGCGAAAAGGTTTCGACGACAAGGGCTACGTGATCGCGCAAGCGCCGGAGCACGTGATCGAGAACAAGCGCAACGAGGAGAAGTTGAAGGACAATCCGCAGAAGCTGCGGAAACTCGTGAAGGCGCGCGCGCCCGAGGGCGCGGTGGGCTGGGACATCAAAACTTTCGAGCGACTGCAGACGGCGCCGCCGGAAAATCTCGTTTCCCGCTTCGCGGTGTCGCACGGCATGATGTTGCTCCTGCTCGGGCGACAGAAAGAGGACGGATGCCGCGCGATGCAGCGGTTGATTCGCGAGAGCCACGAACCGGCGATGCGGAAAGTCGCGCTGCGGAAGCGCGCGTGGCAGTTGTTTCGCGCGCTGGTGGAGCGGGGAATTGTGGAAATTATTCCGAAGGTTGGGGCCGTTTCTCCGAAACGGCCTGAGTTGCCGGGGGCGAATCCCGCTAAGGATGCGAATCACGCTGGAACTCAGGCCGGCTCTGAGAGCCGGCCCCACCTCGGAGGACGAAAGCTCCGCGTGAATATCGAACTGCAGGAGGACTTCTCGCTGCATCAGGCGCTGTCGCTCTACCTGTTGGACACGCTGCCGAAGCTGAACCGCGAGTCGCCGGACTATCCTTTTGAGGTGCTAACGCTCTGCGAGGCAATCGTCGAGGACCCGGAGCAGATTCTACGGGCGCAGGTGAACCGAGCGAAGACGGAGAAGATGGCGGAGATGAAGGCGGCCGGCGTCGAATACGAGGAGCGCATCGCGAAACTTGAGGAAGTGGCACACCCGAAGCCGTTGCGGGAATTTTTATACGAGACCTTCAACGCGTTTGCCGCGGCGCACCCGTGGGTCGAGGCCGAGAACGTGAGGCCGAAATCGATCGCGCGGGAGATGTTCGAGCGCTATCTGAGTTTCAGCGATTACATCAAGGACTATGGCCTCGAGCGCGTCGAAGGTCTGCTGCTGCGTCATCTCTCCCAAGTGTGGAAAGTGCTCGCGCAAACCGTGCCCGACAGCGCGAAAACCGAAGAGGTCGCAGAGATGGAGGCGTATTTCCGCGAACTCATTCGCGGGGTGGACGCCAGCCTCATCGAAGAATGGGAGAAGATGAAGGACCCCGAGTGGATCGCGGTGGACGCGGGCGGCGCGGGGAAGCCCGCGCGGCCGGCGAGCTACGACGTGACGCGCGACGCGCCATCGTTTCACCGGCTCGTGCGCGCTGAGATTTATCTGCTGCTGCAAGGCGCGGCGCGCTGGAGCGCGGCCGGTGGGCGTTCTGCACCGCCGTCGCAGGACGAGGCTGAGAAGGAAAAGGAAACGAGCTACCGGATGTTCGAACCGTATTTCGCCGAGCGCGATCGCTTCCTTCTCGATCCGGAGGGGCGTGCCGCGAAGCACACGCATTTCGCGGAAAAGACGGGCGAAGGCTTGGCCGGCCCCGACGAGATCGAAGTCGCTCAGGTGCTCATCGACACCGAGGACGCGAACGATTGGGAAGCAATCTTTGTCGTGTCGCTCACGGCGTCCCGCGCCGAGGATCGAGCGGTCGTGCGGCTGGTCGAGGTGCGGCCGATCGGTTCTGCTTAGGGTTAGCCTTGCTTACGTCGCTCCGGGAGGGTTCGGATAACGGCGTTAGCAAGACTGGCGCCCTACGATAGAATGCCTAGCGCTGTTGCAAAAATCGTATCGCGTCCCGAAAGCCCGCCGTATGAGGCAAGCAGAACGGTAGCCGGGGTGGGCCAACGGTTGAGGAGATGGGCGCGCGGGAGCGCTTCGTGCGCTTGATTGGATTCCAAGCGAGAGCGGAGCCGCTGACCGAAAGCGGCTTTAAGTCGGGGCCGATGACGAATTCGACGTTATCCTTCGTGCGCGCCGGCGAGGCGACCTCGCTGATCGGGAGCGGCGGGGCCTTGGCCTTCGGCGCAGGCGCGGAGGTCGCGGGCGCCGGGGTTTGGGCGACGGGAACGGAAGTGATCGCGACGAAGAGAACAAGGGAAGCGAGGAGCGGGGCGGATCTTGTTGGGGTCATGGGGTGCGGGAGGCGTCAAGGGGGCGCGTCATGGAAAATTTGCGGAACGAAATCAGCGAGGTAGCCGCGCCAAACGGGCCAACTGTGATTTCCGGCGGTCGTGACGAACTGATGGCGGACCTGCTTAGCCGTCAGCGCGGCGTCGAAATCCTGATTGACCTTGAGCAGCGAATCGTTGCGGCCACAGGCGAACCAGAAAAGCTTGAGCTGACGATTCAGCGCCCCGCTGTCGCCGAGCAGCGTGGCAGCGTTGCCGACCGAACTGCTCATGCCGCCAAGCCATGCAAACAGGTCGGGATGCTTCAGGCCGATGGTGAGCGACTGGCCGCCGCCCATCGAAAGGCCGATGATGGCGCGGTCGGCGGCGTCTTCGCGCGTGCGGTAATTCGCGACGACCAGCGGCATGGCGTCGTCGAGCAGATCGCGCTCGAAGGCGGCGGTGTTGCCACCGCGCCCGGCGGGCGATTCGGGCGCGACAGCATGACCGTCGAGCATGACGACGATCATTGGCTTCGCGCGATTTTGTGCGATGAGGTTGTCGAGAATCCAGTGCGCGTGGCCATGGGCGACCCAGGTGGCCTCGTTGTCGCCGGAGCCGTGAAAAAGATAGAGCGTGGGAAAGCGCGCCGTCGGGTCGGCATCGTAGCCCGGCGGCGTGTAAACCTGCAACGCGCGGCGGCGGTCGAGGGATTTCGAAGCATACCAATGCAGCGTCACCTTCCCGTGGGGCACGGATTGAAAATCGTAGAGCAGCGGCGGCATGCCGGGAATCTCAAGGATACTGGTGCGCGGTGCGCGCATCGGCTTGATGTCGCGATTGCCCGGATCAATCATGGCCACGCCGTCGACGGAGAAGTTGTATTCGTAGACGCCGGGTTCCACGGGGCCGACGGTGATGCTCCACACACCGTTTTCATCCTTGGTGAGGGGCGCTGCATTTTTCTGAAACTGTCCGGAAACGGTGACGACCTTGGCGTTGGGCGCACGGAGGCGGAACGCGACCCGTCGGTCGGGCATGATCTCGGGCGAGATAAAGGGCGCGGGTGGCGCGACTCGCGGAGCGGCGGAAGCGGGCGCCGGCGTGGCCGGAGGATCGGCGGCAAAGACCGCGGCGACTGCGAACAAAGAAAAGAGGGAGGCGGAAGCGCGGAGCAGGGTGGCGGATTTCATGGGGGCGTGAAAGCGGGGCGGGGCAAAAATCTTCGAGCATCCTCCCTAAACGGGTTTCCGCAGCGCCCGCCACGAGTCGAGGCACCGTTGCGCCGTCTCGAATTCGGAGAAGCGGCTGCCTTCCTGTTCGAGCAGGTAATACTCGACGCCGCCGACCTCCTCGGCCGTTGCGACAATTTCTTTCCACGGCGAAACGCCCTCGCCGAAAAGCACGCGGTAGGCTTTTTCGTCCTTTTTGTCGCCGGGCGTCCAGTCCTTGAGATGCACGCTCTTGATCCGGCCGGGGTTCGCCTTGATCCACGCGATCGGATCGGCGCCGGCTTCCATGCAGGTGCCGACGTCAAACTGGAGGACGAACTCAGGCGGGGTGTTCGCGGCGATGATGTCCATCACGCGCGGGCCTTCGGCGGTCGGCGTCCACTCGATGCGATGATTGTGAAATCCCGCGGTGAGCCCGTGGATTTTCAGCTGTCCGACGGAGGTCGTGAGCTGGGCGCAGACGCGTTTCCAATCGTCGCCGGTCTTGGTGTTCGGCGGCGGCGAGGCCATGACGATCGTGCGCGTGCCGAGGATTTGGTTGAGCTCGATCGCGCGGGCCATCGTCTCGGTGCCGGGATTGAGCGATGGAAAATTGTTGTGCGTCGAGAGGCAGCGCAGGCCGAGATCGTCGAGCTGGTGGCGGACGTCTTTGGCGTAGGCAAAAGTCCAGGCAAAGTACGGCGAGAAAAACTCGACGACTTCGTAACCGATCTTCGCGACGGTGCGGAGCGTGTTGGGCAAATCCTTCGCGAGCTCGCCGCGCACGGAATAGAGCTCGAGGCCGATGGGATATTTCTTTGACGACGGTGGTGGCGGAGCGGCGGGAGTTTCGGCGGCGTTCGCCGGTGAAACAATTCCGCGGCTCAATAGCGCGCCGGCAGCGGCGGCGGTGCCGGAGAGCGCGAGGAAGTTGCGACGCGTGAGTGAGGCAGACTCGTGCGGACGGGGCATGGCAGACAACTAGGCGGTGCACCGCTTGAGCCAATACTCAAATGCGGCTGCGGCGTGGCGCAGCACGAATTTGTCCGCCGCCTGGCGCCGGCGCGGGCACGTGCGCCTACGCGTTGCTCGTCCGCGTCGACACCTCGACCACGTCGTGCGGGGCGGCTTCTTTCTGGCCGGCGGGTGAGACGCGGATGTAGCGCGCCTTGGTGCGGAGTTCGCCGAGGTTGGCGGCGCCGAGGTAGCCCATGCCGGATTGCACGCCGCCGACGAGTGTCGAGAGCACATCATCGACCGAGCCGGACACTTCCTTGAGTGCCTCGATGCCCTCGGCGGCGACCTTGCGCGAGTTGTCGTTGGCGCTGTGGCCGTAGCGTGCGGCGCTGCCGGCTTTCATCGCGGCGAGCGAGCCCATGCCGCGATATTGTTTATAAATCTTCCCGCTGATCTCCATGATTTCGCCGGGTGCTTCGCGGCAACCAGCGAGGAGGCCGCCGCAGATCACGGCGTCGGCGAGAGTCAGCGCTTTCACAATGTCACCGCTCTTGGTGATGCCGCCGTCAGCGAGCAGCTTCACACCCTTTTTCTTCGCGGTGCTGCTCGCGACATGGAGTGCGGTGAGCTGCGGAATACCAACGCCCGCGACGATGCGGGTGGTGCAAATCGATCCGGGTCCCTGGCCGATCTTGATCGCGTTGGCGCCGCAAACGGCGAGGAACTCGACGCCAGATGCGCTCGTGACGTTGCCCGCGATGATCGTGAGATCCTTGAACTGGCCGCGGACGAGTTTCACGACCTCGCCGACGCCGGCGGTGTGGCCGTGCGCGGTCGAGACGGCGACGCAGTCGACCTGCTCGGCGACGAGCTGGCCGACGTGCTCCAGAATCTTTTCACGATCGAGCTCGCCGTTGGGCTGGCGGATCGTCGAGAGCGCGGCGCCGACGACGAGGCGCATCTCGGCGTCGCGGGCGGGCTTGCGGCGGGATTTCACCTCGCCCATCAGGCGCTCGACGTCGGTGCTCGTGACAAGTCCGCGCAGGCGATCCGACGCGTCGACGACGAGCATTTTGTTGATGCCGATATTTTCGCTGAAAAATTTGTCGGCGTATTTGATCGGGTCCTTGCCGAGATCGCGTTCCTTGACGGTGATGAGTTTTGCGCGCGGCGTCATCGCCTCGGTGATCTTTTTCGCCTTGTAGCGCTCCTTCACAATCGATCCGGGCAGGAGGCCGATGAGATGGCCCTGATCGTCGACGACGGGAAACGTTTGGAAGCCGTAGTGATGCTGCTCGATCATTGAGAGCACACCGGCGATATGCTGGTTGGGTGAGACCGTGATCGGATCCTGAATGAGCCCATGGATGTGGCGTTTCACCCGGGCGACTTCCTTCACCTGCTCGCGGGCAGGCATGTTGTAATGAATCAGGCCGAGGCCGCCGTTGAGTGCCATCGCGATCGCCATGCGCGATTCGGTTACGGTGTCCATGTCCGACGAAATGATCGGAATGGAGAGGCGGAGTGCGTCGCTGAGTGCGGTCGAGGTGTCGGCGTCTTTCGGCAGGATTTCCGAGTAGAGTGTCGCCAGAGAGACGTCGTCGAAGGTCAGCGCGGTGGGCAGGTTGGCGCGGAAAAAGGCTTCGGCGGGCAGATAAAATTCGGCGTCTGCGGCGGCGGTGGAAGTCGTGGCAACCTTCGGCATAGTTGCCATGAACGGGGTAGGCCTTCACTGGCGGAGCGCAACCGAATTTTCCGTCAGCGTGCGGGTTTGCGCACGTCGCGGGGAGCGCCCGCCGAGGCGGTTAGTTCGCGGCAAATTCAATCTCGCGATTCGTGCGGGCCGGGGCACGAGGGCGCCCCGGCGGGGCGGGAGGAGCATCGGCCTTCAACTCGCGCACCGGCCGATCGTAGAGCAGGGAGACGATCAGCGAGATCGGGTGCTGCAACTGCTGGGCCTGTTCGCGCAACTGCGACACGAGATTGGTGACGTTGGCAGCGTGGGACGCGTTAGTCTGCGTGACCTGATCGATTTCACCGACGGCGCCGGTGACTTGGGCGATGCCTTCGCTTTGTTCGGCGGCAGCGGTGGCGATCTCTCCGATCACGCGGTCGAGATCGGAGGTGAGCCGGGCCATGCCGTCGAGGCTGTCGGCGACGTTTTTGCTGAGGCGTTTGCCGTCGGCACTACGCGTGGTGGCCTCGGTGATCTGGCGGGTTGTTTCGCGGGCGGACTGGGCGCTGCGTTGGGCGAGGTTGCGCACTTCCTCGGCGACGACGGCAAATCCAAGTCCCGCTTCGCCGGCGCGCGCGGCCTCGACGGCGGCGTTGAGGGCGAGGATGTTGGTTTGGAAGGCGATCTCGTCGATCGCTTGGGTGATTTTGGCGATTTGGACGCTCGATTCATGGATGCCATCCATGGCTTGCTGCATCGCGCGCATGTCCGAGATGGAGGAGTCGGCGGAAAGGCGGGTGCGGTTGGCGAGTTCCTTGGCGGAACGCGCGTGTTCGGCGGAGCGCTTGGTCATCGCCGCCATCTGCGTCAGGGAAGAGCTGCTGGTTTGGAGCGACTCAGCCTGTTGGGAGGAGCCGTTGGCCAACGTGCCGCTCATGTCGGCGAGGAGGTTGGCGCGGGACAGGGTGCCTTTGGTCGCGCGATCGAGTTCCTTTAGTACGCTTTGCAGGCAGCGGGTGACCCATTCGAGCTTGTAGATGAGGAAGGCGTAGATGCCGCCGGCGACGGTGAAGGTGACGACAAGCACGCGCAAAAACAGGACGCCGGCGGTACGGGTCGCTTCGCGGGCCTCGGTGTCGTCGGCGAGGAGGGCCTCGCTGACTTTGTCCTGTAGCTCCTCAAGTTTTTGAAACGACTCCTCGAGTTGCGGCAGGCGAGCGCGTGCAGCTGCGGCATCCGTGAACGCCAGTTCCACGAGCTCTTCGCAAAGGCTGCAGTACTCGTCGATCGGGGTGCGCAGCGCTTCGAATCCGCTCAGCCGAGCCGGCTTGAGATCGAGTTTGAGATTGGCGGCGAGTTGGGCGCGGAATTCAGCGGCGTCGTGCTTCACTTCCGATTGGAGGGTGTCCCGGCGCGGCGACTTGGGGTCTGCCGCCAGGACGAGCGCGGCATAAACTTCGCCGCGGAGCGCATCATGCAGCATGTCGCCCTCCATGTGTTGGCGCAACGCGCGCGCGGAGGTGTCGAGTTCGCGCGCCCGGTTTTGGGAGGTGTAGTTAAGGTAGAACGAGGCGACGCCGAATGTTCCGGCCACGGCGCAAAGCACGCCGATGAGCACGAGAAAGCGGACTCGAAGTGATAGCTGCATAAGAGTGGGGTAGCGTCCCAAGCTGCGGGAAGCGACTGGGCGCAGTGCCGTGCAGAAATAGTCGGACGGAACACGTCCGATTTAAGCGAAGCGGCAGCGAAAGGTGAGATCGCGGGCGAACTATTAGCTCCGCTTGGTCTCGGTCAAAAATTGGCGAGCGGTCGTGATCGGGCTTGGCCCCCTTTGGTTAGCGGTCAGATTGGCGAAATGAAGTATCGTCTCGAATCGCGGCGCTACCGGCTGCCGTTCCGCGCCCCGGTGCGCACGGCTCACGGCGCGTGGGCGGAGCGCGAGGGCGTGATCGTGCGACTGCAGAGCGAGACCGGTGTGGTGGGTTTCGGCGAGGCGGCGGTGATTCCGTGGTTCGGCACGGAGACGGCGGACGAGGCGGAAGCGGCGTGTCGTGAACTCAGTGTGAACATCGACGATGCGCGGCTGAACGCCGTGCCAGCGCGGCTAAGGTGTTTAAAAAACGCGCTCGCGACGGCTCGGCGCGATCAGACGGGCGACAAGGACGGAGCAACCCATGCGAAAACGCTCGGGGTCGCGGCGGTTCTGCCGGCGGGTCGCGCGGTGCTCGCCGCGATTTCGCCGAAGGCGGAGATGGGCTTTCGTGTTTTTAAGTGGAAAGTAGGCGTGGGAGATTTGGCCGATGAGCTCGCGTTGCTCGACGACGTCTGCGCGGCACTGCCCAACGGCGCAAAGCTGCGGCTCGACGCGAACGGCGCGTGGGAGCGGCGCAAGGCGGAGCGGTGGCTGGAGTGCTGTGCGGAGCGGCCGGTCGAATTCATCGAGCAACCGATTGCGGTGGAAGCGAAAGGTGCGGCCGACGTGTTGCTCGGGCTCGCGCACGACTGGCCGACGCCGCTCGCGCTCGACGAATCGATCGCGAGTGATGGCGACATCGAGCGCTGGATCGGTGCGGGCTGGCCGGGCGTTTGGATCGTGAAGCCGAGTTTGCTGGGTGACGCGGCGGGTGCGATCAAAGCGCTCGCCTGCGCGAAGGCGGATGTGGTGTTTTCCTCGGCGCTGGAGACGGCAATCGGCGCGCGGGCGGCGCTGCGTGTGGCGTTTGCCTGGCCGGGCGAAAAACGCGCGCTGGGCTTCGGCGTGTGGCCGTTGTTTGCCGATGCGCGCTTCGACGGCCCGTATGCGACGCCCTTTCTTCGCAGGGACGATGTCGATCGACTCGATGGGGATGCTGTATGGAGCGCGCTGAGCTGAAAGAACTCGTCAGGGCGACCGGCTGCGCCGAAGAGCGTGGCGGCTTTGTTTTTCTCTGCGACCCGCAGTGGAGTGAGGCGCAACGCGCGCAGGTGACAAAGCTGCAATCCAAAGTCGAAAATCCAAAATTGAAAATCCGGAATGGCTGGTTGTGTCTGCCGACCGGGGGAACGAGCGGCGGAATCAAGTTTGCGCGGCACGACGAGAAAACCCTCATGGCCGCCGTGCGCGGATTCTGCGCGCACTTCGATCTCGGCCGCGTGAATGCCGTCGGCGTGCTGCCGGCGCATCACGTGAGCGGCCTGATGGCGCGCGTGCGTTGTGCGGCGACCGGCGGTATTCATCTCGCGTGGGGCTGGAAGCAGATCGAGGCGGGGCGGCGGCCGGAGCTGCCGCGGCTACGCGGTCCATGGGTGATTTCGCTGGTGCCGACGCAACTCCAACGGCTGCTGAAATCGCGCTCGGCGGTCAACTGGCTGCGCGGCTTTAAGATCATTTTTGTCGGCGGAGGACCGGCGTGGCCCGGGCTGCTCGACGCGGCGGCGCGCGCGAAACTCCGTGTCGCCCTCAGCTATGGCATGACGGAAACGGCGGCGATGGTGACGGCATTGCGCCCGGAGGAATTTCTGGCGGGCGAGCGCAGCTCCGGCCGAGCACTGCCGCACGCACGCGTGACGATCGGGGGCAGCGGAGTCGTGACGATCTCTGGCGAATCGGTCTTTCGCGGATATTTGCCTCTGATAAAGCGAGTGCGCAGTTTTGCGACGGAAGATCTTGGCGTCATCGACGTACGGGGTTTTCTGACGGTGCGCGGCCGGCGCGACGCGGTGATGATCACCGGCGGAAAAAAAGTGCAGCCCGCCGAGATTGAAGCCGCGTTGCGTGCGACGGGAGAGTTTGCCGACGTGGCCGTGATCGGTTTGCCGGACGCGGAGTGGGGTGAGCGCGTCGTGGCGTGTTACCCAGCGGGAAAAACGCGACCCGATCTCCGGCGGGTGAAGCGAGCGATCGCGACGAGCCTGACGCGCTACCAACGGCCGAAGCGTTTCGTCGCGATCGCGGAGTGGCCGCGGAATGCACAGGGCAAGGTGAATCGCGCAGCGCTACGTGCGGCGGCGCTCGCCCGCGGCTAACGTGTGGCATTGCGGCGGCGCGGGCGTTCGCCCATGCCTTTGGTCCCATGAAAATCCCCGCAGATGTGCTTGGTTTGCTTTGCATCGCCTCGATCGGTTTCGCCCAGACAGCGACTGAGCCGAAGGCGAAAATGACAGAGTCGACGGTGTTCGACTGGAATGATCTGAAAAGCGAAACGCGGCCGAGTGGCGAGCGGCGAGCGGTGTTCGACAATCCGACGGCGTCGCTCGCGAATCTCGAGTGCCACGTCACGACGTTGAAAGTGGGCGAGACCTCCGGCGCGGCGCATCCGCACAACACGAATGGCCTAGTCGAGGAGTTGACCATCGTCAAGGAGGGCACCGTGGAAGTCTGGATGAACAATCGCCACCAGACGATCGGGCCGGGCTCGGTATTCTATTTCGCGCCGAAGGATTCGGTCGCGATCAAAAACGTGGGCGCGACGCCTGCGACCTATGTGGTGATTTCAATTCGCGCGCAGCCGGCGCCGGCGAAGAACTAGCCGGCCTGCACCCACGCACGCACGGCGGGCGGAAGCGGGGCGCGTTCGCGTTTGGCGGGCGCCGTGCAAACGTGCTCGGTGCGCACGATCGCGGCGAGTTTCTCCGGCGGGCCGAGCTTAAAAATTTCGTAGCGGATCGCGAAGGTGTTTTCCGAAACGAGCACGGGCGCGACGGTGACTCGGAGCTTTTCACCGGGACGCAGCGGGCGCTTGTAGTCGGCTTCGCTGCGGGAAATCGGGACGACGATGCCGTTGCCGCCGAGCAGTTCGTTGAGATCGATGCCGGCGGCGGCGAGGGATGCTTCGTAGGCCTCGTGGCAGATCGCGAGGGTGCGCGCGAAGAAAACGACGCCCGCGGCGTCGGTGTCGGCGAGGCGCACTGTGCGTTCGTGGACGAAGGGCATGGCGCCATTTTCGATTTGGGATTTTAGATTTTCGATTTAATTCTGCGGGATGACCAAAAATGAAATCGCCGACGTGCTGAACGAGATCGGCACGCTGCTGGAGTTGCAGGGCGAGAATCCGTTCAAGGTCCGCGCCTACCAGACCGGCGCGCGGGCGCTCGAAGCAGTCGAGGAGGCGGAGTTGAGCCGGCTGATCGCCGAGGGAAAACTTGGAACGATCAAGGGATTTGGCGAGGCGCTCGTGCAAAAGATCACCGAGCTGCATACGACGGGAAAGCTGGAGTATTTCGAAAAGTTGAAGGCGTCGATCGAGCCCGGGTTGGCGGAGATGCTGCATATTCCCGGGCTTGGTCCGAAAAAAATCATCGTGCTGAAAAAGCAGCTGGGCGTCACGAGCATCGCGGCGCTCACGGAGGCGTGCCACGCGGGCAAGGTCGCCGGACTCGATGGCTTCGGCGAAAAGACCCAGGAAAAAATTCTCGCCGGGATCAAGAACCGCGAGGCGTATTGCCGGCGGCACTTGTGGTGGGACGCGTGGGAGGTTGCGCAGCCAATCGTCGCGGGATTGCGGGCGCTCCAGCAGGTGCAGCGGGCGGAAGCCGCGGGAAGTCTGCGCCGCGGCGCGGACACGATCGGCGATCTAGATTTTCTGGTGGCGGCGACGGAGTTTGAACCGATCGTGCAGTGGTTTGTCGCGATGCCAGGCGTGAAAGAGGTCACAGCGCAGGGCAAGACCAAGGCCAGCGTGCGCTTCGAGAGCGGGTTGCAGGCCGATCTGCGGATCGTGCCGGAGGATCAATTTGTCTTTGCGCTGCACCACTTCACGGGCTCGAAGGATCACAACGTCCAGATGCGGCAGCGCGCACTCGCGCGCGGGCTGTCGATGAGCGAATGGGGCCTCGTGCCGGCGGAGGGCGAGGGCACGGCGAAGGAGAAAGCGGAAAACAACGCGCTGCGCACCGCGGCGAATACCGAGGTGGAGTTGTTCGCGGCGCTCGGGCTGACGTTCATTCCGCCCGAATTGCGCGAAGGGCTAGGCGAAATCGAGGCGGCGGAGCGGGGAGAGTTGCCGCACTTGATCGAGCTGAAAGATGTGCGTGGGGCGTGGCACAACCACACGACGGCGTCGGATGGTCGCAACACACTCGCCGAGATGACGGCCGCGGCGCAGGCGCTCGGCTGGGAGTATTTCGGCGTGGCCGATCACTCGAAGTCGAGTTTCCAGGCGAAGGGCCTGAGCGAGGAGCGGCTGGAGAAACAGATCGCAGAGATCAAGGCGCTCAACGCGTCGAAGAAATTCACGACACACGTTTTCTCGGGCACCGAGTGCGACATCCTGCCCGACGGGCAGCTCGACTTCGATGACGCGCTGCTGGCGCAGCTCGACTACGTCGTCGCATCGGTGCACAATGTCTTCACGCAAGACGAAGCGACGATGACGGCGCGGATCATTCGCGCGATCGAAAATTCGCATACGACGATGCTCGGGCATCTTACGGGGCGGCTCTTGCTGCGGCGCGAAGGCTACAAGGTCGACGCCGGGAAAGTGATCGACGCGGCGATCGCGAACCGCGTGATCATCGAGTTGAACGCGAGCCCCTGGCGGCTCGACATGGACTGGCGTCACTGGCGGAAAGCCGCCGAACGCGGCCTGATGTGCGCGATCAATCCCGATGCGCACGAGACGGCGGGATTGGAGCACGTGCGGGCGGGGATAAATGCGGCGCGCAAGGGTTGGCTGACGAAGGCGCACGTGCTGAACACGCGTTCGCGCGAAGAGGTCGAGCATGTCTTTGCGGCGCGCCGTTGACGATTTCGGGCCGGCCGGCATAACCGCGACCAATGATCACCACGCGCGCGCGCGGCCTCGCCAATCTTCACCTGGCAGTCAGCACGCTGCTGGTGGGAGTATTCTTCTGGGTCTACGCGGAGTTTATCATGGCCTACGTGCCGGTGGTGAAGCTGAGCCCGACGGTGAATTTGCTGCCGTATTTTCTATGCGTGGTGGCTGGGATGGTGCTCTCCGCGCGTGATCTGTCGCGGCTGGCGACGCGTTTTCATGTGCTCGATTTCGGAGGAGCAACCCAGCTTGCGGCGCGGCAGGTCGGACTAATCGCGGTGCTCACGTTCACGATGATGTGGGCGACGGTGGATCACTACATGAGCCGCCTGTTTCTCGGATCGTTTCTGCTGTGGGCTTGGATGGGACTCGCGCTCCTGAACGCGAAACTTCCGCGCGCGCTTGCGCGGATCGTGTTTCAACGCGGGCACCGGCTGCCCACGGTGTTTATTGGGCGACGCTCGTCGTTCGCGCGGCTCAACGAGTGGATCGCCAACAAGGAGCCCCTCGGAATCTATCCGGTCGCGCTGCTGTCCGACGATCCGCCGCCGGAAGGGGGCACGCCGCTGCCGGCGCCATGGCTCGGGAAAGTTTCGGATCTGCCGCGCGTGCTGGCCGAGAAACAAGTCGGCCAAGTATTGCTGCTGGAGTTGCCTGCGACTGATGAGGAGGCGCGCAACCTCATTGCGATCTGCCAGGAGCACGGCTGTCGTGTGCTGATCCACAACAATCTGGCGGAGCGTTACACGCATCCGTTGGTGCCGACGATGGAAGAAGGGCGGCATTTTTATACGCTGCAAGAAGAGCCGCTCGAAGATCCGTTGAACCGGCTGGTGAAGCGCGCCTTCGACGTGGTGATTGCGCTACCGCTGGTCGTGGTGGTGCTGCCGCCGCTTTGCTTTTGGGTGTGGGCGAATCAGCGGGCGCAGGCGCCGGGGCCGCTGTTTTACGTGCGCGAGCGGCGGGGGCAGCGCGGCGAAATTTTTCGGATGCTGAAGTATCGCTCGATGTTCGCAGGTGATGGCGACGAGGCGGCGGAGTCGCGTCAGGCGAAGTCGGAGGACGAGCGGATTTTCCCGTTCGGCCGTTTCATTCGGTCGCACAGTCTCGATGAGTTTCCCCAATTTTGGAATGTGCTTGTGGGCGACATGAGCATCGTCGGGTCCCGGCCCTACATGCCGCTGCTCGACGAGGAATTTCGCCAGCAGACGCGCGGCTACCGGACGCGCCACCTCGTAAAGCCGGGGATCGCGGGCCTCGCGCAGAGCTTGGGTTACCGCGGGGAAATTTTGGAGCAGGAGATGTTGAGCCGGCGCGTTTACTGGGACGTCTACTACATCACGCACTGGTCGGTGTGGCTCGACCTCCAGATCACGTTGCGCACACTCTGGCACGTGGTTCGGCCGCCGAAGACAGCCTATTGAGCAAGCGTCAGAAATTCTTCACGTAGGTCGCGCCGTTGGCGTCGGTAAACGTGAGGATGTTCGGCTCCACCTTGGTGAGGCGGATCCCGAGGGTGCGGTCAACGATGTCGTTCAAGCGGTAGACGCGATCGTTCATGAGCACGCGACTGTCACCGCTGGCGGAGGAGCGAATGCCGGCGACGCGCACGGCGTCGACAAAGGCGTGCACACGTGGATCGAAGGCGGGTGGAGTGGCGTTCGCGGCGGGTGGGGGCACGGCGCTCAACGGCTCCACGGGAGCCGGCGCGACTTTTTCCGGGAGAGGAGGAGTTGGAGTGACAGGCGCGGGTGCAGGCATTGGAGCGACCGCAATGGGCGCGGGCGCTTTAGTCGCGGACTCGATGGCTACGGCGGGCGGCTTGATTGCGGGCGCGACGACGATCGGGCTCGGAGCGGAGGCGTCGGCAGGCTTGTTAGCGACCGGTTTCGGGGCGGGCTTGGGTGCGGGAGTGCGGTTGACGAACCAAAACGTGCCGACGATCGAGAGGACGATGAGCACGAGTGCGCCGGCGGAGATGAGGACGATTTGCTGCGTGGTGCGGGGTTCGCTCCGGCGCGTGATCATGGTGTGACCACTGCCGCCGGGGGCGGGCGCGAGTGTCTCCGGTTCGCCGGTGCGGTGCTTTTGCGCTTTTTTCAGCGCTTCGTTGATCAGACTCATCGCGAGAGGGAGGGGAGCGGACGCACGTCAGTCGATGAGGTTTTGCATATCGCGGATCGCGCGGCGCGCGTCCCAGTAATTGACCTCGTCTGATTCGCGGATGAAGGCGGCGAGCATCGCTTTGTCGCAGAGATTGTTCACGATGCGCGGAATGCCGCCACTGCCGCGGTGGATCGCGCGGAGCGCCCACTTCGTGAAACTCGGGCGGCCCGAACCGCCCGCGAGCGACAGGCGGTGTTGAATGTAATGCGCTATGTCTGTCGGCGCGAGTGGGTGCAACTCGTAGTGGACGAGGATGCGCTGGCGGAGTTGGCGGAGTTCCTCCTGTGCGAGCACCTCCTTCAACTCTGGCTGACCCATGAGCACGATTTGCAGGAGCTTTTGCTTGTCCGTCTCAAGGTTCGAGAGGAGGCGGATTTGCTCGAGCACGTCGTTGCTGAGGTTTTGCGCCTCGTCGATGATGAGCACGATGTCGCGGCCCTTTTCGATGCGCTCGAGGAGCACGCGATTCATTTGCGCGACGAGGTCGTTCTGGCTACGGGCGAGCTTCGTTTCGCCGAGTTCGGTCAGGATGGCCTTGAGCATCTGGGTCTCGGTGACGCGCGGGTTGAGAATCAGTGCGGTGTCGTAATGCGCGGGATCGAGTTCGTTGAGGAAACGGCGGCAGAGGGTGGTTTTGCCGCAGCCGACTTCGCCGACGAGCACGATGAAGCCTTTTTTCTCCCGCACGCCGTATTTGAGATGCTGGAGTGCCTCCTGGTGCGTGGGGCTGAGGTAAAGGAAACGCGGGTCGGGCGTGATGTTGAAGGGCATCTCCCGAAACCCGTAATAGCTCAGATACATCGAGGGATTACTTTGGCGCGGCGGGAAATGAAACGCACGCCAATTTCTCCGCGCGTCCGTGGCGCCGTCCGATTTGAAATCTCCTTTACTCGCGCCCGCACGGCGCCGTTGATCGCGGTCCGCTGTGACTCAACGCCGCCTGCTCATCGCCCTTTACGCCCTGTTGTTCATCGGGAGTGGCGTGGGTGCCGGCGCGCTGTTCGTCGACGCGCAGGCGGAATATCAGCAGCTCAAACTGGCCGAGGCCGCGAGCCAGCGGCGGCTGGCCGCGGCGCAGGCCCGGCTTGCCGAACAGGAGAAAATCCTCCAGCGCTTGCGCACCGATCCTGCGTTCGTCGAAAAAGTGCTGCGGCAGCGTGGTTATCTGAAACCCGGCGAATACATTTTCCGCTACGAGAAATGACCGGCGCGTCGCCACGCCGTCGTTTTTATCACCAAGCTCCGCTTTTTTCCCTTCCATGTCCCATCCCCTGATCGAAAAATTCTCTCGCGCCGGACAGGCGCATATTTTCGCGTTCTTTGATCGGCTTTCGCCCGAGGCCCAACGTGCACTGCTGGCCGAAGCTGCCGAGATCGATCTCGCTGAGGTCGAACGGCTGACGCGCACTCTGCTCACTAAAGGAGCCACCGCAGGGATCGACCTTGAGGGGCTCGCGCCGGCGCCTTACGAGCGCCGACCGGAGCACGGCGGCGACGTGGCGGCCTGGACGCGGGCAAAAGCAGTCGGTGAGGCGGCGTTGCGCATGGGGCGTGTGGCGGCGTTTACGGTCGCGGGCGGGCAGGGCACGCGGCTCGGCTACGATGGACCGAAGGGGACGTTCCCCGTGACGCCGGTGAGGCAGAAAACGCTCTTTCAGGTTTTCGCGGAAAAAATTCTCGCTGCCGGCCGGCGCTATGGAAAGCCGCTGCACTGGTTTATCATGACGAGTCACGCGAACCACGCCGCGACAGAGGCGTTTTTCGCTGAGAACAAATGCTTCGGGCTCGACCGCGGCCGCGTGCATTTCTTCCGGCAGGGCCGCATGCCGGCCGTGAACTTCGATGGCAAAATCATGCTGGAGACGCCGGGCTCGCTGGCGCTTTCGCCTGACGGCCACGGCGGCTCGCTCCGCGCGCTCGATCGCAGCGGTGCGCTCGATCTGATGAAGCGAGAGGGCGTGGACACGTTGAGTTATTTCCAAGTCGATAATCCCCTCGTGCGCTGCATCGATCCAGCGTTCATCGGCTGGCACGTCTCGCGGCAGTCGGAGATGTCGAGCAAGATGGTGCCGAAGGCCTACGCCGAGGAAAAGGTTGGGCACTTCTGCACGCAGCGCGGCCAGACGATCGTCGTCGAGTATTCCGATTTGCCGATGGAGGTGCAGCGCGAGACCGATGCGAGCGGCCAGCTCCGCTACCTCGCGGGCAGCATCGCGATTCACGTGCTTGATCGGGAGTTCGTGCGGCACATCGCGGCGGGCAGCGAGGGCGTGGCGCTGCCGTTTCACCGCGCCGACAAAAAAATCCCGACGATCGACGCGAGTGGCGCGGTGGTGAAGCCGGACAAGGCGAATGGCGTGAAGTTCGAGATGTTCGTGTTTGACGCGCTGCCCTTCGCGAAGAACCCCGTCGTGATTGAAACGCTGCGCGCGGACGATTTCTCGCCGGTGAAGAACGCCGAGGGCGTCGATTCGCCCCAGACCTGCCGCGACGATCAGCTGCGGCAGTTTGCGCGGTGGCTGCACGCCAACGGCGCCGCGATCGAAACCGATCGCAGCGGCAAGCCGGCGCACGCGATCGAAGTCTCACCGCTCTTCGGCTACGATGCAGATTCTTTCGCCGACGCGTGGAAAAAACTTTCCCCGCCGCCCGCAATCCGCGACGGTCTGTATCTTGCCTGAACCCCATGAGCAGCACTCTTGATCGGATCCACGCCGCCACGAAAGCCGGACAGTTGATGCCCAGCGCCGCTGAGAATCTCGCGGCGTTTCTCGCGGCCAAACTTCCCGCCTGGGCGCACGCCAGCATTGAGGAACTCGTCGCCCATCAGGCCTGGTCCGAGCTCAACGATCGGTTTTATCGCTACCTTGAGTTTGGCACCGGCGGCATGCGCGGGCGCACGATCGGCGTGGTGCCGGCAACCGCTGAGACCGGCACGCTCAGCGCGAGTGGGTCGCCGGAGTACGCCGCGATTGGGGCAAACATGCTCAACGACTTCACGCTCATCCGCGCAGTTGTCGGCTTGGCGCGTTACACGCAAAAATATCTTTCGAGCCGCGGCTCAACGACCAAGCCCCGCCTCGTGATCGCGCACGATGTGCGGCACTTCTCGCGGCACTTCTGCGAACTGGCGGCTTCAACATGGACGCGGCTTGGCGGCGAGGCGTTCATCTTCGATGGACCGCGGCCGACTCCGCAGCTCAGCTACTCCGTGCGCTGGCTGAAGGCGCATGCGGGCGTCGTGATCACGGCGAGCCACAATCCGCCCCACGACAATGGCTTCAAGGCTTACTTCGACGACGGCGCTCAAGTCATCGCGCCGCACGACAAGGGCATCGTCGCCGAGGTCAACTCCGTGCCGCTCGGCGAACTGTCCGCATTTCTCGAAATCGATCTGCGCGGTGTGACGACGCTCGGCCGCGACGCGGACGACGCCTATCTCGCGGTCGCATCGAAAGCCGTGATCGATCCGTCGGTATTTAAGCAGGCGCGGCCGAAAGTCGTTTTCACGAACATCCACGGCACCGGCGCGGTGCATTCGCTGCCACTCCTGCTGCACGCCGGCTGCGACGTGAAGGCCGTGCAGGAGCAACTGGCATTTAACGCGCGCTTCCCGACGGTCAAATCGCCGAATCCGGAAAACGCCGAGGCGCTCTCACGCGCCGTCGCGCTCGCGGAAAAGGAAAGCTACGACGTTGTCGTGGCCACCGATCCCGACGCAGATCGAATGGGCGTGGCGGTGCGCAACCGCGCCGGCAAAATGGAGCTGCTCACGGGCAACCAGATCGGCGCGGTGCTCGCGGACTACCGACTCACGAAGTTCAAGGAACTCGGGTGGATTCCGGCGGCCGGCAGTGAGCACGTCGCGATCATCAATACTTTTGTCACGACGCAGCTTCAGGACGCGATCGGTCGCGGCCATGGGGTGAAAGTCATCAAGACGCTCACCGGTTTCAAATGGATCGCGGCGAAGATTCGCGGCTACGAGGAGAAGTTGCGCGCGGTGATGGGGCCCGGCTTCGACTACGAAGCCACGCCCTTTGCCGAGCGTGCGAAGCTGCTTCAACTGCACAGCACATTCTACGCGTTCGGCACCGAGGAGAGCTATGGCTACCTGCCCAACGATTTCCTCCGCGACAAGGACGGCAACTCCGCGTGCCTGATGTTTGCCGAGGTGTGTGCGTGGGTAAAAGCGCGCGGACTCACTGTGCCAGAGTATCTCGATGAGATTTACCTGCGCCACGGCTTTTACCTCGAAGGAGTGATCAACATCTACTACGAGGGCGCGAGCGGGAACGCGAAAATCAAAAAAATTCTCGAGACTTACCGCGCGAGCCCGCCGAAAGCGTTTGGCGACGTGCGCGTCACCCAGTTCCAGGATTTCGGCCGCGAACAGATCTTCGATGCCGATGGCGAACTGATCCCGGCGCAGGACCTCTACATTGTCACGCTCTCGAACGGCTACTCGTTTGCGGCGCGCGGCAGCGGCACGGAGCCGAAGATGAAGTTTTATTTGTTCGCGAACGAAAAAGTCGGAAACGCGGGTGAACTCGCCGCCGTCAAAGCCAAGACCCGCGCCACGCTCGATGCGTTGAACAAATTGGTCGAAGCCGACGCGAAGGCGCGGGCAGAGAGCTAGTTTTCGTTAACCTTTATTTGTAGTTATCCCATGGAAACCGAAACTTATGATGCGATCGTCGTTGGCTCCGGCATCAGCGGCGGTTGGGCTGCGAAGGAGCTGACCGAAAAAGGCCTGAAGGTTTTGCTGCTCGAGCGCGGGCGCAATATCGAGCACATCAGCGGGTACGCGACCGCGCTCACACCGCCGTGGCAAGTGCCGCACCGCGGCAAGGTCACGCAGCAGCAGCACAGCGATCACCCGGTGCTCCGGCGCGATTACGTGCTGAACGAGATGAACCTCAGCTACTGGGCCGATGAGAAGGAGTGCCCCTACGAGGAGAAAAAGCCTTTCGACTGGTTCCGCGGCTATCACGTCGGCGGCCGCTCGCTCACGTGGGGCCGGCAAAGTTACCGCTGGAGCGATTTGGATTTCGAGGCCAACGCGAAGGAAGGCGTCGGCACCGACTGGCCGATCCGTTACGCGGACATTTCGTCGTGGTATGATTATGTCGAGACGCACGCCGGCATCAGCGGCTCGCTCGAGGGCCTGCCGCAGTTGCCCGATGGAAAGTTCCTGCCGCCGATGGAGCTCAACTGCGTCGAGAAAGACGTAGCCGCGCGGATCAAAAAGCATTTCAACGACTCGCGCCGGATGATCATCGGGCGGGTTGCCAATCTCACGCAGCCGCTCGCCTCGCGCGTAAACTGCCAGTATCGCAACAAGTGCTGGCTCGGCTGCCCGTTCGGCGGCTACTTCAGCACGCAGTCGTCGACGCTCCCGCCCGCGATGAAGACCGGGAACCTCACGCTGCGCCCGTTCTCGATCGTGACGCGCGTCGTCTATGACAAGAACACGATGAAGGCGCGCGGTGTGGAGATCCTCGACGCGGAGACGAAGCAGACCTACGAGTTCAAATCGAAGATCGTTTTCCTGTGCGCCTCGGCGTTCAACTCGACGTGGGTGCTGATGAATTCCGCGACCGACCTCTGGCCCGAGGGCCTCGGCAGCAGCAGCGGCGAACTCGGTCACAATGTGATGGATCACCATTTCCGCTGCGGCGCGAGCGGGCACGTCGAGGGTTACGAGGACAAGATTGTTTTTGGTCGCCGGCCCAACGGTTTTTATATTCCGCGTTTCCAAAATCTGCCGGGCGGCGAAAAGCGGACCTACACGCGCGGCTTCGGCTACCAGGGTGGCGCGAGTCGCGAGGGATGGAGCCGCGAGATTGCGGAGCTCGGCATCGGCGCGCCGCTCAAGGAGGAGTTGCGCGAGCCCGGCCAGTGGATGATCGGCATGACGGCGTTTGGCGAGACGCTGCCGTATCACGACAACCGAATTTCGCTCAACCGCGACAAGCGTGACAAGTGGGGCCTGCCGGTGCTCGCGATCGACTGCGAGATTCGCGAGAACGAAAAAAAGATGCGCGCCGACATGATGGACAATGGCGCCGAAATGCTCGAGGCCGCCGGCGTCAAGCAGGTGAAAAAAACGGATTCGGGTTATACCTTCGGTCAGGGCATCCATGAGATGGGCTGCGCCCGCATGGGCCGCGACCCGAAGACCTCCGTGCTCAACAGTCACAACCAAGTGTGGGACGCGAAAAACGTCTTTGTGACCGATGGCGCGTGCATGGCCTCTGCCGCCTGCGTCAATCCCTCGCTCACCTACATGGCGCTCACCGCGCGCGCGGCGGACTTCGCTGTCAGCGAACTCAAGAAAGGAAACATCTGACATGGCCACAACCACATTGAATCGACGTGAAGCCATCGTGCGGATGGCACTCTTGATGGGCGGCACCATGGTCGGCCCGCGGCTGCTCGCGGGAGCGTGGGACGCTGATGCGCCCGCCTCCGCGAACGGTGCCAGCGCCGACGATCTCGCGTTGCTCGACGAGATTGGCGACACGATCATCCCGGCGTCGGATGTGCCCGGCGCGAAGGCCGTCGGCATCGGCGCCTTCATCACGATGATGCTGCGCGAGTGTTACGACGCGAAGGATCAGACTGCGGTGCGTGCGGGATGGGTAACACTTGCGGCGGACTATCGCACCAAGCACGGCCACGCGTTTGTCGGTGCGCCGGCGACGGAGCGCACGGAGTTTCTCAACGCCCTCGATCGCGAGCAGAAGTCCCATATGAAGAAAAAGCAGCCGGCCGAGCCGCCCCACGCTTTCCGCGTGCTGAAGGAGCTGACGATCCTCGGCTACTTTACCTCGGAGATCGGCACGACGCAGGCGCTGCGCTTCGCCGAGGTGCCGGGATCGTTCAACGGCGGCGCCCCCTACAAAAAAGGCGAGCACGCTTGGGCGACGTAGTCGGCGTCACGAGAAAATCGGCCGACCTTCTCTGGTGTTGGCGCGCCAACTTCGCCAAAAATTCTCTGGCGAAATGCACGGCGCGCTCAAACGTTACTCTGCCTCTCCGCACGGCCTCGTCCTTGATCGCGGCGTCATACTGCCGGGGCGTGGCCCCGGCTTCCTTCTTCTTCGCCATGGTTGAATCCTTGCTTTATGCTCAACTCGTGTCCGTCAAATCGGGGCAACCTCAGGAGCCACCACTCACTATAGCGTTAGTCGAATTCTGCGTTCGTACCTGTTCTGAGAGGTAGGTTCAATTTCCGATCCGAATGCTTCGTTCAGAATGATCACGATCAATAGCCCTACGAAAGTTATGATCGGTTGCATGCGGGCCTTCGCATGCTCGGCCAGCAATAGTCTTTGTTGCCTAATCAGGTCTACTCGCCCGCCAGCGCGTTGGCCGTGTTGAGGTGTTCGACGCCGGTGTATTTCTGCGACTGTTCGTCGGCGTGGTAGCTCGAGCGGACGAGGGCGCCGCTTTCGACGACCCCGAGGCCGAGGCTCAGGCCGAAGTTTTTCCAGTGCAGAAATTCCTCGGGCGTCGCCCACCGTGAAATCGGCAAATGCTTCGGCGTCGGTTGCAGGTATTGGCCGATGGTGAGGATGTCGGTTTTGTCGGACGCGATGTCGCGGAGCGCCTGCTCGATTTCGTGATGTTCTTCGCCGACGCCGAGCATGATGCCGGTCTTTGTTGTGAAGCCGCGGCTTTTCGCGTGGCGGAGCACCGAGCGCGAGCGATCGTAGCGGGCTTGCACGCGGACGGGTTTCTGGAGGCGCTCGACGGTTTCGAGGTTGTGGTTGAAGATGTCGGGCTTGGCGTCGAGGACAACGTCCACATGGGCGAGGTTGCCCTTGAAGTCGGGCGTGAGGATTTCGATCGCGGTCTGCGGGCAGCGGTGACGAATGGCGCGGACGGTCGCGGCCCAGACGCTCGCGCCGCCGTCGGCGAGTTCGTCGCGTGCGACGCTCGTGATTACGCAGTGCTTCAAATTCATTTTCGCGACGGCGTCGGCGACGCGGGCGGGTTCACCGAGGTCGAGCTCGGTGGGGCGGCCGGTGGCGATCGCGCAGAAGTTGCACGAGCGGGTGCAGATGTTGCCGAGGATCATCACGGTGGCTGTGCCGCGCGACCAGCATTCGCCGAGGTTGGGGCACTGCGCGCTCTGGCAGACGGTGTGGAGCGCGTTGGCGTCGACGAGATCGCGCGTGGCTTTATAGCCGGGGCCGCCCGGGAGCTTGGCCCGCAGCCAGGCTGGTTTGCGCGTGGTGTCGGTGGACGAGGCAGGATACATCGCGCGAGGAATGGACACGAAACGCGTGGGATGACAAGCGGGGTTTGGGGCGGAGCGATGGGCGAACTTGCATCCTACTTTGCGCGCTGCGCGCGGGCGACGGCAAGATTCTGGCGAGCGGACTCGCGGGAAGGATCGAGGCGGAGTGCGGTTTCGAGCTCGGCTATGCCTTCGCGCAGGCGGCCGAGCATAAGGAGTGTGACGCCGAGATTTTCGTGGGCGGCGACGAAACCGGGCGCGAGGCTGAGAGCGTTTTGATAGTGCGGCAACGCCTCGGCGGGACGCTGGGCACTCGCGAGGACGTTGGCCCAATTGTATTCGGCGTCAGGGAAATTTGGCTGGGCGCGCACGGCGGCGGCGTAGTGGGAGAGGGCGTCGGCGGAGTGGCCGGCAGCGGCGAGGAGATTGGCGAGATTGTTGTGCGCCATGGCAAAATCGGGACGGAGGCGCAGGGCAGCCTCGTAGCACGCGATGGCCTCGGGGAGGCGGCGCTGTTCGCGGCGGACATTGCCGAGGCCGTAGCAGGCATCGGCGAGTCCGGGCGATTGGGTGATGGCGAGTTCGAAGTGAGCGGCGGCTTCGTCGAGCCGGCCGGCCGCGGCGAGGGCGCCGGCATAGTTGTGCTGCGCTTTTGGGTAACGCGGCAGAAGCCGCAGGGCGTGTTCGTAAATCGGGAGCGATTCGGTGAGGTGGCCGGAGGTGAAGAGCGCGTTGGCGAGTTCGCCGAAAGCGCGGGCATTGTCGGGGCGCTTCGCGATCGTGTCCTGCCAAATGCTGATCGCGGAGCGATAGGCGGTGTTGCGCTGCGCGGTAAGCAACGCGAGCGCGAGGGCCAGAGCGATCGGCAGCCAGCGGCTGCGTGGACCGATTGTGGTTGAGGCGGTGAGCGTCGCGGCGGCGAGGAGCGCGACGAGCGGCAAATACATTCGGTGCTCGGCGACGGTTTGCGTGGCGACGGGCAAGACGCTCGAACTCGGGGCGAGCAGCAGGAAATACCACGCGCCCAAAAAACTCCATGGCGCCCGCTGCGCCACGCCCACGATCGTGCAAACGAACGCCGCGCACAGCGCCAGCGATTGCCACCAGACTGAGGCGAGCGAATCGAGCGTCGCTGTCCCGTAGTCGAAGACGAGCGGCGTGGGCCAGAGCGCGAGCCGCACGTAGTGGATCAGCGCGGCGCATTGGGTGAGCAGGTAGGTCCACGGTGAAATCCCGAGGCCGAAGCCGGCGGTCATCCCGCGGTTGCCGGTGCGCCACGCGAGCCAGCCGAGCAACAGCCACGTCGCGGCGAGCGCGGCATAAAACGCCGGGCGCCGCCGCAGCGCTTCGCGAAACGTCCCGCCAAAAAAAATCCAATCGTGCAGCCACAAAAGCAGCGGCGCGGCATACATGACTTCCTTCGTCGCCATGCCGAGCAGGCACGCGCCCACTGCGGCTGCGTTCCACGCGAGCGATCCGCCGGTCTCGGCGCCGCGCGTCGCGGCGTAGAGGGTGGCGAGCAGACACAGGCCCGCGAGTGATTCGGCGCGTTGCGAAAGATAGGTAACCGACTCGGTCTGCAACGGGTGCAACACCCAGAGCCCCGCGATTACCGCCGCGATAGCCGTGGCCTGCTCGCTGAAGCGGTCGGCGAGCGCGGGTGAGCGCAGCGTGCGCCGCACGAGGCCAAAGAGTACCAGCGCGGCGAGCGCGTGGATGACGAGATTGAACGCGTGATAGCCGCGCACGCTGTCGCCGCCGAGCGCCCAGTTGAGCGCGAACGACGCGTTCACCAATGGCCGGCCGCTGACCGTCTGGCCGTCGCCCGGCGGCGAGAGGGCCGTCGCCCACGCGCGAATCGTCGGGTTTTCCGCGATGGCGGGCAGGTCATCGAGCACAAAGGCTCCCTCGAAGCTGTTCGCCCACGCCAGTAACGCCGCCGCAACGAGGACGGTACCCAACGTGAAAATTTTCCACGCCTGGCGGTCGGGCTCGGATGACATTGCAGGCGACATGTGACGCAAACTTCGCGCGCGGCCCGCGTTGGCGCAAGATTTTGCCCTTGGCGCGTGTCGCGGTCCCCGCAAAAACCCTTTCGATGAAATCCACGCGACTCGAAGCCTTTAGCGACGGCGTGATCGCGATCATCATCACGATCATGGTGCTGGAATTGTAGGCGCCGCACGAGGCGAGCCTGAGTGGGTTGCTCAGTGTCGCGCCGGTGTTTCTCTATTACGTCTTTAGTTTTTTCTTCGTCGCGATCTACTGGGTGAACCATCACCACCTGATCCACCTCACGCGGTGTGTCGACGGCCCCATGCTCTGGTATAACATCGTCCTGCTGTTCTGGCTCTCGTTGATCCCGTTTGTCACCGCCTACCTTGGCGAGAGTCATGCCGCGAAGCTCGCCGTCGCGCTCTACGGCGTGGTCTCTTTTGCCGCGGCTTTCAGCTACTACATGCTGAGGTGTGCGATCGCCAAACAGCACCAAGATGACGCTCGCTTGCTCGAACTCCACGCGCGCCTGCTCCGGAAAAACCGGCTGGCCCTCGTGATCTAAGCCGTGGCGATCGGCGTGGCCTCGCTTTCCTCCGGCCTTGCGATGGCGCTGATCGTCTTTCCGGCCCTCATGTATTTCATGCCCGACCGGCGGGTCGAGCAGCTGCAAGCCGAGTAGGGTCGCGGTCGAGTTTTCCGTTTGCCGAGCGGGGTGCCGCCCGCCACGTTGGCCGGTTCCATGAGCGAGAATCCACAGGACATCAGTCACGACCAGCACGCGGTCCGCCGGCAAAAGCTGGCCGAACTCCGCGCCGCCGGCGCCGATCCGTTTCGCGCGAACGTCGCGCCGACGCATTTCTCCGCTGATGCGAAAAAACTATACGTCGACGGCGCGGACTACTCCGTGACGGTGACGGTCGCGGGCCGGCTCGTAACCTTCCGGGTGCAGGGCGGCAGCTCGTTCGTGAAAGTCCAGGATCAACAGGGCCCGATCCAACTCTACTTCCGCCGCGATGTGCTCGGCGAGGAGCGCTATAACGTCTTTAAGAAGCAGCTCGATCTCGGCGATATCATCGGGGTCACCGGCGCGCTCTTCAAAACGAAGACCGGCGAAATTACCGTGCGCGTCGACGCCTTCACGCTGGTTTCAAAGGCGCTGCGTCCGCTCCCGGAAAAATTCCACGGCCTCACCGACCCCGAGGCGATTTATCGCCAGCGCTACCTCGATCTGATCATGAATGCGGAGTCGCGCGCGCGGCTGATGCTGCGCTCGCGCGTTGTTTCGCACATCCGGAATTTTCTCGAGGCGCGCTCGTTCATTGAGGCGGAGACGCCTGTGCTGGAAAATACGGCCGGCGGCGCTGCCGCGCGGCCGTTCGTGACGCACCACAATGCGCTCAACGCCGATTTTTTTCTCCGCATTGCAACCGAACTCCGCCTCAAGCGCCTGCTCGTCGGCGGCTACGACCGCGTCTTCGAGATCGGTCGCATCTTCCGCAACGAAGGCGTGTCGCGCCGGCACAATCCCGAGTTCACGATGCTCGAGGTTTATCAGGCCTACAGCGACTACCGCGGGATGATGACGCTCATCCGCGATCTGCTCACGTCGCTCGTGCGCGACGTGATCAAGCCCGCCGATGGCTCGCTCAAGATCAAGCACGCCGCGAGCGGGCAGGACATCGACTTCGGCGGCGAGTGGCGCGAAGTCCGTTACAAGGACCTCATCAAGGAAGCGACCGGCGACGCCGAGTGGTTCTCGCGTATCAAAGCGGAGAAAATTGCGAAGGCTGAGTCGCTGGGCCTTTCGGTTCATCCCGGCTGGGAAGAGTTCGAGATCACGAACGAGATTTTTTCGAAGAAAATCGAGCCGACGCTGATTCAGCCGACGTTCGTCACGCACCTGCCGAAGGAGCTGTGCCCGCTCGCGAAGCTCAACGCCGAGGACCCGAGCGTGCTCGACGTGTTTGAGCTGACCATCGGCGGCATGGAAGTCGCGCCCGCTTATTCGGAGCAGAACGATCCCGACGTGCAGCGCGCGATGTTCGAGACGCAGGCCGGCGAAGAAAAGCAGAACATCGATTACGACTTCCTGCTCGCGCTGGAGCACGGCATGCCGCCTGCGGGTGGCATGGGCGTCGGGATCGATCGCCTCTGCATCCTGCTGACGGGCGCGGAGAGCATCCGGGACGTGATTCTTTTCCCGCAGTTGCGGCCGGGCGCGTAAGGCAATTCAGGTTCCCCACGAAGTGCTCGAAGGACACGAAGACTTTTCCATGTATCTTCTTCGTGAGCTTCGTGTCCTTCGTGGTAAATAGTCCGCCATGCCTTGGTATCTCTATCTTGCCCTAAAACAGCTTTTCCCGACCGGGCGGCGGTTTCCGTTCTTCACCGCGATCTCGATCCTAGGCGTGTCGCTCGGCGTGGCGGTGTTGATCATCTCGTCGAGCGTGATGGGCGGTTTCGGCCACAAGATTCGCGAGATGACGGTCGACACGCAGGGCGATGTGCAGGTGCGCGGGGACGGGCTCATCGCTGACCCGGCGGCGGTGCAGGCGCAGTTGATGAAAATTCCCGGCGTGCTGGCGACGACGCCGTTCGCCGAAGGCGCGGTGATGGTCATTTTCAACCTCAAGCCGCAGTTTCCCGGCATGCAGGGCATCGACGTGAATCACATCACGAACGTGATCCCGCTTCAGCAATACGTGCATGGTGGGGCGCTCGCCGCGCTCGACGACGACTCGATCATTCTGGGTTCGCAGCTCGCGATCTCGCTCGGGGCGCGGGTGGGCGACACGGTCGAAGTCTATACGCCGCTCGCCTTCGAAAAATTGAAAATGTCGAAGGGGGACGAGGTGCTCCTGCCGCGCCAGTTGCGCGTGGTCGGCTATTTTGAATTCGGCCATCAGGCGCTCGATGGCTCCGTCGCACTCGTGCCCTTGCGCGCGATGCAGAATCTCTACGGGCTCGGCCGCGCGGTCCACGGCATCAACCTGAAGATCGCGCCCGGCCTCGACGCCGATGCGATGGCCGATCGCATCAACGCCGCGTTGCCGGCGTCGCTTCACCTGCGCGCCCGCTCGTGGATCGAAATCAACCAGGACTTTCTCTTCGTGCTGCAGTTCGAGCGGAACATGATGTTTTTTCTCCTGATGTTCATCGTGGTCGTGGCGGCGTTTTCCGTGACGAGTTCGCTGCTCATCTCGGTCGTGCGGAAGACGCGCGAGATCGGTTTGCTCGGCGCACTCGGCGCGAAGCCGCGGCAGGTGGCGGCGTGCTTTTGCTTCCAGGGATTCTTCATCGGCGTCTGCGGTACTATGGTCGGCCTCGGGCTCGGCTTTGGCGTGCTGCATTTTCGCGACGACATCGTCCATGTCTTCACGAAGCTGACGCAAAGCGAGGCGGCGCTGCTGCGTTTCTATCAGTTCAGCCACCTGCCGGCCTACACCGATCCGGCTTATTTGGTCGCGACGATCATCGGCTCGATCGGGATTTCAACGCTCGCCGGATTGCTGCCCGCGTGGCGCGCAGCGAAACTCAAACCCGTGGAGGCGCTTCGCAGTGAGTGAACCCATCCTTAGCGCGCGCCGGCTCTCCAAGAGCTACGTGAGCGGTGATCGCCGCATCGAGGTGCTATGCGGCGTGGACTTGGAAATCGCCGCGGGCGAGAGCGTGTCGATTCGCGGCGAGTCGGGCTCGGGCAAGTCGACGCTGCTCAACTTGCTTTCGGGGCTCGATTCGCCCGATGGCGGTGAACTCGCATGGGCCGGCGCGTCGGTGCATGTCGACGCGCGGGCGAAGTTTCTCGGGATGGTATTTCAGTCGTTTTACCTGATTCCCGAAATCGATGCGCTCGCGAATGTGCTTATGGCCGCTCGCATGATCGGTGCCCCGGGCGCAGTGGAGCGCGCGCGGGCGAAAGAATTGATCGCGAGAGTGGGGCTCGCGGAACGGGCGACGCACTTGCCCGCGCAGCTTTCCGGTGGCGAGCGCCAGCGCGTGGCGGTGGCGCGGGCGCTGATGAATTCGCCGAAGCTCATTCTCGCCGACGAGCCGACGGGCAATCTCGACGAGCGCACGGGCGACGCGGTGATCGAACTGTTGCTCGGGCTGTGCCGGGACACGGCCACGGCGCTCGCGTTGGTCACCCACAATGCCTCGCATGCAGCCAAGACGCGCCGGCAGCTGATGCTCACGGCGGGCAGTCTGGCGTAGGTGTCAGCGGTATTTTTGGGAACACCCGCTCCGAGCAGTCCGGACAGATGCTGTGGGTGATTTCCGCGCGGGTGTGGCTCTGCAGGAATGCGTCCACCTTAGTCCAATAGCCGTCGTCCTCCCTGACCTTGTGGCACCACGCGCAAATCGGCAGCAGACCCGTGAGCTCGCGCACTTCCCGCAGAGCCGCTTCGAGCTTTTCGTTGGCGACGGCGAGTTCCTGCCGGGCGCGCTCGCCGCGGTGCACGGCAAGGCAGTGAAAATAAATCATCGGGGGCGCGATGAGGGTGGGGCAAAGAACGGTGATCACGAGGGCGTTGAACACTTTTGCCGCGGGCAGCTCAATGAGCCAGAACGCGAACAGCGCGATGGCGACGGACTCGAGCACTGCGATCAGGGTGCCGACGGCGGCGACCGTGAGTGGCGAGTAGCGCAAAAGGACGGAGGGGCGCATCGAGAGAAGATCGCGATAGTCCGAGATTATCCGTCTGCGGCCAATCGAAAACGGTGGACTAACTACCCTAGAGCGCGCGGAGATTTTTATGGCCGCGCTCCCGCCCACCGCTACGGTCGGCGGCATGGCAAAGCCCAAGCTCAAATGCGGCGTCGTCGGTGTCGGGTCGCTCGGACAGCACCACGCGCGGATCTACACGTCACTCCCCGGCGTCGAGTTCGCGGGCATTTTCGAGACGAGCGACGCGCGTGCGGCGGAAATTTGCGCGAAGTTTAACTGTCGGCGTTTTCAGACGTTGGACGAGCTGGCGACCAACTGTGAGGCCGTTTCGATCGTCGTTCCGACGGACAAGCACGAGCAGGTCGCGCTGCCCCTGCTCGCGAAGGGCTGCCACCTGCTCATCGAAAAGCCGCTCTGCGCCTCGCTCGAAGAGGCGGAACGCGTGCTCGCGGCGGCGCTGGCGAAGCGCTGCGTGGTGCAGGTCGGACACATCGAGCACTTCAACCCGGTGATGAGTTTTCTCGAAAAGGAAATCGACGAGCCGCGTTACATCACCGCGGAGCGGCTTGCTCCCTATCAGCCGCGTGGCACCGAAGTCGGCGTGGTGCTCGATCTGATGATCCACGACATCGGCATCGTGCTTGCGCTCGTGAAATCGCCGATCGCGAAGATCGACAGCGTGGGTGTGACGGTGCTCTCGAAGAGCGAGGACATCGCGAATGCGCGCATCCAGTTCGTGAACGGCTGTGTCGCCAATCTCAGCGCGAGCCGGATGAGCACGAAGAAGGCGCGCGAGATCCGAATCTTTCAGGGCGACGCCTACCTTTCGCTCGATTTCATGAACCAGGCGGGTCACCTCGTGAAGAAGAGCGACATCATCGCCTACGGGCTGAAGATGAAAATCGGACTCTTAAAGGCGGGCGATCTCTCGGCGATTCCGGTGAAGGAGATTCCGATCGAGAAGGGCGAGCCGCTGGCGCTGGAACTGGCGAGTTTCGTCGAAGCGGTGAAGGAGGCGAAGCAGCCGAAGGTTGGCGCGGCGCTCGGGAAGAGCGCGCTCGAGGTGGCGATCGCCATCACGGAGCAGATTCGGAAAGCAAATTAGCCACGGAGTTACGGAGCCGCAGAGAATGTTTTTCCTCCGTGTCCCTGTGACTCAGTGGCCAAACCATGATTGAGCCAAAACAGTTGCCGTTTCGTTTGCAGCCGCCGACGGCGGGACGCGTCGACTTGTTGATCGTCGCGGCAGAGCACTCGGGCGACGAGCACGCGGCGCGGATGGTGCGCGAACTGCGAGCGAAGCAACCGGCTCTCGCAGTCGCGGCGCTCGGTGGGCCGTGGCTCGCGGCGGCGGGCGCGCAGTTGCTCGTCGATCTCACGGCGCGGTCGGTGCTCGGGTTTGGTGAAGTGCTGAAGAAGTTTTCGTTCTACCGCGCGTTGATCGCCGAGGTCGTGCGGTGGGTAGGGGCGCACCAGCCGCGGGCGGTGTGCTTTGTCGATTCGTCGGGGCTCAATCTGCGGATCGCGCGCGGTTTGTTTGAGCGCGGATTTTCGGCGAAAGCGGGCGGACCGACAAAGACTCTTTACTACATCAGTCCGCAAATCTGGGCGTCGCGCGCGGGGCGGCGGTTTGAGATGGCGAAACACCTTGATGGTCTCGCGGCGATTTTTCCGTTCGAGCCGAAGGTTTACGCGGACACCGCGCTGCCGGTCGAATTCGTCGGGCATCCGTTCGTCGCTTCGGACTACGTTGCGCCGGTGAGATTCGATCCGGCGGGGCCGGTGCTGCTTCTGCCGGGGAGCCGGGCCTCGGCGGTGCGGCGGATTTTTCCGGTGTTGCTGCGGGCATTTGCGGAGTTTGCGCGGACGCGGAAAAACGCGGTGAGCGCGACCGTGATCTATCCGAGCGACGAGATTCTCAGGGTGCTGCAATCGATTGCCATGCCGCCGGATGTGCGGCTGCAGCGTGCGGGCGAGCCAGTCGCGGCGGCGGGAGTGCTTACGTCCAGCGGGACGATGTCGATGCACTGCGCGCTCGCCGGAATCCCCGGAGCGATCGCGTATCGGGCGGATGCGCTGACGTATCTGCTCGGGCGCCTGCTCGTGAAGGTTGAGTATCTCGGCATCGCGAATCTGCTCTTGGGTGAAGCGATGTATCCTGAGTTTATCCAGGGCGCGGCCAAGCCGGCGGCACTGGCGGCGGAGTTGCGCGCAAGCATCGACGATCCGGCGCGGCGTGCGCGGACGGCGGAGCAAGCGATGCGGTTGCGGGCGTTGTTAAGCGTGCCGGCGAGCGGAACGGCGGCGGAATGGGTCGCGCGCCAGTTCGCGGGTTGAAGGTAATTGCGGTGTAGCCAACGCGCGGCATTTGCGTTTTCGTCTGCGCGCCGATGTCAGGCCCGGACTCCAAACCACCTCCTCGCCGCCGCAGCCGGGCCTTGCCGTGGTTGGTGTTCGCGGCGGGAGCGGTCGCGGCGATCGTGAGCTGGCAGGCGACCCGACGGGAGCTACAGCGGCAGGATGCGGCGCGATTTGAACGGTTGCAGGAACGCGTGCTGATGGCGGTGAATTCGCGCTTTCAGGCCGCCGTGCAGACGCTGTATGGCGGGCGGGCGCTGATGGAATCGGCGGCGGAGATGCCGGCGGCCCAGTGGGCGGGCTTCGTGGCGTCGGAGTCGCGCTTTTTTGACCGCGGCGTGCTGGGAATTGGGATCATCCAGCGGGTCGAGCGAGGGCAGCTTGGGGCGCTTGAATCGCGCGTGCGTGTTCTCGGTCAGAAGGAGTTCAAGGCGCAGCGCGATGGCAAGGACCCGTGGGCCTATGTGGTCACGAATCTTGAGCCGTTCGCACAAAATCGGGGGGCCCTCGGCATCGATCTTGCCGCGAGTCCGACGGGTCGGCGGCGGTCGTCGGCCGATGTGGCGATGCGCACGGCACTGCCGACGATCACGCATCGACTTGAGGTAATTGCAGGGGACAAGACGGCGATCGGCGGGTTGCTGTTTCTACCGGTCTACAAAGGCGGCGAACCGGCGGACGAGGCCGGCCGGGTGAGCGCATTGCGCGGCTGGATTTATGCGTCGCTGCGGTTCGACTGGCTTCTGCGAGGCGTGGCCGAGGCGACGGAAGGGCAGGTGGACTTCGAGGCGTTTGACGACAATAAGGCGGATGCTGAGACGGTCCTATTCGATCAGGACGGTTTGCTGCGTTTCGACGACGCGCACTGGCCTCACGTGTTGGCGAATCAGGAGGGGGCCCTTGCGACAACGCTGACTGTGCCGATCTTCGGCCGCACATGGCTGCTGCGGCTGCGCACGACTGACACGTTTGCGGAACGAGGCAACTCGTGGCTCGCCCCTGTGCTGCTGGCCGGCGGGCTGATCATGAGTGTCGGTGGGGCGGCTTTTACCTGGCTGCTCGTGGGTGCACGTGCGCGGGCGCTCGAAGCGGCGGGCTATGCCACCCGCGAGCTTGTGCAGGCCAACGTCACCACTCGCCGCCTCGCCCTGGTGGCGAGCCATACGGCGAGTTCTGTGGTCATTATGGACGCCGACTGGGCCATCGAGTGGGTCAATGAGAGTTTCACGCGCATCTTCGGACACACGCTCGGCGCGGTGAAGGGCCGCCGCCCGAGTGAAGTGTTGCACGGCCCGGACACCGACGTGCACGTGCTCGCCGAAATCAATGCAGCCGCGGACGCCGGCCGGGCTTTCAAAGGGGAAATCTTGAATTACACGAAGTCCGGCGGGCAGCGTTGGATCGAACTTGATGTCCAGCCGTTGCGCGACGATTCCGGTGTGACCTCGGGTTTCGTCGCGTTGCAACTCGACGTCACCGAGCGCCATCGCTTCCAGACGGAGCTCGCGCGCAAGGAGGCGCAGTTTCGCTTCATCTTCGAGCAGGCGCCGATCGGGATCTCGTGGATGCACGGGCGCGATGCGAGCACACGGCTCGTCAACTCCGCGCACGAACGGATCACGGGCGTGAGTGCGGCGGACGCGAAGAACACCGAAAACTATTTTAAGATCACCCATCCCGAGGATGCCGTGAAGCAACACGCGCTGCTTCAGCAGCTCTACCACGGCGAGATCACGCATTTTTCGCTGGAGAAGCGTTACCTGCGGCCCGACGGACGCGTGGTGTGGGCCGTGATGTCGACGGCGCTGCATGTTGACACCGCGGAAGCGGTGCCGCTCGAAGTGACGACCCTCGTCGACATCACCGATTTGAAAAAGGCACAGGCAGAGACGGCGCGCGAGCAAGAGCGCTTCCGGTTTATTTTCGACGCGATGCCGGTCGGCGTGTCGTGGCGTTTCACGCCGGTGCACGGAGCCCCGGTGCGGTTGATCAATGAGGCCCACCTGCGCATCTGCGGCTTGACGCGGGCGCAGGTCGAAGAGCCGGGCATCTTCGATCGGATCAGTCATCCGGCCGAGAAGGCGCGCCAGCGCGAACTGCGCGCGCAACTCGAGTCCGGCGCGATCGATCGATTCTCGATCGAGAAACGCTACGTGCGGCTCGACGGTGCGACGGTGTGGGTGGTGGTGGAGTTCGAGCGCAAGCGCTATGCCGACGGCAGCCACGTGGATCTTTCGACGGTAGTGGACATCACAGCGCAGAAGAATCAGGCGGACGAGTTGCGCGTGGCCAAGGAGGCGGCGAATGTCGCGAAGAGCCAGTTCCTCGCGATGATGAGCCACGAAATCCGCACGCCGATGAACGGCGTGATCGGCATGACCTCGCTGCTGCTCGATTCGAAGCTCAGCCCCGAGCAGCAAGACTACGTCGAGACGATCCGGCACAGCGGTGATTCGCTGCTGACGATTATCAATGATATCCTGGATTTTTCCAAAATCGAATCGGGCCGGCTGGAGCTGGAGAACACAGAGTTCGCGGTGCGCGAGTGCGTCGAGGCCGCGCTCGATCTGCTCGCACCGCGGGTCGCCGAAAAGGGGCTCGACCTGCTTTATGAGGTGGCGGATGGCGTGCCGACGCTTGTGCGCGGCGATCCGACGCGGTTGCGGCAGGTGCTGGTCAACTTGCTGGGTAACGCGGTGAAATTCACCGAGCGCGGCGAGGTGATGCTGGGCGTGCAGGCGCAAGCTGGCGGGGAGGGGCGCATCGAGTTGGCCTTCGCCGTGCGCGACACGGGCATCGGCATTTCCGAGGAGGGGCGTGAAAAACTTTTCCGATCGTTCTCGCAGGTCGACACGTCGACGACGCGCAAGTTTGGCGGCACCGGGCTCGGGCTCGTGATTAGCAAGCGGCTCGCGGAGCTGATGGGCGGGCGGATGTGGGTCGAAAGTGAGCTCGGCCGCGGCTCGACCTTTCATTTCACGATCGCGGTCGAGCCCTGCCCGAGCAAGCCGCGCGCTTGGACCACGGCCGGTGCGGCGAATCTCTCCGGCCGGCGACTGCTGGTGGTCGATGACAACGCCACCAACCGCCGCATCCTCGCGGATGTCGGTGCGAGCTGGGGCATGGAGGTCACGGCAATCGCCACGGGGCGCGAGGCGCTGGTGCGGCTGCGGGAGGGGCAGTTGTTCGACGCCGCGGTGCTCGATATGCACATGCCGGAAATGGACGGCCTCATGCTCGCGCAAGAAATCCGGCGGCTGCGCGATGCGATCTCAATGCCGCTCGTGCTGCTCTCCTCGATTGGACAGGGCGAAACCGGAGTGGAGTTTGAAATTTTTGCGGCGCGCCTGACTAAGCCGGCGAAGCCCGCGCAGTTGTTCGAGGTGCTGGCGGCGTTGTTCAAGAACGAGCCGACGGTGGCGGCGGCGATTTCCGAGCATCCGTTTGTGGTGGCGGCGGCGGCGGCGGCGACGCGGACGGAGCGGCTGCTGCTCGCCGAGGACAACGCGGTGAACCAAAAGGTCGCACTGCTCATGCTGGGCAAACTCGGCTTTCGCGCCGACATTGCCGCCGACGGCCACGAAGCGATCGAGGCCGTTCGGCGGCAGCGCTACGACATCATTCTCATGGACGTGCAGATGCCCGAAATGGACGGGCTTGAAGCCTCGCGCCAAATCCGCGCGCGCGAGCCGTCCGGCGGGCCGCGTACGTGGATCATCGCGCTCACGGCGAATGCGATGCAGGGCGACCGCGAAGTGTGCCTCGCCGCCGGCATGGACGACTATATCAGCAAACCGATTAAGACCGATGAACTCGCGGCGGCACTCGATCGGGCGCGGATTGCGCGACCAAAGGGCTAGGCCGGCTCCTCGCGGCGCACCGAATCTGCCAGCGCGCCAGCGGCAAGCGCCTCGACCTGTGGCGCGACGTGCCGCCACAACGCTTCCGCCTTTTCCGCGATGATGGCGCGGCCCTTGATCAGCTCGGCTTCGCGTGCCGCGCGGTTTTGATCGGCGATTTTGGCGAGGTCGTCGAGGTTGTAGAGATAGACATTTTCGAGCTCGGCGGCGGCCGGCTCGACGTCGCGCGGCAGCGCCTGATCAATGAAGAATAGCGGCCGGGCCGGGCGGCGCTTCATCGCCGCGGCGACTGCCGGCGCCGCGACGACCGTGCTCGGCGCCGAGGTGGCGCAGACCACGATGTCGAATTCTGCGAGCCGCGTCTCGCGCTGCTCGAAGGGCATCGCGCTCCCCCCGAGCGCAGTGGCGAGCTCCATCGCACGCTCAAACCGGCGGCTCGCGACCGTGAGCGATCCCGCACCACGGCTTTGAAACGCCTTCGCGGTCTTCTCGCCGACGTCGCCCGCGCCAAGCAGCAGGATGCGTGCGTCGCTGAGCCCGCCGAAAATCGTCAGTGCAAGATCGACGGCGACGTTGGCAACGCTGACCTGACCCTCGGTGATCGCGGTGTTGGTGCGGACATTTTTTGCAGCCTGGAAGCCTTTTTGGAAAACGCGGTTCAGCACGGGGCCGGTCGAGCCGTTCGCTTGCGCGGCGGCGTAGGCGTCTTTCACCTGACCGAAAATTTGCGTCTCGCCGACGAGCTGCGAATCCAGGCCGGCGGCGACTTCGAGGAGGTGTTGCACCGCCTCGCGACCGCGCAGGCTGAGGCGAATTTTCTCGAACTCAACCGTGGGGAAATTCTGGCGCGCGCAAAACGCCGCCGCCACCTGCGCCGCGGCGCCGGCCTCTGCGCCCACGCCGTAAAACTCAATGCGGTTGCATGTGCTCAGCAGCGCGAACTCGCGCAACGCCGCGATCTCGGCCAGCTCGGCGCGCAGTGCCGCAGCCCCTTCCTTGGAGAGCGAAAGTTTCTCGCGCACCTCAAGCGGCGCGCGGTGGTGGGTCGCCCCGATCACGAATAGTCCGTCGGCACTCATCGGCGTTGCGCGGCCTTGGCCGCAGGCGTGATAGGATGTCGGCTCGCGTCGACGGGACCCAGCGAAAGCAGCGCCAGCGCGAAGAGCGCGAGGCACGTCCACGCGAATCGTTTGGCGAGGAGCTGCCCGCGCAGGCGCAGGGTCAGCGTGAGAATGTAGGCCGCCCAGACAATCAGCGGAGAAACAAACTTCCCGAAATCGACCGCGCCCACGCCTTGCGCCCAAAACGTCAGCCCCATCGCAAGCGACACGCCGAGCAACGCCACCCCCGCGATCAGCAGCCTCACCCCGATGTGATCGAGATCGATGATCGAGGGGAGAAAGGTGAAGACGCCGCCGAAGTTTTTTGCCTTCAGCGAAAAATGGCGCAGCAGAAACATCACCGACGTGAGCGCGAGCATCGCGAACACCCCGTAGCTGAAGAGCGCGAGCGCGGCGTGCAGTTCGACGAGGGTGTTGCCGCCGAAAATGTGCGTGCGTCGGGTGGCGTCCCACGCGGGAATCGCCAGCGATACGAGCGTGAGCGCAGCCGAAAGACACGACGTGAAATAGCCGAGGAGGCTCGAGCGGAAGGTTACGCCGATCGCGACGTAGAGCGTGATCGCCGACCACGCGGTGAATTGGAAAATCTCAAACGTGTTGCCGATCGGGCAACCCTGGTCAGCTTTGCCTCGTAGCCCGAGTCCGATGAGCTGGAAGGCATAGCCGATCGCGATCAGCGCGTTGGTGGCGGCGCTCGCGGGGCGGCCCGTGCGCCACAACGACCACGTGCCCAGCACGAAGCCCGCGAGATAAAATCCCGCGGCGCTCCACAGCCAAGTGCGATCGGTTAGGTCGGCGAACATCTTCCCCCACCGTAGTGGCGCCGGCCCGTTGGGCAAGACTCACGCAGCGGCAGCGCAATTCTTGCACGCAAAATCGCAAGGACTGCACCGGCCGCAACCAACTGCATTCTGTCCTGAACCCGGGCTTGCCCTCCGCCCCCGGCGCGGTTTCTTCACCGCAACCCCTTCCCGCATGAATCAAACCCTCCGCGCCTCTGGCGTGGCGCTCGGCTGCGTTTTGTTCGCAGTCGCCGCGCTCGCGCAAAACCGCACCTTCACGAACCAATACACGTTCGGCGACAGCCTCAGCGACAATGGCAACGCCTTCCTCGCCTCGGGCGGCACCATCAACACTAATCCGCTGAACTTCGGCGGACGTTGGTCCAACGGCCCGACCTTCGTCGAACTGCTGGGCAACACACTCGCGACCGGTGCCACCTCCCCGACCTCCGTGAAGTCGAGCATCGACTTCGCGTTTGGCGGTGCGACGGCGGTGGCGGCGCTGAGCGCCGTGCCGTTTCCCTCGCTGACCGCGCAACTTGGTCTCTTTCAATCGCACGCGATCACGATCCAAAAAACTGATCTCTTCACCGTCTGGATGGGCGCGAATGACATTCTCAACACCGCATCGCGCGCCGATCCCAACGCCATGGCGCCCTCCGGCACCAACGCCGCGGGCGCGACGGCCGCCGCAATTCAGACGCTCATTGGTCTCGGCGCGAAAAACATCCTCGTTCTCAACATGCCCGACATCGGCCTCACGCCCGCCGGTCTCTCCTCCGGCGGCGGCTCTCTGCTCACCGCCGGCTCGCTCGCCTACAATGCCGAGTTCGACGCGCGCCTCAAGGCGATCGCCGCCAGTGCGCCCGATGTGCGGATCACGCGCATCGACGCGGCGGCGCTCATCGCCCGCGTGCAGGTCGATTTCAAGGCGCTCGGCTTTGCCAACGCCACCAGCGGCCTCATCCTGCCCGCGAGCCAGGGCGGTGGCGGCGATCCGAGCGGCTACGCCTTCTTCGACGGCATCCATCCCTCCGCGAAAACCCACCAACTCCTCGCGCGCGTCGTCACGGAGGCGCTCAACCCCGAGCCCGTCCTCGGCTTCGCCGCGAGCGAGGGCACCGCCGCACTCGCGCTGCAAAATCTCTCCGCCAGCGCGATCGACTCGCGTCTCGCGCAGCTCGCGACCTCCACGCGCGCAATCGGCCGCGCCGATGCCTTCGCCACGTTCAACTATGGCTCCGGCGATCGCGCCGCTGACGGTTGGCGGCCGAAATTCGGTTATGATGCGCAGGTCGTCACCGCCGGCGTGGATGGTCGCGTAAGCGACAGTTTCGCTTTTGGCGGCGCCCTCGACACGGCGCGCCTCGTCTCGAAAATCAGCGCCGGTGCCGGCAGCTTCACCCTCGAAGATCAATCGGGCCGGCTTTTCTCCCTGTGGCGCGGTGGCCCGCTTTCCCTCGCGATCGATGCCGACTACGGCGTCGCGAGCGTGAAGAGTGCGCGCCGCACAACGGCCTTCGGCGGTTTTCAAACCAACGGCAAGACCGGTGGCACCCACTACGGCGCCGGGGCTAAGCTTACCTGGGCGGCGGATGCCGGCGGCCTCAGCCTGCGGCCATGGATCTCGCTGCGCACCGCGACGGTGGAGCTTGACGCCTACACCGAGCGTGATGTGCCGACGCTCACGATGGCCTTTGCCGCGCAGACGGCAAAAAGCTCGGCCGGCGGTGTCGGCCTCGATTTCGGCGCCGATACGAAACTCGCTTCGCGCGCGCTGCACTTTGACTTTACCGCCGCCTGGCATGGTGAATTTAGCGACCAGACGCGCAATGTGGCCGGCCAGCTCGCCAACAATTTCACCGCTCCCACGACGATCGGTATTACTGACGGTGACGGTCGCGGTTTTCAGATCGGTGGGGCCGCGACGCTTGCCCTCGGCAAGCAGTGGAGTGCGACCCTCGGTTACTCCGGCGACATCCGCCAGCACGATAAGTTCGCCAGCCGCGTGAGCCTCGCGGTGCAATCCGGCTTCTGAGGCCGCGCTCAGGCTTTGCGCGCGACCCAGAACCGGCACTCGTCCGAAAAGTCCTTCACCGCCCGCGATTCGCGCGCGATCTCCGTGCGCATCGCGTCAAACGCGTGCGTCCAGCCCGTCCCGGCCAGGTCTTCAAGGATTTCGCGGCGATCGGGGAGGTGCATGAACGTCCGCCCCGCCTCGTCCTCAAAGTAGCGATCGCCAAATTCGACGAGGCGCGGATCCTGTTGGGCGTGGATCCATCGCTCGGTTTCCAGGCGCCACAGCACCCGCTCGGTCGGTGACGCATCGCGATCGTGCGTCGTGAACAGCAGAGGCGCGCCGGGCGCGCAGACACGGTGCAGCTCGCGCAACGCCGCGCGGCGCTGCTCGCGACCGGGAATCTGCATCAGACCATTGAACAGAAACAGCGCACCCGAAAACGCAGTGTCACGTATTACGTGACACGTTGTCAGGGCGGTTGCATCGGCGACTTTGAAACGGATCGCGGTCGCGCCGCGGCCCTCCGCAAGAAACCGCGCCTGCGCGACCAACTCCTCGGCGAAGTCGAATGCGGTGAGATTGGCATAGCCGAGCTGCCAGAGGCCGAGGGTGGCGCGCCCGGCGCCGCAGCCGGCTTCGATCAGCGGAGCATTCTTGTTCCGAAAAAAGCGATCGATGAGAATGCGTTCGGATTCCCAGAGCCCAAGGAAGTGGGCGGCGCGGGCGTAGTGCGCGACCGCGACGGCGTCGTTGAAATCGGCGCGGACCGTGGCAGCGGTTATTTTTTTCGCGTCCACGCGGCGATGAACATACCGTTCGCGTTCAACTCGTGCGGCCAGAGGAACTCGCGTTTGCCGGGCTCAAGTTCGGGGTGGGCGGCCGAAAACGCATCCGCGACTGCGGTTGTCTCGCTGCGGGTGAGCGTGCAGACGGAGTAGAGCAGCCGGCCGCCGGGCTTCAGCGAGCCGGCGAGGTTGTTCATCAGCGCGAGCTGCATGGCCGCGAGTTCGCGGACGTCATCCATGGTCGTCGTCCAGCGCGCGTGGGGGTTGCGCTGCCAGGTGCCGACGCCGCTGCATGGCGCGTCGAGGAGGATGCCGTCGAATTTGGTTTTGTTCGGGAGCATTTTTCCGCCGTCCCAAAAATCGGTGCGATAGTTGAAAATCTTCGCTCGCGCGGCGCGACGCTTGAGCGTTTCGATGCGACGCGCGTTGCGGTCGGTCGCCCAGACGGTGCCCTTATTCGCCATGAGGTCGGCGAGGTGCAGCGTCTTGCCGCCTTCGCCCGCGCAGGCGTCCCACCAGGTTTCGCCCGGTTTCGGCGCGCATGCGACGCTGACGAGTTGCGAGGCGAGGTCCTGGATTTCGAATTCACCCGTGCGAAACTGCTCCGTCTTGAACAAATCCTGCGTGCCGGTGAATCGCAGCGCATCTGGCGCGCGGTCGCTAGGCTCGCAAGCGAAGAGCGACTTCGCGAGCGCCTCGCGCTGGCCCGGCCGCGCACGCAGCCACAACGCGGGATCGCGCTGGAGTTGGCGGAGGTAGGCAGCTTTGCCCTCGGCCGGGAGATCGAGTTCGGTCCAGAGCCACTCGGGAACGGCGCGCACGGCCAGCGCCTCGGCCTTCACGCATTTCGGATCCGCGGCGAAGCGCGCATGCATGTCGGCGGCCTGTTCGAGTCGCTTTTGCGGCGACGCTTTTGGATCCAGCCACGACAGCCAGCGAAAGTAAGCGAAGACGGATTGAGTGACGGCGCGCTTCATCGCCGGTGCCAGGTAGCGGTGGCTTTCGAAGTAGAAGCGCAGGGCGGTGTCGGCGCGCTCGTTTGCCGAAACGGCCCCGAGAATCTGCGCGGCGTGATTGAGCGTGGTTTGGTCGGGCATCGATGTGTGACGAGGATTAGGTCGCGCCCAGGCGCGAAGCGCGATGTCATTTTCCGCGGATTGATCGGCCTCGGGATGTTCGTCACAGGCCGGAGGAAGGAACCGTATTAACCGCCGCCCGCTGCGAAGCTTCCGCACTTGAGCCAGAGGCAGCGATCTCGCATTGAAGGATTATAGTGCTCTCTCAGTGGCAGAAAGAACTCATCGAGGCATCGGCGACCGGGGAATCGGTGCCGCTGCGAGTGCGGCTATTTCGGCTCTTTTGTCTGACCGTGGCGGTGCTTTGCCTCGCGGTCATCCTGCCGATGAATCTTTTTCAGAACCTGCCGAAAATGGTCAATGTGGCGGTGACGTTTCTGGGAGTTTTCGGTGGCTACTGTTATTGGGCATCACGGCGTGGCCGTCATTTTTTCTTCGGTCTTTTTCTGGCATTGGTAGGGACCCTGATGGCGGTGTGGTTCCTCAATGGCGGGGCGGCGGGGAGCATTTCCTATTATTATTTCCCGCTGATGCTCTATCCCGTGGCGATCTTTGAGGGACGGCTTCGTTTGGTGCTGGCGACTTCCGTGGTACTCAACTTGTGCGGGCTGCTCGTGCTGGAATTCCTCGTGCCGACGCTGACCACCCCGTTCTCCAATCCGTCGGACCAGCTCATCGATTTGACGACCGGTGCACTCTGCAGCTGCCTCGCAGTTGCGGCGATCGCGCGCTTCATCTTGGAAACCTACGATGGGGAGCATCGGCGGCTTTCGCAGGCGCGGGAAAGGTTAGCCGCGAGCGAGCAGAATTACCGGGAAATCTTCAATGCCACGAGTGATGCGCTTATCATCTTGGATGCCACGGGCCGAACCATCGATGTGAATGAGCGCATGTGCAGTCTGTTTGGCTATGATCGGGAGACGGCGTTGTGTCGCTCGCTCGATGACCTTTCCCTCGGCGTTAGTCCTTATTCGAGGAAGGAAGCGGAGGCGGTGCTGGAGTGCGCGCTGGCGAAGGGCCCCCAACTCAGGATCTGGCGGAACCGGCGAAGCAACGGGGACGTGTTTTGGTCGGAGGTGGGGGTGAGGGCGGGTGAAATCGCGGGCCAGAAGCGTCTGATCATTTCTCTGCGTGACATCGGCGATCGGATTCGCGCGGAGGAGGCGCTGCGCGTGCAAGAGGAGCGGCTGCGTCTTTCATTGGAGGCATCGAATCAGGGCTGGTTCGACATCGACGTCCGGTCGGGAGCAGGTCGGGCGAGTGCCGAGTATGCGCGGATTATCGGGCTGCCGCCGGAGGACTTCAACGTGTCAGCGGACGAGTGGATGGGCGGAGTTCATCCCGACGATCGGGAGGCAGCGGAGCGGGCGTTTCGGAGCTGTCTGGCGACGGCGGAGACCCATATTTTGGAATATCGAAGGAGGAACGCCTCGGGGGACTGGAAGTGGATTCGCTCCATTGGACGAATTGCGACGTTCGACAGTGAGGGTAAGCCGGCTCGGATGCTCGGAACTCACACCGATATTACCGAACGCAAGGTGCTCGAGGCGCGCGTGCTCCACGCGCAACGTCTGGAGTCGGTCGCGACGCTGGCCGCCGGAGTCGCCCACGATTTGAACAATATTCTGACGCCGATGCTGATGGCCAGCGGAGTGCTCCACGACAAGGTGGCCGATCCGCGCGATCGCGAATTGCTCGCGTCGCTGGAATCGGGCGCGCGGCGCGGAGCGATGATTGTCCGGCAGCTGATGGGATTCAGCCAAAGCCTCGCCGAGAACCGGGTGCAGGTCGAAATCGCACCGCTGCTGCGGGAGACCGCCCAGCATTGGCGGGCGAGTCTGCCGGCATGCGTGGCGCTCACGGAGCAGATTCCACCAGGCCTCTGGCCGGTGTCTGCGGATCCGGAGCAGCTACGGCAGGTTTTGGATAACCTATGCGCCAACGCGCGCGAGGCGATGCCTCTCGGCGGCACGCTGACGCTGAGCGCTTGCAACACTCAGCTGACCAAATCTGCGTCGACCCGCAATCCGTGGGACCGGGTCGGATCCTTCGTGATGATTGCAGTGGCGGACACGGGCCGGGGCATTCCGCGTGAGGTGCAGCCCAGAATCTTCGATCCATTTTTCACGACGAAGAAAGTCGGAGAAGGTTCGGGTCTAGGGCTGTCGACGGTGCACGGAATCGTCAATGGCCATGGCGGCACCGTGACCGTCGAAAGCGAGCCGGGATTGGGCGCTACGTTTAAGGTTTTCATCCCGGCCAGACTGGACGGGAATGCCGTCCCAGCCAAAAGCGATGGACTTGGTGCGCGGAAGTCGGCCGCTACGATCGCTTCGACCAGCGGCGATCCTGTTTAAGTTCGAGGCGCTTTGTTTCGAGTTGCACACCTGCGACGGCCGGATGGGAACGAAGCTGCTGAAATGTTGCGGCGTTGAGCTTCCAGGCGAGCGCCGAACTCGCCTCAGCGATCGGTGCGATGCGATTTTCGAACACGAAAGCGAACTCGACGCGCGTATCGCCGACCTGCGCGTTGAGCGTGCCGCGAAGTTGGTGGAGAAACGTGGGCAGTTCGGGATGCGCGGGGTGAAGAAGCCAGATGACCTTGCGGACGTTGCTCGCGACCTGCACGTCGAGCGGGTAGCATTCCTTCACGTTGATACGCGGGCCCTCGGTCCCGACGATGATGTTGCCTTGCACCAGCACGAGCGCGCCCTCGGCGAGCGAAGCGCCGTAGTTCTCGTAGGAGTCGGCAAACATATTGAGCGCGAGCGAGACTTTCTTCGTCGCGAGCGTGAAGGCGACCCACGGGCGGTTGTCCTTTTTCGAGAGCTTCTTCACTAGGTTGCTAGCGATGCCGCAGAGGCGGAACTCCGTGCGATCGGGCTGCTGTAACAATTCTTCGACGGCGAACGTGTCGAGCGCGTCGGCGATGCCGACGTAGGCGTTCATCGGATGGCCGGTAACGTAGAAGCCGAGCAGTTCCTTCTCGAAGGCGAGGCGCTCGTTTGGAGAAAAATCTCCTGCCGTCGAATGGACCGTGGGAGTCGGCGCGCCGTTGGGCGCGGCTTTCGTCGCGGCCTTGCCATTGCCATTTTTGTTCGGGGCCTCCTCGGCGAGCATGTCGAGGAAGCTGTGTTGGCCGGCGGCCTTGTCTCGCGCGGCGGAGGCGGCGCCGGCAATCGCGCCGTCGATGTCATCGAAGAGTGACTTGCGCGGCGCGCCACTGAAATCGAATGCGCCGGTCTTCACCAGATGCTCGAGCACGCGCTTGTTGATCGCGCGGCCGTCGACCCGCTTCGCGAAATCATCGAAGTCGCCATAGGGGCCGTTCTTCTCGCGTTCCTCGATGATCTTCTGCGCGGCGAGCTCGCCGACGCCCTTCACGCCGGCGAGGCCGAAGCGGATCTTCGCGCCGACGGGCGTGAACATTTCGCGAGACTCGTTCACATCGGGGCCAAGCACCGTGAGACCCATCGCCTCGGACTCCGCAACGAAGTGGGAGACTTTTTCCGAGTTTCCGAGTTCGGAGCTGAGCATGGCCGCCATGAACTGCACCGGGTAATTCGCCTTCAGAAAACCGGTCTGGTAGCTGAGAATCGCGTAGGCGGCGGAGTGGGATTTGTTGAAGCCGTAGCCGGCGAATTTATTTAGGATGTCGAAGATCGAGTCGGCGGTTTTCGCGTCGATGTTATTCACCTTCTTCGCGCCCTCAACGAATTTGGTGCGCTCGGCCGCCATCGCCTTTTCGTCCTTCTTACCCATCGCACGCCGGAGCATGTCGGCGCCGCCCAGCGTGTAGCCCGCGATGATCTTCGCGGCTTCCATGACCTGCTCCTGATAAACCATCACGCCATAGGTTTCGCGGCAGACGTCCTCAAGGAGCTTGTGCGGAAATTTAACCGTGGTCGGATCTTTTTTTCCGCGCACATAATCCGGAATCCACTCCATCGGGCCGGGGCGGTAGAGCGCGATGAGTGCCACAATTTCATCGATCGAGGAGAGACCGATCTGGCGACAGAGATTTTGCATGCCGCCGGATTCCAACTGAAACACGCCGGTCGTGCGGCCGGAGTTGAGGAGCGCAAACGTCTTCGCGTCCTCCAGCGGAATCGTCTCGATGTCGAACTTTGGATCGGCGGTGCGGCGGATGTTGTCGACGGCGTCGGCGATGACGGTGAGCGTCTTGAGGCCGAGAAAGTCCATCTTCAGCAAGCCGAGCTTGCCGACGGCGTTCATGTCGAACTGCACGGTGACATCGCCTTCCTGCAACGTAAGCGGGACAAATTCCTCGAGCGGCCGGTCGGTGATGATGATGCCGGCGGCGTGCTTGCCGGTGTTGCGCACCATGCCCTCGAGCACGAGGCCCTGTTCAAAGATTTTCTTGGCGACAGGATTCTTGGAAACTTCGTCGCGGAGTTCGGCAGACTTCTCGCGGGCGGACTCGAGCGTGATGTTCAGCTCGTCCGGAATCATTTTCGCGAGGCGATCGGCGTCGGCGTAGGGGAGGTTATGGACGCGCGACACGTCGCGGATAACCATCTTCGCGCCGAGCGTCCCGTAGGTAATGATGTTCGCGACGCAGTCGTTGCCGTATTTCTGGCGGACGTAGTCGATTACTTCGCCGCGGCGGCGCATGCAGAAGTCGATGTCGAAGTCGGGCGGCGAAACGCGTTCGGGGTTGAGAAAGCGCTCGAAGAGGAGTTTGAATCGCAGCGGGTCGAGATTCGTGATGCCGAGCAGGTAGGCGACGATGCAGCCGGCGCCGGAGCCGCGGCCGGGCCCGACGGGTATGCCGTGATGCTTGGCCCAGTCGATGAAATCCCAGACGACGAGAAAGTAGTCGATAAACCCGGTCTTGCCGATGATCGAGAGTTCAAAGTCGAGGCGATCGACGAGGGTCTTGCCGAGCGCGGGATCGGCGTGTTTTTCAGGCGATGCGTAGTCTAGGCCGTAGCGTTTCTTGAGGCCCGCTATGCACAAGTCTTTGAGGTAACCCATACGATCGGTTTTGACCTCGGTCGGGAGCGGATATTTCGGGTAGCGCTCGCTGCCTTTGGGAAACGGGATCGCGAGGTCGCACATCTCGGCGACGAGCTGGGTGTTCGTCAGCGATTCCGGAACCTCGGCGAAGAGCTTGGCCATCTCATCACGCGATTTCAGGAAAAACTGCGTGCCATCGAATCGCATGCGTTTTTCGTCGTCGATTTTCGCACCCGTTTGGATGCAAAGCATCGCATCGTGTGGGCCGGAGTCCTGCGCGCGGACGTAGTGAACGTCGTTCGTGCAGATCACGTTAAGCTTAAATTCCTCGGCGAGCCTGAGGAGTCCGGGGATGATTTGGCGCTGCTCGGGGATGCCGTGGTCCTGGATTTCGACGAAATAGTTTTCGCGGCCGAAGATTTCTACGAATCGGGCGCAAGCTTTGCGGGCGGCTTCGTAGTCCCCGGCCAGCAGCCGTTGCGGGACGAGCGAGGCGAGGCAGCCAGTAAATCCGATCAGGCCCGCGGAAAATTGGGCGAGCGTGTCGATGTCGGTGCGCGGCTTGTAATAGAAACCCTTCAGGTGCGCGTCCGAGACGAGTTTGAGGAGATTCTGGTAGCCGGTGAGATTCTTGGCGAGCAGTCCGAGGTGGAAGATGCTTTTGCCCTCGTCGTCGTTGCGGCCTTTTTTCTCGAGGCGGGAGGTTTCGACGAGGTAGAGTTCGCAGCCGATGAGAGGTTTGATGCCCTTGGCCTTGGCTTGGTTGTAGAATTCGATCGCGCCGTAGAGGTTGCCGTGGTCGGTGAGGGCGAGGGCGGGCATTCCTAGCTCAAGCGCTCTGTCCATGAGGCGGTCGATACGGCAGCAGCCGTCGAGGAGGCTGTAGTCCGAGTGGACGTGGAGGTGGACGAAATTTTTGTCGGCAGACGGCACGGGAGGGGTTCAAACAAGCCCATCGCGGGCTGCGCGCAAGGAGGGAAAAAAGCCATTGACGCAGGCCGCGCGGATTGGCCTAGTTGTCGGCTTTTCCTTTCACCAACACGTCCGTTCACATGTCCATCGAAATCAAAATCCGCAAAAACGAGCCCATCGATCGCGCCCTGCGCCGTATGAAGAAGAAGCTCGATCGCGAGAACATCATCAAGGGCACCCGCGCGAAGCGCTACTATGAGAAGCCCTGCGAAAAGCGTCGCCGCAAGGAGAAGGTTCAGGCCTTCACCCAAATGCTCCGCCGCCGCTACGCGGAATAAGCGAGCGTTTGCGGCGAACCCGCCGCGCTTACACTTTGCCGCGCCACCGATTAGTCGGTAGCGCGGTTTTTTGTTTCTTAACTAGTTTTTGCTCGTGCAACTTCCCGGCGTGACGCTTCGTCTTTGAAGATTCCAGCGTGAAACCGATCCTAGCCCTTTCCACCAGTTGGTGTTCGCACCGCCACAAGGACGGCTACGCGATGCTGGAAGAGATGGCGGGGCTGGGCTTCGAACACGTCGAACTGAGTCATGGCATTCGTATCACACTCGTGCCGGGGATCATCCGGGCGGTTGAGGAAGGCGTCGTAAAGGTCTCGTCGACCCACAATTTTTGCCCACTGCCGACCGGCGTGGTGCAACCGGCGCCGAACCTATTTGAACCGTCCGTGAGCGCCCACCAGGAGCACGACCAATGGCTGCGCCATACGAAGCGCTCGATCGATTTTGCGGCGCAGGTGAGGTCGGGCGTGCTCGTCTGCCACTTGGGAAGCGTTTCGTTTTTTTGGTTCAACCCGGCGCGCGATTTGCGCGTCTACCTGCGAGATCACCCGGATGCGGGGCGCACGTCTGACGACAAGGCCTATCACGCGCTGTTGGCGAAATGCCTCGTGAAACTTCGCAAGCGGATGCCGCCCTTCTGGGCCCAAGTGAAGGCGAGCATCAACGAAGTGCTCGCGTACGCGACCGATAAGGGCGTGAAACTCGGTTTCGAGAACCGCGAAAAATTCGAGGAGTTGCCGATCGATGCGGATTACGCAGAATTTATTTCGAGTTTTCCGCCGACGGCACCGCTGGGCTACTGGCACGACACCGGCCACGCCGACATCAAGGAAGGGATGGGCCTGCTCAATCATCGCGCGCACCTCACGAAGATGGCGCCGAGCTTGATCGGTTTTCATCTGCATGATGTGAGCGCCGCCGGCAACGATCACCAGCCGATCGGTTCGGGGCACATCGATTTCAAGATGGTCAGTGAATTCTGGCGGCCAGAACATCGGCTCACGCTGGAGTTCGGTCCGCGTCTGACGGTCGACGACGTGAAAGTCTCGAAGTCGCACGTCGAGGCTCTGCTGGCGCAGAAGATTTAATTGCGCGTGCGGTTTCGCGCTGCAAAATTTCTGTGATCCAGCGGCGGTGCGGGCCGGACAGCGTGACGTCGTTGAGCTCGGCGACCCGCACCCACACGGCTCCGGCAGGAGTCTTTCCGCGTGGTGCCGCGACTTCGTGGATCGATTCGGTGATTTGAAAACGAGTGATGCCGCGGCGCTTCGTCGCGAGGAGCGGACCGCGCACGGCGTTTTTCGGATCCAGGCTGGCTTGCTCGGGCGTGGGCAGTTCGTGGATGTTGGCGAAGCGTCGCGCGCCGGCTTCGGCACGATGCAGGAGGAGCGCGCCGCGCCGTTCGCACCACACGCGTACGACGGAGCGCTGCTCCATTTTCTTGGCCGCAAGTCGCGGAAAACTCTCTGGTTCACCCGTGCGGACGCCGGCGCAGAATACGCGCACCGGGCAGGTAAGACAGAGCGGGTTTTGGCGGAAGCAGACGGTCGCACCGAGCTCCATCATCGCTTGATTGTGATCGCCTGGCGATTCGACGGTGAGGATTGCTTCCGCCAGTGGCGTGAAGACTTTCGCGGCGCTGGCGCTGTCGCGAAACTCCGTCGCTTCGGCGGTGAGTCGCGCGAGGACGCGGACGACGTTACCGTCGACGCAGGCGGCCGGCGCGCTGAAGGAAATGCTCGTGATCGCGGCGGCGGTGTAGGGGCCGACGCCGGGAAGTTCGCGCCATTCAGCGGGCGTGCGCGGCTCGGCTGGCAAAGCGTTGAGCTGTTGCGCGAGTTTGTGCAGGTTTCGCGCGCGCGAGTAATAGCCGAGGCCTTCCCAAAGTTTCAGCACGCGTGACTCGGGTGCGGCAGCGAGCGCGGCGAAGTTCGGCAAAGCGTCGAGCCAGCGGGCAAAATAGGGTAGCACGGTCTTCACCTGTGTCTGCTGGAGCATGAACTCGCTGACGACCGTTTTGTAGAGCGACGGTGACTCGCGCCACGGTAGGGCGCGGGCGCTGGCGCGATACCACGCGAGCAGGGCGCGTTGGAAGTCCGGCGCGGAAGCCGTGAAGACGGAGGCGGAATCGCGCGGCATTTAAAGGATTGGCCACAAAGAGACCCAGAAGTCGCAAGAAAATACCCGGCGATCGCGGAGTTTTCTTTTTTGCGCTTTCCGCGCCTTTTTGCGGCGATTCCTGCATGGCGAAGAAATTTTCCGATGAGCCAGAGCCACCAAAGAGACTCGCATCTTATACAGCGAAACTCGACGACACCCAGATGAAGAAACTGGGCGCGCTGCTTGAGGCGCGCGGTTGGACGCCGTTCGAGGTCGGCTACACGCATTTCGCCTATAAGGCCGATCATCTGAAGGTGAACGTCAGCGCCTATACGAGCGGCAAGGTCGTCGTCGCCGGCAAAGGCACCGAGGAGTTCGTGCGCGACGTGCTTGAGCCGGAGATCACCGGCGCCGCGAAACTCGGTTACGACGAGGTGCTGCACCCGGATTGGTTCGAGTCGCACGCCGGACTCGACGAGAGCGGCAAGGGTGATTTTTTCGGCCCGGTGATCGCGGCGACTGTGATCGCGGACAAGCCTGCAATCGATGCATGGATTGCCGCGGGGGTGAAGGACTCAAAGAAAATCGCCGAGACCCAAATCATCAAACTCGACAAGTTGATTCGCGAGACCAAGGGCGTCGCCGTGCGCGTCTGTTTTTGCGGCATGCCAAAATACAACGAGCTGATGTCGCGCCCCGGCGCGAATCTCAACCGACTCCTTGCGTGGCAGCATGCCACCGCGCTCGAGCAGGCGCTCACGGTGAAGCGCGTGCCGCGCGGCCTGCTCGATCAGTTTACGACATCACCGCTCGTGCAGAACGAGCTGAAGAAGAAAGGCGTGAAAGACTTCGATCTGGCGATGCGTACGAAGGCCGAGGAAGACCCGGTCGTCGCAGCGGCGTCCGTCGTCGCTCGGGCAGAGTTCGTGCGGCAGATGCACCTGCTTTCAAAAAAGTTTGGCGCAAAACTCCAAAAGGGTGCCGGTCCGCTGGTGAAGCAACAGGCGCACGAAATCATCAATAAGTTTGGGGTTCGGGCTCTGGGCGAATTTGCGAAGCTGCATTTCCGCACGGCCTACGAGGTGGTCAAAGACGCGGGCAAACTCGAAGAGTTGCCGCTTCCCGAGCCGAAGGAAAAAACAGAGTGGAATTAACATGAGACGAACAAAACTGTTCCTCCTCTGGCTGGGGGCTGTCGTTGCGGTCCGGTCCGAAATTATCACGATGGACGTGTGTGTTTTCGGCGGCACGTCGGCCGGGGTGATTGCGGCGGTGCAGACGGCGAAGCTAGGCCGCTGCGCGATCGTTGTGGAGCCGGGCCGGCATCTCGGCGGGCTCACTTCGGGCGGGCTCGGGTTCACCGACATCGGTAACAAATCCGCAATTGGCGGACTCTCTCGGGAATTCTACCGGAGCCTAGGCAAGCACTATGGCAGGGACGAGGCATGGACGTTCGAGCCGAGCGTGGCGGAGCGCGAATTTTACGCACTTCTGGCGGAGGCGAAAGTGATCGCTCGTTTTAATCAGCGGCTTGCTTCAGTAAAAAAATCTGGTGCTCGCATCGTCGAAATTTCAACTGAGGGTGGCGACGTTTACCGGGCAAAAATGTTTGTCGATGCCACCTACGAGGGTGACCTGATGGCCAAGGCGGGCGTGAGCTATTTTGTCGGGCGCGAGGCCAACGCGACCTACGGCGAGACGCTCGATGGCGTGCGTGGCACGACGCCGAAGCACCAGTTTCTCGTGGCGGTCGATCCCTACGTGAAGCCGGGTGACGCGGCGAGCGGGCTGCTGCCGTTCATCCAGGCAGAACCGCTTGGCCGCGAAGGCGACGGCGATCGTTGCGTGCAGGCTTATAATTTGCGGCTCTGCCTCACCAAGAATCCGGCCAATCGCAAGCCGATCGACGCGCCGGCTAACTACGATCCGTCGAAGTATGAACTGCTCGGCCGCTACTTCGAGGCGATCGCGGCGGCGGGAAAGACGCTGACGTTGAAACAGCTGATCAAGATCGATTTGGTTACGCCGGAGAAGACCGATATCAACAACAACGGTGCGTTCTCGACAGACTTTATCGGCGGCAGCTACCCATGGCCGGAGGCGAGATATGCCGAGCGGGAAAAAATCTACCGTGAACACCTCGATTACGTGCGTGGGTTTCTGACTTATCTTGCCACGAGTCCCCGCGTGCCGGCTTCGATCCGCGCCGAGATGGGTGAATGGGGTCTGACGAAGGATGAGTTTACCGACAGTGGTGGTTGGCCGCATCAACTCTACGTCCGTGAGGCGCGGCGGATGATTTCCGACTTCGTGATGAGCGAAAAAAACTGCCGCCGCGTCGAAGTCATTGACGACGCCGTGGGACTGGCCGCCTACAACATGGATTCGCACAACGCCCGCCGGATCGTGCGGGACGGTCACGTCGAGAACGAGGGCGATGTGCAGGTGCCTCCAATGAGTCCTTATCCGATTTCGTATCGCGCGATCGTGCCGAAGTCGGGCGAGTGCGAGAATCTCTTCGTGCCGGTTTGCCTCTCAGCCTCGCACATCGCCTACGGTTCGATCCGAATGGAGCCGGTGTTCATGATTCTCGGGCAGTCCTCGGCGACGGCGGCGGTGCAGGCGATCGACGAGGGCGTGGCGGTGCAGAGGATCGACTACCCGAAACTGCGCGCGCGGCTGCTCGCGGACGGGCAGTTGCTGGAATGGACGAAGCCGGTGCCGGCGGCGAAACGCTGACGCGTCCATGCCCAAGCGCCGACAACTTCGCGGATTCGATCTCAAACAGATCGAGGGCGTGGCTGAGCTCATCGGGGTGGATGAGGCTGGGCGCGGGGCGCTGGCCGGGCCGGTGGTGGCGGGCGCGGTATTGGTAACGAAGGAATTTCTCGAAAGCCGTTGGGCGGTGAACAATGGCGGCCGGATCAACGACTCCAAGCAACTTACCGCGGCCGAGCGCGACACACTGTGGTTCGATTTCGAGAGGCTTGCCGCGCAGGGGGCGATCCATGCGAATTTCGGCGTGGCCGACGTCGGGGAGATTGAAACACTGAATATTCTCGGCGCGACGAAACTCGCGATGCGTCGCGCGCTTGAGGGGATTTACGCGCCGGATGCCTTTGAGCGAAAAACTGAGCCCGACCTCTTTGCGTCGGCCGAGACGATTGCGAACTTCACGCCGACCGTGTCGTGCCGCGTGCTGGTGGACGGACTTCCGTTGCGCGGGTTTCCTTATCCGCACACCGGGATCGTGAAGGGCGACGCGCGCTCGCTCTGCATCGCGATGGCGTCGATCGTCGCAAAGGTGACGCGCGATCGGCTGATGACGGAACTCGAGGCGAAGTTTCCCGGCTACGGTTTTGCCCAGCACAAGGGCTACGGCACCGACGAGCACCGCGACGCGGTGCTGCGGCTCGGACGCTGTCCGCAGCACCGCGAGATGTTTTTGCGGAAGCTCCTCGCCGGCCGCACCGATCCGGCGCAGATGGATTTTCTCGCCGACGAGAATTGAGGCGCATCGTTGACCGGGCGTGCGCGCTCGTGCACAAAATCCTCCGATGGCCGGAAAAAAACACACCTCGCTCGATCGCGTGCTCGGGCGACTCGACACGCTCGACTCGGTCAACCTGGCCAACCTCGTCCAGCGCCTCGCGCGTGAGCGTGGGTTGTTCGAGGAGATTTTCAACGCGCTGCAGGAAGGCGTGCTGGTCATCGACACTGACGGCACGATCGAATACGCGAATCCCGCGGCGCATCGGCTGATCGGGCTGGGCGACGACGAACTCGCGGGGCAGACGCTCTGGCGGCTCGTGCCCGGCCTTCGCCCGTCGCTCGACGAGGACGCCGCGGCGGTATCGCCGGTGATGGCGCGGGAGTTTGAGTTGACCTATCCGGAGCCGCGCACGGTGCGACTCTACCTGGTGCCGTTTCGCAGCGAGGTCCGCGGCGAGCCGAAACGTTTTGCGGTCATCCTGACCGATATCACGCGCGACAAGCTGACGACCGAAAAGCGAATCGAAGACGAGCGCACCTCGTCGGTGCTGTTGCTCGCCGCCGGTGTGGCACACGAACTCGGCAACCCGCTAAACTCGCTCACGATTCACCTGCAGCTGCTTGACCGAAAGCTGAAGAAAATGAAGGCGTCCAAGGATGCCGATTCGATCGCGGAGTCGGTGCGCGTGTGTCGCGACGAGGTCACGCGGCTCGATGGCATCGTGCGAAACTTCCTTGAAGCAATCCGCCCGCAGCCGCCGGATCTGGCGGAGACCAATCTCGCGGACGTGCTCGCCGAGGTGCTGCGTTTTCAGCAGCGGGAATTCGCCGATCGCGGCATCACGGTCGAGGCGGAGACACCGGCGACGCTGCCACCCGTCATGGCCGATCGAAACCAGTTGAAGCAGGTTTTTTTCAACGTCACGAAGAACGCACTTGAGGCGATGCAGCCCGGCGGAAAGTTGAAGGTGAAATCGCGCGCGGACGATGACAGCGTGTTTCTCCTCTTTGGTGACAGCGGTGTGGGCATCAAGCAGGAGGATTTGCTGAGGCTCTTCCAGCCGTATCACACGACGAAGCCCGGCGGGCACGGCCTCGGCCTGATGATCGTCCAGCGCATCATGCGCGAACACGGCGGACAGATTGGATTGGAGAGCAAGGAGGGCATTGGGACGGTTGTGACGCTCCAGTTTCCGCGCAAGGATCGCCGCGTGCGGATGCTGCGCTAAGCGTGCAGCCGAGTCAGAACCGCCCGATTTCCGGCGCGGTGGCGGGTGAGGGGACTGCGGCTTTCGGCGCGAGGTAGATCGTGCGATCGCCGGCGCGCGCCGCGGGATCGAAGCTGGCGAGGGACACGCGGGGTGGTCCGTAGTTGCCTGCCACGGGATAACCGATCGAGAGGGGCGGCGGCGATTGCTCAACTGCGAGCACGATGGCGGTGCCGGCGAGTGGATCGCTGGGTGGAGTGACAAAGTTGGCGTGGAGAAGGGTCGCCGCGTGAACTGGGTTTTCGATGAGGGTGTAGCGGCGCTTGGCGAGCATTTCGGTGAACGTCGTGCGCAACGCGGTCCACTGTTCGGGCGAGGGCTGCGTGCCGCCGTTGACGGTCACGACAAGGGCAAAGGTCCGGGATGCGGTGCGCGGCCGGATAGGCTTGTCGCCGGCGGCGGCGCAGCCAGCGACGATCAGCGCAAAGCCGGAGAGCAGAACTGCGGTCAACCACAACGGGCTTTTCATGGGGTGGGTTTCCAGTGGCGTTGCCGAACGGCGCAACGGAACCCGACCCCTTTGCCGTGCGCAATCTGTCTGCGACGAAGCGCTATTTCTTCAGCGACGGGAGAATCAGATTCTTGATCGTGAGAATCTTTGATTCCTTTTTGCCGGCGTAGCGGACTTCGACTTTCAGGGGGATTTCGTCGCTTGTAACGCCGAGTTGCGAAATCATCGGCTCGAGTGCACCGGACTGGCCGGGCGCGAGCGAAAGTTTGGGCGGGCGGACGGCGAAGTTACCGAGCTCGGAATTTACCTCCGTGATCTCCACGTCAATCGGTGCAGTGCCTTTGTTCTCGAAGGCGACGCGCAGTGTGACGGGCGGCATGGGGCTGCCAGCGGCGCGTTGGGCCCGGGCCATACGATAGTATTCCTCGATGGCTTCCTTCTGATCGTCCTCGGAGTCGCCGTAGCCGACATTGTAGACTTCCCCGAAGACGTCGGCATCGCGCTTGCGGTCCTTGGTGGTGGCCACTCCGCCTTTGCCGCCCTTGCCGAAGCCGCGGCTCACTGTGGCTACGGCGCTAATTTTGCCATCGAGAAAGAGGCTCTCGCCGCGCATCGCGACCGGCTGCTCGCCGGCCGTCAGGGCATCGGTCATCATGTCGCGCTGGTAGGGGGCGCTTTTGCAACCAGCGAGCCCGGCAAGAGCTAGGCTGAAGACGGCGACGCAAAGAAGTCGGGGCGTGGTTAGGATCATGGAAAAGACGTGGGATGCCTAGTTCAGGCGAAGGTTGCGCCGATTGCAAGGACGGCTCCGCTGCGCCGAATCTTTCTGGCCATTCGCCCGTCTTGCTGCACACCACAATGGACTCCGCATGGATCAAACTGCAACGACCGCGCTGGCCGACCTTGTTCGCCGGGCTCAAAAGGGCGACGAAATCGCCCAACGGGAGCTCATTGTCGCCTACCAGCATCGGGTCGCTGGCTTCGTCTTCGCTATGACCAACCGGAGCGATTACGTCGAGGATCTGTCGCAGCAGGTCTTCATTAAAATGATCCGCGCGCTCGATCGTCTGCAAGCGCCCGCGCAGTTCGAGTCGTGGCTCTTCCGCCTCGCCCGCAACACGTGTATCGATCAGCTCCGCCGGCAGAAGCTCCGCCGCATCTTCCTTCCTTTTGGTGACGAGCACGAAAACATTCCCGAGCCGCCCGGAGCCGTCGATACCGAGGAACTCGATGCTCTCCGCCACGCGTTAGCCCAACTCCGCCCGCAGGATCGCGCCCTCCTCGCCCTCGTGCAGGAAGGCCGCAGCCATGCGGAGATCGCCGAGACCCTTGAGACCTCCGTCGCCGCCGTGAAGGCCCGCCTCCACCGCGCGCGTGAACACCTTCGCGAACATTACCAACCTGACCATGAAGACTGAAAACCAAGCCTGGCGTGACTTACAGATGCACGCCTCCGCGCAACTCCGCGCGGACTTCGCCAATCGCACCCTCCGAATTGCCCGCGGCCCCGCTGCCGCCGAGTGGGAGCAGCTCCACACGCACGCCGCCACGCAACTCCGCCCCGGCTTCGCCGCCCGTGTCCTCCGCGCCGCGCGCGAAATCCCGCGCCGCCTCACGCTCAGCGAGCAGCTCGTCTTCGGCGCCGCCACAGCTGCCGTGTGTCTCCTTGCTGTCGTCTACCTCCACGCCCACAACGCGCGCGTCGAAAACGAGCGCAATCTGGCCGGCTGGCAGCAACTCGCCCAAGAAGCCGACGAGCTGGATCAGACGCTGTGAAGCAACGGGTGCTCATTGTGCTTTTTACCGCGCTCGTCTTCGGCGCGGGTTTCGGCGCTCACATGTGGCTCGCGGATGACACGGTGCCGCCCCCGCCGGCGGCGATCGGCAGCGAGTTCGCACACGGCCCTGGCACCCCTGCCGCTGCGTCCGCCGCTGATCCCAAAAATGCGAAACGCGCCAGTCGCGAGCAGCCCCTCGATCGCACCAAACTCTTCAACGAAATTCAGCGCTACAGTTCCCAGATCAAAAGTTACCGCGCGAGTCTCGACCGGCTCGACGCCAACTTCGACCTTGCCCTCACGCCGCTCCTCGACGCCACCCAGCGCGGCCGATACGCCACCCTCCAAAAACGCTGGGCCGACCGACGCGCGAAGGGTGAAGCCGCCATCGCCGCCGAGACCGCCCCGCTCAGCGACGAGCAGATATTCCGACTCCAGCAACGTCCACTCTTCGGTGTGCTCTCCTCGGTCTCCGTGACTATGCGGTTTGATCAGTTGAAGAAGGAACTCAAGCTGGCGCCTGACCAGGAAGCAAAAGTGCGCGAACTCCTCACTGAGCGCCGGGCGAAATTTCTCGCGCTGATCGACGACACTCCGCCGCCTACGATCACGCTCAGTCAAATTGCGCTTGCCGCCGAGAAGATTGGTGTCGAAGCCGCTCCGCCGCGTTGACCGCGGACGGATTCGCCGTTGGGCGAGCTTGACCGCCGCCCGCGCGACCGTGTGAATGACGCGCATGGTGCCCAGCGTCCTCATCGTCGACGACGAGAAACACACCCGCGAGGGACTTCAGCAGGCGCTTGCGGAAAATTACGACGTCACGATCGCAGCGAGCGCTGACGAGGCGTTCAACCTGCTCGACGCGCAGCCCTTCGATGTCGTTCTCACCGACCTGCGGATGCCCGGCAAATCCGGCCTCAAGGTGATCGACAAGGCCCTGGCGCTCGCGCAGCGCCCAGCCGTCCTCATGATGACCGCCTACGGCAACATCGATACGGCCGTCGAGGCGATGAAGCGCGGCGCCGTCGATTTTCTCACAAAGCCCGTCAACATCGAGCGCCTTGAAGTCCTCATCCAGCGTGCGCTCAAGACCCGGACGCTCGAGGTCGAGGTGAAGCAGTTGCACGAGCGACTCGACGAAAAATTCAATCTCGATGGCATCATCGGCACCTCGCCGAAACTCAAGGCCGTGCTCGACAAGATGAAACTCGTCGCGCCCTCCCGCGCTACGATCCTGATCGAAGGAGAGTCGGGCACGGGCAAGGAGTTGATCGCGCAGGCGATCCACCAGGCGAGTCCGCGCGCCCGCGCGCCGTTCGTCGCGGTCCACTGTGCGGCGCTTTCGGAAAACCTCCTCGAAAGCGAACTCTTCGGCCACGAGCGCGGCGCGTTTACCGGGGCGGTCGAGCGCCGCATTGGCCGCTTCGAGTCCGCCGACGGCGGCACGATCTTCCTCGACGAAATCGGCGAAATCTCCGCTTCGACGCAGGTCAAGCTGCTGCGTTTCCTTGAGACTAAATCCGTCGAGCGCGTCGGCGGCAGCAAGCCACTGGAGCTCGACGTGCGTCTCGTCGCAGCGACCAACCGCAACCTCGAGCAGATGGTGCGCGACGGAAAATTCCGCGACGATCTATTTTTCCGACTTAACGTCGTGCGGCTCGCGATGCCTCCGTTGCGGGAACGCCGGGAGGATATTCCGCTCCTTCTCGCGCACTTCATCAAAGTCTTCTCCGAGGAAAACGGCGTCCCGCCGCTCACGGTCGAAAGCGGTGCGCTTCAGACGCTCCAAGCTTATGCCTGGCCGGGCAACATCCGGGAGCTGCGGAATTTTTGCGAGAATGCCGTCGTGCTTCGTCGCGGCGGCAGTCTCACCGAATACGATCTTGAGCCGAAATTCCGTGGCGAAGGCGGCAGCGCGACCCATGCGGCGCCGACTCCCGGCGGCGCGCCCGTCGTGAATCAATTTTCCGTGGAGGAAAACGAAAAGCGGCTCCTGCGCGAGGCGCTGCTCAAGTCGCGCGGCAACCGCACGGTTGCCGCCAAGCTGATGGGGGTGAGCCGCCGCACGCTGCACCGCAAGATTGCGCAGTGGCCGGAGCTCGACGTCACGGACAAATGAGCCGGCCGCAAACCGCGCAGGAGTTGGTTCACTGGCTCGAAGTTGGCGGCGGCGCTCGCTGGATCCGGCTCGCGGCGGCGCTCGCCTGCACCCTCGCGCTGTCGCTGCTCGTCGCGTGGAAGCAATTTCACGGCCCCGTAAGCGAACTCACGCTTGTGCAAGCTGACACCGGCCGGCAGCTCGCGTGCGGCGCGGGCTTCACGACCAACGTCAACTACCCGCAGGACGTCGCGTTTCTCGCGAAGCGCGGCCGTCGGTTTGATCCTTCGCACCCGCCGCCGGAGCTGCATCAGGCACCACTCTATTCGATCGTAATCGCGGGTGCACTGCGGCTGTGGCCGGAAGCGCAACGTGAGGCGTTGTTTGCCTCGCCGCCCATGCCGCCGGATGGTTTCGCGGCGGACTATTTTTTGCTCGGGCTTAATCTCGTGCTGCTCTGGCTCGCGGCGTGGCTGACATTTCTGCTCGGCCGTTCGCTGTTCGAGGCAAGGGTGGGGTGGCTCGCGGCGTTTGCGGTGCTGCTCGCAGTTTCGATCTGGCAGCAGACGGTTGCGGTCAACGGCACGCCGCTGCTGATGGTGCTCGCACTTACGGCCTTTCTCATCTGGCAGCGGATCGAATCGCGGGCGGACCAGCCTTCGCCGTCGCCGGCCTTGCTCGGTTGGCTCGCGGCGCTAGGCGCAGTGTGCGGTCTGATGTTTCTCGCGGAGTATTCCGCCGGGGCACTCGTGCTCGTGGCGCTGGTCTACGCGCCGATTCGCTTTCGGGGCGCGCGCGGTCTCGCGTGGGGCGCCGTCGCGCTCGGCTTTGTGCTGATTGCGGGCCCGTGGATCGCGCGCAACGTCGCGCTTACCGGCCAACCCGCGGCACTCGCGGCGCAGAACATCGCGCTTAAATTCGGCGATCCGACGGCGGAGCCGGCAACGTTGCGGGCCACGCTTTCACCCGACCTGCCGGCGATCGATCTCAACAAGCTCGGCAACAAGACGCTCACTTCACTGCAGGAAAATTTGAAGACGCGACTGTGGTCCGGCGGCGCGATGTGGTTCGCGGCGTTCTTCGTCGCGGGCCTGCTCTATACGTTTCGTTCCGCGGTCGTTGAGCGCCTGCGCTGGGTGCTGACGGCGGGGATCGCGGTGCTCTTGGTGTCGCAAGCCGCGTTGAATTCCGGCGAGAGCGAGCGACTCGTGGCGGTGTGGATGGCGCCGCTCGTGATCGTGTTTGGCGCCGGTTTTTTTTATGTGTTGCTCGGCAGTCATGCGGTGCTGTCGCGTTGGCCGGGTTCGATGGCGATCGCGCTGTTGTGCTTGCAGGCTCTGCCACTGGCGCACGACGCACTTGAGCCGCGGCGGCTGCATTTTCAATATCCGCCGTATTTCCCCGCACTCTTCCAAGGTATGCGGACCGAGCTCGACCGCCGTGGCGCGCTCGGCCGCTTCGGCGTGATGGCGGATGTGCCGGCGGGGGTCGCGTGGTATGGCGGCGTGCGGGCGTGGGCTCAGCCGCCGCGTTTGCACGACTTCTACGCCGTGACGCTGGAGCAACCGCTCGGAGAACTCCTCCTGACCCCGCGCACCCTCGATCGGCCGTTTTTCAGCGAGCTCAATGCCAAGCCCATGCTACCCGGCTCGCTCACGACCGCGACGAACCGCTACGGCGAGTGGGGTGAGATTTACGCGGGCCTCTTGACCGGGGTTCTGCCGCGGGAATTCCCGTTGATAGCGCCGCAAAAACTGGCGGAAAACCTCTACGTGCTCGTCAACCCCACGCTGCCGCCGCCTCGGGGAAAATAATTGCTTCGGCCAACATTTTGCGCCTAGGTGCGAGGCGCTGTTTTTCCGGCGCTTTGACCGACCCATGAATTACTTTCGCGTATACCTCGGCTGCGGATTGCTTGCGGCTTTGCCTGCCCGTGCGGTCTACGCGCCGATCCCAGAGCAGGAGCAGCCGAACGATCTCGCGTTCAATTTCACGCTCGGGGTTTCTCACGATAGCAACATTTTTGGCGGCGCAACGGGCGCGCTCGCGAGCACGGTGTGGCATTTTTCTCCGAAGGTGGCCTACAACCATTCCCTCGCTGGCGCTACGACCTTTGTTTCCCTCAGTTACCAGCTCGCGCTCGATCGGTTCGATAACCGCCCCGGTGAAAAGAACCTCGACAGTCACACGGCCTCGGCTCGACTCGCGCACCAGTTTTCGCCCACAAGCACGATCGACATCGTCGAGATGTATCAATCGGCGCGCAACCCCGAGTCGCTGCTGAACGGCATCCCGCTCAACGCCGATCAATCCTTCCAGCGCAACGAACTCGACGGCAATTTCACCGCCTCGATCGGCCCTAAGATCGGCACGACCCTCAAGGCGCGCACGGTCTACTTCGATTACCGTAACAGCGTCCTCGCGCGCAGCCTCAATCGTTTTGAAAATCTCTACGGACTTTCTGGTGACTATGCCGTGCTCCCCGAGACCAAAGTCGTCGCCGAGTATCGGCACCAGGACGTGTTCTACGACAAGCTCGGCGAGACTAAAAACAAACGCTCTGACTTCGTCATGGGTGGGGCCGATTATGCCGTCGCGAAGGAATTTACGACCAGCGGTCGCCTCGGTGTGGAATTCCGCCACCGCAGCGGTGCCGGGAGCACGACGGCTCCTTACGCCGAATTTTCGGGCAAATACGATTACGCCGACGGATCGTTCCTCACGGGCGGCTACACCTACACGATCGACGAGCCGTCCGATACCGCCCGGTTCACCGACAGCAAAGTGAACCGCTTTTTCGTCAACGCCCAGCACACGCTCATGCCGCTCCTTGTGGCCTCGGCCTCGCTGACCTACGATAGCGCCATCCTCCAAGGTCGTCGCCCGCTCCTCAATGTCGCCGAGGACACCACTCGCGCCGGTGTCGCCCTGAGTTACCTCCCCACGAAGCACTGGACGCTTTCCGCCAGCTACGACAACGATCACGTGAATTCCGACGACGCTTCCCGCCGGCTCGATCGCCAGCGCTTTGGTTTCAACGCCGGCTACGCGTTCTGAGCGCCGCGTCGCGCCCATGGCCACGCCCCACGCCCCGAAGGACAGCGCGTCGCTTGCCGATTTCATCTCGGTGCTCCGGCTGCGCCGCGCGCTCATGGCGCTCATCCTCTCCCTGGTCGTCATTACCACGCTCGTCGTCACCGCGTTTTTGCCTAAATGGTATCTCGCGACGACAAAAGTCCGCGTCGAGAAGCCCGAGGGTGAAATCAAACTCTTCCAAGCCCAGAGCGCCAACAGCTACGACCCGTATTTCCTGCAGGATCAATTCAAGATCATGCAGGCGGAGAAGATTCTCTACCCGGTAATCCAGCACCTCGGCCTCGGGGCGAGATTCGCTGCAGCCCGCGGCGCGACCACGCCCTTCACCGACGCGATCGCCTATCAGATTCTCGTGCGCGACATGCTCCGCATCGAGTCGCAGCGCAGTTCCTCGTTGATCGAAATCAACGTTTACGCGCAGGACGCCCAACTCGCCGCCGATATCGCCAACGAGATCGCCCGCGTCTACTCGTCCGATCGCATTGATCTCGCGACCTCCGAGCAGCGCGAAGGCCTCGCGCACCTCCGCAAGGAACTTGACGCCCAGGCTCTCGCCGTGAAAAACCAGCGCGACGCCGTCGAAAAACTCCGCAAGGATCTCAACATCTCCGGCGTCGATCTCAACGCCCGTTACTCCGACATGGAGATCGAGACGCTGCGCCAGATGCAGAATTCGCTCATCGCACTCAGCGTCGATGCCATCGGCCGCAAGACCCGCTGGGAGCGCTTCAAGTCCATCGCCCCCGCGGATCGCATGAGCCTCGTCAACTCCGAGCTGATTCCCGACTCCAACATCCAGAATCTCCTCCAAGCCTACCTCATTGCCGATCAAAAAGTCACTCAGCTCAAGGCCCGGCTCGGCGAGGCGCATCCCGATCTTATTTCTGCAGTCGAAAACAAGGCGAAGATCAAGGAGCAACTCGATGGCCAGCTCCGCGGCTACGAAAGCTCCCTCGAGATTGCGTGGAAGGAGGCCGAATCACGCGTCACCGAACTCAAGAGTCAGCTTGCCCAGGCCAAGGTTGATCAAATTCTTTCCGCACGCGATCGGATGCGGCCCTTTGAGGAAGCCGCCGGCAAGCTCGAGGAAGAGCAGCGTTTGTTCACTACGCTCAACCTCACGCTGCGTCAGCGCGAAATCGATTTTCAGGTCCCGAAAAAAACGATCGAGATTCTCAACACGGCCGAGCCGGCGAAGTTCGCGAGCCGCCCGAGTTGGGCGCTCAACCTCACGTTTGCGATGCTCTTCGGCGTTGTCCTCGCGGTCGGCGTGGCGCTGCTGCTTGAGTATTTTGACACGAGCTTCCGCACGGTCAGCGATGTCGAGACGCGCCTGAAACTCCCCGTGCTCGGCGTGATCCCGTTTCAACGCGATCCGCTGGGCGCGCACTCGGATGACCCGGCCGATACGGAGCCGTTTCGCGTGTTGCACACCAATCTGAATCTCGCGCTGAAGTCTGGCCAGCCGCATACGCTGGTGCTGTTTTCCGCCGGACCCGGCGAAGGCAAGTCGACGACGCTGCACCGGCTCGCTGGATTGATCGGCGCCGCCGGCGAACGCGTCATCCTGATCGATTCCGACTTGCGCCGCCCGACGCAGCACCGCCTCGCGCAACGGCCAAAGGAGCCCGGTCTAAGCGATCTTTTGCTCGGAAAAAAGACGCTCGAGGAAGTCACGCAGAAGGACATCTCACCGGGCCTCGATTTTATCCCAAGTGGCGGGCAGCCCGGCTTCACCCTTAGCCTACTCTACGGGAACCGGCTTCGCGAACTCATCGCGACGCTGCGCGGTCGTTACGATAAAATTGTCTTCGATTCCCCGCCGATCATCGGCGTCAGCGATGCCAGCGTGCTCGCGAGTGCCGTGGACGGGGCTGTGCTGCTCATCCAGCACCGCCGCAATCCGCAAAGCATGGTGCTCCGCGCGCAGCAGATCGTCGAAAGCCTGAAGACGCCGCTCGTCGGCGTCGTGCTGAACCAAGTGCCGCCCAATTCCGGCGAAGACTACGGCTACTATACAAACAACTACGCGTACTACAGTGACCGTTCCGGCGAGAAGCCGCGTTCCCGGTCGGCCCCAGCCGCGCCGGTAGCCGACAAGCTCGTGTTGCGTGAACCGGACAGGGAGAAAGATTCCTAGGCGCGGCGCCTGCTATGCCCATCGCGACGCGGATCTTAAGGCTGGCGTTGGGGGTCTCGATTATGCTGCTCCCGTTTGCGGTGGGAGCGGCGGAGTTGCGCGTGGTCGTTTCCGATTTGCTGGGGTTCGAGGCTGTGCAGGCGCTGTATGATTTTTCCAGCTGCACCGGGCTCTCGCTCGCGCTCGCTTTGGACGGCAGTCGTGCGGGCCTCGATCGACTGGAGGAGGGGCGCGCCGACCTGGTATTGCTTGCGCTGCCGGAGGCCAAGCGGGAACCGTTGGGCGACTTTGAAACGGTGCCGCTCGCCTACCACACGATCGTTGTCCTCGTGCCCGCAATCGTGCCGATCGAAGAGATCAGTCTCACGCAGCTTCGGGATTTTTTGGCGCTAGTGGCTCGGACAATGTTAACCGCTGGAGCGATCTCGGACTGAAAAGGCAAAAGCAGATTCGGTGCGATCGCGCTGCAAATGCCCGCAGTGGGGCAGGGGATCGTGGCGGAATTTTTCTGCGCCGCGGTGATGGCGGGTCACCCCTTCAAGGCCAATGTCGCGCGCTATGCGTCAGGTGCCGAGTTGGTGCAGCGGCTGGCGGGCAACCGCGTCGCGTTGGCCCTGGCATCGTTGCGACCAGCGGCGCTGAGCGAAGTGCGGAAGCTACGGCTCGCACTGCGACCGGGCGAGCCGGCTTTTTCGCTGACCGCGGAAAACGTGCGTTCAGGGGACTACCCGCTGGCTCTGCCGCTGCAAATGGTATTTCCCCTCAAGGAGGCCGCGCGCCTGCGGCCGCTGTTGACCTTTCTCTTGAGCGACGAATTTTCGGCCGTGCCTGTGCGGGCCGATCTCACGGTCTTGTCCGCAGCGGCGCGGGCGCAGCTCGTCCAAGCGTTCGCGAAAAACTGAAGATTTCATGCGGCCGAACCTTTTTTTCGCCGGATGAAAAATAGCTGTTGACGGATGCGGCTCCGGGCCTACTCCTTGCACCCTGCTCTGCGGGTGTAGCTCAGTTGGTAGAGCACCACCTTGCCAAGGTGGACGTCGAGAGTTCGAGTCTCTTCGCCCGCTCCATTTTAAAAGCCGCTGTTCAACAGCGGCTTTTTTCTTAACTCTCGCCCCGTGCAAGCCTCAGATTTTTTCACCCTGCCGGCCTCGCTGGCGCCGTTTGCGGCCTATTTTCCGCCGGATGCGCCACCTTGGGAGTGGTTGAAAAAAATCGGTGATGCGCTTGCCAGCCTGCCCTTGCCGAAGTCCGGCGTGAAAATCCCAACGGGAGTCCATCTCGAAGGCGGCGTCTGGCTGGGGGCCGGCGTGAAGCTCCCCGCCTGCGCGACGATTATCGGTCCGGCTTGGATCGGGGCGGGTACGGAAATTCGGCCGGGGGCGTTTATTCGGGGCAACGTGATCACCGGTGAGGGCTGCGTGCTCGGGAACGCCTGTGAGTTCAAGCAGTGCCTGCTGCTCGATCGCGTGCAGGCGCCGCACTTCAACTACGTCGGCGATTCCATCCTCGGCAACGGCGCGCACCTCGGTGCGGGGGTGATTTGCTCGAATCTCCGGCTCGATCAGCAACCCGTGATCGTGCGTGCCCCGACGGGCTCGTTCGAGACGGGTCTGAAGAAACTGGGCGCAATCCTCGGCGATCAGGCTGAGGTGGGCTGCAACGCCGTGCTCAACCCGGGCACGTTGCTGGGCAAACGCGCGCTCGTCTCGCCATCGATCTCGTTCAGCGGTTTCCTCCCCGCGGCGACGATCGCGCACGCCCGAACCCAGGTTAAATTGATCGCTCGGCGGGATTGACGCCGCTTTGCCCGTCCCGCGAAGCTTCCTCCTTCATGCGCACTCTTACTGGCATCACGCCCTCGGGCACGCTTCACATCGGCAATTATTTCGGTGCGATGCGCCCCGCGATCGAGGCGCAGGCGTCGGGCGACTGCTTTTATTTCATCGCGAACTACCACTCGATGACCTCGGTCACCGACGCCGCCGAGCGCCGCAAAAACACCCTTGGCATCGCGCTCGACTGGCTCGCGTGCGGTCTCGATCCGAAGGTGAGTGTGTTCTGGAGGCAAAGCGACGTGCCCGAAGTCACCGAGCTCACGTGGCTCATCGGCTCGCTCACGCCGATGGGGCTCCTCGAGCGCGCCCATAGCTACAAGGACAAAACCGCCAAAGGCATCTCGCCGAACTTCGGCCTGTTCGCCTATCCCGTGCTCATGGCCGCCGACATCTTGCTCTACGACACCCACCGCGTGCCCGTCGGCAAGGACCAGAAGCAGCACCTCGAAATGACGCGCGACATCGCGATCAAGTTCAACGAGGCCTACGGCGAAAACACGCTCGTCGTGCCCGAGCCGGTGATCGGCGAAGAGATCGCCATTATCCCCGGGCTGGACGGCCAGAAAATGTCGAAGAGTTACGGCAACACGATTGAGATTTTCGGCGAGGAGAAGGCGCTGCGGAAAAAAATCATGGGCATTGTCATGGACTCGCGCACCCCCGCCGAGCCGAAGCCCGACGCTGACAGAAATCTCGCGATTCAACTCCTGCGCCTCGTCGCGCCGAAGGACGTCGCGCTCGATTTCGAAAGCCGTCTCCGCGCCGGAGGCCTTGGCTACGGCGACCTGAAGAAGGCGCTGTTCGAGCACTACTGGGATTATTTCTCCGCGGCCCGGGCTCGCCGCGCCGAACTCGTCGCCAATCTCGATCACGTCGAGGCCGTGCTGCGCGACGGTGCGCAGCGTGCCCGGGCGGTGGCGAGCGTTGTTCTCCGGCGCGCGCGCCTTGCGAGTGGGATCGAGTGAAGCGCGTCGCGCTCAGAGGACGCTTGTGCGCGGTGCCGCGAGTGCAGCGATGCGTGCCATGATTCGATCGCTGGCGATCTGATAGCGTTCTTTGCCGGCCTCCGGGGCATCGTAGTCGACCGGCGCGATCGGCGCGCCGTAGACGACCGTGATCGGCGTTCCGAATTTTGGAATCTTGCCGCCTTTGCCGAAGGCCTCAAACGATCCGAAGATGCGAGCCGGCACCACCGGCACTTGGGTTTTGCAGGCGAACAGTCCGACGCCCGGCTTCGGCGGTTGTAACTGACCGTCCGGCGACCGCGTGCCCTCGGGAAACATGATGATCACCTTTTGCTGCTTGAGCGCGGTCAGCACGCGCTTCAACGCGGCGACGTCCGAGCCGCCATCGCGATCGACGGGAATGACGCCGACGGCGTTGAGCCACCAGGAGGGCAGACCGGGTGTCCAGAGGGTTTTGCGCGCAAAGAACGTCACCTGCCGCGGCAGTTGCGAGCCGACGATAAACGGATCGAGGTGACTCGCGTGATTCGCGGCGACGAGAAATCCGCCCGTGCGCGGCACGTGTTCGATCCCGACGACGTCGCCACGAAATAAAAGCTCGTAGGCCGTGTTCGAGAGATAATGCGAAACGCCGTAGACCGGCTCCATTTCGACCTGCGGAAAAGCGTGGCTCATCGGGCGGCGAACCCCGCCGCGATCGGCGCGGCCAGCGTCTCGACCACCTGCGCGGGGGTTAGATGTGTCGTATCGATCGAGAGCGCGCCTGCGGGGCAGGAGAGGGGGGCGGTCTTGCGCGTGGAGTCGATCCGATCGCGCTCGGTGATCGAGTCGTGGTGGCCCTCTTTTTCGCGGCGTCGCGCCCGCTCGAGCGGATCGGCGTGGAGGAAAAAACGGAAATCCGCGCCGGGAAAAATCACCGAGCCGATGTCGCGACCCTCCATCACGACGCCACGGAAGTTTTGTTCGCGCGCGAAGTCCGCGAGCCCGCGTTGATAGGCGAGCAACGCCGTGCGCACCTCCGGGATCGCGGCGAAGTGGGAGACGTTTTCGTTCACGATCCGGCTGCGGATTTCCGTGTCGGGAATCACGCGCCCGCCGATCTCCATCGCAGCGGATCGGTCGTGGAGCTTGGTGCCGAAGCGCAGTGCGTGGGCTGCAGCGGTAACCGCCGTGTGATCCTTCGTGCTCACCCCGAGGCGCAAAAATTCCGCCGTCACGCCGCGGTAAAACGATCCCGTGTCGACGTGCAGCAGGTGGAAACGCTCAGCGAGGACCTTGGAACTGGTCGATTTGCCGGAGGCGGCACCACCGTCGATTGCGACGATGATAAAAGGTGAGGCGGTGGGAGCGGTCACGGCTTCAGGGAGTTTTTGCGCAGCGACTCCAGCAACTCAAAAAAGTGAGGAAATGTTTTCGCGCAGCACCCGGGATTTCTGATCGTGAGCCAGGGACGCCCGTCGCCGCGCAGGTCGCGACAACCGAGGATGCCGAAACTCATCGCGAACCGGTGGTCGCCATAGGTCTCGATCTCGATCGGCCCGCGGGTGGCGATTTCTTTGAGTGCATCGAGCCGCGGCGTAATCGTGAGTGCGTCGTGCTCCTCGACGACATCCTGCCCGATTGTTTTCAACTCACGTGCGGCGCCGGCGACGCGATCGGTCTCTTGTTTCCGCGTATGTGCGATGCCGGTGAGGCGGGTCGGTCCGTCGAGCAATGGTGCGATCGCGGCGACGGTGAGGAAGGTGTCGGAGATCTCGTGAAAATTTTCGTTGCGCGGTTGCGCGCTGACACGAGCCAAGACGTTGGCGAAGGCCGAGTCGCCTTGCAGGCTGGCTGCGAGCGGACGTAGGCCGGGGAGCGTGAGCGCGCCGCCCACGACCAACGGCAGCGTTTGGAAATAACTCGCGGCGGTCGCGTCCGGCTCGATGGCGTGCGTGCCTGGCGAAACATAACGACCAGGTGCGATCGAATCTCCGTTCGCCGGAACGCCGAACTCGGCCATCAGCCGCCGCGTCATCGCGACGAACGACTCGCGGATACTGCCGGTGAGCGAAATCTCGATTGGGGCGCGAGCGAGCGGCGCGACCATGAGGAGGGCGGACAACAGTTGACTGCTTTCGCTGGCATCGAGTTTGACCGCGCCCCCGCTCAATCCGTTAGCATGAATTTCGAGCGGGAAAAATCCCTCGGCGCCGGTGCAGCGCACGTCGGCACCGAGGGCGCGAAGGGCGTCGATGAGCGGCTTCATTGGCCGCTTCCGCATCTGCGGCACTCCGTCGATGCGGTAGATGCCGCGTGGGGCGGCGGCGCACAACGCGGTGAGAAAACGCGCGGCGGTGCCGGCGAGGCCGACAAAAATATCAACCGGCTGGGCGTCGTGCGCGGAAGGGAAACCTTTCGCTTGATCGGCGACGCGGAGGGTGAGGGCGCGCTCGTCGGCTAAGACCGTGAAGCCGAGGTTGCGCAGGGCCTCCGCCATCAGGTGAGTGTCTTCGCTAAAGAGTGCGCCGGTTAGGGTGACGGGTTGATCGCAGAGCGCGGCGAGGAGCAGCGCGCGGTTCGTGATGCTTTTCGAGCCGGGTAGCGTGACTTCGCCGCGGACGGGCTGCGTGAAGGGAACGATCGGAAGTTTGTCGGGCAGCGGTGGCGTCACGGCGTCGGGCGGAATTGATCGCGGTAAGCCTTGGCGCGCTCGAGGCGGGCGGTCACTTCAACGTAGTCACGGTTGGAGAGGGCGGCGCGCAGGCCATGCAACTCGTCCTCGAACTGGCTGAGCGCTCGGAGGACTTCATCACGGTTCTGCTCAAGAATCGCGCGCCAGATTTTCGGATCGCTGGCGGCGATGCGGGTGGTGTCGCGGAGGCCGCCGCCGGCGCGGTTGCGCCACGAGGGATCTTTTTTCGCGAGAAACGAGCAGAGCGTGGAGGCCAGCACTTGCGGCAGGTGGCTGATGTGCGCGACGATTTCGTCGTGGGCGTCGGGCGCGAGCGTGACGACTTCGGCCCCGAGATCGTGCCAGAAGCGGACGACGGTTTCGGTGGCGCGCGGGTCGGTGTCGGGGAGGGGCGTGACGAAACAGGGGCGGTGCTCGAAAAGGATTTCCGTGCTGTGCTCCCAGCCGGTTTTCTCGGAGCCGGCCATCGGGTGCGCGCCCACAAAATGGAAGCGAGCGCCGAGTGCGAGTTGGCCGCCGCGGGCGATCTCGCCCTTCACGCTGCCGACATCGGTGACGATCGCGCCGGGTGCGAGGTGCGGAGCAATTTGTTGGGTGAGAGGGACGATTTGATCGACGGGGGCAGCGAGGACGACCAATGCCGCCTTTTTCACGGCGTCTTCGGGGGAGTCGGCGACGGCGTCGCACCACGATTGCTCGCGCAACTTCAGGCGCGTTTCCGGCCGACGCGCCCAGACGACCACGCGCTGCGCCAGGCCGCGAGCCTTGGCCGCGCGCGCGACCGAGCCGCCGAGGAGGCCGGGCGCGAGGATCGTGAGCTGGTCAAGGGCGGGCATGTCAGGCCAAACACGCAAAATCCCCGCGCGGTGTCGAGCCCTTCGCGGCGATGGGGAGCGGGGGGTCGCGTTGCGTTTTTTCGCGGCCCGCTTTTTTTCGCGTCGTGACTCCCTACGAGCCGACTTGGAAGGAACGCCTCGAGGACGCGAAACCTTTCGCGGGCCCGGCGGCGGCGGTGTTGCTTGTGCTGGGCGTGGCTGGCTGGGCGGTGTGGCACGAACTGGCGCCGCGGCGTGAAGCGAGGCGGGATCAAATTGTTCCTGCCGACGCGGCTGCGCGGGCGACCGCGCTGGCGCGGCTTTCGGGTGAAGTCGATGCGTTGGAAAAGACGCGGCAACGCGCGCTGGAAACCGGGGCCTTGGGTGATGCGGCGAGGCTGCTCGATCGCGCGATTGTCAAGCAACGCGAGCGGCTGCGCCTCGATCCCGGTGTGAACCCGGCGGAGACGGCGCGGCTGGCACGATTTGAGGCGCAGCGGGCCGGCACGCGGGCGAGTGCGGCGGCGGCCCAAAGCCACGCGCTTGAAAATGAGGCGCGGGTCGCGCAGGAAGCTGGGCGGATCGCGGGCGTCGCGGAGAAATTGCGCGAAGCGTTGCGGCTGCAGCGCGAGGCCAACACCGCGGCCGCCTCGCCCGAGGGGCAGAATTTTCCGCGCGAGGCGCAGCTCGCCCAAGCGATCGAACTGGCCGACGTCGAGCCGTTGCATGTGGCGCTGGAGTCCGCGCTGACGCTCGCACGCGCGGCGGCGGCACAGGAGCACTGGGACGATGCGTTGAGAGCCTTCGGCGACGCGCGAGCCACGCAGATCGAGATCAACCGGCAGCATGGGACGACGCGCTATGCGAGCGCGGCGGCGCTGGTTCGCATCGACGACGAAGTGTCGACGTTGCAGGCCTCGGGCCTGGCGGCGACGATCGCGGCGCGGGAGCGCGATGGCGACGCGGCGCAGGCCGCGGGCCGCGCGCTGGAGGCAGCGGCGAGTTTTGCATCTGCGGCGGATTTGCAGCGCCAGGCCAACGAAAAATTTCCCCGCAGCCGCTATGCCTCGGCGGCCCGCGCCGACGAACTCTCGGCCAAGCGCGACACCGCGCAGGCTGTGCCGCTCATCGCCCGCGCCGCCGCGCTCGAACTCGAAATCACGCGCGCGTTGGCGCGACGCCAAACCGTCGCGGCGCGGGAAAAAATCACCGAGGCGGCCGGGCTCATGGAACAAGCGACAGCGGGCTTCCCTCGAGCGCGCGCCGTCGATCGCGCGTTGCAAGTTGAGTTGAGCTTTCTGGCGCAACAGCGCGAGGCGCTCGATTCACTCCAGAGCGGGATTTTCGCGCAGCTCGCGCCGCTGCCGCCAACGAAGGGGGCGCAGATGCTCAAAACCGAAGTCGCTCAGGAACTCTACGCGCGCGTGATGAACGCGAACCCGAGCCGCAACGCCGGCCCGTCGCTGCCGGTGGATTCGGTGAGCTGGCTCGATGCGCAAGAGTTTCGCCGGCGCCTGTCGTGGGTGCTCGGCGTGCGCGTGCGCCTGCCGACGGAGGCGGAAATGCGCGCGGTGTTCACCGTGGCGCCGGACGCATGGTCGGCGGAGACGAGTGGGCGGCGCAGCCATGAAGCCGGGAAATCGGCAGGCAACGCGAGCGGCTTGCAGGACCTCGCGGGCAATCTCACGGAGTGGTTGCAGCCGGCGACCGAGCCGAGCGAGACGGCGCCAGTCGCCGGCGGCAGCTATCTCGATTCGGCGGGTTCGCTCCCGGCGTTTTCCACCACGCCGCTCGACAAGCGCGAGCGCCCGCGGCACATCGGGTTTCGGGTCGTGGTCGAACGCGCACCCGAGTGACCATCACTTGCTCCCAAGTTTTTCAACGCGCGCGAATTCGGCCGGCGTGACCGGCTGCACGGACAGCCGACTGATGCGCACGAGCGCCATCTTCGCGAGCGCCGGCTCCGCCTTGATCTGGGCGAGGGTGACGGGCTTCGCGAACGGTTTGACGGCCTTGAGTTCGACCGCGACCCAACCCGCTTCGTCGGCGGTCGGATCGGGAAACGCCACGCGCGTCACCTGCGCAAGCCCGACGATCGCCTTGGGGCCCTGGCTTTCGTAAAAGAAGACCCGATCGCCCGGGCGCATGGCTTTGAGGTGAAGGCGGGCGGCGAAGTTGCGCACACCCGTCCAGTCGGTGTTCCCGTCGCGAACCAGATCGGTCCACGCGTAGGTGTCGGGTTCCGACTTAACGAGCCAGTATTGCGTTGTCATGCAGGAGAGGGTTTGGTGCGGTTAGGAAATGGAACCGACCGAGGCTGAAAAGGCAAAAGGCGTGCGCACGCAGAGGATTCTTTATGTCCTGATGTTTGTCATGGTTTTTGCGCCGGTGGTGATCTTCTGGTTGCGCTCGCGGTGATCGGCGGGGTGAATTCTGGCGCATGAACAAAACTCTTCTGCCCATCCGAATCGTCTTCATCGCGCTGTGCGCGGCGGCGGGCTGGCTCGTTTGCTACGCGATCAGCGACTGGGATCATTTTCGCGTCCGGGCGGTGGTGGTCGGCTTTTGCATCGGCACACTGGTGGTGCTGGTGGACGTGATGCTGAAGGGTTTTTCGCTGCGCGGGCTGTCGGCGCTGACGTTTGGGATCGGCGTAGGCGTGCTGATCGCGCACCTCGTCGGCACGTCGCCGCTGCTGGAGCAAGGCGATCCGGCCATCATTTACCTCGTGCGCTTGGCCCTGTTTTTGATCTGCCCGTATCTCGCGACGGTGATCGCGCTGCGCGGCAAGGATGAGTTCAACCTCGTTATTCCTTACATGCGGTTCATTTCCCACGAGGTCGACGTGCCGCTGGTCGTCGTCGACACGAGTGTGCTGATTGATGGCCGCATCTCCCGGGTGTGCGAGTCGGGCTTTCTCAGTGCGGCGCTCGTGATCCCACGGTTCGTGCTCAACGAACTGAGTGCGATCGCCGACTCGGCTGATCCGCACAAGCAGGCCCGCGGCCGGCGCGGGCTCGAAGTGCTCAACGAACTGCGCAAAATTAAGAATCTCGACATCCGCATCACGGAGAGCGAAGTCGCCCGCCGCGACGATGTGGACGCAAAACTCGTCTTCCTCGCCCAGTCGATGGGCGCCAAGCTCCTCACGACCGACTACAATCTCGCGAAGATGGCCGAGTTTCAGGGCGTGCAGTGGCTCAACCTCAACACACTCGCGAAGTCGCTCCGCCCCGAGTTGATGATCGGCGAGCGCCTCGAAATCGATCTCGTGAAGCAGGGCAAGGAGGAGGGACAGGCAGTCGGCTTCACCGAGGACGGCTCGATGGTGGTGGTGGGCGATTCGCGTCACCACGTGGGCCGGCGCGTGCAGGCTGAGATTGTAAGCGTGCTGCCGACGGCCGGTGGAAAGATGATTTTTGCGCGCCGGGTGGCGGACGCCGAGTGAGTGATCGAGTGCGGCGGAAACTCGCAAAAAATTTTTGTTTACTTGGGCGCGACGATTTCGCACTACGTCACGTTCCACACGGGCCAGTAGCTCAGTTGATAGAGCGCGTCGTTCGCAACGACGAGGTCGTCGGTTTGATCCCGATCTGGTCCACCAATTTGCGCCGACAGGCGAAAAGGCGCGGCGTTAGCCGCACAACCTGCTGCGGCAGCGGGTCTTCGTTCACAACGTGACGATTGCGGAGATTCGGTAACTCGGCTCTGGCGGATTGGCCCCCCATTTGCTAAGTTAGTCTTCGATTGGGGGTATTTTAACGACTCCTGTTTTACACAAACTATGTCCGCCATGAAAAAGTCCACGTCCAAGAAAACCGTTTCGCCTGCCCCAGCGAAAAAACCAGCACCCGCGCCCGCACCCGTTGTGGTGAAACCGGCGAAGCCCATGCTCAAGAAGACGTCCGTCAAGGCGGTCGCCGCGAGCGCCGTGGCGACGACGATCACCGCTCAAATCGACATTGGCTTCGGCAACGCGCTCTACATTCGCGGCCAGGGCCCTGGCCTGAGCTGGGATCGTGGCGCCCTGATGAACTGCGTCGCTGACGACCGGTGGCAAATCACGCTGCCCGAGTCGGCGCGGCCGGTCCTCTTCAAGTTTCTCGTTAACGATCTCTCGTGGAGCGCGGGCGAGGACTACACCGCCGCGCCGGGCGCGAAAGTGACGCTGACCCCGACGTTCTGATCGTTGGAGAAGGCCAGTTCAATCGCGGTCGGGGTTAATCGCGAGCAACCGTTCGCGCATCAACGCCAGGCCTGCGTCGCGATCGGCGAGTTGCTCGGACGTGAGCATCTCGCAGCGCATACGCACGCGCGAAAACGGTTTTGGCACATAAAACCGGTCCCAGCTCTTTAGCCGCCAAGCCGACTGGAATTCAGCGCCGATGAGGAGCACGGGTGCGCGCGTGCGCCGCGGCACGATCACCGCGCCGGGCTTTAAATCGTAGCACGGGCCGCGCGGGCCGTCAGGCGTGATGCCGACGTCGTAGCCGTCGCGCAGCACGTCTACGAGCGCGCTGGCCGCCTCGCGCCCCAGCCGGCTGCTTGATCCGCGCACGGTGCCCAACCCGGCGAGGGAGAAAAAGGCCGTGAGCCACGCACCGTCCTGACTCGCACTGACCAGTGCATAGGCTGGCCGGCCCTGGCGAAATCGCCGTACGATCTCCGCCGCGAGAAAAAGCCGGTTGTGCCACAGGATGATCGCGACGGGTTTGTCGTTCTTCGTATAGTTCGCGAGATCCTGCGGTGTGAGATCGAAGCGTAGCGTGCGACCCCAGAGCCGGAGTAAAACGCCGAACGGCCAAAGGGCCGCGCGCCGCCAGCCAAAAATTTTATGCACATCCGTGGAGGCGGTCGGAGCGGGGGAAGGTGGTGCGGAATCGTTCAATCAAATCGTTTTCACTGAAACCCGCCGCGCCGCCAAGCGAAGACTCGCGCCTCGCGATTGACGTTTCGCGCGTCCGCCGCCACGAACCGCCATGCCCGCGCTCCCGCCTTGTCCGCATCTGCCCGCGCCCCGCGCCGGCCTCGACTGGCGTTCGCTGCATGCGCATCGCGACGCGGACCGCGGGGCGGACTTTTACCTCGCCTGCCTCGAATACGGCCATGCGCTCTGGCAGCGCGGCTTCGCGGCTCGCTCGCTTCTGTGCCTGGATCGGGCGCTGGGTGCAGATTTGCGCGGCGACGAGCCGGTGTTGCGGGCGTGGCCGTTGCCGTATGCCGCGATGGCGTGGCTGATCGCGGGCACGCCGGCGGATGTTTTTATCGGCAACCCGCGGGTGCATTTTCAACATTACGCCGGTCGGATGAACGAGCCGCGCCGAGCGCAACGCGTGGCCCGCGCGTGGGCGTGCTGGGCGCTAGTGCGCGTGGTGGCGCCCGATTTGCCCGGCGATCCGCGACACCGAATCGCGGAGCCGACGTCCGACGAAATCACCGCGGCCCTCCGCGCGCACGGGCACTCGGGCGAAGTCGAACTCTGGCAGGAGGCTATAAAAAAAGCCCGGACCTGAGTCCGGGCTTTGCGATTTAAAAAAGAGCGGCTTCGCGTCAGCGCACGACGCGGGCTCCGCCGCCGCCGATCGTCTTTTCGACTTCCTTGCGGGTGGCCATCGATGTGTCGCCGGGAGTCGTCGAGGCAAGAGCGCCGTGGGCGGCGCCATACTCGACCGCCTTCTGGGCGTCGTTGAACTCAAGGAAACCGAACTGCAGGCCCGATGCGAACGAGTCGCCGCCGCCGACGCGATCGAGGATCTCAAGGCGGGGATACTTCTTGCTCTCGTGAAACTTTCCGTCGTGCCAGAGGATCGCGCTCCAGTCGTTCACCGTGGCGGTGTGGACGTGGCGCAGCGTGGTCGCGGCGACCTTGAAGTTTTTGAATTCCTTCACGGCCGTCTCGATCATCGCCTTGAACGCGTCGGTCTCGATGTGCTTGAGGTCCTCGGCGCCCTTGACGGCGAAGCCGAGGGAGGCGGTGAAGTCCTCCTCGTTGCCGATCATGATGTCGACGTATTTGGCGATCTCGCGGTTGACCTCTTGCGCCTTCTTGAGGCCGCCGATGGTCTTCCAGAGCGAGGGACGGTAGTTGAGATCATAGCTGACGATCGTGCCGTGTTTATTCGCGGCCTTCACGGCCTCGACGGTCAACTCCGCGGTCGTCGCGGAGAGTGCGGCGAAGATGCCGCCGGTGTGGAACCAGCGGACGCCGAGTTTGCCGAAGATGTGATCCCAGTCGATGTCGCCGGGCTTAAGCTGCGAGGCGGCGGTGTTGCCGCGATCGGGATTGCCGACGGCGCCGCGGATGCCGAAGCCGCGCTCGGTGAAGTTGAGGCCGTTGCGGACGGTGCGGCCGATACCGTCGTCTTCGCGCCATTTGATGAAGTCGGTGGCGACGCCGCCCTGCATGATGAAGTCCTCAACGAGGTGGCCGACCTCATTGTCGACGAATGCCGTGACGACGGCGGTCTTCAGGCCAAAGGCTTTGCGAAGGCCGCGCGACGTGTTGTATTCGCCGCCGCCTTCCCAAACTTGGAAATTGCGGGCGGTGCGGATGCGACCCTCACCGGGGTCGAGGCGAAGCATGACTTCGCCGAGGGAGATTTGATCGAAGGCGCAGGTGTTGGCGGGTTTGATTTGGAGGCTCATGGTTGCGAGAGAGGAGGTGCAACCGATGACATCCCGGCGGGAGCGTCAACCCTGCGTTTCGTCAGCGCAAAAAAAGCGCAGCAAACGCCACGAACGGCGATCAGTTCTCGAACGTAGCGGCGTCAGCGAAGGCCGGTTCCGGTTTTCGGTGCGGGGCGAGCGGCATGGTGATCGAGCGGGTCGGAATTGTGCTGGACACCGGCGCATTTTCGCCGGTGGACGTGATGAGCCGGCGAAGATCAGTGACGGATTGCTGCATTGCGGCGGCCTGGGCGTTCAGTTCCTCGGCGGCGGCGGCGCTCTCTTCAGCGCCGCTGGCGTTGGACTGGGTGACCTTGTCCATTTGGGACACGGCGGTGTTCACCTGATGAATGCCTTGGCTTTGTTCGGCGGAGGCGTTGGCGATTTCGGCCACAAGCGAGTCCATCCGTCGCGCTTTTTCGACGATGTCGGCGAGCGAAGCGGCCACTTTGCCGGAGATGACGACGCCGTGCTCGCTCTTGCTGATGGCGTCTTCGATCTTGGTGGCGGTTTCCTTCGCGGATTGAGCGGAGCGTTGAGCGAGCGCGCGCACCTCCTCGGCAACGACGGCGAAGCCCATCCCGGCCTCGCCAGCGCGCGCGGCTTCGACGGCAGCGTTGAGCGCGAGGATGTTGGTTTGAAAGGCAATCTCGTCGATCGTTTTGATGATTTTGGCTATGTCGTCCGAGGAGGCTTTGATGGCGTCCATGGCCTCGCGCATGTCGCGCATGTGGGTCGCGCCGGCGTCGGCGGAGCCGCGCGTGAGGTGCGAGAGTTCCTTCGCCTGCTGAGCGCTGTCGGCATTACGCTTCGTCATCGAGGACATTTCTTCAAGTGACGCGCTGGTTTCCTCGAGGCTCGCGGCTTGTTGCGTGGAGCCTTCGGCGAGGGTCTGGCTGGCGGCGGCGACTTGACCGGCGGCAGCGGTCACCTGTAGCGAGGTTTCGCTGAGCGAGTCGGCCACGGTGGTGAGAACTTTGGTCGTGCCACGAATGATCAGAAACGCGACAGCCCCGGCAACGAGCAAGGCGATGCCGACGCCGATGACAATTTTCAGGGAAGAAGCGGAGAGGAGATTTACGGACGCGTCGGCGGCGGCGACGGTGCGCTTGAGGCCGGTGGTCTGCGTGTCTTCGGCAAGCTGAAGCAGCAGAGCGGCGGCGGCGGCGCGGGTCTTGCTAATCTCGGTGAGCGCGGCGGTGTCGGCCATAACGCTCCGCATTGTGTCCCGGTAAGCGGCGGCAGACGTCCGGACTGCATTAAGTTCTTCGATGTCCTTCGGGACTTTTAGTACGCCGAGCAACTCGGTGAAGCCGGCTTCCATCGTTTGAAAATGTTTCAGTCCATCCTCGAAAATCCCGGCTTCGCGCAACGCTTGAGCCTTGAAAGCCGAGATACGCGCGGAGTTGCCGAGACCGCGGATATCCTGCACGAGAGACACCTTGCGCGCGCGCTCAGCGAGAGCGGCCGGCTCGGTGCCAGACTTGATTTCTGCTTGGAGGCGGGCGCGCTGGGTTTCGAGCAGCTGATCGATTCCGGTGATGAAGCTGGCGGCGGTCACATCGAGTTTCGCGCGACTGGCGGTGATGTTGTCGTTGCGCGTCTCGGTGGCTTTCACCGCCTCCTCGTAACTCTGCAAGGTGACCTCGATCTGGGTGAGATTTTCGTGTAGATGCACGAGGTTCGGATGCGAGCGGGAGAGCGCCTGCGCGGCCGTCACGCTTTCGTGGACGCGAACGAGCTGCGCGCGGGCGTCCGCGAGGTAGGCCGGATCGGCGGTGAAGCCGTAGCTGCGGATGGCGAGATTGGCTGCCGACACGCTGGCTTGGAGGTTGCCCGCGACGTCGACCTCCGGAATGAACTCCGTGGCGAGGGTCGTGGAGGACGAGGCGACCGATTTCATCGCGAGGACCGCGAAGCCGCCGAGCGTGCCGGTGATGAGAATCGAGGCGCCAAAGCCAAGGGCAATTTTTCGGCTGATCGTGAGGGAACTCATGGGTTAGAGGTTGGGCGTGGGATAAGACAGGAGGACGCGCCCCGCCGAATTCGCATGACCCCGGCGCCAAGGCCGGTCACATTGAGAACACGGAGGAATCGCTCTAAGGCTTCATTCGGTGCGGCGAGGGCTCGACTTGACTCACATGTTTCTCACTTTTGTAACCAATCCCGTCCAAGCCACCCACTGATGTTTACTCGTGCTCAGCCAGCGGGGCAAAAAATCTGGATCGTCGATGACGATGCCGTGCTGCGTAGCGTGGTGAGCCGACTGGTGACGGAGTCCGGCTACGAGCCGGTGGAGATCGCGGACGGGGCCGACGCGTTGGAGCGGTGGGCAAAAGACCGGCCGGCCCTGATCGTGCTCGATGTCAACATGGAGCGGCTCGACGGTTGGAGCACCCTGAAGGCTTTGCGCGAGGCCGGCTGCGAGCAGCCTATCCTCATGCTCACGGGCGTCGCCGATGTGGCTTCGCGCGTGCGCGGGCTTGAACACGGGGCCGACGACTATCTGGTCAAGCCGTTTAGCGGCCCCGAGCTGCTCGCACGCGTCCTGGCCCTGCTCCGTCGCGTCGCGCCGCCCGCCTCACCCGAGGCGGCGCCTTTGCAGATTGGCGCCGCCACGATCGATTTGGGGCGCAAGACGGCGACGAGAGACGGGGCCCCGCTCAAGCTGACGCGCACCGAGTTTGTACTGTTGCAGCTCTTGTCCACTGGGCAGGGGATGCCGGTTTCGCGGGCAACGATCCTCGGGGAAGTTTGGGGCGGGTCCGACGCAAACTCGCACACCCTCGACACGCACCTGTGGCGGCTGCGAAAAAAGCTCGGCGACGACGGCACGCAGGCGCTCTCGATCCAGAATATTTCGGGTGTCGGTTTTGCGCTCCGGCCCGCATCCGCCTGACCAAAAAAAAACCCGCGGAAAATTCCGCGGGCTGGGGAGCGCAACCGGCCGAAGCCGAAATCACACGGCGACTTTGAAGTCCGTCAGATTCCACTTCTTTTTGCGGGCCTCGGTGGCGAGTTCGTTGAAGGCGTTGATTTCCGCTTCCGAGAACAATAGGCCGCCGTTTTTCGCGCAGAGGGCCGCAGCAGCCGCCTCGAGTTGACCGGGGAGCATGCAATTCTCGTTCCCGTGACCAAGGATGTCGGCGATGACGGCCTTAACATTTTCGGACTGAGTGCGGCCTTTCGCGAACGCACCGGAGCTCATCGCCTCAGGCTTCCATACTTGGAAGAAAAACGCGCAGGTGCCCTTCTCGCCCTCAGGGACTTTGTCCCAACGGTTGCGCAGCGTGGGCAGCGAGCCGCCGATGAACGCGCCGATGATTTCGTTCATGAGCGCGAGGCCGTAGCCCTTGTGCGCGCCGAACGGGATGAGGTATTTCGCCTGCGCCGGATCGGTGGTCGGGTTGCCGTTGATGTCGACGGCGGCGTTCGGCGGGAGCTGCTTTCCCTCGCGGAGGAGTTGCTGCACGCGGCCCATGGCGACGACGGACGTCGCCCAATCGATCACGATCGGGTAACCGATCGCTTCGGTGGTGGGAAAGCCCCACGAGTGCGGGTTGGTGCCGAGCGTGGGATATTTTCCGCCGAACGGCACGACCTCCGCGAGCGCGGCGGTGCAATTCGTGTAGGCGATGTAGCCGCGCTTCGCGGCATCCATCACGTAGCCGCCGCCCCAGAGGTAGTGGAAGGCGTTGTCGACGGAGACCATGCCGACGCCGTTTTTGTCGGCGAGCTTGATGGCCTGCTCGATCGCGGCGTAGCCCGTGGCCTGTCCAAGTTTCTTGTTGGCGTTCCACACCTGCGAGGCGCGATAGGGGAGCTTGACCTTTTCGATCTTGGCCTTCGGTACGCAGCCGCCGGAGCCAGCGCCGAAGAGGTGATCAAGGTGGAGGGCTTTCAGGGCGTTGTGGGTGCGGATGCCGTGGCGCGTGGCCTCGGCGCAGAAACGCGCGCCGGCGGCGGCTTCCTGCGAAGAATAACCGCGTTTTTTATAGGCGGCTTCGACGAGGGCGTTATGTTGTTCTTCGGGGACGACGTAGAAGATTTCGCTCATGTTCGTGGAATTCTAGGGGGCGCTTAAACGACTTTTTTTACCGGCACTTCGGGATTGATCTGTGCGAGGGGCTTTTCGCCGTGCATCGCGAGAATCAGATTTTTCACGGCGGCGGTTGCCTGACGGACAACACTCTCGTAAGTGCGCGAGCCGACATGCGGCGTGACGACGACGTTTGGCAGCTTGAGCAGCGGGTGGTCGGGGGTGGGCGGCTCGGAGTCGAGCACATCGGTGCCGTAGCCGCCGACTTGGCCGGACTTGAGTGCGGCCACCATGTCGGCCGTGTGGACGATCTCCCCGCGGGCGCAGTTGAGGATGAGCACGCCCTTTTTCATTTTCGGGAAAGACTTCGCGCTAATCATGTCACGCGTCTCGGGGGTGAGGTTGGTGTGGAGCGAGATGTAGTCGGAGGCGGCGTAGATTTCGTCGAGGTTGGCGGCGCGCTTGACGTTGTTCGCGGCGGCAAATTTTTCGTCCCAGTAAATATCATGGGCGATGACGTTCATGCCGAAGGCGCGGGCGCGGATGGCGACTTCCTTGCCGATGCGGCCGAGGCCGACGATGCCAATCGTTTTTTCGAGGAGTTCGTGGCCGGTTTTGCGTTTCCAGCCGTTGGCGCGCGTGGAGTCTGTGTGGAAGAGGAGGTTCTTCTCCAGCGCGAGGAGGAGGAGAAATGTGTGCTCAGCGACCGTGGTGTGGTTCACGCCCGGCGTGAAGAGCAGCGGGAGGCCAAACTCGGTGCAGGACTTGACGTCGATCTTGTCGACTCCGATGCCGTATTTGGAAATGACTTTGAGTTTCGGCAGGGCCTTTTCGAGGACCTTGCGGGTGATGAGATCGTCGCCGCAGATGTAGCCGTCGATATCCCCGACGAGCGCTAGCGTATCGGCTTCGTTGAGCGGGCCGCGGGCGGTGATGACATCCCAGCCGGTATCGGCCAGGAGCTTGTGGTGCTCGCCCGGGGTGTCTTGGAACGAGGTGGTGGTGAGGAGGATTTTCGTCATGGAGGCAGGGAGGATCTTTCTCGCACACGTGTCCGGGGAAGGAAAGCGAAAGTTTGCGCATGACAGGGGCGGGTGCCGGGCGTTCGATGCCGACATGATGATCGACTTGGATCAGAGGGTTCTCCGTTTTTCGACGGTCGCGCTGGCCTTGGTTTTTCTGGTGGCTGCCAGTGCCGGCCATTCGGCGATAAATGTCGGTGATTGGACTACTCTCTATCAGGGGGTCGAGGTGGCTCGCGGCGACTCCGACGCGAGTGAGCCGCGTCTACAAAGGGTCTTCGCCGTGCGCGTGGATTTGCAGGCGCCCGGAATCGAACTGTTTTCCACGCCGGACAACGGCGCTGCACCCAAGGAGACCACGAGTGAAACGACGAGCGAATTTCTCACCCACTACAAACTGCAGGTCGCCATCAATGGCAATTTCTACGCACCGTGCTGCGCACCCGGCGACAAGGATCTGATTGGGCTCGCGGTTTCGCGTGGCACGGTGGTTTCGCCACCGGTTGTCAAGGGCACCGGCTCGGCCGCGCTCGTCATCACGCGCGATAATCACGCGACGATCACCAAGACCGGTGCGGGATTTTCGACCGCTAATATTTGGACGGCGATCGCCGGCTCCGAGATCGTTTTGGCCAGGGGCACCGTGCCCGCGCTGGCAGGAACGGAGCTCAACAAGGCGGCGCATCCGCGCACCGCCGTCGGACTTACGCAGGACGCCCGCTACCTTATCCTGATGGCGATCGATGGGCGGCAGCTGGGCTACAGCATTGGCGCGACGATAGATGAAGTCGCGGCATGGCTGCTGCGTTTTGGGGCGAGCGATGGGCTCAACCTCGACGGTGGCGGATCGACGGCGCTCGTGCGCGCGGACGGCGACAAGGCCGTCGTGCTCAACCAGCCGAGCGGAGTTGCGCTCGGCTCCAGTGACAACGCCGGCAAATCCGTTAACGAGTGCCAGCAACGATCGACGGGCAATAATCTCGGAGTGTTCGCGCGCCTCGTGACGGCGGACAAATAATTCACGTGTTGCGGCGTGGCGTGTGGTGCGTTGCCTTGAAGGCAATGAAGTCGTTCGCCCAAGCCACGGCGCTCTTGAAACGCAAACTCGGCGCACGCGTCGTCGTGACCGACGAGGCGGCGCGGCACGAGGCGTCGTTCGACAGCAGCAAGATATTGTTTTCGACCGAGGCGGTCATCCGGCCGCGCAAGGAGGCGGACATCGGCGTCGTGCTTGCCCTCGCGAACACGTTTCGGGTGCCCGTCACGACGCGCGGCCGGGGCACCACGCTCACCGGCGCGGCGGCGCCGATTCACGGTGGCTGGGTGCTTGACATGCTCGCGTTCAACCAAATCGAAATCGACGGCGACGCGGGCATGGCGCACGTCGGTGCAGGCGCGAAGGTCGGCGACATCCAGCGCGCGGCCGACGCGGCGGGCTGGTTTTATCCGCCTGATCCGTCGTCGAAGGAATATTGCACGATCGGTGGGAATATCGCGTGCAACGCCGGCGGCATGCACGGGGGCAAATATGGCGTCACGCGCGATTTTGTCGTCGCGCTGCGCGGTTTCCTGCCGACGGGCGAGTTCGTGGAGTGGGGCACCGCGACGAAAAAATTTTCCGCCGGCTTCAACATGCGCGATCTCTGGATCGGCGGCGAGGGCATGCTTGGCGTGGTGACGGGCGCAGTGCTGAAACTCATTCCGAGGCCGGCAGTGCGGTTCACGTTGCTCACCTCGTTTCGCGACGAGCCGGCGGCGCTGCGTGCAGCGCTGGCGCTCTTCCGCGCGCGCGTGCAACCGGCCATCTGCGAGTTTCTCGATCGCGAGAGCGTGCTGTGCGCGGAGCGTGCGATGCAGACGACGATCTTTCCGGGGCAGGCGGGGCGGCCGGTAATTTTGTTGGAACTCGCCGGATCGAAGGCGGACGTGCGTGAGCAGCGCGCGCAGTTGCTCGCGTGGGCCGGGGGAAACGCGACCGGGCATCGCATCGCCCGCACGCGCGACGAGGCGGAGCAGCTCTGGGCGGTGCGACGCAAATGCTCCGGCGCGATGTTCGAACTCGGCGACGCGAAGCTTAATGAGGACGTCGTGCTGCCGATGCGCAGCTACGTTAAGTTCGCGAAATTTCTCGTCCGGCTGAAACGCGAGTCGGGCCTGCACGTGCCGACGTTTGGCCACCTCGCCGACGGCAATCTCCACGTCAACATCATGTATCACCGCGCCGATCCGAAGGAGACGCGCGCGGCGGAGAAGGCGGTCGATCGTTTGATGCGCACCGTCGTCGCCCTCGGCGGATCGATCTCAGGGGAGCACGGCATCGGGCTGGCGAAGACGCCGTTCCTGCGCATCCAGCATTCCCCTGCGCAGGTGCGCGCGATGCAGGCGGTGAAGCACGCGCTCGATCCGCGCGGCGTGTTGAACCCCGGAAAAATGTTCGACGTCTTCCAAGTGTGGAAACATCCGCGCATGGACGTGCACCTGCCGTGGGATCACAAATGAGCGCGGCCGTGCCAGCGCAGCTGCCGGCATTCACGCCGGAACGTTTCGCCGATCGGCTCGCCGAGGCGGTGGAGCTGAGCAAGCAGCCGGAAAAATTCGCCGCGCTGCCGCGCTGGACGCAGAAGGTGATGCTCATCCTCAAGGACCAGCTCGTGCCGCCTGAGTTTGCGTCGATGCTCTCGGCGGATCGTGCGGTTTTTGGCGAAGGTGTCTGCGTGGCGTGGGTGGCGCACGCGCGGGATATAATCCGCCGGCCTGATTCCAACGAGAGTCAGTTCGCGCGCAAGGTGGCCGAGCGACTGCCCACGAATGAGTCGCGCGATGTCGTGAAGCAGGTGGAGACGGGCGAACTGGCGGCCTCGCCCGAATTTCAGTGCCACGTGATCGGGCGGCTGTTCTCGGCCGATGCCGCGGAGCGGCGGGCGTTCACCGAAGGTCTCGCGGCGGGCAATCGCGTGCGCGAACTCTTCGATCAGCAGGCGGCGCGCAACACGACCGACGCGACGGGAATCTATCTCTTGCTCTGGCTTTACTGGCCGGAAATTTCCGCGCTGCGCAGCGTGGGCGAGGCGGCGCAATTGTTGGAGCGACTGTTCGGGTCGAATAAAAATATCGCGGGCCGTCACTGGGAGGAGCGTTTCCGCAAGCTTGCGAATCGGATCGGTCTCAGTTTTCGCGCGAAGCAAACACGCGTGCGGTCGTAAGTGCAGGTCGGGGTTTATCTCCGACAGTTTTTCTGAATTATCGGGCGCAAAGCCGACCTACATCACCAACGGGAAAGTGCCACGGACACCTTTGCGACCCGCCTGTCCGAGGATTCGAGCTGTCCGTTAGCAGGCGCATGCGGATGTGAGACCATGCGGCGTCATGAAGAAACCAACGACCGACATCGGCCTCGCATCGTCTCGATTTGTCACGCGCTTCGGCGGGCGTTTTCCCTGCCGCTCGCCCCCTGCGGCGTTTCAATCGACGGGATGTTACGCTTCGGTCGCAGCTCGGGACGAGTCAGGCGAGCGCACGCGGTTGCTGACGTTGTCGCCGTCCGTCGATGTGAGTCGCCAGAACATCAGCGACGACAGAATCGTGAAAGCGCCCATCGCGAGAAACGCCTTGTGCAGCGCCGGGATCGTTTGGGTGGCGTCCGTTTGATCGACGTGGCCGATGAACCACGCGGCGAGCAGCGATGCGGTCGCCACGCCGAAGCTCAGCGACATCTGCATCGAGGTGCTTGAGAGGCTGCTCGCCTTCGAGGCATCCTTGTCGGCGACATCGGCAAACGTGAGCGTGTTCATACTCGTGAATTGCAGCGACGCGAAGAAGCCCTGCGTAAAACTCAGCGAGAGGATCGCGAGTAGCGGCGAGCCGGGGCCGATTTGCGTGAAGAGCATGATGTTGAGGCCGAGCAGCACGGTGTTGGAGATCAGCACGAGGCGATGGCCGAGGCGTGCGAGGATCCACTTGCTGCACATCTTCATCGTGATCGCGGCGGCGGCCTGCGGCATGGTCAGCAGGCCCGCCTGCCAAGCGGGATAGCCGAGGCCGATTTGATACAGCAGCGGGAGCAGAAACGGCATGCCGCCGATCCCGATGCGCGTGAAGAATCCGCCGCCGACCGAAATCGCGAACGTCCGGATGCGAAACAACGCGAGCGAGAGCACCGGCGCCGCCGCCTGCTGCGCGTGCCAGACATAAACTGCCAGCAACACGATGGCACCGGCCAGCATAAAGCTGATGTCGGTGAGCTTCATCGTGTGTTCGCCGAAGACTTCGAGCACGTAGGACAGCAGCGCAATGCCGGTCCCGAAAAGCAGAAACCCGAGCCGATCGAGCGGCGGCGTGTTTTCGTCTCGAAAGTCGGGCATGTAGCGTCGCACCATCCATAGCCCGACAAAACCAAACGGCAGGTTGAGAAAAAAGATCACGCGCCAGTGCAGCCAGTGCACAATCAATCCGCCGACAAACGGCCCCAGCAGCGGCCCGATCAGAGCCGGGATGATGACGTAGTTCATGGCGCTCAGGAGTTCTGAGCGCAGAAACGTCCGCACCAGCGCGAGCCGCCCGACCGGCGTCATCATCGCGCCGCCGATGCCCTGCAGAATGCGCGACGCGACGAGAAAGGGGACGTTGGGTGCGACGCCACAGAGCAGCGATCCGATGATGAACAACCCGATCGCGAGCTTGAACACCTGCTTCGTGCCGAACCGATCCGCCATCCAGCCGCTGATCGGAATAAAAACTGCCAGGCTCAGCGTGTAGCTCGTGAGCACGCCCTTCAGGCTGAGTGGCGCGACGTTAAGGCTCGTCGCCATCGTGGGCACCGCCGTGTTTACGATCGTCGCGTCGAGGTTCTCCATGAACAGCGCCACCGCGACGAGCCAAGGCATGTAGCGCTTGGTGCGGGCCAGTGAGTCGGCGTCGGTGGTCGGCAAGGTGTGGGGAGTTTAATGAGATTTTCCGGAACGCAACCGGCTTTGCCCTTGCCGGTCCCGAAGCGAGCCGAGTTAGCTTTTGCCGCAATGACCATTCGACCCTACCGACCGACTGACGAAATTGCGGTGCTCCAACTCTGGGAAGCATCTGGGCTGACGGGCTGGACCGATCCGCGGAAGGACATTGCGCGCAAGCTGCGGGTGAACCCGGAATGGTTTCTCGTCGGCGAACACGACGGCATCGTGATCGCCACGTGCATCGTCGGCTACGAGGGTCATCGCGGCTGGATCAATCGGCTCGCGGTGGCGCCCGCGCTCCAAGGCGGTGGACTCGGCCGCGCGCTCATGGCCGAATCCGAGCGTATTCTGCGCGGAGTAGGCTGCGCGAAGATCAATCTGCAAGTCCGCACGACCAACACCCAAGTGATCGCATTCTACCAGCGACTGGGTTTCGCCGTGGATGAGGTTGTCAGCATGGGGAAGAAATTAGTGCGGGAGTAGCGCGCACGAACTTTTCCAACTCAGCGGCGGGAGTTCGGGACTGATGCGGTCCAGAGCGGGCCGTTGTCCAAGGACCAAGTCTGCTTCTCGATCGGCACGTGAGCGGTATCGTTGAAAATTTGCAGGATCGCGGTGCCGTTCGCGCGAATGCTGATCATGGTCAGCGAACAGTTCGCGATCTCCATCTGCGTCCAGAGCGTGAGGTCGGCCCCCAAGTGCCTTGCAGACGAACCAGCGAATGACATTACCGTGGCACACCAGCAGGTCGCTTCGCGGCGTGCCGGCTGGCGCCGAAGTGTAGCGCGCCCAAGCGGCTTCTGGTTGACGGCGACCAGCGCGGGGCTGGGTGGAAGCGTTTCGTTGGGGGAGCCGTCGCGCGCGCAAGTGGCACCGAGCTCCGCCGCGATGATGTCGCCGGTCTCTCTCGCGCGCGTGAATTCGCTAGTGACAATGGATTCAAATTTCACCGGCAAACCCCGCGGCAAGGAGACACAGCCGTAACGATTTCACGGCTGCGGCAGCACCAGCACTTCGACACCCGATGGCGCTGTCTTCGAGTGGAAGACTTGCTCGGTCGCCTTTTTGAAATCCTCGGGCTTCGCGTTGGGGATGTCGCAGTAGGTTTGGGGATTCCGATCGACGAGCGGGAACCATGAGCTTTGCACCTGCACCATGATGCGGTGGCCGCGGCGGAAGGTGTGGTGCACGTCGGGCATCTCGAAGGAAAGTTTTTCCATTTTGCCCGGTGTCATCGGCTCGGGCTTTTCCCACGAGTTGCGGAATTTCGCGCGGAACGGCTCAGCGCGGAGGAGTTGCTGGTAGCCGCCCATGCGCACCGCCGGTGGGCCAAGCACCCGTTTGCCCACGGCCGGGTCGGGCGCCACGGGATCGGGGTAGTCGTTCGGGTAAACGTCGATCAGTTTCACGACGAAGTCGGAATCGGTGCCGCTCGTGGCGACGAAAAGTTTCGGAGAAATCGGGCCGGCGATCGTGACGCTCTCATCGAGCGTTTCGGATTGATAGACGAGCACGTCGCTGCGTTGGGCGGCATAGCGCTGGTCGTCGATCATGTAGCGCTGCGGGACGGTATCGGTGATGTAGCTCGTGAACGGCACTGGGTGCGCGGGGTCGCTCACATAGTCGTCGACGCCCTCGGCTTCGGCGGGCGCGGTGAAGCTGAGTTTGCCGCCGGAACCGAAGTAGAGGGTCTGAGGTTTCGCTGCGGCGGGCGGCCATGTTTCGTTTGTGCGCCAGACGCTGGTCCCGGTCTCGAAGGTGGTCGCGTTGGCGAGGCCCTTGCCCTTGCCCTTCAGGTGAAATTCGAAAAACGGAAACTGAATGTTCTTCCGAAAATATTCGGCGGTTTTCGTGTTGAACATCACATCACCCAGCCGATCGCCGTCACTGCGTGCCCAGCCGCCGTGCACCCAAGGTCCGAGCGCGATTTGATTCACGGTGCCGGGATTGCGCGCGCCGATCGACTTGAAGGTGCGGAACGGGCCGGCGAGATCCTCGGCGTCGAACCAGCCGCCGACAGTGAGGACGGCGCAGTTCACTTTGTTCATGTGCTGCGAGAGGTCGCGCGCCTTCCAATAGTCGTCGTAGACGGTGTGCTTGAGCTGATCGACGAAGAGCCAGTTGCTGCCCTTGAGGTAGTTTTTGTCGAGGTTGCTGGTCGCGCCAGCGTTGAGGTAAAACTCATAGCCGTTGGGCGTGCCCATGTCGAAGGGCACGGTGGCCTTCGGCGGGAGCGTCGGCTCAGGCTGCGGCATGAAACCGGTGTAGAAACCGAAATTCGCGGCGAGCTTGAAGGCGCCGTTGTGGTAGGCGTCATCGCCCTTGAAGAGATCGGTCATGGGGGCCTGCGGCGAGGCGGCTTTCAAAGCCGGGTGCGAGTCGATGATCGATGCGGACGTGTAGAAGCCGGGGTAGGAGATGCCCCAGATGCCGACCTTGCCGTTGTTGTTAGGCACATGCTTCAGGAGAAACTCGATCGTGTCATAGGTGTCGCTCGCGTCGTCGACGTCCTGTGGAGTTTTCTTCGCGTCGATATGCGGAGTCATTTCCTGAAACGTGCCCTCGCTCAGGTAGCGGCCGCGCACGTCTTGATAGACGAAAATGTAGCCGGCCTTCTCAAACTCGTCCGACGGCCCGAGATTTTTTTTGTATTGGTCCTCGCCGTAGGGCCCGACGCTGTAGGGCGTGCGATCCATCATGATCGGGTAGGTCTGAGAAAAATCCTTCGGCACGTAAACGGATGTGAAGAGTTTCTTTCCGTCACGCACGGGTATGCGATACTCGTATTTCGTGTAGTGGGCTTTGACGTAGTCTTCGGCGGGAGCGGCGGGCGCCGCCGCGGCTGCGGGTGGCGCGGCCGGTTGGCCGAAGGCAGCGAGGGAGAACGCGCCGAGACAACCGAGACGGCACGCGTGGGAAAGGGGGGAGCGGAGGTTCATGGGTGGGAAACGAAGCGCGCCGAAGTTCCTCACGGCACGCGGGTGGAGTCAGCAACTTTTGCGCCGTCGTGATCGCAAGTTTGCTCGTGCGCTTGGCGTGCGCACGTCGCACGCTGCCCGGCGACCGATGAATTCTGATCCCCTCCGCCCCTCCGCGCCGCCGTAGCGCCGGTTCGCACGTTGGCTGATCGGTGCAGCCATGGCGGCGGTGGTGGGATTTTTTTTGGACGGTCAGCGCGGCAGGCGGTTTCGATCCGGCGGACGACTCGGATTATTACAACTTGCTCGTCCGCGGTTATCGCAAAAGCCACCTCTATCTCGATCAGGCGCCAGCGCCTGAAATGCTGACGCTGGCCGACCCCTACGATTCCGCGCAGAACGGGCCGTATCGGCTGCCCGACGCGACCTATTTTCAGGGACACTATTATCTCTACTTCGGCGCCGCACCGGCGGTGCTTCTGTTGTGGCCGTATGCGGTGATTACCGGACGCGCGTTGCCGATGGGCGCGGCGGTGTGGGTGTTTTGCGTGATCGAATTTTTGGCGGCGAGTGGAGTAAGGCTGGCGTGGCGGCGGCGGTATTTTCCGGCGAGCTCGGCGTGGACGGGTGTCAGCGGAATTTTGGTTTTAGGCTTTGCAACTCATGTGCTGGCGCTGGCGCGCCGATCTACGAGCTGCCGATCGCGGCGGGCTATGCGTTTTCGATGCTCGCACTCGTCGCGGTCGATCGCGCCTTGCACGGTCGCCGTCCCGTCCTCGCATTGGGTGTGGCGGGGGTGCTGATCGGATTGGCGGCGGGGCTGGGCCTGTGTGGGGCGGCGATGCTGGCGCACAACTACGCGCGGTTTGGCAGCGCCCTCGAGTTTGGCCAGAACTACCAACTCACGGCGGCGCGCGAGCTGAACAACCGGCACTTCGGACTCGACTAAATGGTGCACAATTTTCTCGTGTAATATTTATTCCCGGTGCGCTGGACGTGGTAGTTTCCTTTCGTCGCCGCACAGACCCCGCTGTCGGCGATCTCTGATCATGCGGGCTCGCAGGAAATGGCGGGGCTGCTCGTGACGCTGCCGATCCTCTGGCTGGCGATGGCGGCACCGCTGGCGTGGCGCGGGCGGGACCACTCGGACGGGCGCCGCGTGCGCGTGATCCTCGGGGCAGTCGCCGGGCAGTATGTCGGGATCGGCGGATTCTTGCTGGCTTCTTTTCGACCACGGAGCGCTACGTCGCGGAGTTTGCGCCGGCGCTGGGCCTACTTGCCGTCTGCGGCTGGCCGGGGGCTCGAACGCTGGGCGCGGGCAACGCGGGCTGGCGTCTTCGTGCGGCCGGTGATTTTTGCGGGCGCGCTGGCGAGCGTGGTGCTGGGCGTGCTGGTGAGTTTCGATTATCACAGGCGTATGTTGAGCCGGGGGAGTCCGGAGCTGTGGGCGCGGCTGGAGCGCGCAGGTCACGCCACGCTGGCATGCGTCGGTCTCTGGCTGGGGGAGTTCACGGGACCGCGCGTGCTGAAGGTGCGGTTTCAGCCGCGTCCTGCGGGGACGATCGAGACGTTTTGGCGGGCCGGCGACGCCCCGGTCCGGTGGGGCCGGCGACTTACGTGGGAACTCGGTCACACCCACACGGTGGAGGTGCAACTGCCCTCACTCTACGGTCATCCCGGCGGCGCGATGCGGGAACTGAGGCGCGGGGAGGAGTTTCGCGAACGATCGTGCGCGGTCGTGTGGTTTAGCGGCGGCCGCGCGCTGGCGGAGATCGTTGCGCCGCATGCGTCGTCGGACATCGAATCCGGCGGCGCGATTGGCGGAAATTTTTCTGGCGACGTGCACAGCGCGGTCGTGCGGCTGTTTCGACAGGATGAATTTGCCGCGTGGCCCGTCGTCGCGGAGCCGCGCGGCGGGACACTTCGCCTGCGGCTCGTCCTGCCGGCGACGCTTGCGCCGGAGGGAGAGCCGTGGTTCGCCGCCGGCGCGTTGTATGGATCGGACATGGTGTTCGTGCGCGGGGCGGCGGCGGGTGGGGCGGAGTTTCGTTTCGAACACTTTGGCGCACCGCATCACGTGAGCGCGCCCGTGCCGCTCGCGCCGCTGACCGAGCACACGATCGAGATCAGGCAGCCGTCGTTTCGCTTGGGCGAAAATTTCAGTCGCGCCGGCGCCGGCGAGGTGCGGGTGCACGTCAACGGAGTGGAGGCGCTGCGCGGACGCAGCGACTGCTACGGCTTTGCCGCGGGCGACGAGGTGGTCGGTGGTCGGGTGCAATCCGTTCGGCACGACATGCGCGCGTGAGTTTCGCGGCTGGTTGCTGGAGGCGCGCTGGATGGGCGCGACGCCGTAGATCTCAGTGCCGCGCGAGCGCGTGGGCTGCCGCCTGCTGAAAATCCCGGCGCAGATCTGTCGCGGCGCTGTCCGCGAAATTCGTCCGCTGCATCAGCAGGATGTAGGCCACGCCATTCACGGAATCGATCCAGGCCTGTGTGCCCCACGCGCCCCGTGGCCATAGGTGTCGGGTGAGAGCATCGCGGCGGGGCCGTCGTGCGGTGTCTTCAAAATGCACGTGCCGATGCCCCAGCCTTCATGAGCTGCGCAATCGTGAGATTGGCGGGCTCGCCGGAGGGTTTTTTCAGCGCGGCGACCTCCGGGATAAACATCGCGACCGGATCGGTGACGCTCAACTTGCCTGCGTCCTGCAGCATCAGGATCGCCGTCGCGGTGACGGGTTTCGTCATCGACATGATTTGAAACAGCGTGTCGTCCGTCATCGCTCGTCCGCTCGCGATATCTGCGAGGGCGATCGTTTCAGGATCGAGAATTTTGTCCTTGGTCACGACGACCGTGACGGCGCCAGTGATTTCCTCGGCGTCGATGTGCCGCTAGATAGCGGCGGCGATGCCGGGGAGTCGCGGGTTTTCGGCGAATGTGGGGAGCGGGAGCAACACGGCGAGAGCGGAAAGGCGCAGCAAGTTTATCGGGTAAACGCGGCGCGGAATCCGGGTGCGTCGCGCTTTCGAGCGAGGGGTCAACCTGAATCCCTTGTAAACAAACTTTCCGGTTTTTCCATTGCGGGAGCCATGCCGCGTCCTTCAATGACCCCTTTCTCACCGCATGTATCTCAAGGCGCTCAAGCTTCATGGCTTCAAATCTTTCGCTGACCAGACGACGCTTCGCTTCGAACCCGGCGTAACCGCAGTCGTCGGCCCGAACGGTTGCGGCAAGTCCAACATCGCCGACGCCATCCGCTGGGTGCTCGGCGAACAGAGCGCCAAAGCCCTGCGCGGCGGAAAAATGCAGGACGTGATTTTCGAGGGCGCCGACACGCGCAAGGCCGCCCAACTCTGCGAAGTCGGTCTGCTCCTCACCGATTGCGAGAAACAACTCGGCAGCGAGTTTCACGAGATCGAGATCATGCGCCGAGTGCACCGCGATGGGCAGAGCGAGTATTTCTTCAACGGCCAGGCCTGTCGCCTGAAGGACATCCAAAAGATGTTTATGGATACCGGCATTGGCCGAACCAGCTACTCGATCATGGCGCAGGGCCAGATCGATCTGATCCTGTCCTCGAAACCGGAGGAGCGGCGCTCGGTGTTTGAAGAGGCCGCGGGCATCACAAAATACAAGTCCGCCCGTCGCGAGGCGATGAACAAGCTCGCGCTCACCGAACAGAACCTCGCGCGTGTGGCCGACGTGATCGGTGAAGTCTCGCGTCAGATCGGATCGCTGCGCCGGCAGGCGGCGAAGGCGATGCGCTTCAAGCGGGTCAACCACCGCCTCCGTCACCTCGCGCTCGCCTGGAGCGGCTACCACCACGCGGAACTCACCGCGCTCCTCGCCGGACTCGACACGAAGGTCGCCGCGCTCCGGGCCGACGCCGATGCGCGCCGCGCCAATCTCGAAACACAGCAGGCCGCGCTCGACGAAAAGAAAACTCATCGCGCGCGGCTGAACCAGCGCGTGCAGGATGCGCAGCAGTCGGTTTTCGACGTTCGTTCGCAAAAGGAAGCCGCCGAAAACGCCGCCAACCTAGCCACCATCAAGCGCACCGGCCTCGAGGATCGATTGACCTCGTCGCGCGACAATCTCGGCGAGATTGAGATGCAGTTGAAGGAAGTGTCCGAGCAGGTCGACACCGGCGCGCACGACAAGCAGCTTCAACTCGGGCTGCTCGGCAGCAGCGACGCCGTCTTCCAGCAGCGCAACCGCGAACTCGCGATCGCCGAGGGCGAGTTGAGCAAGCTTGAGCAAGAGTTGCAGCAGGCGAAGTTTCACCTCCTCCAGCTTGAGAGCGCCGTCGCGCGTCTGCGCACCGACTGCTCTGGCTACGAAGTCGATCAGAAGACGAGCGTGGTGCGCCACGACGCGGTCGCCGAGGATCTCGCGAAAGCGCGCGAACAGGCCACCGCCACGCAGCAGGCCGCGGCCGAAGTCGAGGCCCGCGCCGAGTCCGCCCTGACTGAAAAGGCTCGCGCCAACGAGGAAGCCTCCGTCGCCCAGCAGACGATCACCGACCTTACGCGGGAGTTTCGCGAATCGCAGCGCAGGCTTTCCGAAATCGATCGCCAGCTCGCGCAGCGCACGGCGCGGCTGCGGCTGCTCCAGCAGTTGCAGGAACGCTGGGAAGGTTTCGGCGAGGGCGCCAAAGCCGTGCTGCAGGGCCGGCTCGACGCGGCACTCGGCGGCACGAAGCCCGCGCCGATCACGGCCGGCCTCGCGGTGCTGCCGGAGTTTGGCAAGGCGATCGAGGCGCTCCTCGGCAATGCCGCGGAAGCGATCAGCGTCGTGGACGCGGCGACGGCCGGAAAAATTCTGGCGCAGCTTGATGCCGAACAAATCGGCTCGGCGGTGCTGCAAGTTTCAAATTTTGGAACGCGGTCCGCAGCGAGCGGGGCGGCACTGCCGATCGGATTGATTCCGGCGGCCACCGCTCTAAACGAAACCGGCGGCAACCACCCCGCCGCGAGCGTGCTGGCGGCGTGCTACATCGCGGACGATCTCGGAGCGTTCCTCGAGTTTTGGCAGGCGAACCCAGGCTTCGAGTTTCTGGCGGTGGCGACGCGCAAGGGCGACTTGGTCGATCGGCGTGGGCTGATTTTTGGCGGGCACCACAGCTCAAAAAAATCCGCGCACAGCATCGTGCAGCGCGAAATTGATCTCCGCGAAACCGCGAAGGCTCTCGCCGACGATCAGAAAGTTCACGACGAACAGAAAGCCGCGATCGATCTGTTGAGTGCGCGGCTCGCCGAGGCGGAGCAGACGCTGGAACAGAAGCGCGCGGACGTTTTGACGGCTACGCAGACGCTGGCGGCCGTGCAGGCCGAGCAGCGCGGCGCGCAGCGCAATCTTGAGGACGCCACGAGTCGCGTGCGCCGGATGGAAGGCGAACTCACGGCGCTGGAACATGCGCGCAATGAGGCGCATGCCCGCTGGGAAAAAGCGCAGCAGGGTCTCAACGAGGCCAACGCCGCCGCCGAAGCGCAGCGCGCGAAGATTTCAAAGGTGGAGACCCGCATCACGGAGATCCGGACGGATCGCGATGTGAAGCGCGACTCCCTCGCGCAGGCGCGACTTGAGCTCGCGGAGCGCCGCCAAAAAGTAGAGGTGCTCGATCGTGGATTGGGCGAAATGGAAAAGCGCCGCCACCAACTCGGTGAACTGCTCGTGCAGCGCCAGCACGAGATCGAGGTGTGGACGGAGCAGACTGGTGAGCTTGAGCGCGAATCCGAACAGCAGCGGGCCCGCGCCGCCCAGCTCGCGGAAACCTTTGGCGTCGCGCAGGAGCAGGTCGAGCAAGTGCGCATTGAACTCACCGCCGTGGAGCGCGAGATCGGCGGACTGGAATCGGCGCAGCACGCCGTCCGCGATGAAGCGGAGTCGGCGCACGACGAATTGAGCGCGCACGAGATCAAGCTGGCTGAGAACAGGCAGCGCGCGAAGTTCCTCGTCGAGGAAGTCACACGGGAGTTTCAGGCCGAGGTTGGCACGCTCGATTGGAAAAATATGTTGTGGCACGCCGACGATGAGCCCGAGGGCGTGAAGCCGCTCGATCTCGACGAAGACGACGAGACCGAAGAAGGCGCGCCGAAGGCGGCCGAGGGTGAGGCGCCGAAGCGCCGCCGCAAGGCCAAGGGCCCGAAGGGTGAGCCTACGGCCGACGATCTGGCGGAGCTTGACGGGACCGACTGGACCGCGATCAAGGCTGAGGTTGATGCGCTGCGCCAGCGACTTAATGCAATGGGCGCGGTCAATCTGGTTGCGATCGAGGAATACGCGGAGCTGAAGCAGCGTCACGATTTCCTCACCGGTCAGGTCAACGATCTCACGACGGCGAAGGCGGAGCTCGTAAAGGCGATCGACGAGATTAATCAGACGTCGTTGCAGCAGTTTCAGGTCACGTTTGAGCAGATCAAAAAGAACTTCGAGTATACGTTCCAGACGCTGTTCGGCGGCGGCCGGGCGCACCTCGAACTCGTGCTCGCCGAGGATATTCTGGAGAGCGGCATCGAGATCGTTGCGCAGCCGCCGGGCACAAAGCTCAAAGGCATCACGCTGCTGTCGGGCGGGCAGAAGACGCTCACCGCGGTCGCGCTGCTGTTCGCGCTCTACATGGTGAAGCCGTCGCCGTTCTGCCTGCTCGACGAGTTGGATGCGCCGCTCGACGAATCGAACATCGGGCGCTTCACGGATCTATTAAAGAAGTTCGTGAACGAGTCGCAGTTCATCATCATCACGCACAACAAACGCACCGTCTCGGCGGCGAGCGCGATCTATGGCGTGACGATGGAGGAGCGCGGCGTATCGAAGACCGTGTCGATGAAGTTCAACGCCGAACGCGGCGAGGCTGAGGCCCAGCCGCGCAACATCGCTGAGAGTGTGCGGGGTGCGCAGCCGGCGGTACCGGCCGTGTAGTCGGGGCAAGCATGAAGCGCCGCCGGATCAAGTTTGTGTGGGGCGCTGGCAACGTGATCCGTGGACACTGGTATCTCGGCGTGGTTGGCCTCTACGATCGCCATGAGGGCGAGCGCGAGGGCGGGATCGCGATTAGTGTGCGCGGTTTGTTGTATTGGAGCGCCGGCGCGGCGGCCGCGGTGTACCTCGCCGCGATCAGCGCGATGTTCTGGATCTGGCAGCGCAATCCCTATAGCACGCTGACTTATTTCGACGCGCTGCTGCGGCCGATTCGGCGCGCCGAAGTGCGGGCGAAACAGGGTCAGGCGTTTCTCTCCCAGGGCACCGATGCGTTGCGGGCGAAACGCTACGGCGAGGCGGAGGCGCTGCTGCGCCAGGGGCTCGCCTATTATCCCGGCGACGTGAATGCGCGGCTCCGGCTCGCGCAATTCTATGTCCTGAGCGGCCGGCGCGGGCTCGCGACGAAATTGCTGGGGGATGGGATGGGAGAAATCTATCCAGGCCGGAATTTCTTGAGTGGCGCCTTTGCGCTGGAGGAGCAGGGCGAGAACTTCGACTTCATCGTGCGCCTGGCCGAGCGCTACATCCCGCAGCTGGCCGGCGAGTCGGCTCGCGCCGACGCTGCTTGGTTGCGGGAGAGGGAATTTGCGGCGTTGATGGCGGCGGAGCGCTTTTCGGACGCGCTGCGCATGGCGAACGCGGAGCCGGTGGGCAACGCTGCGGACGAGCACCGGGTGCTGGCGCTGCTCGGCGCGCATCGCGCCGCCGACGCCCTTACGGCGATCGCCGCGTGGGCGGCGCGGCCCGGCGCCGATCGCGGCGCAACGGTGCGGCTGCGTGCGCGCGCCTCGCGCGAGGCGGGAGACTTTCCGGAGATGGAAGTGGCGCTGGACGCGCTCCAGCAACTCGCCCCGGCCGATCCGCGGCCGCGGGTGTATGGTATCGTGCAGCGAGCGATGGCGGGCCGCCAGGAATCGGCGCGCGCGGCGCTGGATGACTATATTTTTCGCTTCGGCGGCTCGCCGAAAAACTTGCAACTGGTCGTCGATCCGCTGGCCGAGATTGGCCAGCGGGAACTGACGGCGCAATGTGCAGCGGCGGCAGTCGAGCGGGGTTACGCGTCGGAGGGTTTTCAGGCCGCGACCGTGCAGGCGGCCTTGCAAGCGGGCCAGTGGGCCGAAGCCGCCCGGGGGTTGGCCGCGATGAAACCGCCCGACGAGCGCACGGCGCCGACCGCGCGCATCTGGCGCGAGTGGCGGGTGCGCCTGCTCGCCGCGATCGGCCCGGGTGAGACCGCAGGGCCGACTCTCGTCGAGTTTTTGCGCCAGCGGCCGTGGCCCGTGAGCATTTTTCGAAGTTCGGTCGAGACGCTGCGCCGCGCGGACCGGCTGGAGACGGCGCGCGACGCCGCACGGGCCGGCATGGCGGCGTTTCCCGCGAGCGCCTGGTTCGAACGCCAGTTCGCCGAGATCGAGCGATTGGTGGCCGGTCGCGATGTGGTGGCAGCAGCGCAATCGGTTGGAGCGGTCCCCGTCAACACCTCCCTTGGCGAGCGCCCCTATTGGCAGCGCCTCGAGGGGCTGCTGGCTACGAAAGACTGGGAAGAGGCCGAGCGCGCGGTGCGCGAGGCGCGCACCGCCAAGCCGCCGCCCCGCTGGCTGGAGTCGCGGGAAAGCGATCTGCGCTGGGCGCAGGTGCGGATTGCGCACGGCCGCAACGAGCCGATCGCCTTGATCGCGGGGTGCAAACTATTCCTCAACGGCGACGCTGACCGCGCGCAGCGCGTGCTTGAGCTGGGCCAGACGCTTTTCGATGAGGGCGATCGCGCGACGGCGATTACGCTGGCGAAGGAGTCGGTGCGCGCTTCGCCGGATTTGGCCGCGGCTCAGAGCGCTCTCCGCCTGTGGTCCCAGTTGCCCGAGTCGAAGAAATAATTTTCGAGGCGCCGCTACAGGATCAGGTCGGGCGGCACGTTGCTCAGCGCCTCCTCGATCGTCGTGAGGCCCATCTTGACCTTGAGCATCGAATCCTGGTGGAGCGTCTTCATGCCGTTTTTCATCGCGATGCGTTTCAGCTCGGCGACCTCCAGCTCTTTGTTGATGCCCTCGGTCAGTTCCTCGCTGTTGACCATGAGTTCGTGGATGCCGACGCGGCCCTTGTAGCCGGTGCCGTTGCACGTGGGGCAACCCTGCGGGTTGGACTTGAAAACCTGGCCGCTCCACCCGAGCGCCTTTTCCATGATTTCCTTTTCGCGGCCGGCCGGTTCGTAGGCCGTCTTGCAGTTCTTGCAGACGCGGCGGAGCAGGCGTTGCGCGCAGACACACACGAGCGAGGCGGAAATGTTGAACGCTTCCACGCCCATCTCGCCGATGCGCGCGACGGTTGAGGGCGCATCGTTGGTGTGAAGCGTGGACACGAGCAAGTGGCCGGTCAGTGCCGCTTCGACGGCAATGCCGGCGGTCTCATTGTCGCGGATTTCGCCGACGAGAATGATATCAGGGTCCATGCGGAGGTAGCACCGCAGCGCCCGCGCAAACGTGAGCCCGATCTGGCGGTTCATCTGCATCTGGTTGATGCCCGTGAGCGTGTATTCGATCGGATCTTCGGCGGTCTGGATGTTGACGTCGGGCGTGTTTACTTCGCCGAGCGCTGAGTAGAGCGTCATCGATTTGCCGGAGCCGGTCGGGCCGCAGTGCAGAATCATGCCGTAAGGCTGGCGGATGCACTCGCGGTATTTGGCGAGATTTTCTTCGGAGAAACCGAGCGCGGGCAGCGGCAGCGTCGACTTCTGCTTGTCGAGGATGCGCATGACGACCTTCTCGCCGTCCTTCATCGGACCGGTGGCGACGCGCAGGTCGAGGTCCATGTTTTTCTTCGTGAATTGCTTGAAGACGATGCGTCCATCCTGCGGCAACCGGCGCTCGGAAATATCGAGGTTGCACATGATCTTCAGGCGGGCGACGAGCCCGCCCGTCACCTGCTTGGGCAGGCGGAGTTTTTCCGCCAGCAGACCGTCGACGCGATACCGCACGAGCAGTTCCTTTTCCTGCGGCTCGATGTGGATGTCGGAGGCGCCGGAGATGTAGGCGTCCTCAATGATGCGGTTCGCGAGCTGCACGATCGGCGCCGAGTCTTCGCTCTCCAGATCCTTTGCGCTGATTTCCTTGCCCTCGCTGTCGGTCGCGTAGGCGTTTTGGATGACCTCGGTGACCGCGTTGATGTCGATGTCGCCGGGGGCGGCGGGTCCGGCTTTCGAGTCCTTAAAGAATTTCTTGAGCAGGGTTTCGAACAGCGTCGCCGAGATGACGCTGACTTCCTCGATCATCATCTCGGTCGTCTGCGAGAACGACTCGCGCTTGGCATAGTCGAGCGGGTTGGTCATCAGCACCGCGACGGAATTCGGGCTGAGTCGCTTGTGGGGGAAAATTCCCTCGCGCCGAATGACGGCGTCGCCGATGACCTCGATTAACTTGTCGTCGATCTCGATTTCCTCCGGCTTGGTGACGAGCGGGAGATCGGTGAGTTTCGAGACGAAGCGCGCGGTGTCCTCCGCGTTCGGCACGAACTTCGGATCGACCATGCGGTGGATGAGCGTTGACGAATACTCGGCGACCTCCTTGAGCAGAGCGAGATCCCGGTCGGTGAACTCGCCCTCGGTGCCCGCGGCCATTTCCTTGTTGAGCACCTGGATGGCTCCAAGCGGGATCGTGGTCTTCAGCGGCACGGTGAGCATTGAGCGCACCTCGAAGCCGGTGGTCTGCGCCATCGATTGCATGAACGGTGCCTGGCTTTCGCTGTTGCGGAAAAAAATCGGTTCGCCGGTCTCGATGACCTTGCCGACGATGCCTTTGCCGGTGGGGATTTTCAGGGCGAGGAGTTTCGCAGCCGTGTCGTGGAATTTTTTCTCCTTGGCCGGATCGCCCGCCCAGAGCGTCGGCGAGTAGTAAACCTGCTTGAAGGCGATCTCGTTGCCTTCGACGAGGTAGAACGTCATCGACTGCGCCTGCAGCGCCTCGACCACTTTGGAGGCGGTGAGTTCGATCACGGAGCTGACGTCTTCCTTGCTTGGCGCAGGCTTGGAGATGACCTTGATGAGCAGCGAACGGCGGAGCGTGCCGGCGATGTTGGTGGAAGCCATGATGAGCGCGAAGAGGGGGGGAGGAGGCGATCTGGAGTTGCCAGCCAGAGCGGGGGCTCGCAATGCGAAATCGCCGGGGCTAACACGTAAAGCAGCGCGGCAATTGCGCAAACTCCATGTTTAACTGGCTTCGACGACTTTTCGGCGCAGGCACCGCGACCTCCGCGGGCGATCGTGGCGAGCGACTCGCCGCCGAGTGGCTTGAGCGCGAGCGCGGCTTTCGGATCGTGGCGCGCAACTGGCGCAGCCCGCATGATCGGCGCGACGAACTCGACGTGATCGCGCGCGAGGGCGAGGCGCTGGTGTTCGTCGAGGTGAAGACGCGCGCAGCCGATGCGCTCGTGCCCGGTTACTACGCGGTCGACGAGCGGAAGAAGCGCGTCGTCCGCCGCGCGGCGGCCGCATATCGGCGCGGTCTGCGCGAAAAAACCGGCGACCGTGCGCTTCGATATTGTCGAGGTGGCAACGCCTGCGGCCGGCACGGCGGGCGCGCCCGAGGTGCGGCACTTCGAAAATATTGCGCTCTTCCCCCGGAATTTTCGCGCGTGATCGGTTGCGCGGGGGCATGACCCGCATTTCCCTTGCGTCGTCTGCGCGCGCCGCGAAAACCTTTTTCCATTCCCATGGCCGACACCGAACGTCATCCGTTTCTGCACGGGCTCAGCAAACATCGCGGCGCTCCGCCCACGGTCGTCGTTATCTTCGGCGCGTCCGGCGACCTCACCGCGCGCAAGCTGATTCCAGCGGTCTATAACCTTGGCTTCGACAATCTGCTGCCGGCAGATTTCTACCTTGTCGGCTACGGTCGCAAACCGATCCCGGATGATGAGTTTCGCGCACTCGCCTCCGACGCGATCAAGGAGTTCTCCCGCCGCGAACTCAACGCGGACGTCTGGTCGCGCATCGCGAGCCGCACGAGCTACGTCGCGGGCGGCTATGACGAGAAGGCGGCCTTCGACAAGCTCGCCGCGCACATCGACGATCTGGAAAAGCAACTCGGACGCGATGTGCAGCGGCTGTTTTACATCTCCACGCCGCCGTCGGTCTTCACCCCGATTCTGCAAAATCTCGGGGCGAGCGGGCTCGCCGCGAAACACCTCGGCCAGCCGCTCCACTCGAAGGTGATTATCGAGAAACCGTTCGGCAAAGACCTCGCGTCCGCTCGTGCCCTGAACGAGACCATCCGGTCGGTCTTCGAGGAGAACCAGGTTTACCGCATCGATCACTACCTCGGCAAAGAGACGGTGCAGGATTTGTTGGTGCAGCGTTTCGCCAACGCGATTTTCGAGCCGCTCTGGAACCGCAACTTTATCGACAGCGTGCAAATCACGGTGGCCGAGGAAGTCGGCGTCGGCACGCGCGGCGGCTACTACGAGCAGGCCGGCTGCCTGCGCGACATGATTCAGAATCACACGATGCAACTCCTTGCGCTCACCGCGATGGAGCCGCCCGTGACGCTCGACGCCGAGGCAATCCGCGATGAAAAGGTGAAACTGTTGAAAGCGATTCAGCCGCTCGATCCCCGCGCGGGGGGCGATGTGGCGCGCGCGCAATACGCCGCCGGCATGATGGCGGGCAAGGCTGTGAAAGGCTACCTGCAGGAGGACGGGATTAGTCCGCAGTCGGGCACCGAGACTTACGCGGCAATGCGGCTCTCGATCAACAATTGGCGCTGGCAGGGCGTGCCGTTTTATCTGCGCTCGGGCAAATGCATGGCTCGCCGCGTCTCCGAGATCGCGATCAATTTCAAGTGTCCGCCGGGCACGCTTTTCGCCGCGGGCCAGAAGTTCGACCTCGCAGCAAACACCCTCTCGTTTCAAATCCAGCCGGACGAGGGCCTGAGCTTGATTCTCAACACGAAGGTGCCGGGACTCGAGACGCGCACGCAGCCGGTGAAAATGAGCTTCCGCTATGCGACGACGTTTGGCTCCAACACCCCCGAGGCCTACGAGCGACTCGTGCTCGATGCGATGATCGGCGACGGCACGCTTTTCATCCGCGGCGACGAGGCGCTGGCGTCATGGACGCTCTGCACGCCGGTACTCGAAGCGTGGGCGAAGGCGGGGCGCGCCGGGATGGACAGCTATGCCGCGGGCTCGTGGGGGCCGCCGACGAGCGATGCGCTCCTCGCGAAAAACGATCACGTGTGGCGCCAGCCCTGATCCGCCATGCCTGCCATCTTCGACGCCCTGCCGGGGATCGAGGTCCCCGTCGGCGCAATTGCCAAGCGCCTCGGTGAACTCTGGACGGACGCGGGCGCGAGTGGCGCGCCGACGATCGAGGCGGATGATGCGAAGGCGACGCAGGTGAACTTTGTCCTCCACCTCGGGCTTAACACGACGGCGGAGGATGCGGCGGCGCAGTTCAAGACGGTCGAGGAATTCTCCAAACGCTATCCGAGCCGCATCGTGGTGCTCTGCCCGCTGCACGACGATGATCCAGCGACGGAGATGCGCGCGAAAATCTACGGCGAATGCTTTTTGGGAAAATCGAAGAGCGACAAGCGCTGCGTCGAGTTCGTGATGCTGAGCTACCCGCGGAGCGCCCGTCCTTTCCTCGAAAGCCAGGTGTCGATCTGCCTCTCGACGGATCTGCCGCTGTATTATTGGGCGCACCGGTTTTCCTCGAGCGCGCGGCTCGCCGACTACCGCTACCTGCTCGGCCGCGCGAAGCGCGTGATGATCGACAGCGAAATCGCGCCGGCGGATGCGTTCACCTTTCCGTGGCCGAACCCGAACGCGCTGCGCGATCTGGTTTACTCTCGGCTGCTCCCCGTGCGGCGGACGATCGGGCAGTTTTTGTCGAGCTACGCGCCGGAAAAGCTCGCGGCCGGACTGTGCGCGGTGACGGTCGGGCACGATGTCGAGCGAAGTGCGGAAGGACGCGTGCTGCTCAACTGGTTTTGCCGGCGGCTGGCGGCGTGCAATGTGGCGGCGGAGAGCGTGACGTTTGCGGTCGCGCCGCTGCCGGCGGAGTCAGGCGGCAATCTGGGTGTGCGCTTTGACTATGCGGGGGTAAATAAGTTTTTCCGCTGGAACGGCGACCTCATGTCGGGGTTTGCCGCGTTTGAGGCGGATTTCGGCGATGGTCCCACGACGCTGTCGGCGGGGGTGAGCCTGCTATCGCCCGACGCCGCGTTGAGCGAGGCGATGTTCTTCTGACCTTTCGCCGCGACGTTTGCCCGGCGAAAGCGCAGCGTTGCGTTCGCTATGAAAACCAAACCGCGCGTGACCGGCATCGACGGAATATTTTTCAAGGCGCAGAACCCGAAGAAAGTTCAGGCCTGGTATAGGAAGCACTTCGGTCTCGCGATCGATTCGGCTTGGGGCGGATGCGCGTTTGAGTGGCGCGTGGCGAAAGCGCCGAAGAAAAAAGGCTCGACGGTGTGGAGCGTGTTTGATGCCGCCACGGGCTATTTTAAACCGAGCAAAAGGCCGTTCATGATCAATTATCGCGTCGCGAACTGGCAGCGTGTGCTCGCGGAGTTGAAAAAAGAGGGTGTGTGGATCGATCCGAAATCGGGTGAGGCGTCCGAGTTTGGGAAGTTTGGCTGGATCATGGATTGCGAGGGCAACCGGATCGAATTGTGGGAGCCGCCGAGGGCGAAGTGAGCCGGCCTTACGGCGTGACTGCCGCCTGCGCGAGCAGCCGATCGATCACGGCGGCGTCGCCGAGACTTGCGGCGAACATTTTCGGGCGGAGCGAGCGGGCGAGAGCGAGAATCTGCGCGTGACGGATCGCGAGACCGTAGCGCAGCGCAACCTCGAGCACGGGCGCGGGGATGCGCGGCGCGGTATCGAGGGCGGTGAGGAAGCGCAGGAGATCGTCAGGGTGGTTGGCCTCGGCGAAGAACCCGGCCCATTGGAGCGCTGCCTCGCGATTGGCGGACACGGAAAGATCTTCGCCGTGGTAGAAGGCAGCCGGTTCGGAGACGGTGGCGGAGCCGCCGGGGCGCGCGGTGTTCGCGAGCAGCACGCGTTGCAGGTCCGCGTGAGCGATGCGCCAATGAGGATCGTTGACGAGGGAGACGAGGACGGCGCGACTCTCGGTGAGTTTGAAGAGTGCGGCATCGAAGTGGTATTTCCCGTCGAGCGCGCGGAAAGCGTCGGGCCGATGCAGCGCGGCGAAGTATTCGTGAATGGGCTCGGCTTCGACATAGCGCGAATCGCCGTAGAGGCGCTGCGCAGGGAAGTGAAACTCGAGATAACCGCCGTCGGTGGGGTGGTTGAAGAGCGTGCCGCGAAAGCCGTGTGCTCGCAGATAGTCGGCGAAGCGGACCGGACTCGCGACCGAGGATTCGCGAATGCCAAAGCTTGAGGGTCCGAATGGGTTCGCGATCGCCAGCGTGACCAAGCCAAGGGCAAGAACACTGATCACAGTTGAAAAAAGCTGTTCGAACGGGCGAGCGGCCGCGAGTTGTCGCAGGATGATGCCGGCGAGTGGCGCGGAGAAAAAGACGAGCAGCGGGATGCTGCGAAAGGACGTGGCGCTGAGCCACAGGCCGGCGGCGGCGAGCAGGATTGCGAAGGTCTCGCGGCGGGCGGCGAAGAGAAGCGTCCACAGTGCGGCGAGAAGCGAGGCGGCCCAGCCGAGCCAAAACAATTTGGTGGTGGACAGGGCGAAAAACGCACCCGTAGGTGGCAGGAATTCCTGCACTTCGTGGCGCATCGCACCGAAAAATTTCCAAAGCGTGAGCACGCCGCTCCAGTTGTGCAGGCCGAACGGCGACGCGAGGGACGCGCCGATTGTGAGGGTGGCGAGGAGCGACAGTCCGCGCCACGCGGCGGCGATCCTCGGCCACTCGGCGCGCCGCGTATCGATCGCGATGCTGACGATCTTCGCGGCGACGAGCAGCGGGCCGAGCACGAAGTAGCCGTGCATGTTGGACCAGAGGATCTGCACGAGTGTAAAGCCGGCGAGTGCACGTGGCCGGACGGGCGCGTCGAGCTTCCAGTTCGCGAGCCAGCCGACTTGGATCGCGAGGAAGAGGTAGGAAAAAATTTCGGGTCGCTCCTCGAAACGCGTTTGGCAGATGAGCACGGCGGCGAGTCCGACTGCCGAGCCCCAAGGGGGAGCGCGGAACGCGCCCGTCGTGCACAGCCAGACGGCAAACGCTGCGAGCCACACCACGATGAACAGCGCGCTGACAGTGAACATTCCGCCGAGCGCGAAAACACCGCGCACGAGCAGTTGGAACAGCCAGTAGAAATTCACAAAGCCCGGCTGCTGGAGCATCAGATTGTCGGCGGGCTGCGCGACGCCCGCGCGCGCGATTCGTTCGCCGAGCGCAAGGTGATACCAGATGTCGGGGCCGAACCACTCGTGGCAAAGCCGTACGACGAGCAGGGCGGTGATTGCCACCCACGGTAGCCAGCGCAGCGCGCGCGGGTAGGCAGGGTGGTTCGACATGGCGGGTGACGGCGTCACCTCACAGCGCGACGCTGCCCAGCGTCAACCACCCGGTAAACGAGTCGTCCTGCGCCTGATTCGCAAACCGCAGCGGCGCGCCTAGCGGCAGTGGATTTACGACGCGGAGCAGGACACGATAGTTGCCCGGTGCGATGCTGTCATCGATCGCGCTCGCTTCAAACTCCGATGGCTTTTCGCCGGGGAGAATTTTGGTGAGATCCCAGTCGGCGGGCAGGGTGCCGACGAGTTTGCCGAGACCGTCGAGCAGTCCGATCTCGACGCGCCACGGATAATAGAAAGGCGCGACGCCGCGGTTCTGAATCCGCACGCCGACAATGACACCTCCATTGGGATCTCGCGTGAGTGCGGCCTCCGTCACCTGCAACTCGTAGCCGAGCCGGCGCGCACCGGCGAGGGCGCGCTCGCGTGGCGCTCCGGCCAGCGCGGTGCGAAAAACGCCGGAGTTCATGAGCCACGTCGCATGCGTAGCTTCGACGCACGGCAAATATTCCTGGCCCTTGGGCGCGCCGGTCGGATTGTTCCAGAGCGTGTCCCAGACTTCGGGGCGCACCTCGCCGCCGATCGGTTGCGTGCGCCATTTGTCGAGTGCGCCTGCTTGCCTCATGCGCACGAGAAAGAACCAGCCTTTCGCATCGCTGGTCGGCATCGTCGCGTAGGCAAACGAGTCGTCGTGGTAGCCCATCGCGATATCGCTGTTGTCCGCGTAGGTGGGATCGTCGGGACCGGCGGGGTAGCGCAACAGCAGCCGCGTGCGGTGAAACGCGCGCAGGTAGGCGTCCATCACTTCGCGCTGCACGGTTTTGCTGGCGAACCATTCCGGATTTCCGGCGGTGTGCCACTCACCCCAGTAGCCGAGCAGGCCGACCGTGAGAAAGCCGATCCGCGGATCGCCGTCGTATTTTTTGCCGAACGCCGCGATGAACTCGGCGAGCGCGCCGCGCAAACGCGGGTCTTCGTAATCGGGCGAGACGCTGCGGCCGTTGTTGCCATTGTAATTGTGCGCGTGCGCGGCGACGCCGGCCTCGAGCAAAAACTTCGGCGTGCCCGGCGCCTGCTTCGGATAGTCGAGATAAATGCGAAATACCGCCTGATGTCCGCGCGCCGCGATCGCTGTGAGGTGCTTTTCGATCGGCGCCCAATCGAACGTTTTTGCCGCCGGCATCAGCTCCGCGAGCGGGGCGTAGAACCATTCGAGGCTGTGCGGAAAACTGTCCTTGTCCGACGCAGTGTCATAGGGGACGAAGCCTTTCAGCGGATTGTCGATCGGCGCGGGAGCGTAGGCGAGGGGATGGAACTCCTGGGCAATCGCGACGATCGAGCAGGCAGCGAACAATGCGCACGCTGCAACGCGACATGTGATGTGGCGTCGAGCGATTTCCATCTGCATTAGCGGACACTGAGCACAGCGTAGGTCCGTTTCCCTTTGCGCAGCAGGAGATGTTTTTTGAAAAGCAAATCGCTCTCCGTGGCGGCGCGGGCGGCTTCGGCGACGCGGACGTTGTTCAGATAGATGCCGCCGCCTTCGACGTCTTTCTTTGCCTGGCCGCGCGACGGGCATAGCCCGGCGTGGACAAGGAGGTCGAGGATCGAGGCGCCGGGGACGGCGAGTTTCGCTGACTCGAAATCCTTGGTCGGGACTTCGCCGACGACATCGTGGAAAATTTCCTCGGTCACGCCGTCGAGTGATCCGCCAAAGAGGATCTCGCTCGCCTTTACGGCGGCAGCGAGGGCGTCGGCGCCGTGGACGAGCGCGGTGACTTCGCGGGCGAGCGCCTTGTGGGCTTCGCGCGCGCCGGGGTTGGCGGCGTGTCTGGCTTCGAGTTCCTCGATCACCGGGCGGGAGAGGAACGTGAACTTCCGGAGGTATTCGGAGACCTTAGCGTCCTCGGTGTTCACGAAGAACTGATAGAAGCGGTAGGGGCTGGTCTTTTTCGGATCGAGCCAGACGGAGCCGCCCTCGGTTTTGCCGAACTTCGAGCCGTCGGCTTTCGTGATGAGCGGGAAAGTCCAGCCCCATGCGGGTGCGCCGAGTTTTTTGCGGATGAGGTCGGTGCCGGCGGTGATATTGCCCCATTGATCGGAGCCGCCGATTTGGAGTTCGCACGTCCGCGTCTCGCGTAGGTGGAGAAAGTCGTTTGCCTGCAGGAGTTGGTAGCTGAACTCGGTGAAGCTGATGCCAGCGTCGCCAGCGAGGCGCGACTTCACCGAATCCTTCGCGAGCATGACGTTCAGCGAAAAGTGCTTTCCGATGTCGCGCAGGAAATCGAGGAGCGAGACGGGCGCGGTCCAGTCGGCGTTGTCGACGAGGCGCGCCGGGTTGCCTGCGCGATCGAAGTCGAGGAGGCGGGCGAGCTGCGTCTTGATGCAGGCGACGTTGTGGGCGAGTTGTTCGCGGGTGAGGAGATTGCGTTCGGCCGATTTGCCTGACGGATCGCCGACCATGCCGGTGGCGCCGCCGGCGAGCGCGATGGGATGATGACCGGCCTGCTGAAAGCGGCGGAGCGTGAGCTGGCCCATCAGGTGGCCGACGTGCAGCGAGTCGCCGGTCGGATCGAAGCCGCAATAAAGCGCCAGCGGCCCTTCGCTCAGGCGCTTCGCGAGCGCGTCGAGGTCGGTGCAGTCGGCCAGCAGGCCGCGCCATTGGAGGTCTTCGATCAGGTTCATGTCGGGAGGCGAGAGTAAACGGGGCGGGGGAGTGGGCGCGCAAGAGCGTTTCTAATGACGCGCGATGCGAAAATAGAAACGCCGCTGTTACCGGGAAAAACAATTTGCCGCGACGCGGGCGGCGGCTCAACTTGGCAATCCTTTCCCGGGCGATGGTCGCGCGGGATTTTGTTTCGCACTCACTACCAACCCAAACTCCTCCTCCCATGCCCATCGCCGTTGGCTCCAAAGCCCCTGATTTCACCCTCAAGTCCAAAGCGGCCGACGGCCTGAAGGACATCAAGCTGAGCGACAATTTCGGCAAGAAGCAGACCGTGCTGCTCTTCTTCCCGTTGGCCTACACCGGCGTGTGCACACAGGAAATGTGCGACCAGACCAGCGGCCTCGCGGAGTATGAAGCGCTCGGTGCGAACGTGATCGCGATTAGCGTCGACAGTCCGTTCACCCAAGAAGCGTGGGCGAAAGCTAACAAGATTGGCATCACGCTCGCAAGCGATCTCAACAAGACGACCACGAAGGCCTACGACGTCCTCTTCCCGATGCTCGCAGGCGTTGGCGATACGAGCGCGCGCGCGGCGTTCGTCATCGGCCAGGACGGCGTGGTGAAATACGCCGAGCAGACGGCAACGCCGAAGGACCTGCCGAACTTCGCCGCGGTCAAGGCGGCACTGGCCAAATAAAATCCCCGTGGGCGGAACGCGGTGCGTTCCGCCCTTTGCCTTTCATTCGAGAACCGAACCACAGAAATCGAAAAACCCGTGAGCCTCCCGAATCCTTTCAACACGCTGCAGTCGTTTTCCGCTAACGGCGCGTCGCACCAGTTTTATTCGCTCCCCGCGCTCGAGGCGGCCGGCTTCAATGTCTCGCGCCTGCCGGTGTCGATCCGGCTCGTGCTTGAGTCGCTGCTGCGCAACTGCGATGGCAAGCGCGTAGCCGAGGGCGCGATTCGCGACCTCGCGGGCTGGGGTGCAAAGTCGCCGCGCACGGAGGAGATTCCCTTCGTCGTCGCGCGCATCGTGCTGCAGGACTTCACCGGCGTGCCGCTGCTCGTCGATCTCGCGGCGATGCGCTCGGCGGTCGCGCGCATGGGTAAGAACCCAAAGATCATCGAGCCGCTCGTGCCCGTCGATCTCGTGGTCGATCATTCGGTGCAGGTGGATTTCGCGGGCAACGCCGAGGCGCTCGCCAAGAATCTTGAGTTGGAGTTTTCGCGCAATCGCGAGCGCTACCAATTCCTGAAGTGGGGCATGCAGGCGTTCGACACCTTCAAGGTCGTACCGCCCGGCATCGGCATCGTCCACCAGGTGAACCTCGAGTATCTCGCGAAGGGTGTGCTCAACGCGGGCAACGTGTACTATCCCGACACCCTTGTCGGCACCGACTCGCACACGACGATGATCAACGGTATCGGCATCGTGGGCTGGGGCGTCGGCGGCATCGAGGCCGAGGCGGGCATGCTTGGTCAGCCGGTTTATTTTCTCACGCCCGACGTCGTCGGCGTTCACCTCACGGGCGCGCTCCGCGAGGGCGTCACCGCAACTGATCTCGCGCTCACGCTCACGCAGATGCTGCGCAAGGCAAAAGTCGTCGGCAAATTCGTCGAGTTTTACGGCCCCGGCGCGGCAGCGCTCCCGGTCGTCGATCGCGCCACGATCGCCAATATGGCTCCCGAATACGGCGCGACGATGGGCTTCTTCCCGATCGATGCCGAGTGCTCGAATTACCTCCGTGCCACCGGCCGCGACGAAAAGGCCGTCGAGCTCTACGAAGCTTATTATCAAGCGCAGGGACTGTGGGGCATTCCCGCGCAAGGCGCGATCGATTACTCCCAGGATCTTGCCCTCGATCTCGCGACGGTCGTTCCGAGTGTGGCCGGCCCGAAGCGCCCGCAGGACCGAATCGAACTGCCGAATTTGCAGCGCGAATTTTTCGCGGCCTACCAGCGCCCAGTTACCGAAAACGGTTTCGGCAAATCGCGCTTGGGTTTCTCAAAAGCAGTGAAGGTCGAGATGACCTCCAAGAAAAAAGCCAAGCTCGCCAGCGGCTCCGTCGTCATCGCCGCAATCACGAGCTGCACGAATACCTCGAATCCCTCAGTGATGCTCGCCGCCGGTTTGCTCGCCAAGAAGGCCGTTGAGAAGGGGCTCAAAGTGAACCCGGCGGTGAAGGCGTCGCTCGCCCCCGGCTCGCGCGTCGTGACCGACTACCTTAAGAAGACCGGTCTCACGCCCTACCTGAACAAGCTTCGCTTCAACACTGTCGGCTACGGCTGCACGACCTGCATTGGCAACTCCGGTCCGCTCGATGCCAACCTTGAGGATGCGATCGTGAAAAACGACCTCATCACCGCCTCGGTGCTTTCGGGCAACCGCAACTTCGAGGCGCGCGTGCACCAGAACGTGAAGTCGAACTTCCTGATGTCGCCGCCGCTCGTCGTTGCCTTCGCGCTCGCCGGTCGAGTCGATCTCGATCTTTCGTGCGAGCCGCTCGGCATGGGCAAGGACGGCCAGCCGGTTTATCTGGCCGACATCTGGCCCACGCTCGCGGAAGTCCGCGACGCCATGCAGTCCGCCCTCAAGCCCGAGGTCTTTCGCAAGCTCTACAAGAACTTCGCCGCGCAGAACCCGAAATGGAACGAAATCCCGTCGTCCGTGGGTAACGTCTACGAGTTCGATGCGAAATCGACCTACATTCAGGAGCCGCCGTTCTTCACGAACTTTGTGATGACGCCCAGCGCCATCAAACCGATCACCGGCGCGAAGGCGCTCGGCATCTTCGGCGATTCGGTCACGACCGATCACATCTCTCCGGCCGGCGCGATCAAGAAGAGCGCGCCCGCCGGCAAGTTCCTGCTCGAAAATGGCGTCTCCTATGATGACTTCAACTCCTATGGCTCGCGTCGCGGCAACGACCGCGTCATGACGCGCGGCACGTTCGCCAACGTCCGAATCAAGAACCTCATGCTCGGCGGCAAAGAAGGTGGCAACACGATCGGGCCTGACGGCACCGAGGTTTCCATCTACGACGCGTCGATCGCGCACCAGAAAAACGGCACGCCACTTATCGTGCTCGCAGGTCAGGAATACGGCACCGGCTCGTCGCGCGACTGGGCGGCGAAGGGCACAAATCTCCTCGGCGTGAAAGTCGTCGTCGCGCAGAGCTTCGAGCGCATCCACCGCTCCAATCTCGTCGGCATGGGCGTGCTCCCCCTTCAGTTTAAAGACGGCACGACCGCGCAGACGCTGAAGCTCGATGGCACCGAGATCTACGATGTCGTGGGCCTCACGGCCGACATCAAACCGCAGCAAGACCTCACCTTGAAGATCATGCGCAAGGATGGCGCGGTCGAAAACGTGCCTGTCCGCTGCCGCATCGATACCCCGATCGAAATCGATTACTACCAGCACGGCGGCATCCTGCCCTACGTGCTCCGTCAGATCGTCGCTCAGAATTAGATTTTTCCTTGGACGGCACCGCCGGGTGCCGCCCAACACTTTAACAAAGCCGTGCGCTCGCGTGCTTGCGGAGCACTCCATTCCATTCACCTTTCAGTTGCGCCGATTGGCGCCGAAGATTCTTCCAACGTTCCATGCCTGAAGTCGCCAACAAGCCGGTTTATCTCGTCGACGCTAATTCCGACCCCGTGGTCGTGCGCATTGATGGCCGCGCGTGTTTTCAAAACAGCCCCTGTCTCCGCGATTTTTTCACGGAGCTCCTGAAGCAGGGGAAAACCCGCTTTGCACTCGATTTTCAGAACTGCGCGAGCATGGACAGCACGTTCCTTGGCGTGCTCGCGGGTATCGCGCTTGAGCTCAAGAAAGCGAAGCCGCCCGGCAGTCTCGTGCTCGCGCGCGTCGGCCCACGCAATCTCGAACTCATCCGTAATCTCGGCCTGCACCGGCTTCTAATCGTCGATCCGGCCGCGGCAACGACCAGCTTCGAAAAGTGCAATACGGCGCTCCAGTGCGCCAACCATACCGAGATCGAAAATGCCCGTCTGGTGCTTGAGGCGCATGAGCATCTCGTGTCGGTCGATGAGGCCAACCGGGCCAAATTTCAGGATGTGCTCGCGTTCCTCAAGAACCGCGTTGCGCAAAAGTGACGGTGCCGGGTGCGCATCGCCCCGGATGGCGACGCGAACTTCGCGGAACAAGCATGATGACGAATCGCGAGTGGTCGGACGGATTTGCGCTTCGCCTGAGCGAAGCAGAAAAACGTGGCGCCACGCGGGCAGAAATCGCGCAAGCGATCGTCGAGGCGGCGGCCGAGTGGGTGGGCGCGATGAGCGCGGCTTACTACGAACGCGAGGCGGACGGCCGACTCTGCCGCTACGCAGTGGCGGGCTTGTTTCCGCCGCAGACGATTGTCGCGGGTGCCATGCTCGAGGAATTCTCCACGCGGGCGCGGCGCCTCGAGTTTGTGCTCCGCGGGCCGGAGCATTTGTCCGGCGATAGTCTTGTCGCGCAAGTTGCGGAGTCGGGGAGGGCTGAACTCATCGCTGAGGCCACGGAGGACGCACGCATCGTGGCGCATACCGACTCGGCGTTGACAGTGCGCTCGATAATCTTTGTGCCAGTGCTGCTTCGCGGGACGGTGCGTGGCGTGCTGGTCGTGGCCAATTCCGTCAGTGGCGGGGCGTTTACATCGGAAGATTTCGCTCGGTTTGAGTCGCTCGCGATTTTGGCGGCGACGGCGTTGCCCGCTCCGGCACTGGCCGATGCGAAGGATCGGTGACCGGCGCTTGCCTCGCGTCGCGCGGTGCTCAATCTCGTCGGGTCATGTCCATCGCCACCGCCGAACCTACGCGCCTCGATCGCTCCACGCTGCCCGATGCGGGCGGCCATTTTGGGAATTACGGCGGAGTATTTGTGCCGGAGACGCTGATGACGGCACTCGAGGAACTGGGTGCGGCCTATGAAGTCGCACGCAAAGATCCCGGGTTCATCAGCGAACTGCGCCACCACCTGAAGGAATTCGCGGGCCGCCCGACCGAACTTTACTTCGCGGAACGGCTCACGCAGCACTGCGGTGGCGCCAAAATTTATCTCAAGCGCGAAGACCTGCTCCACACGGGCGCGCACAAGATCAACAACGCTCTCGGTCAGGCGCTGCTCGCGCGGCGCATGGGCAAGCAGCGCATCATCGCCGAGACGGGTGCGGGCCAGCATGGCGTCGCAACGGCGGCCGTGTGTGCGAAGTTTGGACTCGATTGCACCGTTTACATGGGTGCGGTGGATATGGAGCGCCAGGCGCTGAACGTGTTTCGCATGCGCCTCATGGGCGCGAAGGTCACCGCAGTCGAGGCTGGTCAGAAGACCCTCAAGGATGCGGTCAACGAGGCGATGCGCGACTGGGTGACCAACGTGCGTGGCACGCACTACATCCTCGGCTCAGCACTCGGCGCCCATCCCTATCCGATGATGGTGCGCGATTTTCACCGCGTC
>CAITWF010000026.1 GCA_903896015.1 uncultured Opitutia bacterium | reverse complement strand
GGAAAGTCCACGTGAATGGAGTCGGACCGGAATCAAGCCCGGCCGCCGGGATCAGGCATCCTCGCCTGTCGTCCCCCAGAGCGTGGATGAGTACGCAAGTTGCGCTGGTTAAGGCCGGGCTGCTGCCCGACCTCCAGTTGGTCGCTGTCGCGACTCATAAACCCACTCCGGAACTCCCCATGGCGGCCTAACCGCCTCGGGTCTCATCCTGGATTATGCAACAAAGCCGTCATAGTCACTTCGTGCTTGGGTTGGTCAGGGGAATGCCGGTTGAGTCGACGCGAAAGCAACTCAGCCGCGGGGGTGAATCTGGGACGGGCTACGACCCAACTGATTTTCGCCGGCACGTTTAGCAATCCCGAGTTTCACTTTTTCACGCCGGACCTTTCGCTGGACGATCGAGCCGCGAAACTCACTGTGATTCGCAACCAGCCGACACGGATTGCTCCCATCGGGTCCGACGCCTCCCCGAGCGGGCGCGCACAAAAAAGGCGCCGCTTACGTGGCGCCAATCGATTTGCGAAATCGTTTCGTTCAGACGATCAGACTGCGGCTTCGCCGCGCTCGTCGGTGCGGATGCGCACGACTTCCTCGATCGGCAGCACGAACACTTTGCCGTCGCCGATCTTTCCGGTCTTCGCGGCCTTCACGATCGTGTCGACGGCTTTGCCAGCGGCTTCGTCGGACACGGCAACTTCGAGTTTTACCTTCGGGAGGAAGTCCACGGTGTATTCGCTGCCGCGGTAAACTTCCGTATGGCCCTTCTGGCGGCCGAAGCCTTTGACTTCGGTGACGGTCATGCCCTCGATGCCGGCGGCAGCGAGGGCTTCTTTCACTTCTTCCAGTTTGAAGGGTTTGATGATGGCGACGATGAGTTTCATGCGAAAGCGGGGGTTGCGTTACCTTGGTTGTAAGTCTTCACCCCGGGGGCGCAAGCCCTCGTTCCGCGCACCGATTGTCCAAGGGCGTCTGTCTTTTGCCGACGCCCTCGGTCACTCCGGCATGACGGTCGCGATGTGCAGATCCTTGAGTTGCTTCGCTGTGACCGGCGTCGGGCTTTGCGCCATGAGGTCTTGACCCTTTTGCGTTTTCGGAAACGCGATCACGTCGCGAATGCTCGTCGTGCCGCACAGTAGCGCGACCATTCGATCAAGGCCAAACGCGATGCCACCGTGCGGCGGCGCGCCATAGGTGAACGCCTTCAGCATGTAGCCGAAACGACTCTCCACGACGTCGGCCGGAATCTTCAGCACGTCCTCGAAAACTTTCTTCTGCAGCGCAGGCTGGTGAATGCGGATCGATCCGCCGCCGAGTTCCATGCCGTTGAGGACGACGTCGTAGTGCTGGCCGCGCACCTTTTTCGGATCGCTGTCGAGATACTGGGCATCCTCCGGCACCGGCGCGGTGAACGGATGGTGCGTGGCCGCGTAGCCGCCGCGCTCCTCGTCGTAAGTCATCAGCGGAAAATCGATCACCCAGAGGAATTTCCAGTCGTCGTGGCGGATCGTGAGCTTGTTGCGTTTCACGAGCAGCTGCGCCGACTCAAGCCGCAGGCGCCCGAGAATCGCGCAGGCCTTTTCCCATGGCGCCGCGGCGAAGAAGATCATGTCGCCCTCGGCAATGCCGAGCTTCGCAGTGAGCTCCGCCTTTTCCGCCTCAGAGAAGAATTTCACGATCGGCGATTTCCACTCGCCACCCTCAACCTTGATGAAGGCGAGGCCTTTCGCGCCGAGCGATTTCGCAATCTCCTCGAGGCTCTTGAGCTCGCCCTGCGTGAGATCGGCGAGGCCCTTCGCGTTCAGCGCCTTGATCACGCCGCCGCCGGCGACGGTGGACTGGAAGACCTTGAATGCGGAATTCCTGAACGTCTCCGACAGATCGACGAGCTCGAGGCCGAAGCGCACGTCGGGTTTGTCGACGCCGTAGCGGTTCATCGCGTCGTGAAACGCCATGCGAGGAAACGGCGTGGGAATGTCCGTGCCGAGCACGTCCTTCCACAGTTTCTTCAGCATGCCCTCGAACAGCGCGTAGATATCCTCGCGCGTGACGAACGACGCCTCGACGTCCACCTGCGTGAACTCCATCTGCCGGTCCGCGCGAAGATCCTCGTCGCGGAAGCAGCGCGCGATTTGGAAATATTTTTCCACGCCCGCCACCATGAGGATTTGTTTGAATTGCTGCGGCGACTGCGAAAGCGCGTAGAACTGGCCCGGGTGAATGCGCGACGGCACGAGGTATTCGCGCGCGCCCTCGGGTGTGCTCTTGAACAGCGCGGGCGTCTCGACCTCGATGAATTCCTGCGAGTCGAAGTAATCGCGAATCGACTTCGCGGCGCGGTGACGCACCTGAAGATTCTTGCGCATCTTCGGCCGGCGCAGATCGAGGTAACGGTAAGTGAGGCGAAGGTCTTCGTTGACCTTGTCGCCACCGGCGTCGTCGAGCGGAAACGGCGGGGTGTCGGAAATGTTGTGGATTTCGAGCGAAGTCGCGTTGACCTCGATCTCGCCCGTCGGGAGCGACTTGTTTTCCGTGCCAGCCGGCCGGCGCACGACCTTGCCGCTAACCCCGATGACCGACTCCAACTTTAGGTGCTTGAGCTGGGCGGCGAGAGTCGCGTTATCGTGAGCCTCGAGCTGGATTTGCGTGACTCCCTTGCGGTCGCGCAAATCGAGAAAAATGATGCCGCCTTGATCGCGGATAGTGTCCACCCAGCCGAGGAGCGAGACGGTTTCGCCAAGGTTGGCCGTGGTGAGCTGGGCACAATGATGGGAGCGGTGCATGGGAAAATTTGCGGGCGGAAACCCGCAAACTAAGCGGCCCGTGGCGCCCGCGGGCAAACAGAAACTTCGTCAGCCTCAGACTCAGCCAATCACCAGGCTTTCGCCCGTCATCTCGGCCGGCTTCGGCAATCCCATCAACGCGAGCACGGTCGGCGCGATATCCGCGAGCCGTCCACCGGTGCGCATCTTGGTTTTGCCGGCCACGAGCCCGTCGCCCACCGCAAACACTTCGACGAGATTCAACGTATGCGACGTATGCGGCCCGTTATTGATCGGATCCCACATCTGCTCAGCGTTGCCGTGATCGGCGAGCACGACGGCCTTGCCGTCCACACTTGCGAGCGCGGCGAGTAACTCCGCCAGCCCGCGATCGGTCGCCTCGCACGCTTTGATTGCGGCGGGCAGCGAACCGGTGTGCCCGACCATGTCAGGGTTCGCATAGTTCACGACGACGAGGCCATATTTGCCCGAGAGGATCGCGGCCTTCGCGTCGGAGGTCACCTGCGCCGCGGACATCTCGGGCTGCATGTCGTAGGTCGGCACCTTCGGACTCGCCGGACACGCGCGATCCTCGCCGGGGAATGGCGTGCTCCGGTAGTTGTTGAAGAAGAAAGTCACATGCGGATTTTTCTCCGTCTCTGCGCAGCGGAACTGGCCGATGCCTGCGTTGCTAACGACCTCGCCTAGGATGTTTTTCAACGGCGCCGGCTTCCCTGAAATCACATGCACCGGCAGACCTGCCTCGTATTCGGTCATCGTCGCATAGTAGAGGTCTAGCTTCGGGCCGCGGTCGAAACCCTTGAAGTCATCGATCACGAAAGCCTTGGTAATTTCACGCGGGCGATCGCCGCGATAGTTGTAGAAGAGAACCGCGTCGCCGTTGCCAATAGTCGCGACCGGCTTGCCGTCGGCTCCGACGATCCAGGTCGCGGGCACGAACTCGTCGCCATTCTGCGTAGGGCTCAGCGGATTTTGGTAGTAACTCGAGACCGCCTTTTCGGAATTCGGCGCGGTGGCGACGGCTTTGCGGCCCGTGAGCATGTCGTAGGCTTTCTGCACGCGCTCCCAGCGGTTGTCGCGGTCCATGGCCCAGAAACGGCCGCACACCGTCGCAATTTTCCCCACACCGATTTCGCGGAGCTTCGCCTCGACTTGCTGGATGTAACCCAGCCCGCTCTGCGGCGGCGTATCGCGGCCATCCGTGAAAGCATGGATGAAAACGCGATTCGCGCTAACTCCGTCTTCCTTCGCCTGCCGCAATATCCCGTAAAGATGCTCAAGCATCCCATGCACGCCGCCGTCGGACACGATGCCCATCAGGTGCAGCTTCGCGTGGGGCGAACCTTTCAAGCGGGCGAGCGCCGCATGCCACACCGGATTCACCGCGAGCTGCTTCTCGGAGAAAAGTTTGTTCAGCCGAACGAGCTCCTGATCGACAATCCGGCCGGCACCGATGTTTTCGTGGCCGACCTCGGAGTTGCCCATCTGGCCATCGGGCAGCCCGACATCAAGCCCGCTCGCCGCGACGAGCGTGCGCGGGGATTTTGCGTGGAGCTCATCATCGCACGGCTTATGCGCGAGAAAGACGGCGTTGAATTTATTCTGCTCCGGATGCGGATTGGCGCCCCAACCATCACGGATCACGAGGAGAACGGGTTTGCGCGGTGAATTCATAAAAAGGGAAATTGTGCCGATGTAGGCGTGAACGTCCCCATCCGCGTCGCAACGACAAAAATTATCGCCAGCGAGTTGGCAGAACTTTTGCTGAAGCAGGAGCCCGAGATGACCCTCATCATCCGCGATCAACTCGTGAACCCGCCCACGTGGTTCGCCTCGTTTCGGGACCTCACGCTCTACTGCAATGTCTTCCTGAAAGACGACATCGTGATCGAGTCCGACGATCCCGATCCCTACGTGCGCTGGATGCGACCGCGCGGAGGGATGGATTTTGTGGAGGATTTCGTCCGCCCTGGCGCCGAGGACGGCGTGCATCTCGACACCGAGCTGAATTTTCCACGCACCGTCATAACCGATCGGATCGCCCCGGAAAACATCCATCGCCTGATCGCGAAGATCCGGTTCTGCCGCGGGCTGGCGTGAGCGAAATTCCCGCGCGCCGTTTGACTTCGCCGCCTTTTTTGCGCCGACTTTACAGCGATGTCTAAAAGCGCCGTCCTCCTTCTCAACCTTGGTTCGCCCGACTCGGCGTCGGTGCCCGATGTGAAGCGCTACCTGCGCGAATTCCTCAACGACGGGCGCGTGATCGACAAGCCCGACAACGGTTTCCTGCGCAGCCTGCTCGTCAACGGCATCATCATACCGTTTCGCGCGAAAAATTCCGCGCACGCGTACTCCACGATCTGGTCCGCCGAGGGCTCGCCGCTCGTCGTTACCAGCAAGCGCGCCCAGTCGCTCCTCGCCGGCAAGCTCGATGTCCCGGTCGAGCTCGCGATGAACTACGGCAATCCTTCGATCCCCGAAGTCCTGCGTCGGCTGGTGGCCGCCGGCGTTGATCGACTGCTCCTTTTTCCGCAATACCCGCACTACGCGATGTCAAGCTGGGAAACCGTCGTCGTGAAAGTCTATCGCGAAGCCGCGAAGCTCGCGCCGCAGATGAAAATCGAAGTCGAGCAGCCTTTCTTCGCCGATCCGGACTACATTGATGCGCTCGTCGCGAGCGCGAAGCCTTACCTCGCGCAGCCGCACGATCACCTGCTGTTCAGCTACCACAGCATCCCGCAGCGTCACCTGCGCAAAGGCGACCCGTCGCACGCGCACTGCCTTACCGTGCCCGATTGTTGCACCACTTGCTCGCCCGCCCACGCGACGTGCTACAAGGCCCAGCTCACGCGCACGACGCACCTCTTCGCCGCGCGCGCCGGTCTCGACCCCGCCCGTTGGTCGCTTGCGTTTCAATCGCGCATCGTCGGCGAACCGTGGCTCACGCCCTACACCGATTTTGAAATGAAGCGCCTCGCCCGGGAGGGCCGCAAACGCCTCCTCGTGATCACGCCGGCCTTTGTCACTGACTGCTTGGAGACACTCGAGGAGATCCGCGTGCGCGGCGCCGAGGACTTCAAGGAAGCGGGCGGCGAATCGTTCACCCACATCCCCTGCCTCAACGACCACGCGGCCTTCATCGATTTTCTCGCCAAGCGCGTCCGCCTCTGGCTTGATGCCGGGCGAGCGTGAACGACTCTGCCTCAGCGTCCGCCTCCGGGAGTGCCGCCGCGACCAGCGCCGCAGCGGACCTGTGTGCCGTGCTCATCCTCGATGCCGCCGGCAAGGTCACCGCCGCCAACGCCTCCGCCCGCACCCTCTGGCAGACCGCCGACAACGAATTGATCGGCGACGCCTTCGCCGCTCTCTTCGTCTCCGAGATCACGTCGAGCGATCCGGAGTTTCTCGAGGTGCAGTGGGAGGTGCTCCTCGACAGCACGCTCACTAAGACCACGCCGCTCCAAGCATTGCCTCGCGAGGGCGCGCCGCGCGACGTCCGCGTTCGACTCGAAAAAATCCTCGGCCAAGCTTCCGGCTACATCGCCACGATTCAGCCGCCGGCGGCTGCGCCGGCACCGAGCGATGCGTCGGCCGCGCCAAATCATTCCGGCTTCCAGCTTCTCGCCGACGCCGGGACCGCTGGCTTTTTCGATCTCCAGCTCTCCACCGGCCGCGTGCTATTTTCGCCCGCGTGGAAAAAACTTCTAGGTTACACCGCGGCCGAGCTGCCCGACACGCTCCATACTTGGCACGAGCTCATCCACCCCGACGACTCCGCCGCCGCGCCCGACAAGGTCGGGAAAAGAACCGCCGCCGGCTCGCGTCCGTTCAACGTCGAATTCCGGATGAAGCACCGGCTCGGCCGCTGGGTGTGGATTCAGAGCGTTGGTCTGCAAATCCTCTCCGCCCCGGGCGAGCTTGAGCGCGTCGTTGGCCTTCACCTCGACATCACCGAGCGCAAACAAATCGAGGAGGAATCGCTCGCCAACGATGCGCGCCTTCAGGATCTTAGCGGCGCCGGCCCGCTCGCGGCGTTCGAGCTCGATTTCGCCGGCAAGGTCTTCTGGTTTTCCGCCGCATTTGAAGCCCTCCTCGGCCACGATGAAGGATCGCTCGCGCCGGACTCCGCCTCGTTTGCCGCCGCCCTCCCTCCTGAAGAAGCGGCTAACGGCGTGGAAAACTGGTGGCTCAACCGCGCCGTCGGCCAAAGCGCGTTCGTCGAGGCCGTGAAGCTTCGCGACAAATCCGGCAAGCCCGTCCCCGTCCTCCTCGGGGCCCACCGCTCCGTCACGCGCAAACGCGAACTCTCCCGTGTCGTCGGCTTCGCTGTCGCCTTGCCCGCCGATCTTTCGAGCGTCGCGAACGAAAGTGAAACCATCCCTGCCGCGCTCGTCAGCGAATCGTTCGGCGCGCTCGCCGAATCCGTCCTCGTCGCCGATCCGCGGGGAAAAATTCTCTTCGCCAACCCCGCCGCCGCCAAACTCCTCGGCCTGCCACTCGAAAAAATCCGCGCCCAGCAGACGGGCGACCTCTTCCGCCTCGTCAACCGCCAGAGCCACCGCCCCGGCGACGATCCCGTCGACCGCGCGCTCAACGCCGATCAACCGATCCCACTCGTGAGTGAAGACGCTTTGCTCGCGCCGATCGACGGCGAGCCTGCCACGCCGATCGTGTGGACCGCGCGCGCGTCGTTCGGCCCGGACAACAAGCCGCGGGGCGTCGTGATCGTTTTCCGCAATCCCGAGGAGATGACGCTCACGCCCGAGGAGCTCGTGAAGGCCAACCGCTTCGAGTCGCTCGGCCTCCTCGCCGGCGGCATCGCACACGATTTCAACAACCTTCTCACCACGATCCTTGGCGCCGTCTCGCTCGCGAAGGACAACCACGACGCCTCGGCGCTGGCCGATGCCGAGCAGGCCTGCATGACCGCGAAAGGCCTCACCAAACAACTCCTCGCGTTCGCCAAAGGCGGCGCCGGCACCCAGATCGTCTGCGCCTCGAAGGAAATCCTCGAAGACTCGATCAAGATCGCCGCCGCCGCCGCGACCGCGGAGATCACGCTCGATGTGCCGGACGGCACCGAGCCCGTGATGGTCGACCGCGCGCAGATTCTGCAGGTTTTCCAAAACCTGATCGTCAACGCCCTTCAGGCCATGCCACCGCCGCCGCACGTGCCGCGCCTCCAAATCCGCGTGCGCAACCTCACTCTCGGTGCCGACCAAGTCCCTTCGCTCGAGGCGGGCGGCTACGTAGAGTTCGAGGTCCGCGACAACGGCAGCGGCATCAAGCCCGAGCACGTCGAAAAAATCTTCGATCCGTTTTTCACCACAAAGAAGCACGGCACCGGCCTCGGCCTTGCGACCGTCCTCTCCATCGTGCGCAAACACGGTGGCCAACTCGGACTCGACACCGAGGTCGGCAAGGGCACCGCGTTCACCGTTTATCTGCCCAAAGCCGACCAGCCCGTCGAGGTGCAGGCGCGTAAGGCCGCTTCGCTGCGCTTCGGCACGGGCCGCGTCCTCTTCATGGACGACGATCCGAAAATCTCCACGCTCACCGCCACGATGCTCCAGAGCCTGGACTACAAGTTTGACCTCGCAAAAAACGGCGAGGAGGCGCTCGTCTTCTACAAGCGCTACCTGAATATCGGCCGCCCCTACGACGCCGTGATCATGGATCTCACCGTCATCGGCGGCATGGGCGGCGAAGAATGTTTCAAGGCGCTCAAGGAAATCGATCCCGACGTGCGCGCCATAGTCTCAAGCGGCTACGACAACGACGACATGGCGCGCAAATATCTCGACATGGGTTTCTGTGGCTACCTAACCAAGCCCTACCGCGTCACCGATCTCGGCAAGGTGATTAAAACTGTCGTCGGCTGAGTCACTCGCCGGCTCGGAAATAAATTGAGCCGCGGCACGCGGCTCGCTTGATGACGCGCGTTCATGTTCACCAAGGAGACTCCTCTGTGGATTACGGCCGGCGCGATGATCCTCGCGGGCATCGCCGGCTGCGTCAATGCGGTCGGCTTTCTCGGCCTGCATCATCAGGCGGTCACGCATCTCACCGGCACGGTGACGAATCTAGGCATGGAGCTCGCCCGTGGCGATCGCTCGCTCGCGCAACACGCGTTCCTCGTGATTTTGTTTTTCTTTCTCGGCTGCGTATTCAGCGGCGTGATCATCCGGCACAGCACGCTCAAGGCCGGGCGCCGCTACGGCGTCGCGCTCACGACCGAGTCAGCACTCTTGTTCACCTCCGCCTATCTGTTCCGCCATCAATCCAACGCCGGCGAATATCTCTCGGCGATGGCCTGCGGCCTCCAGAATGCCATGGCCACGAGTTATAGCGGCTCGGTCGTGCGGACGACGCACGTCACCGGCATCGTCACCGATCTTGGCATCGCGGTCGGGCTGGTGGCGCGACGCGAAGCGGTCGACTGGCGCCGCGTGCGGCTCTACCTCGTACTGCTTACCGGATTTTTTCTTGGTGGTCTGCTTGGCACCTTCGGATTTCTGCGCTTCAGCTACGACATCCTGCTGTTACCCGCCGCGCTCGCGGGCATCGCCGGCCTGAGCCACACGTTCGTCCGGCACTATGCGCACCAGCGAAGCCTCGCCGCCACCGGGACTCGCTGAGCTTCGCGGCGCCCGCTCAAAACGGTGCCCGCGTCGGTGGCTTCTTTGTCGCCACCAATTCCCGTGCCCGTGCCACCGCCGCCTCGAGGTCACCCACGACGTTGGCTTCGCCGACCGCATCGAGGAATCCCGCCTTCTCCATCAGGAAATACGGCTGCGTGTGCGGACCGCTGAGGATCAGGTGCTTCTTATGGTGGCGGAGTTTCTCGTGCAGATTTTCGAGCGCGTTGAGCGCGGTCCCGTCGAGCGCCGTTACCGCCGCCATGTGCAGGATTACCACGCGGGCGTCCGCGGCGCCACGACGGAGCACATTGTCGAGCTTGTCCGCCGCGCCAAACAACAGCGCCCCAAACACACGATAGACGAGCACGCCCGCCGGCATATCTTTCACCGCCTCGTGCCCCTGACCCGGCGCGCCCTTGTCATCGATCGCGGCGACGTGCGTCGTGTCGGTCACCCGCTTGATGAAGAGGCCTGCGGCCAGAAGCATACCAATTTCCACTGCGACCGTGAGATCGAAAACCACCGTCAGGAAAAACGTCACAAGAAACACGGCCGCGTCGCTGCGGGCTTGGCGTTTCAGCAGCACAAACTCATCCCACTCGCCCATCCGAATTGCCACCACCACGAGCACGGCACCGAGCGTCGTCAGCGGAATGAATTTCGCGAGTGGCGCCGCGACCAGCACAATGACCAGCAGCGTCAGCGCATGCACGATGCCCGCGATCGGCGAGGTCCCGCCATTGCGAATGTTCGTCGCCGTTCGCGCAATGGCGCCCGTCACGGGAATGCCGCCAAAAAACGGCACCGCCATGTTGGCTACGCCCTGCGCCATTAACTCCTGATTCGAGTCGTGCCGATCATCAATCATTCCGTCCGCCACGACCGCCGAGAGCAGCGATTCGATTGAGCCCAGCAGCGCGATCGCCACCGCCGGGCGAACCAGATCGCCGAGGTGACGCCAGTCGAAGGCCAGCAGATGAAACGCCGGCAGCCCGCGCGGAAACGCCTCGTCGCCGAACCGGCTGCGAATCGTCTCCACCGGGAGCTTTAGCAGCCAGACCACCGTCGTTCCCACGATTACCGCCACGATCGAACCGGGCACGCGCCGCGCCCACGCCGCCGGCCAGAGCACGACGATCGCGATCGATCCCACTCCGATCGCCAGCGTAGGCCAGTTCGCCGTCGGCAGCGCACGGCCAAACGCGATCATTTTTTCCAGAAAATCGGGCGGCACCTGATCCATCTGCAACCCAAAGAACTCCTTGATCTGCGTCGTTATGATTGTGATCGCGATGCCACACGTGAAACCGGTCGTCACCGGATGCGGGATAAACTTGATCAACGTGCCGAGCCGCGCCGCGCCGATGATGAAGAGCAGCGCGCCCGCGAGCACCGTGCAGACGAGCAGGTTCGGCAGCCCGAATTGCGTGACGATGGTGTAGACGAGCCCGACGAACGCCCCGGCCGGCCCGCCGATTTGCACGCGCGATCCGCCGAGGGCCGACACCAGGAACCCGCCGATGATCGCCGTATAAATGCCCGCGCCCGGCGACACACCCGACGCAATCCCAAAACCGATCGCCAGCGGCAGCGCCACGATGCCGACCGTCAGGCCCGCAAGCATGTCGCGCAGAAATTTCTCACGCGAATAATCGCGCAGGCATTCGACCAGCTTCGGCCGGAACGACAAATAGTTGACCGCCGTTTCCATCGCAGCGCCTGCCACCTTGTCCGCCGATCGCCTCCGTCACAAGCGCCGATGCTTGTCCATTGCTGCGCAAACCTTGCCGCCCGCGCCAGCTATTCACGCCACGTGAAAGCGTGACACAGCGCGACGCCCGCTGCGTCCGCCTCGTCGAGTGCGAGCGTGCGCCCGTGCCCGAGCAGCGCCATAACTGTTCGCGCCATCTGCTCCTTGCTCGCGCGGCCCGCGCCGACGACCGCCTGCTTCACCCGCAGCGGCGCATATTCAAACACCGGCCGCTCGCGCAGGGCCGCCGCGGAAATCGCCGCGCCCCGCGCCGCTCCAAGAATCTGCGCCGTCTGAAAATTCTGCACGAAGATCGTCTGCTCCAGCGCCACATGCCGCACCTCCGCCCGATCGAGAAACGCTGCCACCGCCCGGTGAATTTCACCGAGCGCATACGGCATCGGATGCTTCGCCGGCACCTTCACCGTCTGGCACCGCAGCAGCACCGGCTGCCGCCCCGCCGCAAATTCAATCAACGCCAGTCCCGTGCCGCGCAGCGACGGATCGATGCCGAGCACGACGCCCGCAAACGCGGAGCGCGGTTTGAGCGCGATCGACTGCTGCGCGGAGAGCGCGGCGTTTTTCGGCGCGGCGATCGCCGCGGGCACCGGTTTGCCTGCAAGTTTCGCCGCCCACATCTGCCTGACGTTCATGCGCGCCATTTCAAAGCAGCAGCTTTAGCCCGGCGACGACCGAAAGTCCAAGCGCGAGATTTTCAAAGACGCGCTGATTCATCTTTTTCAAAATCGCCCGGCCCGCCCACGCGCCCGCGAACACCGCCGGCGCGAGCCAGAGATTCAGCATGAAACTCTGCGCATTGATCAATCCAAGGCTCACCATGAACGGCACCTTGAACAAATTCATGATCATGAAAAACACCGCGCCCGTGCCCATGTATTCCATTTTTGGCAGCCGGCTCGCGAGTAGGTAAATCACCATCAATGAACCGGCGGCGTTGGCCACGAGTGTGGTGAAACCCGCAAGCACCCCAATCATCGGCGCGAACCACCACGGGTGCTCACGCTCTTCGTCATTGGCTCCACGCGCGCGCCGCACGAGGTGCAGCGCCACGAGCGACAGCACAATCACGCCGATGAGCCACCGCGCCTGGGCCTCGTTGATCCGGCTCATCGCTAGGTAGCCTATCACCACGCCAGCCGCCGTCCACGGCATCAAGCGCCACACATGCCGCCACTGCGCGTGTTGCCGATACGATGCCACGGCAATCAGGTCGCCAAAACAGAGCAACGGGAGCACAATTCCCGTCGCCTGCTTCGCCGGCATGATTTGCGCGAAGAGAACGACGAAGAGCATCCCGAGGCCCGAGATACCAGTCTTCGAAATTCCCACGAACAGCGCTCCGCAGACCGCGAGCACCCACTCTGCCGGGGTGAACGTCACAACGCGGCCTCCCGCGGCGCCCCGCGCTCGGAAAACGCGCCATCCGCCACATCGAAAATCTGCCAGGTCCCGAGCTCCGCCGCGGGCAGACTTGTGCCGGTCGCGATGATTTGCGCCTCGTGATCAATCGCCGACCAAAAACGACTGCGGCGGACAGGATCGAGTTCGCCGAGCACATCGTCCGCGAGCAGCACGGGGCGCACACCGCTCTTTTCCTGAAACCACGCCGCCTGCGCGAGTCGCAACGCAAGCACGAGCGAGCGCTGCTGACCCTCCGACGCGAAATCTTTCGCCGCGGTGTGATGAACGTTGAACTGGAAATCATCGCGATGCGGCCCGACGAGCGTTGTGCGAAACTGCGCGTCGCGCGCGCGGCCTGCCTCAAGCCGTGCCAGCAGGGCTTCGGCGTCCGCCTCCGCGAAATTCGGCTCGTAGACCAAACTCGCCGGCTCCGCGTCGTCACACAGTTTCGCGTAACCAGACTTCACCGTCGCTCCCAGTGCCTTGATCCCGGAGCTGCGCAACGCGATCAACTGGGCCGCAGCCGGTGCGAGCGTCTGCTCAAATGCCGCGAGCTGCGTCTCGCCCGCGCGGCCGGTTTTCAGCAAGGCGTTGCGCTCGGTCAGCGCGCGCGAAAACATCTGGAGCGCCCGCAGGTAGCCCGGGTCCATCGCCGCCAGGGTGAGGTCGAGCCAACGCCGCCGGCCCGCCGGCGAGCCGCGCACCAACTGCAAGTCCTGCGACGAGAATACGACTGTGGGAAACTTGCCGAGATACTCCGCCAGCTTCGTCACGCGCGCCTGGTCGCACCACAGTTCCTTCCCGTCATGCCGGAGCTTGATCGTGATTTTGGTTTCGCCCTGCCGTTCGTGTTCAACCACCGCCGCAATCGCCGCAGTGTGCTGGGTGTGGCCGACGAGGAGTTTGTTATCGCTCGTGCGAAACGAGCGCAGCGCCGTCAGGAAGCCCGCCGCCTCCAGCAGGTTGGTTTTGCCCTGCCCGTTCGCGCCAAGGAGAAAATGCTGGCGGCCGGAAAACTCGAGCGCGGCAAAGCCCACGTTGCGAAAATGCCGCAGGGTGAGTGAGCGCAGGCGCATGAGAAGCAGACCACTTCCGGAAAAATTTCTATCGCGAGCAAGCCCGCAGCCGCCTTTGCTCCGACCATGACCCTTGAAGCTGCCGTCGCGGAGACGACCCGCACTCTCCAAGCCCTCCCCATGATTCGTCCCGCGATTGATCGCGCGGGCGAACTGATCCTCGCAACGCTGCAGCGCGGCGGAAAACTTCTCATCTGCGGCAACGGCGGCAGTGCCGCCGAGGCCGCACACTTCGCCACCGAACTCGTCGGGCGCTACGCGAAGACCCGCCGCTCGCTCCCCGCGATCGCGCTTTCGTCCGACGGCTCGCTCGTCACCTGCATCGGCAACGACTTCGGCTTCGAACAAATTTTCGCCCGGCAAATCGCGGGTCTCGCGAAGCCCGGCGATCTCGTCGTCGTGCTCACTTCAAGCGGCAACTCCGGCAACATTCTCGCCGCTCTCGCCGAGGCGAAAAATCTCGGCCTCGAATCCATCGCGTTTCTCGGCCGCGGCGGCGGCAAGGCCAAAAGTATCGCCACGGTTGATTTGATCATGCCGGGCCAGAGCGGCGCAGCCGCGCAGGAAGCGCATCTTTTCCTGATCCACTATTTCTGTGAATTGATCGACGCAGCGTTTCCGAGCTGAGCTGCGAGGAGTCCGGGCGTTTTTTTTGTTTCTTGCGCCGGCCGCGGCGCACCGGTTCGCTGCGCCTTCATGAGCACCACCGCGCCCAAAGAAAACGCCATTCTGAAGACCTCCTACGGAGACCTGACCCTCGCCTTCTGGCCGGAGGTCGCGCCGAAGCACGTGGAGAATTTCAAGAAACTCGCGCGCGAAGGCTTCTACAACGGCACGGCGTTTCATCGCATCATCAAGGGCTTCATGATTCAGGGCGGTTGCCCCAACACGAAGAAAGGCGCCAAGGGAATGCCCGGCACCGGCGATCCAGGCTACAAGGTGAAGGCCGAATTCAACAAGAAGCCACACGTGCGTGGTGTCCTCTCGGCCGCTCGCTCGTCCCACCCGGACTCGGCCGGCTGCCAGTTTTTCATCTGTCACGGCGACGCCAAATTCCTCGACGGACAATACACCGCCTTCGGCGAACTCATCGCGGGCGACGACGTGCTGGAGCGCATCGCCACCGTCCCGACCACCGGCAGCGAACGAAGCACGCCAGTGGATCGCATCGAAGTCACGAGCGTCGAGATCGTCGCCGCGTAAGTTGTCGCAGCGCGGTCGTCCCGCTTCCGCTCGGTTAAGGTCGGGCGTCAGTCTTGCTGACGCCGCCATTCGATTCGTAGCTGAGCGGCGTCAGCACGACTGGCATCCTACAACGTCGCGAGCGCCACGGCGATTTCCGCTGCCGTGCGCGCGTTGTTCACGAGCAGCGCGATGTTGGCGCGACGCGACTCGCCCGCCGTCAACTCCGCTACGCGCGCAAGCAAGAACGGTGTCGCCGCTTTGCCGTGGATTTTATTCTCCTCGGCCTCGGCGGTCGCACGCCGGATCGCGACTTCCATTTTCTCCGCGGGCATCGCGTCCTGCTCTGGCACCGGCACAGTCACGAGCACGCCGTGCTTTGCGCCGATCCGCTGCGCGGCCGCAATAATTTGCGCGGCCTCCACCGCCGTCTGGATCAAAACATCCACCGGCAATCCACTGCTCCGAGAATAGAATGCCGGTAGCGTCTCCGTGCCCAGACCGACGACCGGCACGCCTTGCGTTTCCAAGACCTCGAGCGTCAGCGGCAGGTCGAGAATTGATTTCGCACCGGAGCAAACGACCGCAACTGGCGTGCGACCAAGCTCGATCAGATCGGCCGACACATCGAATGGCGCGCCGCGGTGCACACCGCCGATTCCGCCCGTGGCGAACACGCGAATCCCCGCCATGTGTGCGACGATCATCGTGCCGGCCACCGTCGTCGCGCCATCCTCCCCGCGCGCGATCGCGATCGGCAAATCGCGGCGCGAGCATTTTCGCACACTGCCCGCCGGTCGCGTCGCAAGCATTTCAATTTGCGCGCGCGTCAGGCCGACGGTGATTTTTCCACCAAGCACCGCGATCGTCGCGGGCACCGCGCCGCCTGCCCGCACCGCCGCCTCCATCGCCAGCGCCGTTTCGACGTTCACCGGATACGGCAAGCCGTGGGTGATGAGGGTAGATTCCAACGCGACGACCGCACGACCGGCGCGCAGTGCCTCCGAAACCTCCGACGAAAGGTGAACTGTTATCGACATCCCCATTCAATGGCTGTCCGCGGGGTCCTTTTCGAGCCCGAGTTTTCGCCGATCAAGTTCGTCGAGGGTCCGCCGTGCTTGCTGGCGAATGGGCTGCGCGGCCTTGGACGAGAGCAATTCTGTGCAGATGCGGCGTGCATCGGCCCAGCGTTTTTCCGTCAGAGCATCCTGCACGAGTTGGGTCTGGATAGCGACTTGGAACTCGTCCCGCATCCGCGCCAACTGCCCCCGCAGCGGCGGGCCGACGCCGTGTTCCAAACGATCGTCGATGAACTCGATCGCCTCCCGAAATTTTTTCGCCGCGCTCAATTCGTCGATCCGGCTGGCCACCGCCTGTTGTTCCCACGCATCGTCCAGCCGCCGGGCAAAATTGCGGGCGGCCGAAGGAAATTCGTCCTCCTTGGCCAGAAGCTGATCGAGTTCAGCGCGCGCCGCGGCGTGATCCCCGGCGCGATCCATCAGCACGATCCGGCCGATTAGGATCATGGCGTCGCGCGGATAAAGCTGGTGCCCCAAATCGAAGAATTGCCGATCGGTGTCGCCCCACGGCTCCGCCATGCCGATGACGCCAGCCAGATTCTCATAGGCTTCGAGGAACTGGGGATGCAGGTTGATTACCCGCTCGTAATTGTTCGCGATGGCCCGGGCCTCGGCCGGTGCCAAACTTATCCGACCGCTGGGATCAGCGCCGCCATTCTGCGCCGCGACCGCCAGTTCGAAATAGATCATGCTGTCGCGCGAACCGCAGGTCTTCGCCCGGGTAAATTCCACGAGCGCTCCCGGGACGTCCCCATCGTCCTTGAGCGCATAGCCGAGCGCCTCGTGCCCGCGGGGGTCGGCGTCCGCCAGTGCGATCGCGCCGCGCGCATGTTCGATGGCGAGCGATTTCGATGAGCGACCAACGCCAGCCGTGAGAGCGCAAACTCGACCTCAAACGGCGGTGCCGGAGCGATTTTCGGCGGATCAACCTTGGTTAAAGGCTGGCGCGCAATGTGGTAGCGACCGCCGCGCAGGTAGCCGTCGAGGAGCTTGTCCATCTGGTCATATGTCTTGCCGAATGCGCGGGTAAACGCCTGGTCTGGCGTTATCGCCTGCGAAAGCAGCTGCGCATATTTGCCCAAGGCATCGCGCGGAATGTCGTGCTGCCCAAAAATCACAAAATGCGCAAACTCCCAAGACTTCGCGTAAACAAAGCTTGTGCGCAGAGAGTCGTCACCGAACAAGTCGCCGTGCGCGGCGAAAAGCGCGTCCTTCAGCGACACGTTATCATTCAGTCGTAACAGCGCCACATGTTCGTCGATTGCGCGGCCCCATTCCGCGTCGGTTTTGGTCGCGCGGAACGTCGAAAAAACTTCCGCCAAACCTTCATCCAGCCAGACCGGATTCACTCGATCGTTTTGGCTCAAGAACCAATGGACGCCCTCGTGAAAAATTGTCCGGCGCACATCCTCCGGGGAATTTAAGCTGGCGAGTCCGGCAATCGCCCACGACGGCTGGCGAGAGAAGAATCCGGCCATCAACTGGGGTCGACCGTCCGCGCCAAGCGGGCGGTATTTCTCGAAATCGCGCTCGCGGGAGAAAATGACGACCGTGAGCGGCGCCAGTTCCCGATTCCCGTTCTTGAAAAAACTCCGCATCGCCGCGACGTATTGCGAAAACTCGCCGGCCCAGGCGACCGCGTCGCGCTGGGGCAATGACGTGATCAAGGTAAACTCGGGCGCGCTGACGCGAAGCCAAGTGTCCTTCGCTGCCAACGCCGGCGCGAGCACTCCCATGTTCACCCCGATGAGCAGCCATCGCGGCAACCACACCCGCAGAGCGCTGCGCGCCTGACTCACTTCAAATAGCCGAGCGCCTTGGCCACCGCCGGATATACGATCTTGCCGCCTTCGGTATTTACGCCGCGCTGCAAGCCATGGTGCTCGGCCAGCGCGCGCTCGATGCCCTTTTGCACGAGCATCGCGACGTATGGCTCGGTCGCCTGGGTGAGGCCAAGAGTCGACGTGCGACCGACCAGCGCGGGCATATTCGGCACCGCGTAGTGGATCACACCATGTTTTTCGTAGACTGGTTTCTCGTGCGAAGTGGAATGCACACTTTCGATGCAGCCGCCCTGATCGATCGCGATGTCGACGATCACGCTGCCCGGGCGCATCTTCGCGACCGTCTTGCTCGACACCACGATCGGGGCCTTCGCCGCGGGAATCAGCACGGCACCAATCAAAAGATCGGCATCGGCAACCTCGGCATCGATGTTAGCCGGGTTCGACATGAGCGTCACAATTCGGCCGCGATATTCGGTGTCGAGCGCCTCAAGTTTGCGCGTGTCGAGATCAAGCACGGTCACGCGCGCACCCATGCCCGCTGCCATCTGCACTGCGTGCGCACCGGAGTTGCCGGCACCAACGACGACGACGTGGCCCGGCATCGTGCCGGGAATGCCGCCCAGCAGCACGCCCGAGCCGCCGTGTTGCGACTGGAGGAAATACGCCCCGATCTGGATCGAGAGGCGGCCGGCAATCTGCGACATCGGCTTGAGCAGCGGGAACTGACCGTCCGCGCCTTCGACCGTTTCGTAGGCGATGCCGAGAATTTTTTTCTTCAACAACACCTTCGCCAACTCCGGCCCCGCCGCGAGGTGCAGGTAGGTAAAAATCGTCTGGCCATCCTGCAGCAGACCGTATTCGGCCGGGAGCGGCTCCTTCACTTTCAGGATAAGGTCAGCAGCGCGCCAGACCTTGGCCGCAGCACCCACGAGCGTCGCGCCGGCGGCGCGATATTCGTCGTCAGTGAAGCCGGCGGTGAGGCCGGCGGACTTTTGGATAAGCACTTTGGCACCGAGCGAAACGCAGCGGCGGCAGAGGCTCGGGGTCATTGAGACACGTGTCTCGCCGATTTTGATTTCTTTGGGGACTCCGATTGTCATGCGCCGAGAAAACGTGGCGGCGCAAACTTGGCAACGCCGGAAGCGCAGTGCGACCCACTCTTCGCCCTCGCTTCTATCGCATCAGCCTTCGCTAATAAACCACGCCATGCCGAAACTCCTGCACCTCATCGTCGCCTGCGCGGAGAACCGCACGATCGGTCGGGAACGCAAGCTACCGTGGCGCATCCCGGAAGACCTCGCCTACTTTCAAGCCGAGACCGTGGGGAAGATCATCGTGCTGGGGCGCATATGTTTTGAGACCTGGCCACGCGTAACTTTCGATGGCCGCCGACCCATCGTGATCACACGTGATCGATCGCTGGCGAGGCCCGGAGTGCACGTCGCGGGATCGCTCGCCGAGGCGCTCGCACTCGCCGAGACGCTCCCCGGCGAAATCATGATTTGTGGCGGCGAACGCATCTACCGGGAAACGCTCGCACTCGCGCCCACGCGAGCCCTGCGCCTGCATCTAACCTCGGTGCACGCTGAGGTCGCCGGCGATACGTTTATGCCGGAATGGCGACACCTCGCGTGGCGCGAAGTGTCGCGACGCGAAAGCGCGGACGCGAACTGGCGTTACACGTTTTTCGTCTTGGACGGCGGCGGCAGGTGACGATCGTCGTAGTCGTCCTGCGGGCTCGTGTCGAAGTGGAACAGGCAGTAGAGCGGACAGAACGAAATCGCGGCAGTCAGCAGCGGCACCAGTCCAACCAAACCCCACCATGTGCGATAGTAATGACCGACGGCGATGAGTGCGAAACCGAGCACGGCCCGATAGGCCGCATCGTAGGAACCGACATTGTGTTTCATGGGACAGGTCTCCTTCGAGTCCGAGTCTACCGCCCAAACCGCCCTGCCGCTGCGCAGATCTTGCGAAACGCTCGCCGCATTTCCTCCGGTCCCTCAGCCCGCCGCCAGCGCAATATGCGCCTTCGCTACCTCAACGTATTTCTCCGCCCAGCGCCGCAGGCCCGCTTGCTCCTCAGCGGTAAGCGCGCGCACCACCTTCGCCGGAGAGCCATAAACCATCGAGCCCGGCGGACACGTGAAGCGCTGCGGCACCAGCGAGTTCGCCCCGACGATGCTCCGCGCGCCGATCCGCGCGCCGTCAAGCACGGTCGCGCCCATCCCGATCAAACATTCGTCCTCGATCGTGCATGCGTGAACGATCGCCGCGTGACCAATCGTGCACCATGCACCGATGACTGCATCGAGCTCGTCGGCGAGGTGAACGACCGCGTTGTCCTGAATGTTGCTTCCCTCGCCTACCACGATGCGCGCGATATCGCCGCGCAGCACTGCACCGTAAAAGACGCTCGATTGCGCACCGAGGGCGACGTCGCCGACAACCGTGGCGTTTTTAGCCACGAACAGTGCGAGCGAAACGTCGGGCGCTTTCGCGAGGTGTTGTTTCAGGCGTTCGTGGATCGTCATCGGTGGTCGAGGCTAGTTTATTTTTCTTTTGAGTAAGGCACGCCAATCGCGGCCGGCGCGACAGCCTTGCCGACGAAGCCCGCCAGAAGCAGCACGGTCAGCACATAGGGCAGCGCGAGGATGAACTGCACCGGGATCACACCGACGATTGGCAGCGGCGTGCCTTGCAGCCGCACCGCGAGCGCGTCGGTGAACGCGAAGAGCAGACACGCGCCGAGCGTCGGATACGGTTTCCACTTGCCGAAGATCAGCGCCGCGAGCGCGAGGTAACCCTTGCCCGCCGTCATGTCGCGCGTGAAACCCGCGCTCGCCGCCGTCGAAAGATACGTCCCGGCGACGCCGCACAGCATCCCGGAAATCACCACCGCTTGGTAACGCAGGCCGGCAACCGAAATGCCCGCCGTGTCAACCGCGAGCGGATTTTCACCGACGGCCCGCAACCGCAGACCGAAGCGTGTGCGATACAAAACCCACGCGCTGAACGGCACGAGCGCCGCCGCGAAATAGACGACGAGGTTGTGTCCGCTCAACAGCTCCGCGTAGAGCAGACCCGGAAACGGATGCTCGCGCGCCACATGCTCCCACGGCCATACAAGCGCGAGAAACCGCTGGCCCGGCAGGTCGAGCTGCGGCGTCTGGCCGCCGATGTTGAACCACGCGAGCGCGAGCGTCGGACCGAGCCCCGCGACCATGATGTTGATCGCGACCGCCGCGACGACCTGATCGCCACGATGCGTGATCGTGGCAAACGCGATCAGGAGCGCGAGCACGACCGCCGCCGCGACACCCGCGCCAAGCCCCGCCCACGCCGAACCCGTCACCGCGGACACGGCCGCCGACGCAAACGCCGCCCCGAGCATTTTGCCCTCGAGCCCGAGATCGACGACGCCCGATCGCTCGGAAAACATGCCGGCCAGCGCCGCGAGCAGCAGCGGCGTCGCAACGCGAATCGTCGCCGCGAGGGTGAGTACGATGAGCGTGTAGGTTTCCATCGTTAGGCCGCCGGCTTCTGCTTCTTTGCGAACGGCGAGAGCATCGCCGCGAGCGGCACACGAAACATATTTTCCAGCGCGCCGCAGAACAAAATCACGAGTCCTTGAATCACGACGACCATGTCGCGATTGATCTTTGGCATGTCGAACGAGAGCTGCGAACCACCCTGCGCCAGCGCGCCGAACAGCACGGCCGCGAGGAAAATCCCCACCGGGTGGTTGCGCCCCATGAGCGCCACGGCGATCCCGACAAAGCCCGCGCCGCCCGGACAATCGATTAGGATACGGTGCTGCGCACCGAGCAGTTCGTTGAGCCCGAGACAGCCGGCAAGCGCACCGGAGAGCAGCATGGCCTGCACGATGATCCGCGGCGGCGAGATGCCCGCATACACCGCCGCCGACTGATTCTGCCCCGCCACGCGTATCGCGTAGCCCCAGCGCGTGCGCCACACGAGCACCCACACCAGCACCGCCGCCAGCAGCGCGAGCACGAACGCGAAATTGAGCGGCGTCGCCGCAAACGTGATCCCGACCTTCGCGAGCACGTCGCTCGCCAGCGGCATGAACGCCCCCGCGCCAAACTCGCGCGTCTCCGGGGACTGTTGGCCGGGTTTAATCAGCACGTTGACGAGCAAGTAAGTCATCAGCGCCGCTCCGATGAAGTTGAACATGATCGTCGTGATCACGATGTGACTGCCGCGACGGGCCTGCAGCCACGCCGGAATAAATGCCCACGCCGCGCCGAAGCTCGCGCTGCCGAGAATCGCGCATGGCAGCACGACCGCAAACGGCGCGCGATCGCCAAGCCACAGCGCGACGAGCCCGCTGCCGAGTCCACCGATGTAGGCCTGTCCCTCGCCACCGATGTTGAAGAGCCCGGCGTGATACGCGACGGCGACCGCAAGACCGGTGAACATGAAGTTCGTCGCGTAGTAGAGCGTGTAGCCGATGCCATCCTGCGTGCCGAGCGAACCCGCGAGCATGAGCTTGCACGCCGCCCACGGACTTTCGCCAAGAATTTTCACCACGACGCCCGACAAAATCAGTGCCGCCAAAAGATTTACGAGCGGCAGCAACCCGAGTTCCGCCCACCGCGGCAACTTGCGAGGCGCGCTCACGCGTGCGCCTCCTTTACGCCCGCCATCATCAGGCCGATTTTTTCCTCATTGGCGTCGGCCCGCGCGAGTTCGCCGACGATTTCTCCGTTGTTCATCACAAGGATCCGATCGGCGAGGCCGAGGATTTCCTCAAGTTCGACCGACACGATCAACAGCGCCTTCCCCGCGTCGCGGAGCGCTACGAGTTTCTTGTGAATGAATTCGATCGCGCCGATGTCGACCCCGCGCGTCGGCTGCCCGATCAGCAGCACCTGCGGGTCGCAATCGATCTCGCGGGCGAGGACGAGCTTTTGCTGGTTGCCGCCCGAAAACGCCGAGATCCGCAGCAACGGCAGCGCCGGCCGCACGTCGTGCGCCGTCATTTTCTTTTCGCAGTCAGCGCGAATCGACGCGCGGTTCAGCAGCGGCCCCCGCTGATAGTCGGCGCGATCCTGATATCCGAGGATCGCATTGTCCTCCGCGGAGAACTTCGTGACGACACCCATCCGCAACCGATCCTCGGGCACGTGCGCGAGCCCGAGCCGGCGGCGTTCGCGCGGGCCGAAATTTTGCGCGACAAGGTCGTGGCCGCCGAGCGTGATCGCCCCACGTGCCGGCGCGCGGATGCCCGCGAGCGCTTCAAGGAGTTCGCTCTGGCCGTTGCCCGACACGCCGGCAACGCCGACAATCTCTCCGGCCCGCAGATCGAAACTCACGCCCTTCACGCGCGCGACGCCCAGCCGATCGCGCACCTCGAGATCGCGGACAGCGAGCAACGGCTCGCCAGGCTTGGCCGGGGCCTTTTCGACGCGGAGCAGCACGGCACGGCCGACCATTTTTTCCGCAAGTTCGCGCGGCGAGGTATCGCGCGTCGCGACCTCGCCCACCACCGCGCCCTGCCGCATCACCGTCACCCGATCGGTGACGGCCATGATTTCGCGCAGCTTGTGCGTGACGAGAATCACGGCTTTGCCCTCGGCACGCAGGCGGCCGAGCATCTTGAACAACGCGTCCGCCTCCTGCGGCGTGAGCACGGCGGTCGGCTCGTCGAGAATCAGGATCTCCGCACGACGGTAGAGCGCTTTCAGAATTTCCACACGCTGCTGCACGCCGACGGGCAGTTCGGAAACCACGGTATCGAGCGGCACGTCGAGTCCGTAGTCGCGTGCGAGCTTTTCGAGTTCACCGCGCGCGTGCGCAAGACTGCGCGCCAGCACCGCGCCCTGCTCCACACCGAGCACGACGTTTTCCAGCACCGTAAAATTCTCCACCAGCATGAAGTGCTGGTGCACCATGCCGATACCCGCCGCGATCGCATCGTGCGGTGCGGCGATGTGCACGCGGCGGCCACCAACAAGAATCTCTCCCACGTCCGGCTGGTGAAAGCCGTAGACGATGTTCATCAGCGTGGACTTCCCAGCGCCGTTCTCACCGATGAGCCCGTGCACGCTGCCGCGCGCGACGCTCAGAGAGATGCCGCGATTCGCGTGCACCGTGCCGAAGCGCTTGTCGATGCCGCGCAGCTCAAGCGCGGGCGCCGTTCCCCCGGTCACAGTCGAGTCTGTCGCGGGCGGACACACGGCAGATTACTGCGCCTTGTATTCCGTGACCTTGATTTTGCCCGCGATGATGTCGGCCTTCGCAGCGTCCAACTTCGCCTCGATCTCGGGGGTGATCAGCTTGCGGTTGTTTTCGTCGAGGGCGAAGTCCACGCCCTGCTCGGCGAGGCCGAGGTAAATCTGGCCGCCCTTCCACGTGCCGTTTTTGGCATCGGTGAAAACTTTGTAGACAGCGTTGTCGACCCGCTTGACGGCCGACGTCAGCACGCTGCCCGGATGAATGTAGTTCTGGTTGCTGTCGCAGCCGATGCTGAGGAGGCCCGCGTCCTTCGCCGCCTGCATCACGCCGAGCCCGGTGCCGCCGGCGGCGTGAAACACCACGTCGGCGCCGCGGCCGAACTGGCTTTTCGCGAGCTCCGCGCCCTTCGTCGGATCGTTCCACGCGGCCGGCGTCGTGCCGGTCATGTTTTGAAAAACTTCCATCGACGAGTTCACGTATTTCGCGCCCTCCGCGTAGCCGAGGCCGAATTTCCGAATCAGCGGAATGTCCATGCCGCCAACGAAACCAATTTTTCCAGTCTTCGAGACGAGCGCTGCCGCCATGCCGCAGAGAAACGACGATTCCTGCTCGCGAAAATTGATCGAGAGCACGTTCGGCAGGTCGACGACGGCATCGATGATAGCGAACTTCACATTCGGAAACTGCTTCGCGACCTTCTCGATCGCGGAGGCCTGCGTGAAGCCGGTGCCGACGATAATCGTCGCGCCGCGCCGGGCGAACTGCGTGAACGCCTGTTCGCGTTGGGCGGCGTTGGTCACCTCGAACTCGCGGTAGGCGATACCGGTGTCCTTCTTGAATTTTTCCGCGCCGTTGTAGGCAGACTGGTTGAATGAACGGTCGAACTTTCCGCCCATGTCGTAGACGATCGCAGGCGAAAATTCCGCGGCGCGCACGCCGGCGGAGAGACCAATGAGCGCGGCAATCGCGCGAAATGAGCGGGGCAAAGTCATGGGAAAGTAACGCAAGGCCATCGCCCGGCAACGATGGGAAAATTCAGGTGCGACGCAACGTCCTTTGCGCGCCGCCGCCGCATCACTTCCGATGCCACGAACCGTCTTCGTGCTGAATCCACACTCCGGCCGCGCTGCCGGCGGCAATCTGCTTCGCGCGGACCTTGCCAACTTGCTCGGCCGACGAGCCAGTCTGCTTCGCGAGTGCAGCGTAAACTTCACCGCGATCCTTGTTTTCCTCGGCCATGACATCGCCGGCCGCCGTGTCGCCGCCGCGAAGCTCGACGAAACCGCGATTGTTTTCGCCGAGCACGCCCTTGGCCTTGAACTCGTCGAGTTTCGCCAGCCGCTGGGACATCCGCGCCTTCACTGCTCCAAGGTCCTCCGCGTGGGCCGTGACGGTCGCGATTCCCAGCAGGAGCGCAACCGAGAGAAAGAGAAGACGGTAAAATAAATTTTTCATGGCGGGAGAATCAGGATTTGGCCGGAGTCGGCGCGAGGGTGGCGGACTTCTTGTCGAGATCGCCGAAGAAATCATCAAGGGCCTTGTCGACCTTCACGTTCACATCGACGACCGCATGCACTTGGATCGGATCCATGGAGACGTGAATGCAGCCTCCGAGCGGCAGGGCGAGAAACAACAACGGCAGACGGCGCAGCATGGGACTCATTGCACGGAGGAGAACGGAAAAGGCAAACTGGGTTTCATCGCGCCGCGCCGACATTGATCGACGCGCCGGATTGCAGGCCGACGCGCAGCACCTGCGAAAGCGGACCGGCGACGTTTACCGTAAAATCCACGCGGTCCACCGCTCCGCCCGCCTCGGCCGGACGCGCCACGAGTTCGACACGCGCTGACAGTGGCCCGTCGGGTCCGTCAGGAAAAAGCTTCACGTCGAGCGTCTCCACTTTGAGCGGCATCTGCCCGAGTTCGATCTGGCGCAGCGTGTCGTAGGCGGGATTGTCGACCGCCGTCCACCGAGCGAGCGGGCCAAGCCCGGCCGGCAGCAGGAACAGTTTTCGCGGCACGCGGTTCGTCAAAAATCCCGACGCCGGTGCGAGCCGCACACTCGCCGCCGAATCGATCGCCACGCGCAACGCGCCCTCCCCCGGCTCGGCGCCGGCCTGCGCGTTCCACCGCACCGCCACGCGGCCGTAGAGCCGGCCGCTCGCCTCGGCCAGCGCTTGCGGGACGAGTGCGGCAAGTTCGCCGAGCGCCACCCCGATGAAATCTGCGGTCGTGTCGATCGCGGGCTTCGCCGGATCGAACGTGAACGGCGTCAGCGTCACGCGACCGCCGAGTAGGCTGACTTCCGCGCGCTGCACGTCGAGTTTGCCTCCTTCGATGCCGGCAGCTTCGACGTTGAGCTGACGCGCGGTGAGAGTCGCGGCGTTCAGCGTCTCAACTGCGAATCGCAGCGCGTGAACGGTCGGACGGTTTTTCTCAAGCGTCGCATCGATCGCGAAGGCCAGTCCGCTCGCGGACCATTTTTGCTTAGGGCTCGCTGCAGTTCCATTGGAGAGGGTTAGCGTCAATCGGCCGGAAAATTCCGAGCGTAGCCACGTGCCTTCGCCGGTGAATTTCAGCTCGCCCGTGATCGCCAAGTCGGGCGGCAGCCCAGCAATGTCGACATGCGACGTCGCCACCGGCAGGCCCGCCGTCAAATCGATCGATCCCTCGACGACCTGCCACGCACCGGGCTTCCCGCCCGCCGGCGGAGCGCCGAGCGCACGCAGGGAAAATCCCGTCGCCGTCAAATCAACCGCGAACGGCAGGGCGCCCGCCGCCGGTGGGCGAAGCTTCACCCGCCAAGTGATCGGCCAACCGTCCCCGAGTGCAGCGAGCCGCATGATGCCCGAAACTTCCCCGTCGACCGGCGGCCAGTGCAACTCGCCGGGACGCGCCTCAGCCCGGGCCAGAGCAGCCAGCGCGAGCGCGAGAAACATCCGGCGAAACATGGCGCCAGCATCCGCGGCCGCGGCGCGTTGGCCAGCCCAACTCGCCGGCTATTTGACCGGCGTCGGCGTGAGGTTCCAGATGTCGCGGGCGTATTCCCTAATCGTGCGATCGCTTGAAAATTTTCCAACGCGGGCAGTGTTGAGCACCGCCATCCTCGCCCACTTCGTCTGATCGCGATACGCGGCATCGACGCGCGACTGTGCCTCGCAGTAGGCGCGGAAATCCGCGAGAACGAGAAACGGATCACCATCGTGCATGAGCGTGCCGTGCACCGCCCCGAACGCCCCGGCTTCTCCCGGCGTCCAATAATCGCTGCCGAGCCAGTCGATCACGGCGCGAAGTTCTTCGTCGCGATCGTAGTAGTCGCGCGCGTGGTAGCCCTTGGCATGGAGTGCCTCCACCTCCTCGACGGTAAGACCGAAGATGAAAATATTTTCGTCGCCGACCTCTTCCTTCATCTCGACGTTGGCGCCGTCGAGCGTGCCGATGGTGAGCGCGCCGTTGGCCATGAGCTTCATGTTGCCCGTGCCTGAGGCTTCCTTGCCGGCGGTCGAAATCTGCTCGGACAAATCGGCCGCCGGGATGATTTTCTCGGCGAGCGACACGCGGTAGTTCGGGAGAAACACTACCTTGAGTTTGCCGAGGATGCGCGAGTCGGAATTGATGCGCGCGCCGATGACGTTGATCGCGCGAATAATGTTTTTCGCGACGTCGTAACCCGGCGCGGCCTTCGCGCCGAAGACAAACACGCGCGGCACAATGTCGAGGTGGGGATTCTGCAGCAGCCGGCGGTAGAGCGCGAGGATGTGCAGCAGGTTCAAATGCTGCCGCTTGTATTCGTGCAGACGCTTGATCTGAACGTCGAAGAGCGCGTCGGGCGAAACGTCGACGCCGCACTCCGTCTTGATCACGGCGGCGAGGTCGGCCTTGTTAGCGCGCTTGATCGCCATGAACTCGCGCTGGAACGCCGCTTCGTCGGCGAACTTTTCCAGTCCGCGCAACAGGTCGAGATTGCGCGCCCAGCCGGCGCCGATTTTCTGCGTGATGAGCGCGGAGAGCTTCGGGTTGCTCTTGAGGAGCCAGCGGCGCGGCGTAATGCCGTTGGTCTTGTTTTGGAATTTGCCCGGGTAAAGTTCGTCGAATTCCGGGAAGAGGTGCTTTTTCAGCAGCGCGGTGTGCAGCGCGGCGACCCCATTGACGGCGTGCGAGCCGACGACGGCGAGATTGGCCATGCGCACCATCTTGCTGCCGTTTTCCTCAATCAGGGAGCAAGTGCGCTTCTTCGCGTCGTCACCGGGCCACTGCGCCTCGACCGTGTGCATGAGCCGCTCGTTGATGTCGAAAATGATTTGGAGATGGCGCGGCAGCACTCGCTCGAACAGCGGCACGCCCCACTTCTCGAGCGCCTCGGGGAGCAGCGTATGATTGGTGTAGCCAAACGTCGCGGTGGTGATTGCCCAGGCGCGCTCCCACGAGAAATTCTCCTCGTCGAGCAGGATGCGCATGAGCTCGAGGATCGCCACGGTCGGGTGCGTGTCGTTGAGCTGCACGGCGACCTTCGCGGAAAAGTTGTCCCAGGAATTTTCCAGGTTGCGCTGGTGGCGGCGGATGAGGTCGCGCAGCGAGCACGAGCTGAAGAAATACTGCTGCACGAGGCGCAGCTCTTTGCCGTTTTCCGTCTTGTCATTCGGGTAGAGAACTTTCGAGACCGTCTCGCCGACCGCCTTTTCGTGGACGGCCTCGACGTAGCCGCCGCGGTTGAACGCCGCGAAATCGAAATCCTCCGTCGACTTCGAAGCCCAGAGCCGCAGCAGGTTTACCGTTTTCGTGCCATAGCCCGCGATCGGGATGTCGTGCGGCACGCCGAGAATTGTCTTGGTGCCGACCCAGCGCGGACGGTAGTTGCCGCGATCGTCGAAGACATTTTCGACGCGGCCGTAGAGGCGGACCTGTTGGGTATATTCCGGACGGACAATCTCCCACGGATCGCCGAACACATTCCAGTTGTCGGGATGCTCGACCTGATGGCCGTTCACAAACTGCTGCCGGAACAGGCCAAACTCATAGTAGATGCCGTAGCCGAGCGCCGGATAATCAAGCGTCGCGAGCGAATCGAGGAAACACGCCGCGAGCCGGCCGAGGCCGCCGTTGCCGAGGCCCATGTCGACCTCAGACTCGCGGATCCTCTCGAAGTCCTGGCCGAGCGACGTAAGCGCCGCGCACGCGGTGTCGAGGAGCCCGGTCGAGAGCAGGTTGTTGCCGAAGAGCCGGCCCATCAGATACTCGAGCGAGAAGTAGTAAACGCGGCGGACATTCTGCGCGTTATGCACCGCCTGCGTGGTGATCATGCGCTCGTGGATCGTGTCGCGCACGGCGAGCGCGGTCGCGACCCACCAGTCGCGCGGTGTCGCCGAGCCCGCGTGGCGCGCGAGCGTCGACACCAGATGCCGCTGGATCAGCGAGCGCAACACGTCCGCCGGCTTGTCCTCGCCCGCGTGCGGACTATGAATCACGCTGGTAAGCGGAAAAGGCGCCGTGCTCGCGGGCAGTGCGGCGGGGCGCGCGGTCTTCTTCGCGATGGCTTTCTTCGGCGCGGATTTCGCGGCGGGCTTGGTCGTGCGGGCGGATTTTTTCTTGGCAGCAGTCGGCATGTGAAAGGGACACTGGGCTAAATCATTATTCGTGCCAGAGCGAGCGCGACGTGAGGCTTATTTGTGAAAACGCCGCGCCAGCTCGCCGTGGTTCAACTCGATGTAAGTCGGCCGGCCTGCGGGGCTCGCGAGCGGCGTCGGCGTGGCGAAAAGCTGCGCGACTAGCGCGCGTGATTCCGCCTCGCTGGCGTTGTCCGGCAGACGGATCGCCTTCGCCGCGGCGATCCGCGCCAACTCCTCGCGCGCGAGGTCGGCGTTCTTCTCGGGCAGCCGCCCGTCGCGAAACGCCCCGATCAAATCGCGCAGAAACGGCTCCGCGTCTCCCGGCTCCATCCATGTCGGCAGCGCCTCGATCCGGAAAAAATTCCGGCCAAACTCGCCGACGTCGAAGCCGTGCGCGGCCAGAAATTTTAGCCGATCGACCAACAGCGCCGCTGCGATCGGATCGAGTTCGAGCGGGATCGGCAGAAGCAGCCGCTGGCTCGGCACCGCGCCGACGCGAAACTGGTCGCGCAACCGTTCGAACCACACCCGCTCGTGCGCCGCCCGCCGATCGAGCAGCACGAGGCCGGCGGACGTTTCGAACAAAACGTAGTTGCCGTGCGCGAGCCCAAGGAATCGCCACGCCGGCGCCGGGGGCGCCGGCGATTGCGGATGGTGGATTGCAGAAACCGGATGGCTCGGGGAGGCGGCCGGTGGCGGCGGCTTTGACACCACGGGTGCAGACGAGGAAAACGGAACCGCCGCAACGACCGTCGCCGCCCTGCCCGGCAATGTCGCCTGGGATGCAGCCAACGGCGCCGGCACCGCCTGAAACCCATCCGGTCTCCGCAATCCGGATTCCGGGCCCCCACCGAGTTCCCGCAGCCGTTGCAGCACCGATCGAATCACGAAGCTTCGCACCTGCGGCTCGCTGCGGAAGCGAACCTCGCGCTTCGCCGGATGCACGTTTACGTCGACCGCCGCCGGATCGCACTCGAAGAAAACAAACGCGAGCGGGTAGCGCCCCTTCGGCAGCGACTCGTGATAGCTCTCAATGATCGCGTAATTCAATGTGCGGCTGTCCACCGGCCGCGCGTTCACAAACACGATCATCTCGTGCCGCGTCGCCCGCCCAATTCCCGGCCGACCGATCAACCCACTCAGCCGCAGACCCGGCTCCGCCGCCTCGATCGGCGCGAGCGACTCCGCCGTCTGCCTCCCGAAAATTTCCGCAATCCGCTCGGCGAGCGTCGAGCACTCTGGCGAGCGAAACACGATCCGCCCCTCCTCGATCAATGTGAACGCCGTGCGCGGACACGCCAGCGCGTAGAGCCGCACGCACTGCACGATGTGCGCCGCCTCCGTTTGATCGGTTTTGAGAAACTTGCGCCGCGCCGGCACCGAGTTGAACAGATGCGTCACCTCGATGCGCGTACCCACCGGCCGGCCGCAATCGCGCACGTGCACGAACTTTCCACCGTTCACCAAGATCTCCGAGCCCACGTCGCTGCCCGCCTCGCGCGTCTGCAACTCGAACCGCGACACGCTCGCGATCGACGGCAGCGCCTCGCCGCGAAACCCATAGCTCGCCAGCGAATCGAGATCAGCCGCCGCGGAAATCTTGCTCGTCGCGTGCCGCTCCAGCGCGAGCAACGCATCGTCGCGCGACATCCCCGAACCGTTGTCCTCGATCCGCATGAGCGATCTCCCGCCATGGCGAAACTCCACCTGGATGCGCGTGGCGCCCGCATCGAGCGCATTTTCGACCAACTCTTTCACGACGGCCGCCGGCCGCTCAATCACCTCCCCCGCCGCGATCTGATTCGCGACGCGGTCAGGGAGAATGCGGACCTTAGCCATGCGTTTGAACCGGAAGTAGGTCGGGTTTTCAGCCCGCCACGTCAACACACGGCTGCACCCGCCCCATCCCCTACTTCGCCGCCGGTTTCTCCGGTGGATGCGCCTTGCGCCACGCCTGCGCTCTGGCGTGGGCCTCGGTCAGGCCGAGGGACGAGAGTCCCTGCACGATGCGCGGGTCGTCACGAATAGGGTCGCAACTCGGATCAAACAAAAAGTCGGTGAATTGGATCACTGAAAGTCGTTGCGCATCGAACCCCGCGACGCTGTCCGCGCGACGGCCGAGCGCGGCGAGCCCAAACCAACGCCAGCTTCCATCTTTCAGGCGCGCGAGCTGGGCTTCCGCTTCCGCCCGCCGGCCCATGCCTGCGAGCACCCCAACCATAGCTACGACATTATAGTCGGAATCCGCCGTTAGCCCAAGAACCACGGCGGCTGCCTCGCCGGCGCGGCCGAGCGCGAGCAGCGTCCGGCCTTTTGAAATCAACACGGTGACACCTTCGGGCTGCAACGCAATGGCCCGCTCCGCCACCGTCAGCGACTCCGTATAACGCCCGCTCCAGCGCAACGCTCTCGCGTAGTTGCCAACAATTATGGGTGAGAGCGGATCTAACTCCGCGGCTAGCTTTAATTCGGCAAAGGCTTCGTCCAGGAGCCCTTCGTTGGACAACACCCGGCCTAAGCGCTGGTGGGCCGTGGCGTAAGTCGGATTGAGCGCAATGGCCAGCCGCAGTTCGCGCTCCGCCTCGTCGCTTTGCCAAGCCGACGTAAGCACACTGCCCAGGAGGGCATGCGCTTCTGCGGAATTTGGATCGAGCGTCAGCGCCTCGCGGGCTTTTGCCCTGATCCGCAGTATCTCCCGCGAGTTCCGGTCGCCAAAGGCCCCGATCGTAACGTCATTTTGCGCGCGGTTATTCCAAACATCACCGAGCGCCGCGTGGGCGCGGGCAAAATTCGGCTCAAGCGCGAGCGCGCGGTAGAGCATGTCTTCCGCGCGGTTGAAGCCATCCGTCGTGCGCAAATTCCATTGTTGCCGCGCTTGCACGTAGAGCTCGAACGCCTGAGGGTTAACGCTCGCCGTCGACGCGGCGGAACTCACGCCGAGTTTCAGCGAGAGCCGTTTCGCGATGAGCCCGGCGATTTCCTCCTCGACGGCGAACACGTCTTTCGCGTCGCGCGTGAACGTGTCCGACCAAACGTGAAACCCGTCCGCCGCCTTGATGAGCTGCGCGGTGATCTTCACGCGCTCGCCCGCCCGCTGCACGCTGCCTTCGATCACGTAGACGACGCCGAGCTTTTGCGCGATTTCGGGAATCGGTAGATTTTTTCCCTTGAAGAAAAATGCCGAGGTGCGCGCCGTCACCTTGAGTCCCGGCACCTTCGCCAGCACGTTGAGCAGTTCCTCACTGATACCGTCGGAAAAATACTCGCTGTCGCGCGCCGGGCTCAAATCGGCAAATGCCAGCACGGCGACGGACTTGTCCGCCGGGACGGCGCCGGCATCCGCCGGAGCCGGAGCGAAGGCCATGATTTCCCTGAATTGGGGATCGCTTCGCACGGGCGCGAAAGCCGGATCGAATTCGAGCATGGCGCGCGTCAGCGCAATGTGGTCCGAATATTTCTCGGACTTACCCTCGAGTTCCACCTTGATCTCGGCCAGCGCAAGGTCCGTCCGTCCCACGGTCACCCACAGCGGGGCCATGCTGGTGGCTCCGAAGAAACTCGCTTGCGCAAAAGTCCGACGCTGCTCCAGCAGCGTGCTGACGCTTTTGGCCCCGTCAGAGTCGCCTAGCCGGGCGAGCGCCCAAGCCTTCCAGTAAAGCGCCCCACCGTCATCCGGATTCGACCCAAGCTCGCGATTCGCGAGTTGCACCACCGTGTGCCAATCGGCCTGCGCGGCCTCGTTATTCCGGGCCAGCTCGTAGGCGCGAGCGGTGAGGACGGCGCGCGGGCCGGAGAAAATATGGTCGCGCAGGTAGTCGCGCGGCATCACTTGCGCCACACTGAGCGCCCGCTCCGGCTGGCCGGAGAACAACCAAGTCTGCCAAGCATAAAACGCCCCGCGGTCCTCCCGCAGCAGCCAGCCCGGCCATGTTTCCAAGGCGGCGCGGGCACCGGGAAGGTCACCCGCCAGCGCAGCTTAAGCAACTGGTCAAAGGTCAGCAGCCGGCCGGTTCGTAGGCGGCTCACGGCTGGCCCCACGATCGCCTCCGCCTCGGCAAAGCGGTTGCGCCGGACCAGGACGTTCAACAAGTCTGCGGTGGCCCTCGGTCGTCCGCCCGAAAACTCGACTTCCCGCTCGTGGGCGTGAATCGAATCCTCGGCGCGATCGAGAAACCGGTAGGTGGTGCCGAGTGCGAACTGCACCTCCGCGTTTCTGGGCTCCCGCTCCGCCAGCGCGATCAACTCACGCTCGATCTCGGAGAGCTCCCGGCTCTGGTTCGCGGGCGCACTGGTAAAGATCAAGCCGAGCCGCGCCTCCACCATGACCACTTGGGCGGCGACAGACTGCGGCGACAGCGCCTTCGCGCGTGCCGCCTGGCGCATCATGAGGTCCTTGCGCGCGGGCGAGGCATCAATGGAGTGCCAGACCATCGTGAAGGAAAGCGCGGCGCCCAACTCCCACGCGCTGGGCTCGGCCGCATCGAGCGCCAAGGCGCGCTTCACGAGATCGTCAGCGAGGAAGAGATTTTCCCGGTCCAGCTCATCGCCGTTTTCATAGATCTGTCGCGCCTGCGCCACGAGTTTCTGGGCGTCGGAAAGCGGTACGCTGGAGGTCGACACGGATTTCGCGATGGCGTTGGCCGCGGCGGTCTGCGCGCTCGCGAGTAGCTTCGCGATTTCTTCCGGGCTGCGACGCGGGCGAAGCGCGAAAAACGCGACGGCAGCGACAAGCAAACTGACGCCGACGATCGCGGGAATGGACCACGAGCGGGCGGGCTTCGCCGGTAAGGACGTCTCTCCGAGACGTCTGCGATCAGCGTCCGTATCGGATGACGGACGCCTCGGCGAGGTGTCCCTACCCTCTCCACCGAGCAACGTCTTCACCCGCGCACAGAATTTATCCGGCGTATCTCCACCGGGCAGGCGCGTCCACTGGACGGATTTGAACTCCGGAGGCACGAGCGCCTCAGCGTCGCGCGTGTCATCGATCACCACCGGCACGAGAAACGGCGTGCCGTCGGCGATCATGTGCGTGCGTTGCGCCGCGATGCGCCATTCGAGTCGGAAATACCCCTCGCGCCGCGCCTGCGTCGCCTCCGAGATCACCGGCACAAACAGTGCGCAGTCAGCGATCTGCTTGCGGATCTTCGCGTCCCACGCGTCGCCGCCGACGAGTTCGTTTTGATCGAACCACACCTCGACGCCGGCGGCCCGCAGCGCCTCACAAAGGCTCAGCGTCGCCTGCGCGTCTTGCGAGGCGTAGCTGAGAAAAACCGCGCGGCTGGCTTCGACGGACATCGGTGGGAACGGCGCGACTAGAAGTGACGAGCGTTACCAGAGCTGACGAGACGAAATGTAGGGGCGCGCCTCGCGCGCGCCTTTTCGGACGGACGCGGAAAAGTCGCGCCCCTACAAATCGCCTGCGGGCAGGCGCCTACTTCAACAGTTTCGCCCACCGCGCGAACTGCTTCGCTATTTGCTTCGGGCCGGGCATGCCGGTGCCTTCTCGGTTCGCGAGCGCGCGCTTGAGATCAAAGACTTCCACCCAGTCGGCGCCGAAGGCGGCGCTGATTTTCTTCACGTCTTCGAGGGCGAGTTGGTTGAGCAGGACTTTATTCTGCTCCGCGAGACGCACGACGGCGCCAACCGCGTGGTGCGCGTCGCGAAACGCCACGCCCTTGAGCACCAGATAGTCCGCGAGGTCCGTCGCGAGCAACGCAGGGTCGTTCACGGCCGCAGCGCAGCGATCGGGATGGGTGGTCATCCCCGCGAGCGTGCCGGCGAGCACATCGGCGCAGAGCGCGGATTGATCGAAACTGTCGAAGACCGGCGGTTTGTCTTCCTGCAGATCGCGATTGTAGGTCAGCGGAAGGCCCTTGGTGAGCGTAAGGAGGGTGTGGAGGTTGCCCTGCAGGCGCGCGGATTTGCCGCGGAGGAGTTCGCAGGAGTCGGGATTTTTCTTCTGCGGCATCAGCGAGGAGCCGGTGCAGAACGCGTCGGGCAGTTCGACAAACTTAAACTCCGCGCTGCTCCACAAAATCAAATCCTCCGCGATGCGCGAGAGGTGCACGCCAAACGTTGCGCACGCGGCGGCAAACTCAATAAACAGATCGCGATCGGCGACGGTGTCCATCGAGTTTTGGGTGACCTGCGGGCGGCCCTTCGCATCGACGAAGCCGAGCGCCTTCGCCGAAAACTCGCGATCGATCGGGAGCGTGGTGCCGGCGATCGCGCCGGAGCCGAGCGGGCACCAGTTGGCGTGCGCCGCGACGTCGGCGAGCCTGGCACGATCGCGCTCGAGCATCTCGAGCCACGCGAAGAGGTGATGCGAAAGGAAGACGGGCTGCGCGCGCTGGAGGTGCGTGTAGCCCGGGATGAGCACGGCGCGATTCGCCTGGGCGGTGACGAGGAGCGCGCGTTGGGCGCAAAGGATTTTTTCGGCCAGGACGCTGCAGGAAAACTTGAACCACAGCCGCATGTCGGTCGCGACTTGATCGTTTCGGCTCCGAGCCGTGTGAAGCTTCGCGGCGGCGGGCACACGCTTCGTGAGCGCCTGCTCGATGTTCATGTGCACGTCCTCGAACTTCGTCTCCCACGAAAACTTTCCGGCGCTGATTTCAGCGAGGATCGCATCGAGGCCTGCATGGATGGCGTCGCGCTCCTTCGCGGTGATGAGGCCGACGTGGGCGAGCATGGCGGAGTGGGCCTTCGAACCGGCGATGTCAAAGGGTGCGAGGCGGCGGTCGAACGAGACGGACTCGCTAAACTGCAGCATCAATTCGGCGGGGCCGGCGGAGAACCGCCCGCCCCAGGTCGCGTGAGAAGACTTGGCCATGGCAATCGCCGAGCAGACGGCCCGCCACGGCGGCGCGCAACGCGAAAACCGCGCTCCACACTTGCCCGCGACTTTTCGTCGCGCACAGTCGCGCCATGTTTCGCCGCGTGCTCTGTATATTGCTGGGGTGCCTCGCGCTGGCCGCGATGGCGGCCGATGAGTCACTCTCACGCTTCGATCGTGTGGTCGTGGATCCTGCGAAGACGTCGATCTATATCGGGTCGGTGACGATGTCGTTTTCGCCGGCGACGCGCGTGGCAGGCGTCTACGCGGCCGACTACACGGCGAAGGTCTTCCCTTATTTCTTCATGAGCGAAACCGGGAAACTGTTTCTCGACGCACCGGACGAAACACTGCGCAAACTCGCGCGCGGCGAGGTCGTGGATTTTTCCGGCCACGGCGTAAGCTCAAGCGGAGCCGAGCGAAGATTTGAAGGCCGGGCCACGCCGACCGACGCGACGAGTGGCAAGTTGAAAGTCCACGCCTTTGTCTCGAAGCGAATCGATCTGATTTTCAACATGACCTACCGCTTTGGACCCGCGGAGCCACCTGCACCGTAGGTTGCAAACCCGCTCGCGCAATGCAGCGCCTCCGAGCGAAAGGACTACGCCGACCAATGAAAGGTGATTGGTCGATCAACAGCGGCATCGAGGCTGCGGTGCACCGGGCAGCTGTGCGCGGCGCCGACGAGCGGTTTGGCGGCGGGATGCGATTCGGGAATCGGCATCCAGATTTGGGTCGCGAGCCGCGCGATGCGGCGCGGGGCATCGGCGGACATTTCCTTGATGACTTCGTAGCGCAGGCCGCGGAGTTCGACGCCGTGCTTGCGCGCGGCGATCGCCATCGTGGTCGCGATGCAGGTGCCAAGCGCAGTCGCGACCAGATCGGTGGGCGAAAACGCCTCGCCGCGACCCTGGTTGTCCTTGGGCGCATCGGTGACGAGCGTGGAGCCTGAGGGTTCGTGTTTCGCGACGCAGTGAAGCTCGCCTTGATATTCGCCGGTGATTTTGACCATGAGAGAAAAATTTGGCGCGGTGGAGGTGACTCGAACACCCGACCGGCGGTTTAGAAAACCGCTGCTCTATCCAGCTGAGCTACCACCGCGGCTACTGTCCACGACCTAAAACGTCGCCTGCAACCTCGTTTCCGGAGACTCGCCTGTCGTCCACGCGTCCTCGGCAACGAGAACTGGCAAAGTGCGCGCGGCGACTAATTCAGCAACGCAAAATTTCCGTGCAGGCCCGAAGGCCAGCCCCGCCACACAAACAGGCGCGTGCGACCCTGCATTTCCGTCCGTGAAGTCGGATTCGACTTTCCTCGGCCGATCGCTCCGCCGTGGGGGGCGCGAGAAATCGGAGGCACCCTGAATGGCCTTGTATCGGAGAGCCTCGAAACTCTTGATGCAGGTCGCAGGCTGCCAGCCCTCCGCGATCGCACGCGTTGCGCCGCCACCCTGCTCAACTCAATCGATCACCGCACGTGACCCTTGACGCTTCCATCGCGCCGACAGGCGAAATTCGCCGGTTTACGTCGTGGCAGTGGATTTTTTCGCTGGTCCTCTACATGGCCATCGAGCGACTGGGGACGAGTTTCGTCGGCGAGGGGCGACAGGTGAGTCTGGTCTGGCCGTCAGCGGGCGTGGGGCTCTGGCTCGTGGCGACTTATGGCCGAGGAATGCTGGCCGCAATCGCATTGGGTGAGGCGGCGAGAATGATTTTGGAACGCAACGCTCCCGCGTCGTCTCTCGCAAGTGGCGCGCTGATCGGTGCGACCAACGTGCTCGCGGCCGGTCTGGGCGCGTGGCTCTGGCAGCGCTCTGCAGCGTGGTGGAAAAATCTGGAGGAAGATTTTAGGCAGCCGGTGAATAGTATTCTGGTCGCGACAGCCGTTGCGCTTTGGTCGGCGAGTCTGGGCCTTCTCGCGCTTGCCCTGAGGTCGACGCCCGTGGCGGGTGCAGCTGCAAAGTGGGAGAGTTGGTTTGCCAGCGATTTCCTCGGGGTCGTGCTGGTTTTTCCTCTGCTGACCGCCCTGCCGAAACTGAATCACCTGCGCGCCGCCCGGGGACGCCAATTTTTGCTGGGGGCCGGGCTGTTTGTGCTTTCGACCGCCGCCGCGGCGCGTGGTTTCGGCTGGGCGGACAACGAGATCGTGCTGTTCGCGCTGTTCCCAATTCTTCTACTGGCCACCGCTCAGTTTGGCGCGCTGGGCGCCCGTGCGATCGCGGCGACCGTGGGCGCGGTGGCGATGGTGCTCAACCACCCGAGCCGCGATTTGGTGACGGCCGATCTCGGCCGGAGCGCGTCCCCGCCAGCGCACGCCGAATTCTTTCTCGGCATCGTGGCGTTGGTCGCGCTCGCGCTGCCTCCCTTGCATCGGCGGTTGAATCTCGTCAAACGTCTGCCGCTGGCGCTGCTGCTGACCGGCTGGATCGTGAGCGGCGGTCTTTTTGAATATGCCGAAAGCGTCAACCGGCGCGCCGAACAACAGGATTTTGAGCAACTCGCCGGCAACGCCCGGCTCGCGATCGAGCAGCGAATCACCTCCAACCTTGAAGTGCTGCGCAGTGCCGCAAGCCTGCTCGCCGTGTCGCCCGACATCGGGCGCGATCGCTGGATCGCGTTTTGCGATGCGCTCGATCTCCGTCACCGCGAGCTGAGCCTCGGACGCCTCGGCGCGGTTTTTCCTGTCGCGCCCGAAGATCGCGAGTCCTTTATCGTGCGGATGCGCGCCGAAGGAGCGCAGGATTTCACGATCCACGATATTTTCGGCGGCCCGGTCGGGAATCGGTCGAAAAGTTTCGTGATCGGCTATGCTGCGAACCACGCGGAAAACCGCTCCGCGATCGGTCTCGATCTGGCGACTGACCCTACTCAACGCGCGACCTTTGAGACCGCGCGTGATACCGACGAACCCAGAGTCGCCAGTCTCATCCGTGAGGCCGGTATTTCTCCGCCGCGCCCGACCTTTCTGATCTGCGTGCCCGTTTTTCGTCCGGGCCTGCCGATCGCCACGGTGGCGGAGCGCCGTGCCGCACTGCAGGCGTGGGTAGCGGGCAGTTTTATCACGGAGGAATTTTTCGCCAGTGCGCTGGGCGCCCGCGCCGGCCGGCTGCAACTCCACGTTTTTGATCAGGAGCAACTCGACTCCGCGCATCTCCTTTACAGCTCGACTCCGGAAAATCCGCTACCGCGCGAGTTTGGCCTGACCAATGTCCGCAACGTTCTCGGGCATGAATTCACGCTGTGCTGGAATCGCGGACCACAATTCAACCGCCGGGGCCAGCCGCCGCTGGCCTTCATTGCGGTGAGCTTCGCGGTGCTCACCGTGTTTGCGGGAGCGTGGGTGGCCAGTTTGCAACGGCTGCGCGACACAGCTGATGCCATCGCCACTGCGCGCACCACCGCGCTCCGCGAAAGCGAGGAGCGCTTCCGCGGTATCTTCGATAATAGTCCGGTTATTATTTGTATTCTCAGCGTGCCCGATGGGCGCGTGATCGAAGCCAACACTGCCGCCGAAATCGCTTTCGGTTTCACGCGGGCCACCGCGATCGGTCGCACCACGGTCGAGTTGGACGTCTGGGTCGACCTGACACTGCGGCAGCACTATCTGGACATCCTAGCCCGCGATGGCGCCGTCCGCGCGATGGAAGCCAGGATGCGCCGGCGCGACGGCACCGAGTTTACCGCGCTCTACAGCGGCACGTTTATCAAAATCGGCGGACGGCCCTATAGCCTCAATATCCTGCAAGACATCACCGCGCGCAAAGAATCCGAGCAAGCCCGCGATCATCTGTTGGCGATCACGCGCGCCACACTCGAGTCGACCGCGGACGGCATCCTCGTGGTCGACCTCGCCGGCCAGATCGTAACCTACAACCGGCTCTTCGCCCAAATGTGGGGTCTCCCGCAGGAGATTTTGGACTCCCGGAGTGACACCGGCGCGCTCCAGCATGCCATCACGCTGCTCGAGGAACCAGAACGTTTTGTCGAAAAAGTCCGTGCACTCTACGCGCAACCGCTCGCGGAAAGCTTCGACACGGTCCGCCTCAAAGACGGACGCGTCTTCGAGCGCTACTCACGGCCGCAACTTGTCAACGGTCAGCCCACCGGCCGCGTGTGGAGCTTTCGCGACGTCTCGGAGCGCCTCCGCGCCGAGGAGGCGCGGGCCCAACTCGAAGCGACCGTGCGCCAAGCGCAGAAAATCGAATCGATCGGCACGCTGGCCGGTGGCATTGCACACGACTTCAACAACATTCTCACCGGCATTTTCGGCTTCATCGAACTAGCCCGGCACGAACTGCCTTCCGGCCACAGCGCCCACTCCTGGCTCAATCAGGCATATGCCTCCAGCCAGCGGGCGAAGGAACTTGTTCGCCAAATTCTGACCTTCAGCCGGCGGCATAGCGGCGAACGCGTGCGCGCCGAACTCAGCCTCATCGTCGCAGAAGCACTGCGCCTCTTGCGCTCCACCCTTCCGGCCAATGTCGAGCTCGTGTGGCATTTCACGCCCGGCTGTCCGCCGATCCTCGCTGATCCCACCCAGATTCACCAAGTCGTGATGAACCTCTGCACCAACGCGTGGCATTCGCTTCCGCTGCGCGGCGGCCGGATATCCGTGAGCGTCGAGCGCTGCGACCCGCCTTCCGAATTGGCGCAGGCCCACCCGACCCTCGGCGTATCCCCGGCCGTTAGGCTCTCCGTCGTCGACAACGGCTGCGGCATGGACGCCGCCACGCAGGCGCAAATATTCGAACCCTTTTTCACCACCAAGGAAACGGGTCAGGGAACCGGCCTCGGCCTCGCCGTCGTGCACGGCATCGTTGCCACCCACGGCGGGGCGATTCAAGTGCGCAGCACACCCGGACAAGGATCGGCCTTTGAAATTTATTTTCCGGCCAGCGCGGAGCCGGTTCAACTCGCTCCGGCGGAACCAGCCAGACCGCCACCGGCGCGTGGCCAGCATCTGCTGCTGGTGGACGACGATCCCGCGAGCCGCGTGGCCCTTGAATATGGACTCAGGTCGCTCGACTACCACGTGACGGCATGCGACCGACCCGAGGACGCCCTAAAGCGTTTCCTCGCAACCCCCACCGCCTTCGCGCTCGTCCTTACCGACTTCGCGATGCCGGGCCTGAACGGTGGCGAACTCGCCGCGCAAATGCTGCAACGGCGTCCAGACCTGCCGGTGTTGCTGATCAGCGGTCTGATCACTCCGCGCGAGCAGGCCGCATTGCTGGAGGCGGGCATCCGGGAAATTGTGCACAAGCCTCCCGCGCTGGAAGAGATCGCCCACGCCGTCGCGCGCCACCTCCCGAAATAAGGACGATCCTCGATGCGATCGTTGGGAAACGTTCCCTGGGAACGTGTGTCGCGAGAAAGCGAGGGCTCGACAAAACCGCACTTGACTCGCCTGTCGCCAAACCTACGTTCCGGCCCTTTCCCGTCTCACGGGGTGGTAGCTCAGTTGGTTAGAGCGTCTGCCTGTCACGCAGAAGGTCGCGGGTTCGAGTCCCGTCCATCCCGCCAGTTTTGCAGAGCCTGCTTCGATTGAAGCGGGCTTTTCATTCTTCCAAGGCAGTCGACCTTTGCGTCAGTTTTTCGGGCGCTCGGTCGGCTGCGCGGCAACGGCGGAAGACGTGTCGCTCACTCCCCTGCGAATGAATTCCGTAATCTGCGAGGGATCCTTGATTTTGACCGTGCGCTGAGTGGTTGAGTCCTTCCCGATGTAGTCCGCGGTGGCAGAGGCGAGGATCGGCAGGTATTTGCGCAGGTCCTTGCTCTCGTCCTCGGTGGAGACGTTAACGCTCCATACCTCATCCGGCGCCCGACCCTCTCGGGCGGGCTTGTTCTCACGCGCGGTCACACGAAGGTATTTTTCGTAGATCGTGACCTGCCGCGGGACGTCGTCGAAACCGATGAGTTCGTTACGTGGCGGTTGGTAGACAGCGACGGTGCGGTAACTCGCGTTTCCTTTCGCGTCGGTGACAGGGACTTGCTCGTACCGCACGCCGCCCCCAGCTTGAGCGTAAACGGGCACACTGACCCTTTCGAGTTTGGTGCGCGGCGCATCCATGCCATAATCGAGTTCGACGATCATGTCGGCCCGATCCTGCGAGGGCGCCTCGTAAAGGCCCTTGCTGGAGAGGGCTGTCTTCACGTATTCGGCGGCTTCCCGGTAGCGGAGGTTTTCTTCGCCGAGCGCAGGGTTCTTGCTTTTCAGTTTGTAGGATTGCGGTTCGACACCCGACTTCGCCGTGGCCGAGGGTGCTTTGCTAATCGCATCTACCTTCACTTCATAGGTCGATGTGGCGCAACCGGTGATGACAAACCCGGACACGATCGCCGCAGTGGAGGCGAAGCAGCGGACGAGGGGCAGCTTCATGAGAACGATTCGGTTAAACTGGAAATTTGGGGTGGCGGAACCGGGCCGCGAGGGGGAAAGCAGATTGTGCGCCGGCTAGGGCCCGGGCTTAATCGCAGCAGCCGGCGCCGGAGACTTCGCGCCTGCGGCCGGCGTGCTAGCCGAGGTTTTTGCGACCGGCAGGGCGGCCTCATCGCTTTTCAGCCGAGCCAGTTCCTCTTCAAGGCGCGCAATCTCGGCTTCATTGGAGAGCTGCTTTTCATGCAGATCGTCGAGGGTCTTCTTGCGCTGGAGCGCGGCGGCCTTTTCGTTCTGCAGTTTCTTCAACCGATCGGCCGTGTCGTCGGTTTTCTTCTGCGCATCGTTCAGCTCGATGTCGGTGATGCGGAATCCTTGCGCGATCGCGAGTTCCTCGTCCTCGGCGGCTTTGCGCTTCGCTTCCTCCGCGCGTTTCTTCGCGAGGTCCTGCTGGTAGGCGCGTTCCTGCGCGAGACGATCCTGCTCTTTGCGGTCCTTCGCCTCCTGCACCATGCCGATGACGCCACCGATGATGGCGCCGGCACCGGCGCCGATAGCTGCGCCTGTGCCAGTGCCCAGGCTGCTGTTGTTGCCAACCACTGCGCCACCGAGACCACCGACCACCGCACCTGTCCCCGCGTTGCTAGCGGTTTTGGAGGGAGCGACCCCGGAAGAGCACCCGCTGCCTGCCACGAGCAAGGCCAGCGCAGTCGAGACGCATGCGATTTTTTTCAGGGACACGACGGAACCGTTGAGGGGAAGAATTGACTCCATGGTTTTGACGACAGATGGGAAAATCAAAAGTGCCGTTGCAGAGAATAAAACTCGCTCTATGATAGCGGTGTTCGCTTTTTTATCAAACAAGGATGCGATTCTTGCAGTCAGCGCTCACTACCCCGGCCCGCCAGGCCAGCAAAGCACTGACTTCGGAATTTTTCAGCACGGCATCGTTTAGGCTACTTCGCGTTTGTAACAACCCGCCCAAATTCTTAGTCCTATGATTTCACGAAACAAGGGGATTCTTTCGCTCGAGTTTTTGGTGCCCAACATCGGCCTGATTTTCGCGGTCGTCGTGGTGCACTGGTTTTATGCCGCCGTGGTGACCCCCCGCGCAACCAACTGGCTGATCGAGCGCGACGTCAAAGCCGCCCACTCGGAAAACGGCCCAAAAGAAATCGAGGACCGCCCCTATTATGTCGTAATCAAGGACCGCGAACCGAAGTGGGAAGTGATCTTCTGCTTCTGGGGCATGATCGTCCTCAGTTACAAATTCATTCAGCTGAACAAGGAGCGCCGGCTTCTCAAACACGACTTCATCAAAGTACAGCCCGGTGAACGCATTATCCCGGAAGATGCGCTCGATCGTTACAAGGAGCTCAAGGCCGTCGTCGATCGCGAGCCGAAGTGGCACGAGCGCTTGCTCCCCGAGTGCCTGCTCGCCGCGCTCTACCGCTTCCATGCCACCAACTCTGTCCAGGAAGCCGCCAACGCCGTCAAGGAGCGCGCCGAGCTCACGGGCGATCAACTCGACTCCTCGCTCTCGCTCGTGCGCTACATCGCGTGGGCCATTCCCGCAATCGGATTCATTGGCACAGTGCGCGGCATCGGCGACGCGCTGTCGTTCGCCGAGCAGGCGATCCACGGCGATGTGTCCGCCGTCACTAAGAACCTCGGTATCGCGTTCAACTCCACCTTCGTTGGCCTCATGCTCTGCATCGTCCTCATGTATGTTCTGCACATCGTGCAATCGCAGCAGGAGGCGTTTATCATCGAGACTCAGCGGTTCTGCCGCGACAAACTCGTCGAAGTGATGAAGGTGCCGACCAAGGACGAAACCGCCGGCAGCTACACCTGATCGTCCCAACCATGCCGACCCACGGAATAGAACTGTGCGACGCCGCTTTGCGCGCCGCGACCTGCACCGGCGCCGACACGCGCCTACTCGACATCGCTGATCGTCAGGGGGCGACCGAGTGGCCGGGCTTTGCCTATCACGAGGGCTCCAATTACACCTTTGGCCGCGCGGCCGAGGAGATGTGGTTCGTCCACCCGCGTCGCGTCACACATACGTTTTGGGCGAAGCTCGCGCACGATTCCGTCTCCTCGCTCAACCTCGCGACGCGTCCGCCCTCGTTTTCCGAACTGGCATTCTTCTTCCTGCGCGAATACGCCGGTCGCCTCGCCGCGACCGCCGGTGCGCCGACGAGCCTCGTGCTCGCGGTGCCGGGCACGTACTTAAAGGACGAGGAGACCGAAGAGGAAAAAATCGGTCTCATCCTCGGCATGGCCGCCGAGCTCAAGCTCCCGCTGGCTGGCGTCGTCGACATGGCTTGCGCCGCGCTCTGTGATCCACGGGCCCCGGGTTTCAACCCCACCCTGCCCGTCGTCGTCGTTGACGTTCAGCTCGAAGGCGCCGACCTCACCCTCCTCGCCGCCGACGATCGCCTCGAACGCAAACATTTCCTCCACCTTCCCAACTCCGGCTACGCCCAGCTCCTGAAGCACCTCACGGCCACGATGGGCAACCGCTTCCTGCGCCATACCGCGTTCGACATCCTGGAAGATGGCCGCGTCGAACAGACCTTTTTCCGACAGACGAAAGACTTCCTCGAACACGGCGCCGACGAGCACCGCTACCAACTCAACACCGCCACCCGCAACTACGAGATGCTCGCGAAACGCGATCAGCTCGTCACCGACACGTCGGCCTTCGTCGCGACGCTCGTGCAGGGCCTCCACGCGTTCATCGATCACACCGCGCACGCGCCCAACCTCTGCACGATCGCACTCACCGCGCGCACCGCCGTGCTGCCCGGCCTCGAAGCAAAATTACGCGCCGCCGGTTTCGTCCGGCATCTGCGTCTCCCCGCCGGTGCCGCCGCCGCTGGCGCCGCGCGCATCGGCGAGCAACGCCTCCGCCCCCCTTCCGATCTCGCGGACGTACCCGTTGAGCGCGCCGTGCCGCTCTCGGACACCCGCCGCAGCGCAACCAACACTTGGGAAGCGCGCCTCCAAAAATCCCGCCACGGTGAAACGCGCCCCGCCCCCACCCACGCGATCCTCGACGGCGTCGGCCACTCGCTCGCCGGCAGCGGTCGTTACACGATCGGGCCGGCTCACGACGGCGCCAGTCTCTCGCTCCCTGACAGCTTTCACGTCGGCGAAGACTGTCTCGTGCCACTCGTGCGCGAAAACGGCCGCCTTTGGTTCGTCGATCCTGCAGCACCCAACGGCACGGCGGCCCCGCGCGTCGCCGTCGATACCGGCGATCGGCTGACGATTCGCTGCGGTTCCGCCGCCGCCGAAGTGCTCTTCGCGCACTGCGCCAACGGCACGCACTGATCGCTCCGCGCCATGGGCCTCGCCAACCGCCGCCGCGAGACCGAGGTCTTCAGCCTCGCGTTCCTCGACTGCATTTGTTGCGGCTTCGGCGCCGTCCTCCTCGTCTTCATCCTCACCATTACGCAGAAGACCAAGGTTGATCAGGCCGACCTCGATGACCTCCGCGATCGGGCCCGCCAGATGGCCCAGCGGATCAGCCTCAGCGAGCAGGACCTCGATCGCCTCGCCAAGGTCCTCGCCGCCGCGCAACTCGAACTCAACGACATCAACGCGAAAAACAACCAGGACGAACTCAAACTCACCGAGCGCCGCCGCGAACTGCTCCTCATGCTCCAGCAGACGGGCGCCATGAAGGACGCACTCAATACCCTCCTCGGTGAAAAGAAAAACCTCCCCACCGAGGATCACGCGCCCATCCCTATACCTGACGTCGATCGCCGGCAGTATCTCACCGGCGTCCGCCTAACCGGCGATTTCATCGTCTTCGTCGTCCGTATGTCCGGCTCGATGCTCGGCGAAACGATAGACGACGCGGCCTCGCGCCTCGACGACTCCGACGAGAAAAAACGCGAAGCCCCAAAATGGCAGCGCGTCATCCACTCGCTTGAGTGGATGCTCGCCTCCCTCGGGCCTCAGACACACTTCCAAGTTCTCTTCTTCAACGAAGACGTCGTGCCCGTTCTCCCCGATCGCGGTGACGAGTGGTTCAGCACCACCGACAAAAAGACCCTCGGCGAAATCGTGAAACGCCTCCACCAAGTCGTGCCCAAGGGTGGCGCCAACCTCGAGCGCGCCTTCGCCTCCGTGCGCTATCTGCCACGCCTGCCCGACAGCATCGTGCTTTTCACCGACAGCCTGCCGACCAAGAGCGAAACCCTCCCCTATGACGGCGACGTCGGCGACGAACAGCGCATCCGTTTCTTTGAACTCGCCGTGAAGCAACTCCCGCCGCGCATCCCGGTCAGCACGATCCTCTTCCCCATGAGCGGCGATCCCGCCGGCACCGCCGAATACTGGATGCTCGCCAACGCCAGCCGCGGCGCACTCGTCAGTCCCTCCAAATACTGGCCCGAACAATGATCCGCCGCCGCCAGACCTCCGTCTTCTCGCTCGCGTTTCTCGACTGCATTTGCTGCGGCTTCGGCGCGATCATCCTGATCTTTGTGCTCAGCATCGACTCGAAGCAAAAGGAGAAGCTCGAGCTGCTCGCCGATCTCCAGAAGATCATGGCCGCTCAACTTGCGCAACTGACCCGGCTCAGCGCGAGCAAGGAAGACCTCGATCGCAGCAACGCCCGCATCTCCACGCTCGTCACCGACGCGCGCATCAAAAACGACTCGATGCACGCCCTGCTCGACGATCTCGAGGGCCAACTCGCGCGCGAGAAGAAAGGTCAGGATGCCATGCTCGTCGATATCGACGAGTTGAAAAAAGAAATTGCCGCGCGCCAGAAGAAAGCCGAGGTCGTCCTCGAAGACGTGAAGCCCGCCCCGGTCGGGCTCACCGTGGGCTCCAACTATATCGCCTTCGTGATCGATACCTCGGGCTCGATGCGCGATCCCAATACCGACGGCGTCTGGGGCATCGCGATCCGCAAGATTGAGGAGGTGCTCGATGTCTATCCGCACGTGGACGGCGTGCAGGTGCTCGACACCGACGGCCGCTTCGTCCTCAACGGCGGCCGAGCCGGCGCGATGGGGTGGCTGCCCGACACCAAGGAGACCCGCGACAATATCAAGCGCACACTGCGCCGCTACAACGCCGAGTCGATCAGCAGCCCCGTGCCGGGTCTGCGCCGCGTCTTCACCGCGCTCTACGACGAGAACAACACGAACATGAAACTCGGCGTTTACGTGTTCGGCGACGAATATGCGGAGAGCGACACGGCCGATAACGTCATCCGCTGGGTCGATCAGCACAACCCCGCCGACGAGAGTGGCAACCGGAAGGTCGTCATCAACTGCGTCGCGTTTCCCACGACGATCCGCTACACGTTTTCGATGGGCAACACGGGCCTGCGCTACTCGAATCTGATGCGCGAAATCTGCTACCGCAACGGTGGCACCTTCATAGCGCTTCAGGATTTGTAGAGCGGAAGGCTCATTCGCTCCGAGGCCGGCCGCCTCAGCAAAATCAGATCCCCAAAATCATTTTCAGGAGCGTGCCGATGAGCTGGAGTGGGTTGCCACCGCCGCCCGACGATCCTCCACCGGGCGAGCCGCCGCCCGGCTGACCGCCCTGCCCGCCAGAGGAACTGCCACCGCCTTGCGAGCCGCCGCCGGATTGTCCGGACTGGCCACCCTGAGAGCCGCCCTGCTGTCCACCCTGACCGCCTTGGCCGCCAGACTGGCCGCCCTGACCGCCACTGCCATTGCTGCTGCCGCCGCCTTTGGCTGAAGCGACTTTTTGCAGTGCGCCGTTTTTGCCGGCGCCCACGACTCCTCCATCGTCATTGCCAGAGCCATCGCCCGACCCGTCGCCGGAACCCGACTGGCCATCCTTTCCACCTTTTCCGCCTTTTCCGTCTTTGCCACTGCCCGACTGGTTGCCGGAGCCGTCTCCATTAGCGCCGCCCGATCCATCGGTGCCGTCGCCGCCCGCGAGTTTGTCGCCATTGCCGGAGCTGTCACCATCGCCTGAACCGGTGCCGTCTTTGCCCGAACCGTCCTTGCCCGAGCCTGAGCCATCCTTGCGGTCGCCGCCAGAGCCGCTGCCATTCTTGTCGTCGCCATCGCCGCCACCGGAGCCATCGCCTTTCTTGCCTTTGTAGGGCGTATTGCCGCCACCCTTGCCGTAGACCCCGGAGTAATTGAATTTCACGTAGTCGACCTTGCTGCTGGTCAGCGAAGGCCGGTTGCGGATCGCCGCATCGCGCACCGTTTCGAGATCCCACTTCTTTTTCTGCGCAGCCTCGCTGTCGGCGAGCGGACCAAAGAGGTAAGTAAGGTTTTCGTGGCGATAGCGTACATACCAGCCTTCGTCGCTCGGGCCGAGCCCGGTGATGTTGATGCCGGCATATTTCGTTTTGAAATCGTCCGCCGGCAGATTCCACAGGTCGTCAATCGCTTCGACCGGATAAATCATCGTGGTCGCGCGCGCGATCACGACCGCAGCAAATGCGAGTAGGCAAAAAGCGAAACGGCGAAAATTTTTCACGCAGAGCAGAAGCGGTTGCATCGAAAAACTCAAAGGCCCGAAGGCATCGTCCGCCCCTTTTCGACCGCGCGGCCACCACCGTTGCCCCCGCTAGGTCCAGCTCCCGCACCCTTGCCGATCTTCGACTCCATCTGCTGGGTGCTGTTGGCCACCGCCGCCTGCTGACCAACGACCCCCGGAGCATTGGCTACAGGCGTGATTTGCGATGCCTTGTCGCCGATCGCGACTTGCTGGGGCTTGGGCACATTGTCGCCCGAGCCACCTGCACCGGCGGCGCCCGCCGCGGAGGAATCGCCATCGAGGCCGGCGACTTGGATACCGTCCGCCTTCGCATTCGGATCGCCCGCCGCGCCCGCGGCACCTGCGCCGCCCGCGCCCTGGGCGTTGGATTGCTGGCCGCCTTGCTGCGCACCGCCGGCGGCGCCCCCGCCCTGCTGCGCGCCGGGCATCTGCGGCGTGGACGATTGCGCACCGCCACCGCCCGTGGAACCGGCGGGAAGGCCCGCCATCTGGCCACCGCCGCCGTTTTGAGATTGATTCTGTTGCTGCTGGCCGCCTCCGCCTCCCTTCTGTTCCGGGTTTTGCTGGCCGCCCATTTTTCCGCTCTTCGCGTTGTCATCGCCGGGAAGTTCGAAGTCCCCGAGCATGCCGTAGTCCGGATGTTTTTCCACGGGCTGCGCCGAGCCGTCGAGCAACGCCGGATCGGGTAACGGACCTTTCGCCGGCGCGCGCGCAGCCGTGCGCGAGCCGTTTGCAGCCGAACCCGACGATGTCGTTTGCGCGCGCAGCGAAGCGATCAGCAGCGACGCAAAACACAGGAGAAATATTCGCGAGCGCATGGGGTTTGAGGGAGTTCAGAGTCCGTTCGACTGATAATTACAGACAACCGTCACCGGTTGCAGCGGCGTGCCGTTCCGCACCTGTAGAAGAATGTGCACGTCCTGATAGCCTTTGCGCCGGCCAATAACCGCGTAGTCGCCCGGGAGCATTTTAATCGTATTGGTTTCGAACTGGCTCGGGAGCCGATAATTTTCGATGGAAAACCAAGTCTTGCCGTCGGACTTGAAGGTGACCTCAACGGGCTTGTTTTGCGCCATCAGCATTTCGTGAAGCTGCTGCACTTTGTCGTTGTTCACGAGATAGGCGGGCTTGACCGACATGGCCTGATTGAAGACGCGAATCCCGGCCTGAAATTCGGCCTTCGCGGCAAATTGCTCGGCGTCGGCGATGTAGCGCTCGTATTGGAGGAGCGTGCGAATCATCGTTCCGGCGCGGATGTAGCCCTCCTTTGCATCAGGCTGATCGGGCTCAAGCTGGAGGGTCTGGTTGTAGGCGTCGCGCGCTTCCTTCCACTGATGCTCGTTCTCGTAGGCATAGCCTTTGGCGAGAGATTTCTTTACTGCGTCGGCGTGGGCGTTTTCGCGCGCAGACTTGAGCATGGCCGAGACATCGCTGCGTTTTGCATCGACCCGGAGGGCGTTTTGGCACTCTGCGATCGCTTTCTCCCATTCGCGGCGCTTGAAGGCAGCCTGCGCCGCCGAAAAGGCCGCTTCGAATTTTGTTTCCTTTTCGAGCCGCATCGCCCGCGCCTGCCCCTGCTGTGCGATGGCCGACATCGAATCGAGCGTGAATGCCTTGCCGTAGGATTCAGCGGCCTGAGCGTATTGCGCCTTTTTCTCCAGTTCGTCGCCTTGGAGCAAAAGCGCGAATACCCGATCAATGTTTTCCGCGCGCTTGAGGCCGCGCATCGCATCCTCGTTACCGGGGGACTTTTCGAGCGCAGCGTTAAATGCATCCTTCGCGGCGTCGCGCTGGCCCTTCGCGAGCGCCTGCTGGCCCTTGACGAGATTTTCCTGCACGTGGCGCGCGAGGGCGTCCGACGCTTTCTTCAACTCGCCGAATCCCCGATCGAAGACTTCCTTCGCCTCGGCGAAATTGCCGTCGCTCAGGAGTCGGTGCGCCTCAGCGGCGTTACTCATCGCGGCATCGAGCGCACCGGGCGCGAGGCTGCGCGCAACCTCGAGGTCTTTCATTTTAACCTGAATGGCGCCGTCGGCTTGCTGCGCTTCCTGACGGGCCTTCACATTTTTCACAAAAGCATCGATGTCGCGATCGAGGGACTGGAAAGCAGCGAACGCCCGGGAAAATTCGCGCCCGCGGAGCAACGCCTCGGCGTCCTGAAAATTTTTCTCCAGCAGGATGAGCGCCGACAATTGCCGCGGATGATCGGTCGGAAGCCGGCGCAGCGCCACGAGCTGTTTCCCTGAGGTCTCATGCGCAAACTGCGCTTTCGTCTCACTGATGTAGCCGGAGTTGGCGTCGGCCGCCGACTCCTGACCGGCGACAAGCTCCGCCTGCGGTTTGAAAATATCCGGACCAAGCACGAGCTTCGCCGCACGGATGACGATCCCCGCCGCGAACAACAGCCCAAAAAATCCACCGACTGTCCAAAGCGCGATGCGCTTGGCCGTCCACGCCGACTTTGCCGGCTCGCGATCAGCATCCGGGTTCCAATGAATCACGCGACGCTTCTTGGCCATGTTCGAATCGTTTTGCTCAGCCATGGGTGAAAGGGACGCTTGGCGTTGGTTGCAATTGAGTGAAACTGGCGCGACGGACTGATGCGCGTCCGGCGCGTTCAATTCAGTCGAGGGGTTACAGCGGCCACGATGCCAAGTTCCCAAAAAATTGCAAAGGGCATATTCGTAACAGACGTGAAACTTATCGTGCAGCTGCGCGTCGCACCGTCTCTGTGCCGCACACTTGCCAAACGCGCCGGCCCGGCTATTCGTTCGCGCACCGCCCGCGCTTCCGCCTTGCGGCGAAGGCTCTCTCACCCATGAAAATGCTCTCCGCTTGCATTGCTGCCACGTTTGCCGCGCTGCTCGCCGGCTGCTCCGAAGTCCCGGTCACCGGCCGCCATGCCCTCAGCCTCGTTGATGACAAGGAAGTGACCAAGATGAGCATCGCCGCCTTCGATGACATGAAGGCCCACACCCGCATCTCCAACGACAAGGCGCGCAACGAGCAACTGCAGCGCGTCGGCGAACGCATTCAGCACGCCGTGCCGTATTGGCAGATGCCGGATGCGGATTGGGAGTTCGTGCTCTTCGATTCGCCCGATATCAACGCCTTCGCCATGGCCGGCGGCAAAGTAGGCGTCTTCATGGGACTCTTCAAAATTGTCGAAAACGACGACCAGCTCGCCTCGGTCATCGGCCACGAAATCGCGCACGTCACCGCGAAGCACATCAACGAAAACCTTTCGCAACAGCTGGCAATGCAGACGGGCGGACTGATCGGCGGCATCGCCATGCTGGGCACCGGGGCGGGACTGCTCGGCACCGAGGCCGTCATGTCCGCCTACGGCCTCGGCGCTGCCGGAGCCGGTGCCGCCTTCGATCGAAACAAGGAAAAGGAAGCCGATCACATCGGCATCATGTATATGGCCAAGGCCGGCTACGATCCCGAGGAAGGGGTGAAAGTCCTCGAACATCTCGACGAGGAGATGCAGTCGCAGGGCGCCTCTACGTCGAGCTTTCTCTCCACCCACCCGTCAAACCCGGAGCGCATCCAGCAACTGCGCGACCTGATGCCGGAAGCCCTTAAGGTGCGTGAGCGGAACAGCATTGCCGCACCGCCCCCGACGATCATCAAGTAATTCGCCGACTCAGTCGCGTCGCGCCGAGATCAAGTAGAGCAGATAGAGCAGCGAACTGACAAACGCCGCCACGTAGGTGAGCGCCGCGGCGTCGAGCGTCTCCTCCACTCCGCCCATTTCGTCGCGATCGAGGATGCCCAGCTCGACGAGCTGCACTTTTGCCCGGCGGCTCGCATCGAATTCCACCGGCAACGTCACGAGCTGAAACAGCGTGATCACCGCGTAGCAGATGATCGCGATGTCGAGAAACATCCCCGTCAGCCCGCGCGCCAGGAAGAATCCTGCCAGCATCAGGATCGGCACCGCACGCGACACAAAATTCGTCGCCGGCACGAGCGCCATTCTCAAGTGCAGCATCGAGTAACCGACCTTGTGCTGAATCGCATGGCCCGCTTCGTGCGCCGCCACCCCGAGCGCCGCCAGGCTCGTCCCGTTGTAGTTCTCCGCCGAAAGCACGAGCTGTTTATTGATCGGATCGTAGTGATCGGTGAGGTGTCCGTCCGTGATTTCGATCGTGACATCGGTGATGCCCGCTCGATTCATCACGGCCTCGGCCGCTTCCTTGCCGGTGATGCCCCCGCGCGAGGGAATCGCGGCATTCTTGTTATAGGTGCTGGAGACGCGAAACTGCGCCCACAGCGAAACCGGGATCATCACGAAGACGAGGATGAGCAATACCGTCGGGGACAGGAAACCTCCGCTGAGCAGCGAGGCGGCAAAGAAGGTGGAAGCGATCATGGTGGAAAAAGACAGAGAGTGGATTGAATTGTTTCGAAGGGTGCAGCCGCGAGCGGACCGCGCCCCACACCTTAAACAAAACGCGCGATTTGCCAGTGCAAATCGCGCGTTTGGAAACGAAGCGAGGATTTTCTAGCGCAGGGGAGGGACAGCTCAGTGAAATGACGCTATCTCACCCCAGCTTCGGCACGTCGACCCACCGGCGCTCTGCCCACGACTTGAGGCCGAGCTCCGCGAGCTGAACTCCTTTCGCACCCTCCAGCAACGACCAGGGGAAAGGATCGCCCTTCACCACGTGGCGCAAGAAGAGCTCCCACTGCACCTTGAACGCGTTGTCGTAAACGCCCTGGTCGGGCACACGCGTCCAGCCGTCGAAATATTTGATTGGGCTGTCGACGTCGGGATTCCACAGGCAGCGCGGCGTCGCCGACAGATGCTGCGCCGTGCAGTCGCGCAGGCCCGCCACCGCCGAGCCGTGCGTGCCGTCGACCTGCAACGTCAGCAAATCGTCACGCCGCACGCGCACGTCCCACGACGAGTTGAAGTGACAGACCACGCCGTTGATCAGCTCAAACGTCGCATAGGCCGAATCATCCGCCGTGCATTTGTAGGGTTTGCCCGCCTCGTCCCAGCGCTGCGGGATGTGCGTCGCGCCGAGGCAGGTCAGCGACTTCACTTCGCCGAAAAGATTCTGGATCACATACTGCCAGTGGCAGAGCATATCGACGATGATGCCGCCGTCTTCCTCCTTGCGGTAGTTCCACGAAGGCCGCTGCAACTTCTCGTGCTCGCCGGTAAACACCCAGTAGCCGAACTCGCCGCGCACCGACAAAATCTTCCCGAAGAATCCCGTATCGATCAGATACTTCAGCTTCAACAGGCCCGGCAACCAGAGCTTGTCCTGCACCACGCCGTTCTTGAGTCCCGCCGCCGTGACTTCTTTCGCCAGCGCGAGAGCCTCAGCCGAACACGTGGCAGTCGGCTTCTCGCAGTAAATGTGTTTCTTCGCCGCGATCGCTTTGCGCACGCCGACGGGCCGCTGCCCCGTGAGCGTCGCGTCGAAATAGATCAGGTTCGCCGGGTCGGCGAGCGCCGCATCTAGATTGGTCGAGTAGCGCTTCACGTTCGCCCGGGCCGCGAGCGCTGCGAGCTTCGACTCGCTCCGCCCGATCAAAATCGGATCGGGCATAATCACCTCGGTGTCGCCGAGCTTGATGCCGCCCTGATCGATGATGGCCTTAATCGAGCGCAGCAGGTGCTGGTTGGTGCCCATGCGTCCCGTGACGCCGTTCATGATGATGCCGACTTTGTGCGTGGTCATGGTGAGAAAAACGGGGGGTTAAGGTTGCCCGTGAGTTTACGTGAAAGTGGTGGCTTGCGTTAGCACATTTCCGCCTTTTGCTAGCACAGAACCGACCGATGCGCGCCTGGAGCCCACTCCTGATCCAGCAAATCGAAATCCACGCGCTGGGCTTCGTCCTGCGTAAACTTCAGCTCAACCGCCACCGCGACGCCGAGGTCGCGCCCCATGGCCATGACTACGCCCAGCTCATCCTCTACCTCACCGGCGAGGGCGTGCAGACCGTCAACGGCCGTCGGCGCCGCGCCCGCGCCGGCGATCTTTTTGTGATCCCCGCGAAAACACCGCACGGGTTTTCGGTCGCCGGGCACAGCCGGCCGCTGTGCCTCGTGCTCGACTACGAACTCGAGGGCTCCAGCCGCGTCCGGGCTGCGCACCGCACACTCTCCCCCGCCACTCTCAACGAGCTTCACACCCTGCTCTCGCGCCTCCCCCGCAAGGGCCGGCTCACGCTCGGCGACTATCCGGCGATCCTCGCGGTGGTGGCGCGCCTGCTAGAACACTCCCCCGCCACACCCGCGCCGGCGCCAGGCCTGTTTGAGAAACTCCGCAATCACGTCCTAACCCCGGGCCCTCTCTCGGTCATCGCGCGCGAACTCGGCTACCACCCCGATCACCTTAGCCGGAAACTCAAACGCGAGTCCGGCCTTGGCCTCCAGGCGCTGCGCGATCGCGTTCGACTCGAAACCGCACAAACCGCCCTGCGCAGCGAGTCGACCATCGCCGAAGCCGCGACGCGCGCCGGCTTCGACGATCCCAATTATTTCGCCCGTTGGTTCCGTCAGCAAACCGGCCGCACGCCGAGCGCGTGGCGGCACTGAGCGCCTTTCACTCGCCCGGCTTCTTCGTGCACTGCGGCTGCGCACCCTCCGGCAACGGAGGAATTCCGCCCTCCCCCGCCTTCGGCAATGTACCGGCCAATTCTTGGCGCCAGTGCGCGACATCACCACCCGGGCAGTAGACATAGATCATGTGCATCGGCTCATCGCCAGTGTTGGTGAGCTGGTGGAATTTTGTCGGCGGCATGAACACCGCCTGCCCCGCCTTGATCGGACTGCGCTCGTCGCCTACGCAGATTTCCCCCTCGCCCTGTACGATGAAATAAACCTCCTCCTGCTCCTGGTTGTGCCACGGCACTTGGCCGCCGCGCGGCTCGAGAATCGAGTAGCCCATCGAAAACCCTTTCGCGGGAATCGGCTGCCCGAGCTGTCCGACGAGGCCGCGGCCCCAACGGCGCGCGGGAAAAGTGCCTCCAGGAATTTTGGCGAGATCGGCGATAATCATGAGCGGAATGAGGGTGAGCTTTTTGTATTGAGGAGAAGAAAACGTTTAACCGGCGAGACCAGCGCGTACCAGCAGCGCATTCGGATCGGGGTCGCGGCCCATGAAGGCTCGGAACAATTCCGCCGGATCGGCCGAGTTGCCCTTGCTGAGGATCTTTTCGACGAACTCGGCGCCGACTTGCGCGTTGAATATTCCCTCGCGCTTGAAACGCGTGAACGCATCCGCATCGAGGACTTCGGCCCATTTGTAGGAGTAGTAACCTGCCGCATATCCGACCGGATCTGAGAAGATATGGGTAAAACGCTTCACGATCGTCGGTGCGGGCGGCGAGGTCGGGATGAGGCACTCCGCGATCGCGGCCCGCGCGAGCGGTTCGATGTCCGTCGCCGCGGCAAACTCTGCCGTGCGGGTGTGCATGAGCAAGTCGACCTTGGCAAATGCCACCTGCCGCATCGTCACGCACGCCGACCGAAAGTTTTTCGCCGCGATCATCTTGGCAAAAATGTCCTCCGGGATCGTCGCGCCGGTTTCGAAGTGCCGCGCGAATAGATCGAGGCTGCCGCGCTCCCACGTCCAGTTCTCCATGATCTGTGAGGGCAGCTCGACGAAGTCCCACGCGACGTTGACGCCGTTGAGCGACTTGATTTCGACCTCGCCCATCAGGTGGTGCAACAGGTGCCCGAACTCGTGGAATACCGTTTCCACTTCGCGGTGCGTGATGAGCGCGGGCTTGCCGGCGGCGGGCGGCGTCATGTTGCCGCACATCAACCCGAGATGTGGCGCGCGCGAGCCGTCGGCGCGGGGACCGCCCGTGAGCAGGTAGTTCATCCACGCGCCGCCGCGCTTCGATTCACGCGGATACCAGTCGGCATAAAACGATCCGACGTGCTGGCCGCGCGCATCGTGAATCTCGTAGAATTTCACCTCGGGATGCCAGACTTCAACCTCGCCCGCCGCGCGCTCGGTCACGCGCAGGCCAAAGATTTTCCCAACGAGTTCGAACAACCCCGCGATCACGCGCTCCATCGGGAAGTAGGGCCGCAGCGCCTCCTCGTCGAAATCGTAGCGCGCCTTCCGGAGGCGCTCGGACCAGAACATGATTTCCCATGGCGCCAGCGGTGCGACCGCGCCGCCCGCGTGCTTCGCCTTGAACTCTTCCAACTCGCGGCACTCGCGCGCAAAGGCCGTCGCGCAGCGTTTCTGAAAATCCTCGACGAAGGCCAGCGCCCGCGCGCCGCTCTTCGCCATGCGGCGCTCGAGCACGCTGTCCGCGAAATGCGGCTGACCGAGCAGCGCCGCCTTTTCTGCGCGCAGCGTAAGAATGCGGCCAATGAGCGCGGTGTTATCGTGGGGCGCTTGCGAACCGAGCGCGGCGCTCGCCGTCCACATCTCGCGACGCAACGCATCGTCTTCCAAGTAGGTCATGAACGGCTCCAGCGAGGGCTGGTGCAACGTGAACCGCCAGCCGGCCACACCTTTCCTCTCGGCGCCCGCGCACGCCGCGGCCTTCGCCTGCGCGGGCAGGCCCGCAAGCCGCGCTTCGTCGGTCACGACCAGTTGCCACGCGTTGGTCGCATCGAGCACGTTCTCGGAATATTTCTGCGTGACCTGCGCGAGCTCGGTTTGCAGCGTTTCGAGCCGCGTGCGTTTTTCCGCGGGCAAATCCGCGCCGGCTTGCAGAAAATCCTTCGCGGTCTCGTCGAGAAATCGCCGGTGGATGCCGGTAAGCGATTTCGCCGCCGGCGTTGCAGAAAATGCCTTCAATCGCCCCCAAAGTGCCGCGTTCAGCGGTATCGTCGCGTAGAAAGCCGATACTTTTGGCAGCATCGCGTTGTGCGCGTCGCGCAGCGCGGGCGAGTCGGCGACGGACTGCAGGTGCGAGACCTTACCCCACGCGGCATTTAGCTCCTCGGTCGACTTTTCCAGAGCCAGGAACGTGTTCTCATAGGTCAGCGCCACAGGATCACTCGTCGCGATCCTATCGACGGCAGACTGGGCACGGGCAAGCGCGGCCTCGATATCGGGTATGATGTGCTCGGGCGTGAGCCGCGACCATAGGATGTGAAACGCGGAATCGAGAAAGGGTTGATCGGACACGCGCCGAAAGACCCGCGCCGCGCGGCGTTTGTCAAACCGCAATCGTTACCACGTATAGCCAGCGCCTAACGAAACTTGGCGCGACGCCGCAGGCACTGCTGGAATTTCTTGGAAGGGAGAACTCCAAAGATTGTCCGCCTGCGCTGTAAACATCACCCCGCGCCATGCAGTCGGCCGATAGGCTAGTCCGAGCGCACTCGTCAGGGCCGAGTCGCCACCCGCGGTGCGGAGCAAGTTCGACGCCTGCACGCGCGCCACGTTGTCGAACCGCAGCTCAAACCCACGCCCAATCCGCGCGACAATCGCGGCGGTGAGCCGCTGGCGGGCATAGTTGAGCGCGTAGAAACTGGCGTCGACCGGCGCGCCGCGATAATCAGACGACTTGCCGAGCGCCGTGTAGCCAAGCACCAGGTCGAAGGCACCCCACGAGCGCCGCGCCACCAACTCCGCGCCGGTCGTCTGAAGATTGACGGCATTCGCGCTGCGCGCGGTCACGCCGCGCTTAAACGTCCAATCGACGAGTGAATCATCGCGCCGATAAAATACGGCCGCCTCCGCGTTCCACCCAGCGAGTTCACCGCGCGCGCCAAGTTCGGTGTTGCGACTCGTCTCGCGTCCGAGGTTCGGGTTGCCGCGGAACAGACCGGAGGTCGCACTCGAATTGAGCGCCGTGTAGCTCGGCAGCTGCGTCGACTCCGCGTAGCTAGCATAGATGCGCCGCACCGCCCCGCCCGCCCACTCGCGCGCAATCTCCACGATCGGTGAAGTCGCGCCGCCGTTGCGATCCGAATGATCAAGGGCTGCGCCGGCCTTCACGACTAGCTGACTGTGCCCATCGATGGCCCACGATTTTTCCGGCACGAGCGAAAACTTGCCGATCGTGCGCGTGTTGAATCGCCCGAACGTCAACGACGTCGAACGAAGTTCGTCCGTGGAAATCTCCGCGCGGTAGTTGAGCGAGAGAGCGTCGAAGGTGGACCGGCCGCCGGCTGCCGCGCCGCCCTCCCAGGTCGTATGCTGAAAGGGATGCACCGCGCCGAGTGGCGCGAAACGGTTGAACGCATAGTCGTCCTTATTCCGCCGGCGGAAAATACCCGCTTCCACGAAGTCACCGTGGCCTAGGCTCGTGCGGTGATTAATCCCGTAGAGGAGCGATTCGAGGTTTTCCGTCTCGTCCGAATTGAACGGGGTGTAGAGATTCGGCCAGCCGAAGAACTTCGCCTGATAGCCCGCAAAAAGATCGGTCTGCGAATTCGCGCCCGCGAGTTGCAGCCGAACATTCGCGCGATCGAAGCGACTCTCGCCGAGTGGCACCGAGCCATCCGACCGCGAGTGCGCCCACGCGATATCGCCCGCTAGTCGCTGTCCCGCGGTTTCCGAGCCACCCGCGGCGCCTTGGTAGAACTCCTCGCGGTCCAGATGATACTGCCCAAAACCCACCGCCGCCATTCCACCCGTGCGTATTGGTCGCCAGCCATAAGCGATCGCACCGACGGTCGAGTTGCTCGCCTGGAGCGCGTGTTCAGCACCCGTCAGGATTTCCGGAGTTCCGAGCATCGCGGGCGCGATCGGAATTTCCGCGAAGTAATGCCCCGTCTGGGGATCGCTCAACGACACGGCGCCGAGCCGGAACCCGGTATTCTCAAAAATCCCGCCGCGTAGCGTGACGTCGGCCTGCGCTTCGGCGAGATTGCGACCCTCGAGATCGACGCGCGGATCGTATCGCAGGGCCGACACCGGCATCGCAAACGTTCCCGTGGGCGACTGGTTCGCCACCCGCGGCGAGTTAACTGTCAACTCTGGCAGCGTCACCGCTTCTGGCTGGGCCCGGAGCCCGACCAGACAACTGCCGACGCCGAAGAGGCGGACAAGGGGTTTGAAATTCATGCGCGAGACGGGTAGCAGCCGCCCACCGGAAAACAAGTCCACTGTTTGAAATAATGTGCGTCATGCTTAACAAGCATCCAGGTGCACGAAAAAGCCCCCAAATTCCCGGGGGCTTGTGGCGGGCGCGGAAGTCTCGCGATCAGACTCAGGTGTCGCCGTCGTTGCCGATCGCCTCGACGGGGCATCCTTCGAGGGCCTCCATGCATTGGGCTACCTCTTCCTCGGTGCTCGGTTGCTTGTGGACAAACGAATAACCGCCTTCGTCGTTGCGCGTGAAAAACGAGGGAGCAGTTTCGCGGCACAAGTCACAGTCGATGCATTGTTGATCGACGAAGAATTTTCCCGGCACGTTAGGGGCCCATTTGTCAGCTTTGTTTGCCATAGGTGAACGAGAACAAGGGAAATTATTCGCGCACGTGTCAAGCGGCGGCACCGGCAAAACGCTCCGTGGATTGTCCATTCTTTCGCACTTCTTGCGATCTGCTCCCCGGCTTGTATTTGGCGCGGCACGAGCTACGTTTCCCACGGATGCTTTCCGACCGCCCTTACATGCGCCACGACTACCCGCGGGAACGCACGTCGGCGCTCACTTGGCTGCTCTGCGCGATCGTGGGCGGGTTTGCCCTGCAACTCGCGCTCGGGGCCGACTGGCTCGGGGGCCGGCGCGTGCTCGAAAACGACTTCGCCCTCTCGATTCACGCCCTTCGCCAGGGCTGGATTTGGACGCTCGCCACGCACGCGTTTCTCAGCGAGCCCGGCTATCTCTTCCATGCTGCGGGGATTGTGTTCTGCGTCTATTTCATCGGCCGCGAACTGGAGCCGCTGATCGGAGCGCGGCGTCTGCTCGGGCTTTTTTTCAGCGCGACGATTGCCGGCGGGTTGGCGTGGACGTCGGTTCACTGGCGACTCGGCGGATCGCACGTCGGCGCGATGGCTGCGGTGGATGCAATGCTCGTGGTGTTCGCATGCTTTTATCCGAATCGCCAGTGGGACTTCCTGCTCTTCTTCGTCCTGCCCGTCCGGCTGCGGCCGAAACACGTCGTCATCAGCCTGATTGTTTTCGATCTGGTCGGGCTCGTGGCCTACGAATTCATGGGTGCCGCGCGGCCCTTCGCGGAATTCACGCTCGCTCACTCAGCCCACCTTGGCGGCATGGCGGCGGGCTGGATCTATTTTCGCTTTGTTCACGAGGCGCGGTGGCGCGCCTTCCCGCGCCTCCAACGCGCCGCCGACATCGATGCCACCGAGCCAGCGGATGAATCCACAGCCTCCTCAAGCAAGGCGCCGGCTCGCGACCTCCGCGCCGAGGTCGATCGCATCCTCGACAAGATCAACAGTCACGGCTTTGGCTCGCTCACGCCTCAGGAAAAGCGCGTGCTCGACGAAGCGAAGGACTCGCTAAGTCGGCGATGATCGCCCCGCTCACCCGCCTCGCCCTACTTGAACCGCGCTTAATTGCGTGAAACATTTCCGCCCCGTCTCCCTCTAACCGCCCATGCTTCGCGTTCCCTTTTTCCGTCCTGTCGCCCTTTCGCTGCTGCTGAGCCTCGCCCCGCTCCTTGCGGCCGATCCTGCGAAGCCCGCTTCGCCGGAGACTCCGGTCGCGGCCACGCCGTCCGTCCCCGCCGCGCCGGCATCCGCCATACAGGTCGAGCAGACCGAGCGCCGGCTCGCCGACCGCAAATTCAGCACTTCGCCCACCCTTCAGCGCGAAGCGAGCACGTTCGTTAAGCTCCTTGAGCAGCTGCATTACAACCACGACGCCGTCCGCAGCGCCGACTATGCGCAGGTCGTGCCCGACTATATGGCCGAGCTCGACGGCCAGCACATGTTTTTCCTCGGCACCGACAAGACCGCATTCGCCGACAAATACGGCAAGAGCGTCTACTACAACGTCTCCTTCCTCGGAAACATCAACGCCGCCTACGAAATTTACGACATCTACCAGAAGCGCGTCGTCGACCGCCTCAACTGGATCTTCGGCGAGCTCAAGAAAGACATCAATCTCAGCGGCAACGAAACCTACCGCGTCGATCGCACCAAGTCCGAGTGGCCCTCCGGCAACGCCGCCGCGGACGAACTCTGGACGAAGCGCCTCAAATTCGAAGTCGTCGGAGAAATGCTCAACAAGAAGACTGCCGCGGACGCCAAGGATACCATCCGCAAACGCTACGAGCGCATGCTAAAAAACCTTGAGGACATTGACGGCCCCAACCTCGCCGAGATCTACCTCAGCACCATCGCCCACCTCTACGATCCGCACACCACTTATTTCTCCGCCGACACGTTTGAAGACTTCGCGATCCAGATGAAACTCTCGCTCGTCGGCATCGGCGCGCTCCTCGGACTCGAAGACGACAACTGCGTCGTCAAGGAAATCGTCCCCGGCGGCCCCGCCGACATCGGCCGCGTGCTCAAGCCAAACGACAAAATCATCTCAGTCGCGCAGACCAACGGCGAGCCCGTCGAAATCATCGGCATGAAGCTCCGCAAGATCGTGGAAATGATCCGCGGCGAAAAAGGCACCGAAGTCCACCTGCTCGTGCAGCCCGCCGACGCCACTGATCCCTCGACGCGCAAGGAAATCGTCATCACCCGCGATGTCGTGAAGCTCAACTCCGCCCGTGCCCGTGCCGCCGTGTTTCAAGTGCCCGGCACCGAGGGCAAGCTCCAGCCCATGGGCGTCATCACGCTGCCCGCCTTTTACGGGCCATCCGATGACGGCGACACCGACTCAGAAAAGACCAGCGCTTCCAAGGACGTCGCCCGCCTCATCGAGCAGCTGAAGCAGCAGAACGTCCAAGGCATCGTCCTCGACCTGCGCCACAACGGTGGCGGCTACCTCACCGAAGCGATCGATCTCGCCGGCCTGTTCATCAAGAGCGGCCCAGTCGTGCAGGTGAAAAATTACGACGGAGCGATTCAAGTCGACAACGACGAGAACGACAAAATCGCCTACACCGGCCCGCTCGCCGTCCTCGTCGATCGGTTTAGCGCGTCCGCCTCGGAGATCGTCACGGGCGCGCTGCAAAACTACGGACGCGCGATCGTCGTCGGTGACAGCTCGACGCACGGCAAGGGCTCCGTGCAGCAGGTCGTCGAGATGAAACAAGTCACCCGCGAACTCGCCGCCTCGAAGGAAAAGACCGGCGCAACGAAGTTCACGATTCAGAAATACTATCTGCCGAGCGGCGACTCGACCCAGCTCAAGGGCGTCATCCCCGACATCATCCTGCCGTCGATCGATGACTATATTCCCAACATCGGCGAGTCCGACTTACCCCACGCGCTGGTCTGGGATAAGATTCCCACGAGCTTCTTCGACGGTGCACCCCTCGACGCGAAAGTCCTCACTCCGCTCCGCCAAGCGAGCGTCGAGCGCCAAGCCAAGCTCGATGAGTTCGCCTATCTCCGGAAAAACATTGAGTGGTTCAAAGCCCGCCAGGAGCAAAAACTCATCTCGCTCAACCTCGACGAACGCAAAAAGCAAAAAGACGCCGACGATGCCTTCCGCAAGGAAATGAAGGCTGAAAAGGAAGTGATCGCGAAGAGCGATTTCGCCTTCAAGGATTTCCGCCTCGGTCCGCCGCCCCCGCCCAAGATCAAAGCGCCCAAGAAGGACGGCGAAGACGACGAGGACGACGAACTCGGCGACGAGAACGACACCTATGTGAAGGCCGACGTGCATCTCCGCGAAGCGCTCCGCATCGTGAACGACGCTGTCGCACTCGGAAAAAACAAGGAACTCTGGGCGAGCAACCGGCCGCCCCTCACCGCCACCAACGGCGGCTGAGTTCGCTTACGCACGCCACACGATCACAAAGCGATCGCGTCCGGCCAAATCTTGGCGCGATTCGATCCTTACGAAGCCCGCTTCCCGGGCGAGGCGCAGCAAGTCCGCGTGGTGCGCGATGCCCGTCTCGAGCGCGAGCACTCCGCCCGGCGCGAGCCACCGCGGCGCATCCGCGAGAATCCTTCTTAGATCCGCGAGACCGCCCTCTGCTGCCGTGAGCGCGCTCGCCGGTTCGTGGGCGTGGACTTCCGGCGTCGTCGCCGCCGTCTCTTCCGTCGAAAGATACGGCGGATTCGCCACAATCAAATCGAAGCGCATATCGGCGGGCAGCGCCGTAAACCAGTTGGAGTTCAGGAACGCCACGCGCTCAGCGACCGTAAGCGTCGCGGCATTTTCCCGCGCCAAAGCCAGTGCGTCTTCGCTCGCATCGATCGCCGTTACCGCTGTGTTCGGAAATTTTGTCGCCAGCGCCAGCGCGATTGCTCCGCTGCCCGTGCCGAGATCAAGCACGCGCTGCGGCGGCGCCGCACACGCGCCGGCGGCAAACTCAACGAGGAGTTCCGTTTCCGGCCGCGGAATCAGCACGCGCCTATCGACCTTGAGTTTCAGGCCGTGAAATTCCGTCTCGCCGAGGATGTATTGCAGGGGTTCGCGCTGACCGCGCCGCCGTACCAGTGGTCGAATTTTATCCAGCTCCGCCTCAGCGAGCAACCGCTCGAACTGCAAGTAGAGCTGCATCCGCTTCAACCCGAGCGCGTGTCCGATGATCAATTCGGCCTGGAGCCGCGGAGAGTCGATGCCCTTGCCCGAAAAAAATTCGGTGCTCTTTTTGATGATTTCGAGGACCGTTAGCATGTCAGTCCTCGTCGTCGGTCGCGCGCTTAAGCACATAGGTCTGGCCCGTGAGCGCCGCGAGTTTCATTTCGAAATCGGCCTTCTGCAGCGCCGCGATGAAAGGATCGAGATCGCCTTCCATGATTTGCGGGAGGCTGTAGAGCGTGAGGCCGATGCGGTGATCGGTTACGCGGTTCTGGAGATAATGGTAGGTGCGAATACGCTCGCTGCGATCACCGGTGCCAATCTGGCTGCGGCGCTGCGCGGCGTATTTGGCGCGCTCCTCGTCCTCACGGCGCTGGAGCAGGCGCGAACGCAGCACGGTCAGCGCCTTCGCCTTATTCTTGAGCTGCGAGCGCTCGTCGGCGCACGTGACGAGGAGGCCGGTGGGCCGGTGCACAATCTGCACGGCGGAATCGGTGGTGTTAACGCCCTGCCCACCTGGCCCACTTGCACGGGCGACTGTGATTTCGAGATCGGCGGGATCAATCTGGACGTCGACCTCCTCGGCCTCGGGCAATACGGCCACAGTGACGGTCGAGGTGTGGATGCGGCCGCTCGCCTCGGTGACGGGCACGCGTTTCACGCGGTGCACGCCGCTTTCAAACTTGAGCTGCTTATAAACATCGGTGCCGGTGATGAGGAAGATCACTTCCTTGAACCCGCCGCGCTCGCTCATGCTACTGCTCATCGGCTGAATCTTCCACCCGTGGGCATCGGCGTATTTCGAAAACAGCCGGAAAAGGTCCGCGGCAAACAGCGTGGCTTCGTCGCCGCCGGTGCCGGCGCGGATTTCCATGACGGTGTTGCGCGAGTCGGTCGGGTCCGGCGGGATCATCGCGAGCAGTACGGACTTTTTCAGCGCGGCGCGACGCGACTCGAGTGCGGGAAGTTCGGCGGTGGCAAGCTCCCGCATCGCGGCTTCGGCGGCGGGATCTTTTGCCAGGGCGACGGCCTCCGCGAGTTCGCGCTCGAGACGCGTAAACTCGCGGTGATCGGCGGCGAGTTGGGAGAGTTTCTGGTGCTCTCGGGTTACGTCCGCAGCGCGGCGCGGATTCGCGTAAAATGACGGCTCCGCCATCTGCGCCGCGAGTTCGTCGAGGCGGAGTTGGAATCGAAAAAGATCGGGAAGTTCGTCCATGATACGGGAGGGCGCGGGCGTGTTTTGGACATTGCGCGGGCCGCGAATCGCGGCTTTGGTGGCAGCCAAAAACTCGCCAGGCGATTCGCCTAGCGATGCTGATCAAGAATGGCCACGACCCTCTTCACGCAAAACACCATCGCCCTCATCTGGGATTTCGACAAGACCTTAATCCCAGATTACATGCAGTCGCCGCTCTTCCGGCGCTACGGGATCGACGAGGCAAATTTCTGGGCTGAAACCAACGCGCTGATGGAGCAATACCGCAAGCGCGGCTATGCGCTCGCCGGCGAACTCGGCTACCTCAACCACCTCTTGACTTACGTGAAGGAAGGCCCGATGCGCGGGCTCAACAACAAGATCCTGCAGGAGTGCGGGGCGGACATTAAGTTTTATCCCGGCCTGCCCGACTTCTTCGATCGCGCGAAGGGCTTCGTGCAGGAGAAGCCGAAATACCTCGAGCACGACATCTCACTCGAGCACTACATCGTCAGCACCGGCATCGCACCGATGGTGCGCGGCAGCGCGATTGCGAAGTACGTCGACGGCATCTGGGCCGCGGAGTTCATCGAAAACCCGCTGCAACCCGGCTTCCTCAAGCAGAAGGAATTCGCGATCGATGCACCGGCCGAAATCGCACAGATCGGCATGATGATCGACAACACGGGCAAGACGCGCGCGATTTTCGAAATCAACAAGGGCTCCAACAAGAATCCCGCGATCGATGTGAACGCGAAGATGGCGCCCGAGGATCGGCGCATCCCGGTGCAGAACATGATCTACATCGCGGACGGTCCGAGCGACGTGCCGAGTTTCTCCGTCGTCAAAGGCGGCGGTGGCCGCGCCTACGCCGTCTACAACCCGGAGAAGCAGGCGGAGTTCGAGCAAAACGATCGGCTGCTGCAGAGCGGACGCATCCACGGCTACGGACCAGCTGACTACACTTCGACGAGTAGCACGGCGCAGTGGCTGCGGCTGCACATCCATCAAATCTGCGATCGGATCGTAGCCGATCGTGAGGCGGCGGTGGCGCTGAAGGCCTCAAAACCCCCGCGGCATCTGACGGCGACGCCCGAGGAGGAAGCAGCAAAGCGCGCCGCGAAGATGCCGAAGCAAGGCTCGTTTCTCTGAGCGCTCACTCCTGCATGGGATTCAAGAAAACGCGCGCCGGAATTTAGGCGCGTTTCGTTACGGAAAAAGAATCGGAGCTACTCACTCACCGGCGGGGCTCACCTTGTTGGCATTTTGGCCCGCATTGAAAGAATCACCCACGGGGGTCACCACCGGCGCGTTGGCCACGAGGGGATTGCTCTTCACCGTCTGGGCCGCCGTCGTCACCTGCGAGGCAATCGTCGGCGCGGCTTGGGAGACGCTTGAAAGTGCGACTACGGCGGCGGCGTTAGTGGCAGCCTGACCTGCCATACCGGGCGCGGCGGCAATGACGCCCGCATTCGAGGCGACGGTGACGACCTGCTGCGCAATCGTCGCGGCAGCGCCGGGATTGGCGGCAGCCACGGCGGACTGGGAAGCGATCGAGGCGGCACCCGAGGCGACCGAGGCAGCGGCGGCTGGCACAGAGAACATGACCGCCGCGGTCGAGGCCACCTGCGCCGTGGCCACTACGATCGCGGAGGCGGCGGACGGGTTGCTGCCTGCGATATTGGCGGCGACACCGTTGGCGAACGTCGCGACAGACGCGGCGGCAGCAGGACTGCTCGTGGCGATGCTCGCGGCCTGCCTGGCGGCAGCTTGGGCGATTGGGGCAGCGAGCGTGGGATTATCCTTAACCAACTGCTCGAGTTTGGCCGTGTCGCCAGCGGCGACCGCTGTTTGCACGTCCGCCGCGACTTGGGTCGGCAGCGTCTGAGCCTGGGCAACCGAGAAGGGCGCGCCAACGACGGCGGCCAAAGCAAACATCAGGGAGCGAGTTTTCATAGAAAAAGTGGGTTCGGCCCACACGCATGACTGATGCAATTTCCCTGCCAAAGCAAGACTGGAGGTTGAAGGCGCACTGCGCACCAACCAGCGGGCCTCAAAAAAAACGCGCCGACCGGGCGGTCGACGCGTTCGATAGAATTTATTGCGAGCCAGACTCAGTCACCCGAGGGGCTGACCTTTACAGTGATCGACGGGTCGACCGGTGTGACCGGAGTAACGGTCGTCGTGGTGCCCGTCGATGTGGTCGTGGTGCTCTGGGAGGCGGTTGTGGTCGCACTCGCCGCAGACGAACCCGTGGCGCCCGAACCTGTGTTCGCGCCAGTTGACGCTTGATTCGCAATGGTCGTGGCCACCGATGAGGCACCGGAGTTAGAGACCGGATTACCGGCAACCGCAGAAGAGGTCACACCCGCCGTCGCCCCCGATGTGGCTGCGGTCGCGATTGTCTGGGTAGCAGCTTGGGCCGCAGTCGAACCGAGCGCGGTGGTCAGCGCAGCGGTTGCCGCCTTGGCGACATCTGAAGCCGCGGTCGCCGCGGTGTTCGTAGCCGTAGTTGCGGCAGTGGACGAGTTGCCGCCGGAAGCAGTGGTCTGTGCCGCGATCGTTGCAGCCGCCTGAGCGGCGCCCTGCGCGGCGGCTTGGGTCACCGTCTTGGCCACATCCATCACTGTAGTTGCCGAGGAATTCGGAGCAGCCGCAGCCGCGGTCACCGCAGCGGTGACGACAGCCGCAGCCTGACTCGGCGCAGCCGCCGCGGCCGCTGCCGTCGCCTGCGCGATCGTGGCAGTATTACCAGTCGCGACAATCGTACTCGTTGTCGAAGCGAGCAGCGAGGCCGAAGCATCCGCCGAAAGGCCTGAGGTCGGATCGCCCTTCGCGACAGCCACGGCCGAGAGCGCGGCGGCGGCCACATTACCGGTAAGGCCGGTCGAAGCGGCACCACCATTCGTGCTCGTGCTACCGCCCACGACCTGCACGGGTGCGCCCAAAGCGCCGCCCGCCAAAATCGGAGTAACCGAAACGCTGCCAGCCAAGACCGAGACGCTGTATTGCACCCCATCAACCGTGGTCACATAAACCGTGCCCTTGGCCGCCGCGACGCCCTTGGGCGTGCGCACGCCGAACTTGTGGTTCTTGTTTGGCTCAATCTGAGTCACGACGCTGCCGCCGGAGGAGAGGTCCAGTTCCGCATCGTTTGCAGCCAGTTTGGAGAGCGCGGCGTGCGAGTTTTGCTTCACCGTTGCCACCACTCCCGGATAAGGAGCGACATACACTTCGACGCCCACGCCCGTGTTAATCACGTCGGACACTTGAACGGTCGCCCCCTCGGACAGCTGGCTGTCAGCGCCATTGTGCGTGAGCGTCGCATTAGCGCTGTTGCCGACGATCTTGATAATTTTTGCGCCCTGCGCGTGCGCGACGGCGGCAGACAGCCCGAGCGCCAAGGCGCCCAAAGCGATCGAAGAGAGAAGTTTGCTGGTGAGGAATCTCATGGTGACGACGAATTGGGTGAAAATGCCTACGAAATGATTAGGAAGACCAAAGGACATTTACGATAAAACAAGATGAAATCTTACCTCTGGCAAGCTGATTGCAATCTCCAAAAATGAGAGCAACAACGCTATGACGCCGTTCAGGTCACGGTGGTTTCCGCAGGATTCACACCGGGAACATCCCAAAAAATCCCCCAGGTCTACTTGTCGGCCATCACGAAAACACCCTCCCAGTTGGCCGGCGGCGGGTTCGCCTTCATCCGGGCCACCAAGTCGACATAAACTAGGGACGGATTGCCCGCGACCCCTGGCGAGCGCCCCGGAATATTCGGTTCAAGGTCGCGGCTGCGTGCGAAAAAACTGAGCGCGCCATCCCAATCCCGCGCATAGTATTTTTCCAAACCTTGCGCGAACAGCTCGAGGCACTCGCGCATCGCGGAAGTGGCGGTTTCCTTCAAGCCGACCACCTCGAAAAGCGGGACCGCCTGTGTGCGGCCCTTCACGACGATGCGGCCCAGCGGACGAAACAGGATGCGATCGCCTCCGTGCTTTTCGCACGCGCGCTTCGTCGCCTCAGTCGTCATCGTGTAGGCGCCCCATTGCTTCGCGCCGCTCTCCATGCGCGCCGCCAGATTTACGTTGTCGCCGGTCATCGTGTAGTTGAAACGCGTGCGACTGCCCATGTTGCCGACGATGGCGGAGCCAGTGTTGAGCCCGATGCGCGACCGCATCTGGCGCACGCCCTCAGGCCACCGCGCGCCCTCGACCTGCCATTTCACGCGCAGCTCATCCAGTCGCTGCTGCACGCGCAAGGCGGCCACGCACGCGCGATAAGCGTGATCCGGCAGCGCGATCGGCGCCCCAAACATCGCGACGATCGCATCGCCGATATATTTATCGAGCGTGCCGCCCTCCTCCTGCACGATGTCGGTGCACGCGGTAAGATACTCGTTTAACAACTCCACCAATTGCTCCGGCGGCAGTTTTTCCGAAAACGTCGAGTAACCCTGGATGTCCGAAAAATACGCCGTGATCTCCTCTTCGTGGCCGCCGAGTTGCGGCGATACCCCCGACGCCGCCATCCGGTCGACCAACTCCGGCGCGAGATACGTGCCAAACATCCCCTTGATCTGCTCCTTCGCGCGCTGCTCCGCGAGCACGCGACGCCCCAGCATGAAAATCTGCGCGCCCGCAAACCCCAGCGTCGGCCAAACCACCGGCACCCACAGGCTGAACTTCGCCCACGCGAGCGTCGCGACGATCGCGAAAGCCGCCGGCACACCGATCGCAAACGCCACCTGCTGCCAGAATTTCCGCTGCGCAAACAGCGCGAGGCTCGCCGCCGTGATCACAAATCCCCCGCACCAGATCGGCCAAGTTGCCGCGCGCCGCGCGAAGTCGCCGTTGAGGACGTTTTCCAGCACATTCGCGTGCACGAAAACGAGAGGGGTGTGCGGCGCGAGGGGAGTCGGCCCGAAATCGGTCAAGGCATCCGCGGTCTGTCCGACGAGCAGGATGCGTCCTGTGAGTTCAGGAACCGGCACATCTTTTTTCTCGACGAATTTGTGATGGAGTGCCGAGTAGGTCTCGCTGTAACCGGCACTCGAAAACTCCTCGAGAACGGAGTGCCGGTAATTAATCAGGTATCTCCCGCTCGCGTCGATCGGGATGCGGTGGTTGACGAAGTCGTTCTTGATCACAACCGCGTCACCCAATTTCACCACGACCTCCTCGGGCGTGACGTGCCAGTGATGCATGAGACTGCGCAGCGCTAACCCCGGATAAACCTGATCGCCGATGCGCACCACCATCGGCACCTCGCGCAAGACGCCATCGGCCGCCGGCGGTGCGTCCACAAAGGCGATGTCGGCGACCTCGCCGAGCGGCAAAAGCGGCACCGACATCGTTTCGCTGCTCACCATCGTCGTTCGATCGCCCTCGACGTGCGGCAGCGGCGCAATCCGAATCTTGCTCAATTCCGGCGCGCCGGGCTTAAAACCTTGATCGGTTTCACCCCGTGCGCCGCCTAGGACGACCTCGAGGTTACCGCGCTTGATCCCTCTGGCGAACAGCGCGTCTTCCTCACTTGGATCGTCGAACAAAATATCCCACGTCACGACGCTGGGCTTCACGCGCCCAACCAGCTGCAGAAAATCTCCATGCACGCTACGTTTCCACGGCCAGCGACCCAAGCCCGGATTGTTCAAGCTCGCCTGATCAATTCCGATGAGCACGACGTCATCGCGTGGGTGCGTCGGGAAGAATCGCGCTCTCACCTGCGCACGCGAGTCGAAGGTAACATTTTCAAATCGCTTCAGCCAATCCGTCTGGGCAAACGCCAGCGCCAGCACGAAGCACACGAGCGCTGGCAACATGTGCTGCTTAAAAAACGCGAGGCGGGACTTCATGCGCGTCCACGAGCCTGCGCACATCGGGACGCACAACCAAGGCGAATTTTCCGGCGCTCACGGCCCGCCGCCACCCGCGCCATCAATTCGTGCCAATGACGAACCGCTGGTTCGGGAACGCCCGTGGCGGCGGAATAATCTTCGGCTCACCGGTGACTCCACGAGGCTCAGCCAGCGGCTCGATTACCGGGACCGGCACGGAGGCCGGCGCAACCGCCGCCGGTGCCGAACGATCCAACTGGCTCGCGAGATTCGCTGCGCGCTCCGCATATGCATACGCCGCTCGTGGCGCCGAATCGCGCACGGCGGCATCGAGCCCGCCGTTCCAAGCGAGCGCGATCCGATAGGATGTCGGCTTAATCCCCGCTTGCTCGAGCCCCTGCTTGATCCACTCGTAATGCCGGACCGCGACGTCGTCCGATGCCGAACGATCGAGTGCACGGCGAAACGGCGCGCTCGTGTGCATCCGCCACGTCATCTCGCGAAACTGATAAGCCCCGAGCTCTCCGTAACGGCCCGGCGTCGTCCGATCGGTAGGATTTTCCAGCTGATGGATCGCCTCGAGCGTCGCCCAACGCATCGACGCACGGGCCGCACTTGTACTCAAGATCAGCGCCGCCACGACCCAGGTCAGGAGTCGTGCTGCACGCCACGATGTTTGTTGGATGTTTGTCTTCACGGGAAAAACGGACCGCGCAGACAAGCTAGCGTTCACCCTTTGCCGAGTGGAAAAATTACTCACAGTTGGGAACCTTCCCCACCGTGCAAAATGCAGTGATTTAAACCCGCCCACCGGGGGTCAACTTACGCGATCCGGGCCCAAACGGCGCACTCGAACTTTCCCCAGCCTGACAGTCAGGAACTGAACTCCTCAATCAACCGAGCCACCAGCGCCGTCCACCCGGTCTGGTGGCTTGCGCCCAGTCCCTGCCCCGTCTCGCCGTGGAAATATTCATGAAACCACACGAGCTCCCGCCAGTGCGGATCGTTTACGAATCGCGGCTCCATCCCGAGCGCCGGCCGCCGGCCACCGCCATTCGGCAAAAACAACGTCACCATCCGTCGCGCCAGCTCGCGCGCGATCTGCGCAAGGTTCATCCTCCGTCCACTGCCCGTCGGAAACTCCAGCTGAAAACTGTCGCCGTAGAAATGATGGTAACGCTCAAGGGCCTCAATGAGGAGATAGTTCATCGGCATCCACACCGGTCCGCGCCAGTTGGAGTTGCCGCCGAACAACCCGCTGTCGCTGTCGCCCGGCACGTAGTTCACGCGCCAGTCGCCGCCGTTCACTTGGAGCGTAAACGGCCGGTCGCGATACGCGCGCGATAGCGATCGCACACCGTGGTCCGACAGAAATTCCGCCTCGTCGAGCACGTAGCGCAGCACGCGCTCAAGCCGCACGCGCGAAGGGATCGCGAGGAGGAATTTCCCCTTCCCGCCATGCTGCACGAGATGCGAGATCGACGACGCCAGATCCTTCCGGTTTTCCAAAAACCACCGCGTACGCTTCGCGAACCCCGGCAGCTTAGCCATCCGCGCCTCATCGATCAATTCGACGGCGAACAGCGGAATCACCCCCACGATCGAGCGCAGCCGCAGCGGCTCGGAGCGGCCGTCGAGGAGCAGTTGGTCGTAGTAAAATCCATCCTCTTCGTGCCAGAGGCCCGAGCCACCAAGCGTGTTCATCGCATCTGCGATCGCTACGAAGTGCTCAAAAAATTTCGACGCGATGTCCTCGTAGCTGGGATCGCCCTCGGCCAGCTCAAGCGCGATCGAGAGCATCGTGCCGCAGTAAAACGCCATCCACGCCGTGCCGTCCGCCTGCTCCAGCGCGCCGCCGGTCGGCAGCGGTTTCGATCGATCGAAGACACCGATGTTGTCCAGCCCGAGAAACCCGCCGCCGAACAGATGCTTCCCGCTCGGATCCTTGCGGTTCACCCACCACGTGAAGTTGAGCAGCAGTTTTTGAAAGACGCGCGCGAGCCACACGCGATCGCGCGCGCCGCGCGGGCCGGTCATTTTATAAACGCGCCAGCACGCCCACGCGTGCACGGGCGGATTCACGTCGGAAAAATTCCACTCGTAGGCGGGGATCTGCCCGTTCGGGTGCATATACCACTCGCGCAGGAGGAGATTGAGCTGCGCCTTCGCAAACGCCGGATCGATCCGCGCCATCGGCACCATGTGAAACGCCAGATCCCACGCCGCGAACCACGGGTATTCCCATTTGTCCGGCATCGACAGCACGTCGCGCGCGAAGACCTGCGGCCAGTCGGAATTGCGCCCCGTCTTGCGCGCCGCCGGCGGCGCCGGCTGCTCAGGATCGCCGTCGAGCCAGTCGCGTACAACGAGGTGATAGAACTGCTTGGACCAGATCAGCCCCGCGTATGCATGCCGCGCGACGCACCGCGCCGCCTCGCAGTCGAGGCCGTCGCGCATTTCCTTTTTCGCCGCGACCGCAAACGGCGACTGCGTCTCGAACCGGTTCGCGCCACCCAGGAGCGCCGCGTAAAACCAATCCGCCTCGTCGCGCCTGGCCGCCATCGTCGCGGCAAATTCTCTCCCAAACGATTCCTTCGGCTGCTCGTCAGCCGCATAGAGGCGTATCCGCAACACGCGCTCCTCGCCCGGCGCAAGCAGGAGGACGTGATGCGCCGCGCACTTCGTGCCGACACGCGTCGGATTCACCGCGTCGTGCCGCCCACCAACGACACACTCATGCAGCGCATCCTTCGTGAAGGGCGAAGCATTCTTCCCGTCCGGCCACAGCCGCTCGGCGTTAGTCTCGTTCTCCGTAAACAGCAACGGCACCGGCCCCTCGCGCCGATCGGCCTCGATCTCGAAAAAGTATCTTCCGAGCGTCGCGTGGTCGCATTGCACGAGGCCATCACCGATCGCGCGCAGCTTCGGTTTCACTTCGCAGCCCTCGTGTTTGCAGCCCCACGACCAGGTGTTGCGAAACCACAGCGTCGGCAGCACGTGCAACGTCGCCGCCTCCGGCCCGCGATTCGCAATGGTAATCTCAATGCACACGTCGTTCGGCCCCGCCTTCGCGTAGCTCGCACTCACATCGAAATACTTTTCGCCGTCGAAAACGCCCGTATCGAGCAGCTCGAACTCGGGCTCGCCGCGCCCGCGCCGGCGATTCTCCGCCCGCAACAGCTCATATGGAAACTCGGCCTGCGGATATTTGTAGAGTCCGCGCAGCCATGACGCCGTCGGCGTCGCGTCCGTATAAAAATAGCACTCCTTCACGTCTTCCCCGTGATTGCCCTCGGGCCCAGTGAGCCCGAAGAGCCGCTCCTTCAGGATCGGATCGCGGCCGTTCCACAGCGCGAGCGCGAAACAGAGCCGGCACTCACGATCGGTGATGCCGAGAAGGCCGTCCTCACCCCAGCGGTAGGCGCGCGAGCGCGCGTGCTCGTGCGTGAAATATTTCCAGCTCTCGCCGTCCGCCGAATAATCTTCGCGCACCGTGCCCCACTGCCGCTCCGCCAAATACGGCCCCCAGCGCGTCCAGTTTTTCTCCCTCCGCCCGTCCTCGGCGAGGCGGCCGTGTTCGGGCGTTTCAGGTTCGCGGCGGGGCATGGGGTTTCGTGACACTCGGCTCGCTCACTTCAGCCGCGCATCATACCACCCGATCGTCCGCACGACCATGTCTTCGATGTGCGCGGGGTTGCGGAAATGGTGGCCTTCGTCCGGGTAGACGACGAATTTCGTCTCCACGCCCCGCGCCTTCAACGCGTGCCAGAATTCGTGGCTCTGCGGCGCGGGACACTCCTTGTCGCTATCGCCGACGAGAATGAGCGTCGGCGTCTTCACCGCGTTGATAAACGTGATCGGCGAACTCCTCGCGTAGACCGCCGGATCGTCGTAAACCGACGCGCCGAAATACGGGATCATCCACTGATCGATCAAGTTTTGGCCGTAGTAACTTTGCCAGTTGGAAATCCCCGCGCCCGCCACGGCCGCTTTGAACCGAGTCGTTTGTGTCACCGTCCACATCGTCATGAACCCGCCGTAGCTCCAGCCGCCAACGCCGAGACGCGCCGGATCGACGGGCGCGATTTTTAGCACAGCATCGACGCCCGTCAGCACGTCGCGCAGATCGCCGTAGCCAAAATCCTTCACGTTGGCTCCGGTGAACGCCTCGCCCTGACCGTAACTGCCGCGCGGGTTCGGGAAGAAAACAAAATAACCCTCGGCCGCGAGCGCTGCGAGATTCAGCCCCGCCCCCGGCCACGCGGGCTTCGCCATGCTGGCCGGCCCGCCATGAATCGAGACGATCATCGGGTAATGTTTCGCCGCGTCAAAGTCTCTCGGGTAAAGCAGCCAGCCCTGCACCGCCTGGCCATCGCTGGTCCACTCGACACTTTCGGTTTTACGCCACGCCGCCTTGAGCGCGTCGTTCACGTGCGTGCGCTGCGTCCACGATCCGATCCGGCCGGACCAGACTTCGGGTGGCTGCGTCCACGACGAACGGATCAGTGCCGCCATCTTGCCATCATCCGAAAGCGAAATGCTCGAAACATCGCCGCCGGTCCCGATCGATTCCTCGGCCGTCCAGAGTGCCGCGGATTTTCCCGTCGCCGGATCGAGCGTGCCGACGGTGATGCGGCCGCGGACATTTTCGCTGAAAACAATTTCCTCCGACGCGTGCCACGAAATCCACGCCGGCGAGCTTGCACGATTCGGCGTGAGATTCTTCGCAGCACTCGCCGCCGGATCGGCGTCGGTCGGACGCTCGGCGGGCACGCTATAGATGTCGCCGCCCGTCGATCCCTGATCGCTCATGAGACCCTGGATGAAGGCGATGCTCCGTCCGTCCGGTGACCAGCGCGGCACAGCGATCTGCGTGGTGGGTTTGAAGACTTCGCGCACGCGGCCGCTCTCGGTCTCAACCGCGTAAAGCCGCGCAATCCACCAGTTGTTGTCGCCGTTGCCGGGCGCGGCGACGTAGGCGAGTTGCTTTCCATCGGGCGACCACTCGCACTCGTAAACGTAGCTGTCCGCGGGTGAAGCGAAACGCGTTTTTCCCGTCGCCGTCTCGACGAGCAGGATGCGCTGCTCGAAGAACGTTTCCTGCACTTCGCCCGCATCGCGCGCCGCCGCCTCGACCGCGCCCGCCGCCTGCGTCTGGCCCTCGATCACGAGCAACGCGATGGTCTTGCCGTCGGGCGACCAACGCGGGCGCGCGACCTGGCCGTTGAGCGACGTGAGTTTTTTTGCCGCGCCGCCGCCCGCGGGCACGACGTAGAGCTGGAGTTGCTTCGTCTTTTGTGCGTCCGACAAAAATGCGATCTGCGCCCCGTCGGGCGACCAACGGACATTCTTTTCGGCGTGCGCGGCCGTGCCGTTGCCGGCCGTTACGCGCCGCGGCTTCGCGTTGTCGCCGTCGAGCACGTAAAGGAGCGTGTCGCGCGACTCGGTGCGGTCGGCGTTGTGCTGATGCTCGACGTAGGCGAGCCGCCGGCCGTCGGGCGCGAGCGCCGTCTCGTCGATCCCTTTGACGGCAAAGAGAAGATCGATCGTTTCTTTGGGTGACGCGAGCGCCGCGAGCGGCAGCCACGCGAGCAGGGCGATGAATCGGCGCATGATGAATGGAAACGTAGGAACGAAACGCGCTCTCACGCTTCGTCATCGCGCGAGTCAGCGCAAGCTTGCACGCCGGAGTCGCCCCGCTGGGCCGATACCAAGCTACAGCAGCCGCTGCAACACCGCACGGCCGGCTTCGCCCGCAACCACAAACCGGTGCGTGCCGTCAGCCCAAGTCGCCGCGACAGCCTTGCCGTGCTGCGCAAACATCGGCGCGAATTTCGCGGGGTCACCGGGGAAATCCTGGACGCGCGCCACGTAGCAGTGAAACCACGCCCCATCCCGCTTGAAGCACACTTCGAGCACGTCGTGACCCGCCACACTGACCGTGCGGCAGCCATTGCCCTTCAACGCCGCAAAATCTACCGGCATCGCGCCGGCGAGCCGTGTCGTGTCCTTCTCCAACGACGCCTCGAATGCTGCCGTCATTTCGCCATGGCCGCCGTGAGTTCCCTCCTCCACCGCGTCGACTAGCGCGAAATCGGTGAGCGCGCCCGACGCCACGCCGCGTGCCGGCCAGAGCGAAACGCTCACCGTCGCCAGCACGGCAATCGCCGCGGCGGCCGCGAGCCAGACTGGTTGATTCCAAAACGCCCGCTTCGCCGTCGCCGGTTCCGCCTTGAATGAGGATACTCCACCGCTGACTTTTCCGCCCGCGAGAATCGCCTCGCGCAAGCCAGCCGGAGGCGTGATCTCGCGCAGCTTCGCGGCCACCGCGATCCCGTGTGCCTGCTCGCGCGCGAACCACGCGCCGAGCGCCGGATCAGACTTTGCCTGATCGAGCGCGGCACGAAACGTGGCGTCGCCCGCATCGCGGCCGTTCGGCCGGTAGGCGTTGAGAATGAATTTTGCCTCGGTGTTGTTCATGCTAACTTCCCTCCTTTGGCCGCGGGGAACGAAACGACTTTGCTCTTCGCCGCGCTTTCCTCCCGCGCCAGTGCGGTGCGCAGCTGCGTTTTGCCTCGCGAGAGCCGCGACATCACCGTCCCGATCGGCACGTCGAGCGCCTCCGCGATTTCCAGATAAGAAAGATCCTCCAAATAAAATAATGTGAGCGGGGCTCGGAAGACTTCGTCGACCGATTGCAGCGCGGCGACCACGCCGGCCGCGTCCATCTTTGCCACGCAATCGACTTCCTCCGCCGCGATGTCCTGCTCGCCGGGCGGCAAATCCTCGATCGCCGTCATCCGCGTGTCGCGCCGGCGCCCGCGCAGAAATTCGCGATACAGCGTCGTGAAGAGCCACGACTTCGCCTTCGACACCTCGCGCAACGCCTCGCCCTTCGTCGCCCAGATGTAGAACGTCTGCTGCACGAGATCGCACGCGTCCGCCTCGCGCCGGGCGAGGCTGAGGGCAAAGCGGTAGAGCGGCGTGTAATGCGCGTCCACCAGCTGCGTGAATGGCTCGTTGCTCATGTGTCTGCTGTTCAGAGGGCGGACGCGTGGGTTTATTCCCACCGAAAGGACATTTTGTCGTTGCGAGGAGCGCAAGCGGCGAAGCAATCCCTTTAGCTCTTTCGCGATGCTCCGTCTCTTGCTCCCGCCCAACCTCTCTGCCGCCGCCCCGCGGGATGCGATCGCCGTGCGCGTTGAGATCGATCTGGCGGAGCCGCCCGCACCCGCGTGGTTCCCCGCGCTCGCCCTCCTCCAGCGCTGGAGCGGCGCCTCCAGCCCCCCGAAGTTTGTCCAGCTCAACCGCGCCAAGCTCCGCGAACTCGTCGCGGCACTCCGCGGCGAACCCGTCTTTTTTTGGGTCAACGGCCCTGCCGCCCCCATCGCGTGGAACGAAGACGAACTCTCCGGCGTATCGATCTTTATCAAGCCGCCCGCGGCGGAGGCGGCGAAGGAAGCCGCGAAGATCGCCTACCAAAAGGAGCGGGCCCGCGAGCTCTCCGCCACCGGCGTGCCGCTCACCGTTGACGGCAGCGAACACTTCCTCGCGATCACCCTGCCCTCGCGCGACTCGGTTTCCTACGGCTCGCTGCTCGAATTGCTCAAGACAAGCGGCTTCACCCTTGAACCCTCCAACCGCAAATGGTGGCTCCGCGATCGCCACAAGACGCTCAACTTTCTCGCGCACCACGGCGCGCGCCTCCGCGAATCGCTCGACGCCGACTTTACTCCGAACTTCGAGAAAAACACCGCCCACCTCCGCGAAGCCGAAATCACCACCGACATCGCGCCGACGGGCAACGAGTTTGCCGTCACGGTCGGTCTGCGCGCCGGCACCGCCGACGAATCCGCCCTCCGCTCAGCCGTCGCCTCGAATCGCGGCTACCTCGAATCCGAGGGCAAAGTTTTCCTCCTCAACCCCGCCAAGCTCAAAAACCTTGCCACGGCCCAGCGCCAGCTCTCCGGAGATCCCAAGGCTGGCATCGCCCCGCGCCGCACCCTGCGCGTCAGCGCCGCCGGAGCCGCCGAGGCGCAGGAAATCCTCGAGGAACTCTCTCCAAACTTCGCCGCGCCCACCGCCTGGAAAGAACGCAGCACCGCGCTGAAGAACCTCACCACGCTCCCCGCCGCGCCGATCCCGGAAGCGCTCAACACTCTCCTCCGGCCCTACCAACGCCTCGGCACCGCGTGGCTCTGGCATCTCCACCGCAATCAACTCGGCGGCATCCTCGCCGACGAGATGGGCCTCGGCAAAACGCTTCAGGCGCTCGCGTTGCTCAGCGCAGCCAACCCGCAGGTGAAAGGTGGAGCTCCCGCGTTGAAAGAGCCCGAGCCTCCGCCACCTCACCTTCGCCGCACTCCGGCTTTGTCTCCGTCTTCCAACCTTCCACCGTCAACTCTCTGCTCGCCACCCGGCCCCAGCCTCGTGGTCTGCCCCGCCTCCCTCCTCGAAAACTGGCGTCGCGAAGCCGCGAAATTCGCGCCCCAACTCCACGTCTTCGTCCACCACGCCGATCACCGCCTTGCTTCCGCCGCCGATTTCGCCGCCCACGATCTGATCATCACCAGCTACGGCACGCTCGCCCGCGATCAGCTGCTGTTTGCGTCCGTCGAGTTCGCCTGCGTGATCGCCGACGAAGCCCAGCACATCAAGAACCGCCGCTCGCAAAACGCCGCCGCCCTCCGCGCCCTCCGCGCCCGCGCGCGCTTCCTCCTCACCGGCACCCCGCTCGAAAACTCCCTCGACGATCTCCGCTCGCTCTTCGAATTTCTCCTGCCCGGCTATCTCACCCAAGTGCCCACGGGCACGCGCGGCGAGGAACGCGTCTGGTTCGATCAAAAGCTCCGCGCGCAAACCGCCCCCTACATTTTGCGCCGCACGAAAAAAGCCGTCGCGCCCGAACTCCCCGAAAAGCTTGAGCAAACCGTCTGGTGCGAACTCACCCCCGCGCAGGCCAAGCTCTACCGCGAGACGCAGGAACGCTCCGAACGCGAACTCCTCGATCTCGCCGCCAGGGGCGCGAGCGAAGGCAAGCTCACCTTCGCCGCGCTCACGCAACTTCTCCGCCTCCGCCAAATCTGCTGTGACCCTCGCCTCGTTGCGCCCGAATCTTCCGCCGATCTCTCGACGAAGCTCGACAGCTTCAACGAACTCCTCGCCGAAGCGATCGACGATGGCCACCGCGTGCTCGTGTTCTCCCAGTTCACCTCGCTGCTCGCCCTCCTCCGCGCCGATCTCGCCGAGCAACAGATCGCCCACTGCTACCTCGACGGCTCGATGACCGCCCGCGCCCGCCAGGCCGAAGTCGACCGCTTTCAAGCCTCGCCCGACATTCCGCTTTTCTTGCTTTCGCTGAAAGCCGGCGGCACCGGGCTCAACCTCACCGGCGCCGACACCGTGGTGCACTTTGATCCGTGGTGGAATCCCGCCGCCGAAGCCCAAGCCACCGATCGCGCTCACCGCATCGGCCAGACGCGCACCGTCACGAGCTACAAACTGATCGCCGCCGGCACCGTCGAAGAAAAAGTCCTCGCCCTCCAGGCCGAGAAACGCGCCCTCCTCGCCGACGTGTTTGAAGCCAGCGACGCCGCGGCCGCCAAGCTCTCGCTCGCCGATCTCAAGTCGCTCCTGACGTAGCCGTCACGCGAACAAGTCGCGCACAACGTTTCCGTGAACGTCGGTCAACCGGAAATGCCGGCCCTGGAACTTGTAGGTCAGCCGTTCGTGATCTACGCCCATCAGGTGGAGGATCGTCGCCTGCAGGTCGTGCACGTGCACTTTTTTGTCTACCGCGTTGAAGCCGAATTCGTCCGTGCTGCCGTAGCAGAGCCCCGGCTTCACGCCTGCCCCCGCCATCCAGACCGTAAAGCCATACGGGTGATGATCGCGGCCCCACTGCTTCGTGTCCTCGATCTTGCCCTGCAAGAACGGCGTCCGGCCAAACTCGCCGCCCCAGATCACGAGCGTATCCTCAAGCAGGCCGCGTTGCTTAAGATCGCGGATGAGCGCGGCCGACGGCGCGTCGGTGTCGTCGCACTGAATCTTGAGCTGCGTGTTGAGATTCCGATGCTGGTCCCAGCCCGCGTGCATCACTTGAATAAACCGCACGCCGCGCTCCGCGAGCCGGCGCGCCATGAGACAATTGTAGGCGTAGCTGCCCTGCCGGCGCACTTCCGGGCCATACATCGCCAGCGTCGCCTCCGATTCCTGGGAAAAATCCGTCAGCTCCGGCACGCTCGCCTGCATTTTGTAGGCCATCTCGTATTGCGCGATCCGGGTCGCGATCTCCGGGTCGCCGAAATCCTGCTGGTTGATCTCGTTCAACTGCGCGAGGTCGTCGAGCAGCCCGCGCCGCACCGCCCGGCTCATGCCCTCGGGGTTCGACAAATACAGCACCGGATCGCCGCTGCCCCGGAAATTCACGCCCTGATATTTCGTTGGTAAAAATCCGCTGCCCCAGTAGAAATCGTAGAAAATCTGGCCGCAGCTCGCCTCTTTGTCGCGCGACGTCATCACCACAAACGCCGGCAATTCCTCGGTCTCGCTCCCGAGGCCATACGTCAACCATGAGCCCATCGACGGCCGCCCCGGCATCTCGGAGCCGGTCAGTAAAAACGTGATCGCTGGCGCGTGATTGACCGCCTCCGTATACATCGACTTCACGAAGCAGAGGTCGTCCACGATCCCGGCGGTCTGCGGGAGGAAATCCGACACCCACGCGCGCGACTTCCCGTGTTGCGCGAAGTGCGTGATTTCGCCGAGCACCGGCCGCGCGGTCTGGCCGTCGAGCATCGTCGAGAAACGTTTTCCACCCAGGACCGCCTCGGGGATTTGCTGGCCGTGCATCTGGCGCAACTTCGGTTTATAGTCGAATAGGTCCACGTGCGACGGCGCGCCGTTTTGGAAAAGGTAAATGACGCGCTTCGCCTTCGGAGCGAAATGCGGCAGGTCCGGCAACCCCGGGACGCCGTGCCGCATGGATGGCATCGCACTCGCCGCCGCCCACGCCTCCTTGCCGATCAGCGATGCCAGCGCAGCCGTGCCGAGCCCCAGCGCGCTCTTGCCGAAAAACTGCCGGCGTGTGTAGAGAGCCTGTCCGTGATCGAGCGGGTTCATTGTTTCGAAAGCGTTTCGTCGAGATTGAGAATCAAGAGGCACACGCCCGCCCAGGCCGCGTGCTCGATCGGATCGAGGTCGGCCGGTCGCACGGCCTCGCCGGTCGCCGCCAACGCCTTCGCCGCGGCCGGCTCCGCGGCATATTCAACGCGCAGCTTCTTTAGCCGACCGCGCAGAATGCCTTTCTCCTCGCGCGTCGGGGCTCGCGCCGTCGCCAGCCGAAACGCCTGCTCGATCCGTGCATCATCACCTGAGCTCTCGGCAATCACGCGTTGCGCCATCACCCGCGCCGCCTCGACAAACGCCGGATCGTTCAACGTCACGAGCGCGTGCAGCGGGGTGTTCGTGTGTGCGAGCTTCACGGAGCACACCTGCCGCACCCCCGCATCGAAGAACGTCGTCGGCCCCACGATGCGCCGCCAGAACACATACAAACTCCGCCGATAAAGCGCCTCGCCATGATCCTGCTGGTAGGTCTTTTTGCCAAACGTGGCCTCCTCCCAGATACCCGCCGGCTGATACGGTTTGACCGCCGGCCCGCCACGCTGCTCAACCAGCAATCCGCTCACCGCCAGCGCCTGATCGCGGAGCATCCACGAGGGCAGCCGATGCCTCGGCCCGCGCGCCAGCAACCGGTTCGAGGGGTCGCGCTCGGCCATTTCCGGCGACACCCGCGACGACTGCCGGTAGGTCGAGCTCGTGACGATCAGCCGGTGCAGCGCCTTTACGTCCCACCCGCTCCCCACGAATTCCGTCGCGAGCCAGTCGAGTAACTCCGGGTGCGACGGTGGCTCGCCCTGCACTCCGAAATCCTCCGCCGTCTTCACGATCCCCGTGCCAAAGAACGACTGCCATGCGCGGTTCACGGCCGTGCGGGCCGCCAGCGGATTCGACGGCGACACGAGCCACTTCGCGAGATCAAGCCGATTGAGCCGCTCCCCCGCGGCGAATGCGCCCGCCGCCGGCCGGAAGATTGCCGGCACCGCACCCCACGCCTTCGTCTCCGTCTTGGCCTCGTAGTTGCCCTTGGCCAGCACGACCGTCTCGCGCGGCTGCTTGATCTGATCCATGACCATCACGCGCGTCACGCGACCCGCCGCTTCGTCCTTTACCCGCACGGCGCTGAGCAACTTCTCCAAAACCGCCGCGTAAGCCGGATCGTTTGCCTGAAAATAGCGGACCGCTTCGAGCAGCGTGTCGACCGTGCGCTTACGTGGCTCCGTGCGCGCGATGTAGCGCGGGAGGTTTCCGGGCAGTTTGTCCGCGTCGGATTCGGTAAGCGGCTTGCCGGGCGCGCGCGCGAATTTCTTCCATTCAAAATCGTCGACCTCTTTCGCGGTGGCTCCGAGCCGTGCCTGCGCCTCGGCCACGGCCGCCTTCTCCGCCGCCGTCGAGAGATCGAGCACGGGCGGAATCTGGCCGTTGCCGCCCCGGCCCGTCTCGGACATCTGGTTGAACACGTCGAAGAGCGAGTAGTAGTCGCGCTGCGTAAACGGATCGTATTTGTGATCGTGGCAGCGCGCGCAGGTGAAGGTCGCCCCCATCCACACGGTCGCGGTCGACTCCACGCGATCGAAAATGTTTTCCACGCGCGTCTCCTCGTCGATCCGGCCACCCTCGCCGTTAAACATATTGTTCCGGTGAAACGCCGTCGCCAGCTTCTGCTCCGTCGTCGCGCCCGGCAGCAGATCGCCCGCGAGCTGCTCCAGCGAAAACTGATCGTAGGGCAGGTTCGCGTTGAGCGCATTCACGACCCAGTCGCGCCACGGCCACATTGTGCGATCGGGATCGCCTTGGTAGCCACTCGTGTCCGCGTAGCGCGCCACATCGAGCCAGTCCCAAGCCCACCGTTCGCCGTAGCGCGGCGAGGCAATCAACCGATCGACCGCGCGCTCGTAAGCATCGGGTTTCTCGTCGGCGAGGAACGCGTCCAGCTCCGCGGGCGTCGGCGGCAGCCCAGTGAGATCGAGCGACACCCGCCGCAGCAACGTCGCTGGATCCGCCTCGGGCGCCGGCGTCAGGCCTTCCTTCGCGAGCCGCGTAAACACAAACGCATCGATCGGGTTGTGCACGCGCTTCCGCGCCGCGGCCTCCGTCACGGCCGGCACTTCGGGACGTTGCGGCGCCACGTAGGCCCAGTGCCGCTCCCAGTGCGCGCCCTCCTTCACCCACGTCCGCAGCAGTTCGATTTCGGTCTTCGTGAGCTGGCGCGTCGAATCGCTCGGCGGCATCACTTCCTCCGGATCGGCGTCTGTGATTCGAAAAATCAGTTCGCTCTCAGTCGGCTGGCCGGGCGCGACGACCGTCAGACCGTCGACCGTGCGAAACAGTCCGTCATGCTCATCGAGCCGCAGCTTGGCCTTGCGCTTCTCGCCATCGGGTCCGTGACAGCGGAAGCATGCATCGGACAGGATGGGAAGGATCTGCCGTTTAAAATCGACGGTCTCGGCGCGGGAGGCGACAACGCCAAGCGCAAGCGCGAACGCAAACCGCGAGGAGGACCAGACCGGGCACATGGGAGTGCGCCACGGCACTTCGCGACGCGAGGCGAGTCAAGCGCGCAGCGACGGATCGATCGGTCGCTCCGGCGTCCGAGAGCGGCTCAGAAAACCTTTCCGAAATTCCCGTTGACGCGCCCGGCCTGCGCCATTTGCTCTGACCCTTCCTATCGATGGCTCGGTAGCTCAGTTGGTAGAGCAGAGGACTGAAAATCCTTGTGTCACTGGTTCGATTCCGGTCCGAGCCACCATTTTCGCCACCCTGCGCGGTGCGAGTGGAAATCTAGGGGCACTGTTTTTCGGACGATGGTAGCTCCAAGCCTCATTACCAAAAATTAAGGGAAGCTTCAGGTTTGTTTAACTTCGTGCGGGCAAGATTTGGGTTCGATCGCAATCGCCTTTCGAAACTCCCCATGATCACCCCCTGTTTGCCACCGTCCCCTGGACGGACCCTCGTTTGTCTTGCCGCCCTCGTGCTCGCCGCGACGCCCGTCTTCGCGCTGAAATACGCCGCCGTCGAGCATCATCTCAAAGCGGATCAGGCCATTCCCGCGTGGAAGCCCGGTCCCGTCGAGTCCGTGCCCGAAGAGGAATTGAACCTCGTCGGCGCCGACATCATGGATGAGATCACGCTCGGCTGGATCAAACTGTTCCGGCCCGCCTATCCGCGCCTCAGCGTCACGATGGAAGCCCGCGCCTCCGGAACCGGCGTGCCAGCGCTCACCACCGATGATGAGAAGCACAAGGCGCACATGGCTCCCGTCGGACGCGAAGCGCTGCCCTCGGAGCACGACGCCTTCGTGAAAAAATTCGGCTATGAGCCCTTCGCCATCAAGGTCGCCACCGGCTCGCTCGGCTCCCTCGGCAAGACCGCGACCTCGATCATTCTCGTCGCGAAGGACAACCCGATCAAGGGCCTCACGTTCAAGCAGCTAGATCAGATTTACTCGAAGTCGCACAACCGCGGCGGCGAAGCGATCACCACTTGGGGCCAGCTCGGCCTCACGGGCGAATGGGCCAATCGCGAAATCCACGCCTACGGCCTCAAGCCACCGAACGGCATCGAACAGTTCGTAAAGTGGAAGGTGCTGCAAAACGGCGAGTGGCGCGACGGCATCCAGAACGTCAAGGGCATTGGCTTCACGCACGCGTTCACCGTCGCGTCGAACGACATGCACACGCAGATCGGCGGCCTCACCTACGCGCTGCTCGCCAACGTCACGCCCGACGTCCGCGTCGTGCCGCTCGCCGAGAAGGACGGCGATCCGTTCATCACGCCGACGATCGAGACGGTCTATAAACACACCTACCCGCTCTCACGTTACGTCTACATCTACGTCAACCGCCCACCGGGCAAACCGCTTGAGCCCAAAATCAAGGAGTTCCTTAAGTGCGTGCTGAGCAAACAGGGCCAGGACGTCGTCGCCGCGGAAGGCGTCTTCATGCCGCTGTTGCCGGAGGTCGTCGCAGAAGAACTCGCGAAACTCAACTGATGCCTCCTCGCGTACTTCATTCGCCCCCTCCGTCCCGCTCGACTCATCCTTCCATGAAAAAACTCTTCCTGTTCCTCGCGTTTGCGTTTGGCGTCGCGGCCCTCGGCGCCCAAACGCCCACTCCACCCAAGAAAAATTGGACGCCGCCGTCCTACAAAATCTACGCGCAGTCGCTCTCCGACGAGATCATGGCCGCGCACCCGGAGCTCATCAGCGTCACCTTTCACGGCGTGCCCCCCGGCCTGAAGGATGTCTACACGATGTTCGCCGGCTCCTACCTGGACCGCATCGGCAACCCCGATGACGACGACGATATCATGGTCACCAAGTCCGGCATCACCATCATCGATCCCCGATGGCACCGCCCGAAGGATCCGATCAAGAAGTTCGTGATGATGGTGCCGCTGCGCGACGCCGCCGGCGAAAATTGCGGCCTGCTCGTCCTCGCCTACCACCACGAGGCAAACGACCCGAGCACGGAAATGGATTTCTACAAATCCTCCTACGCAATCCGCGACGCCCTCGCGAAAAAGATCCCAACCTACACCGGGCTCTACGAGAAGGCGAAGTAACCCGTCCGCTGCTTTCGCTCCATGAAAAAACTCCCCGTCCTCGCCGCGCTCATCGCTTGTTTCGCTGTCATGCGCGCCGCCGAACCCGCCACACCGGCCCTTGGCAAGGCCGCCGACAATAAAATCTACGCCCAGAAACTCGTAAACGAGCTCATGGCGAAAAATCCCGACCTCCTCGTCGTCGGCTTCCACGCCATCTCCCCCGGCACCACTGAGCAGAAAATGATCGCCTCGAACCTTGATCGCATCGGCAAGGATGACGATGACGATGACAAGGCCGTCGTCACCGAGCGCAAAACGATCTGCGTCCCCAACGCGAAGGAATCAAACAAGTTTGAAGTGCAAGTCCCGATGAAGGACGCCACCGGCGCGATCATCGGAGCCTACGGCTTCGTGTTTCTCTACAAAGCTGGCGACGACGAGGTCGAGTTGCACCGCAAGGGTGTCGTCCTCCGCGACGCACTCTCCAAAAAAATTCCCAACCTTGCCGCGCTCTTTGCGCCCGCAAAACTCTGATCGGATTCCCGCCATGCGCTCGCTCCTTCTTCCGTTCGCGCTCTGCGCCACCGTCACGGCCCTTGCCCAGCCGCCGCTCAAACCCGGCGCCACCATCACGATCCCCGGCTCGCCCGGAAAATTCGACTTCCTCGAAGTCGATCCTGCGGCGCACCGGTTGCTCGCTGGCCATGAAAAGGACGAGACCGCCGACTTCTTCGATCTCACCACAAACAAACTCATCAGCCGCGTGAAGACCGGCCCGTCCGTCGGGGTCACCGTTGATCCGAAGACCGGGACTTATTTCGCGAGCGTGCAGGACGACAAACGCATCGCTGTAATCGATCGGAAATCACTCACGGAAATCAGCTCGATCGCCCTGCCCGGCGAGAGTGATGCGATCCTCTTCGACGCGAAAGACCGCCGCATCTACATCACCAATGACAACGGCAAAGCCCTCTGGGCCGTCGATCCCGACAGCGGCAAGATCATCGCCACGATCACCGTGCCCGAAGGCCCCGAGTGCATGGCCTTCGATCCCGCCGCGAATCGCCTCTATCTAAACAGCAAGGTCACGAACCACGTCGTCGTGATCGACACGACGACCAACTCCGTCGTCACGACCTGGCCCACCGCACCCGCAACCGGCCCGCACGGCCTCGTGCTCGACGCCGCACACAGCCGCGTATTCGTCTCTGGCGACAACGCGCTCCTCATCGCCCTGGACACCAAGACTGGCAAAATCGTCGCGCGGGCTCCCATCGTCGAACACGTAGATCAAATCGCGTTCGACGCGACCACGCGCCGCATCTTCTGCGCCGGCCCGGGCGCCATGTCCGTCGTGCAGGCGACCGACGCAGGCCTGACTTCGCTCGGCAAAATCGAAACCAACGCGACCGCCAAAAACGTCGCCGTCGATCCGACGACCCACGCGGTGTGGACCACGTTTACCGACGGCAAGGACTCGTTCGCGAAGTCCTGGCTGCAAAACTGATCGCCGCACGCGGCGCCGGTTCGGGACCATGAACTCGCGCCTCGTCTTCGCGGCTTTGCTCACACTCGGCCTCTTCCGCGCTTCTCGCGCCGACGTCGCGTGCGCCAGCGCCGACAGCATGGCGGGGTTGATGGATGCGTGGACGCGCGATTTCACGACAACACATCCTGACACGCCCGCACGCGTCACGCTCCGCGCGAAATTTTCCGCCGAGGCGTTTGACGCGCTGCTTCGCGGCGACGTGCAGGTCGCGCCGTTCTCGCGTGAGTTGTTTCCGAGTGAACGCGCACGCTACTTCGAAAAATTTGGTGTCCCACCGACGCTCGTGCCAATCGCGACTGGCAGTCGTGCCACGAAGGGCGGCACCCACGCGATCGCGATCTTCGTGAACGAAAGGAATCCGATCGCCCGCCTCACGCTCCCGCAGCTCCGCGATCTCTTTTCCGCCGATGGTGAAATTACCAGGTGGGGCCAACTCGGTCTCACCGGCGAGTGGGCGGCGAAGAAAGTCTCCGCGCACGGGATGCTCGTCCGCCGCGAAACCGGCAATCCACCGGGCATTGTAAACTACCTCGACAATCGCCTGCTCAACGGTCGCGCGTGGCGCACCGACCTCGTCGCCCACGCCGATGTCGCCGGAGGCCCGCAGGCCCTTGAACTCATCGTGCGCGCCGTCGCTGCCGACGAAACCGCGATCGGCTACAGCGGCTTTGCGTACGCCCAGCCGGGCACCAAGGCGCTCGCGCTCGCCACCATAGACGGCGGAGAACCTTTCTCCGGCACCGCGGACGATGTCGCGCGCCGCGACTATCCACTCGCGCGGACGCTCTATCTGTGCGTCGCACCGAAGCCCGACACCGCCACGCACGAGTTTGTGCGCTTCGCCCAAAGCGAGGCCGGCCAGCGTGCCGTGGCCGCCGACGCGGAGAAATTTTTTCCGCTGCCACCTCCAATCTCCTCCGTGCCAGCCGGCGGCTACATCACGCCCAGCGACGCCACCGCGGTCGTCGGCTACAACGACATGCAGGAAATGCTTGGCGCGCTCGCCACGGAATTTTCGTTTCGCCATCCCGACATCCGCTTCGCCCTGGACCTCAAGGGCACGCGCACGGGGCCGCCGGCACTCGCCGCCGGTCGCTCGCTGTTCGCGCCGATGGGTGCGGAGTTTTCCGCGCAAGAACTCGCCACTTACCGCGCGGCGACGGGAGATGCGCCGCAAGTCTTTCGAGTCGCCCACGCCTCGCTCGATCCGCACGCGCTGAGCGGACCGCTCGCGATTTTCGTCCATCGCACCAACCCGCTCGCTTCCGTCATACTCGACGAGGTCGCCGCCATTTTCTCCGGCGCAGCGTCGGCGCGCGACCTCCATCCGTGCGGCCTCGCGCCCGAAACGGCACTCGGCCTCTTCTTTCGCGATCGCGTGCTCGGCCGGCGAGCGCTCGCGGCAGACTTCGCCGGTTTTGCGCAGTCGGCCGAAGTGGTAAAGCGCGTCGGTGCCGACCCGCACGCGATTGGATTCGCAGCCGCGATGCGCGTAAGTCCCGACGTCAAAATCCTCGCGCTCGCGCCGCACCCCGGCGACGCACCCGTCCCACTCACCAAGGAAACGCTTGTCGCCGGACGCTATCCCCTCGATCGCCATCTCCTCATCTGCACGCGCCGAGCGGTCGAGCCACTTACGCGGGAGTTTCTGCGTTTCGCGCTCTCACGCGAAGGCCAGTCCCTCATCGCCCAAGGCACGCTCGGCTATCTGCCGCTCAACGAATCCGAGATCGCTGCGGAGTTGGCAAAACTCGGCTCGCGCTAGCCGCACTTACTGAAGCGCCGCACGCGTGACTGCCGTCTGTTCCGCCCGCAACGGCAGGAAAATTTTCTGGTCGAGGATTACCTGCTGGCCTTCGTGGCTCACAATGAAGCGCACGAATTCCGCGAGCGCGGGCGGGAGCGGCTTGCCCGGGGCTTTGTTGAGGTTAACGAAAACCAGTCGGCTCAACGGATAGGTCGCGCGCGCGACATCCTCGTAGCTCGGCGGCACGGCCGGTGCGCTTTCTTCCGCCGCCAGCGGCAACAACTTCACGCCGTCGCCGACATAGGCGAGTCCCGCATAACCGATCGCATAGCGGTCTTTCGCGACGGCGGGCGAAACAGGAAAGACGGTTTCGACGAAATTGATGTCGGTGCGCCACTCGCCGCGTTTGTCGCCGACGCTCAGCACGCGCTGGCGGACGAATTCCTCGAAGCCATTCCACGGCTTCACCCCCCACACATGGATCGGTTTGTCGGCCCATTCACCCGTCAGGCCGAGCTGACCCCAGGTCGTGATCGCCGCGCCTCCGCGATGATGGGTCGTCGAAAGGATCGCGTCGAGTTGCGCGAACGAAATCTGTTTGAGTGGGTTGTCCTGATTAACGAAGACGCCGAGCGCATCAAGGAATCCGAAGTGGCGGTAAGTGCCGCCGGAAATCGGCAGGCTCGTCGGATCGTAGCTGAAGTTCTTGCGAAACTCGGTGATGTCGGCTGGGCGCAGTTCGCGCGAGACCATCACAAAATCGAGTCCGCCTTTCGCGAGTTCGACGGCGCCGAGGCTGCCGGCATAAGGCGGCGGCAGATCGAAGCTGACCTTCGGGTAAAATTTCTGAAACGCCGCGATCCAGTTTTTGGTGAGCACGGCGAGCACGTCGGACGACGCGCCCTTGAAGTGGCCGGCGATCTCGAGGTCAGTGCGCGGCACAAACGCGGGCAGCGCCGGATCGAGTGTGGGCTGGAGCAGTTCGGGCGTCGGGAGCGTGCGGCCTTGCTCTTTCCAGTTCGCGGTCTCCGTGGGAGTCGGCGGCTTCGGCAGCGGGCGGGCCGTCTGAGCGCGCGCGCCAATGACGGCGCACAGCACGATGAGAAAGGCGTGGACCAAGCGGATCGGTTTCATCGGGGGTAACGGCCGCGCGTTCGGCGGCACACATGAGAATCTCACTCGCGGATTAAGGCCACCTGAACGTTTCCTCAAAAAAATTTCAGGCACGACGTGGCCACGAACAAACGCCTTCTCAAATGCCATCAGATCGCGCAACGTGCCCGAGATGAAACCCCTCCCCTCCGTCACCCTCGCCCTGCTTTCCCTGTTTCTCGCGCTGCCGATTTTCGGCGCCGACCCCATGCCCGAGCTCAAGCCGATCTTCAACGGCAAGGACCTCACCGGCTGGAAAGACCCCGTCGGCAACAAATTCTGGCGCGTGGAGAACGGCATCCTTGTCGGCGAAAACGACGCCGCGCTGAAGGGAAACTATCTGCTCACGGACAAAGACTACGGCGACTTCGTGATCGAGTTCGACGTGCGGTGGAAGAGCGGCCCACTCCCCCGCGGCCTCGACACCGGCATCGACATGCGCAAACCGCGAATCCAGCTCCAGCTCGGCGTGTCCGGCAGCCTGCTGGTCGACATGACCGGCTCATTCTACACCGGCGGCAAGCCGGCTTACCCCGAGGCCGGTCAAGCCAAGGAGTTCAAGAAGCTGATGAAGCCCGAGGGCGAGTGGAACACGTTCCGCATTCATGCGAAGGGCAATACCTTCATGTGCTGGATCAACGGCACCAAGGCGTCCGAATATACCGACGCCAGATTTGCCGGCGCCGCCACGATCGGCCTCCAAATCCACCCGGGCGTGAAAATGAAAGTGGAATACCGCAACATCCGCCTCGCCGAGTTGAACTGACGTAATCGCAACCCCACCGCCGGCGTCCTAGAATTTCCGATGAAAAAACTCCTTACCCTCCTCGCCCTCGGCCTCCTTTCGCTGACCTCGCTTCGCGCGGCCGGCGTCCAACTCGGACTGCAAACGTGGACCGCGAACAAGATGACGTTTGATCAAGTCGTCGACTTCGCGGTCGCCCATCACATCACGCAGGTGCAGTTCATCGATTCGCAATTCGATCCGAAGGGCACGAAGGAGGAAACGCTCCGCAAGAAGGCGATCCTCGATGCCAAAGGGCTCTCGTGCTACACGTTTGGCGTCAGCAAGACGTCGATGAAGCCGGAGGAGAACCGGAAGCTGTTCGAGTTCGCGAAACTCGTTGGCGCAAAAGTCATCGTGGTCGAGCCGAAGGATCAGGCCGAGTGGGACGGGCTCGAGGTGCTCGTGAAGGAATACGACATCAAGCTCGCGATCCACAATCACGGCAAGGGCTCGACCTACGGCAACACCGACACCGTGAAGGGCGTGCTCGCCAAGCGCGACCATCGCATCGGCGTGTGCCTCGATGTCGGCTGGGCGACCGCCGCCGGCTACGACGCCGCGCAGCTCTTCCGCGACTATGGCGACCGCGTTTACGACATCCACTTTAAGGACAAAAAAATCGAAAAAGGCGCCGACGGAAAAGAAGTGGTCCTCGACGTTGCGCTCGGCACCGGCGCCGCCAACTACGTCGGTCTTTTCGCCGCGATCAAAAAGTCGAAGTGGTCCGGCGTGATGGCAATCGAGACCGACAACCGCGCCTTCCAGGCCGATCCGAACCAACTCGTTTCCGAGGGCCAAAAATTTTTCGATGCGATGATCGCATCGGCCGGAAAATAAGCCGGCCGCGCTTTCTTTAGCGGCTAGTGTGGGCGATGCGCCAGAGGGTGCCCTTGGCGTCGTCCGTCATGAGCAGGGCACCGTCATGCGCGACCGTCACCCCAACGGGACGGCCCCAAACTTTGCCGTCGTCGACGACGAAGCCAGTTACGAAGTCCTCGTAGTCGCCGGTCGCCTTGCCGTCCTTCATGTGGACACGAACCACCTTGCTGCCCGTGCGGCCGGTGCGGTTCCACGAACCGTGAAAGGCCGCGAAAATCTCGCCGCGATATTCCGCGGGGAACGCCGAGGGACCGGAAACCTCCTGCGGATAAAACGTCAGCTCCAGCGAAGCCGAGTGCGCCTGCACCGGCACGTCCGGCACGATCGCCACGCCCGCGAGATCGGGGCGCGCGCCCTTGTGTCGCGGGTCCTCATGGTTCCCCATGTAATACCACGGCCAGCCGTAATAGCCTCCCTCTTGGATGTGCGAAATGTAGTCGGGCACGAGATCGTCGCCGAGACCGTCGCGTTCATTGGTCGAGACCCACAGCTCGCCGGTGCGCGGATGCACCGCGAGCCCCACGGCATTGCGGATGCCGGCCGCAAAATTTTTTAAACCCTTTCCTTCCGGATCGGCGACGAGCACGTCGGCGCGGTTGGCCTCGTTACCCCACGTCGAGCCGCGAAGGTGTGTGGCTTCCCAGTCGCGGACTTCGTCGGGTGATTTCTTGCCCATGCTTTCCGCAACATTCGACCCGGAGCCGACCGAGATGAACATACGCTTGCCATCGAGTGAAAACGCCACATCGCGCGTCGTGTGCCCGCCGGTCGTTTCCGCCAGTTGAGCGACCACAGTCTCCGCCGGCCCGCGCGCCTGCAGATCACCGTTGCGATACGGGAAGCGCACGACGGAGTTGAGATTGCCCACGTAGATCCACTGCGGGCTGTCGCCCGCCGGATAAAACGCGATGCCGAACGGCCCTTTCAGATTCGTCGCGAAGACCACGTTTTCCATCGGCGCATCCGCACCGTCCGGCGCGCGCAGCACGCGGATTTGTCCCGCGCGGGTCTCGGCGATGAAGATGTCACCGTTCGGCGCCGTGCGCAGCAGACGCGGTCCCGACAGACCCGACGCGAACAATTTGATTTGAAAACCGGGCGGCACGGAGAGCTTCGCGTCTACCGGACGATCGACGGTGCGCGGATTGTTGCCGGCGGACTTGGTCGCGAACGGCGGCGGCAGGTCAGCAACACTGATGCGGTGTTTCGCGCCCGGCGCATCGTTCTGCCAGTCGCCAGGCGTCCGATCATGCACGGCCGCTGCGGCAACTTCAGCCGCCGTCGGCGCGGCAACAGGTTTCAGCGTCGAAAGAAACGCGATGATGTCGGCCCGATCGGACGGCGTCGCCACGGGCACCACCATGGTTGAGCCAGGCACGACCGTCGTCGGGGCCGCGAGAAACCGATCGAGCGTCGCCACATCCCACGTCAGGCCCGAGGCCGTCATCGCGGGAGTATAACTGAAATTGGTGAGCGATGCCGCGCGCCGCCCCATCACGCCTGCGATCATCGGCCCCTGCCCGGCGACCGCGCGGGTGTCGGTTCCAGTGGCGTGACAGGTCGCGCAGCTTTGCACGAATAGGCTCTTTCCGCGATCGGCGTTGCCCGCGGGCGTCGTCTGCGCGACAGCCGCGGTAACGAGGCCGAGAGCGGCCAGCAGCAAGACGTGGGAAGTCGATTCAGAACGAGGGAACGAGTAACGCATGGGCTGAGGGGGGAACGTGGGTGGGAAACGCGCGCCGGGTCCGCGGCTAATAGCCGACGCCCATCGCAGACTTGGAGGTGCGGGGCGGAATCGAACCGCCGGATAGAGCTTTTGCAGAGCTCGGCCTTACCACTTGGCTACCGCACCGGACGCAAGAGTCGCGGACGTTGCAGGAAAAAAAATCCCCGCGCAAGCGCCGAAATCACTTTGCGCCCGCGCTTGCCGCCGCGCACCTTTCGCCCTTAGCCATTCCGCACGTTCATGCCCACCACCGTCTTCACCATCGCCAACCAAAAAGGCGGCGTCGGCAAAACCACCACCGCGGTCAATCTCTCGGCCGCGCTCGCCGAAAACAAAATCCACACGCTCCTGATCGATCTCGATCCGCAGGCCAACGCCACCAGCGCCGTCGGCGTCGAGAAGCAGACCGGCAAAAGCCTCTACGGCCCCCTCCGCGGTGAGGGCTCGATCTTCGAGATGATCGTGCCGACCGCCTACGAGCACCTCGCGTTGATCCCGAGCGAAGAGGATCTCGCCGCCGCCGAGATCGAACTCGCGCAGATGGAAAATTATTTGATGAAGCTGCGCACAATCCTCGAGCCACTGCGCAACTCGAACGGCTACCGCGCGATCGTGATCGATTGCCCGCCAGCGCTCGGGATGCTTTCGATGAACAGTCTCGCCGCCGCCGATCAGCTCCTGATCACGCTCCAGTGCGAATACATGGCGCTCGAGGGGCTCGGTCAGATTCTCCGCAATGTCGATCGCCTGAAAAATGCTCACATTAACGACCGCCTCAACCTCGGTGGCATCGTGATGACGATGTTCGACTCGCGCACGAACCTCGCGAAGCAGGTCGTCGACGAGGTGCGCCAGCACCTGCCCGACAAGATATTCAACTCGGTCATCCCGCGCACCGTGCGCCTGAGCGAAGCGCCGAGCTTCGGCAAACCGATCTTCGCCTACGATCCGTTCGGTGTCGGCGCCGTCGCCTACCGCAACCTCGCGAAGGAAGTGATCGTGCGCTTCGGGTTGAAAAACCCGTGAGCACGTGGACAGAACGCGAAAAGTGAACTGACTCGCCCGCATGGTCGCTGCGCTGAACAAATACCGCCACGCCTTCCTCGTCGGGCTCCAGAGCAATCTGGTTTACCGGATGAACTTCGCCGTGCGCGGGTTCTTTTCGCTGTTTCACCTGACGGTCGTGTTCATCCTGTGGGGCGCGGCGTTTGCCGGCTCGACCAACATCGGCGGCTTCGATTTCGCGCAGACGCTCACCTACTTCGTCACGCTGCTCGTGCTCCAGTTTTTCATCGGTGCGTTCAATGAGGACTACCAGATCAGCGAGGAGATCCGCAACGGACTCATCAACCAGTTCCTGCTCAAACCGATCAATTACTTCGCCTACCGCTTCAGCATCTATTTGGCGGCGCGGCTGGTGTCGGGCGCGCTGATTTTCCTGCCGCTGCTCGTCGCGTGGCCGATCCTCGGCGGCTACCTCACGTTTCCGCATGAATGGTGGCGCCTCGCGCTCGGGTTGCCCGCAATCATGATGTCAGCGCTCATCCAGTTTAGCATCGCCTACTGTTTCGGCATGCTGACGTTTTGGTTTCTTGAAATCCAGGGCTTCGTCATCCTCTCGATGGCGGTGGAAACGGTGCTCGGCGGCCAGATGTTCCCCCTCGATCTGATGCCGGCGTGGATCTTCAACATCGCGAAGTTTCTCCCGTTTTTCTACCAGATGTATTTCCCCGGCGCGATTCTCTCCGGCCGGATCAACGAACCTGCACAAATCATCCAAGGGCTCGGCATCCAACTGTGCTGGGTGCTCGCGCTCCTAGCGCTCAACCAACTGCTCTGGGTGCGCGGCCTGCGACGCCACACGGCGGTCGGTGGCTGAGCGTTTGTTTTTTATCGATGCTCCACTACCTTCGCATCTGGCTAGCCACCGCCCGGTACTCGATCGTGCGGACGCTGATGTTTCGCGGTGATTTCATCATCTGGTCGCTCGTGGAACTGCTCTGGATGACCGTAAATCTCCTGCTGATTTCGGTGATCTACGAGCACACAAAATCAATCGCCGGCTGGAGCAAATACGAGATGGTGCTGCTCGTGGGGACGTCGATGCTCATCCAGCGTTTCCTCATGGGCTTCTTCTGGAGCAGCATCTTTGAGATGGGCCGCAACATCCGCACCGGCTACTTCGACTTTTTTCTCGCGCAGCCCGGCAACGTTATGTTCATGGCCACGACGCGCAAGCTCGACCCCGACGGAATCCTCAACTCCTTCGTCGCCGGGGCCGTGGTCATATACGCGACACACAAGCTCGGGCTGCATCCCGGTGTGGGCGACGTCGCGCTTTATCTCTGCATGGTGCTGTCCGGTCTCGTGGTGCACTACAGCATCCTCGTGCTCTCGATCGCGATCGCGTTCTGGCTGACTAGCGCACAGGGGATCGAGGGCAGTTATTTCACGCTCACGGAATTTTCGCGCTTGCCGAAAGAGGCGTTCAAGGGCGTCGTCACGCGTGTGCTCTTCGTGTGGCTGCTGCCGGTCGTGGTGATCAGCAACGCCCCCGCGCGCCTGCTGCTCCCGCGCTACGGCTTCGACTGGAAATGGGCCGGCGCGCTTTTGGTCTTCGCCGCCGCGTGGTTCGCGCTCGCGGTCTTTGTGTTTCACCGCGGCCTGCGCCGCTACTCGAGCGCGAGTTCATGAGCGAGGCGCGGGAAAAACTTCAGGCGCGCCTCGGCTACACGTTTCGCAACGCGGCGCTCCTCGACTGCGCGCTCACGCATCCGTCATTCATCCCTGAGCATCCCGGCACCGAGAGCAACCAGCGGCTCGAATTTCTCGGTGACGCCGTGCTGCAACTCGTCCTGACCGAAACGCTGTTTCAACTTTTCCCCACCGATCGCGAGGGGCCGCTTTCGCGACGGCGCGCAACGCTCGCGAACGGACCGTTTCTCGCGCAGCTCGCGCGCGACCTCGGGCTCGATCCCGCCTTGCAACTCGGCACTAGCGAGGAAAGTACTGGCGGCCGCCAGCGCGCCTCCGCGCTTGGCGACGCTCTGGAGGCCGTCATCGGCGCCGTCTTTCTCGATAGCGATTTCGCGATTGCGCGCCGCGTCGTCCTCGGCCTTTACGGCGATCTCCCGGTGCGGCTCGCTACTGTCGGCGACGGCGACAATCCCAAGGGCCGGCTGCAGGAGCGCATCCAGCCGCTCCACGGCAACGACGCGCTGCGATACGAGGTCGTCGCGACCGACGGCGCCGACCACGCGCGCGCCTATGAGGTAGTCGTCCGACTACTCGACCGCGATCTGGGCCGCGGCCGCGGCACCTCGAAGAAACTCGCCGAGGAAGCCGCCGCGCGCGAAGCGTTGCGCGCACTCACGGAAAACAATCCCGCCTAATCCACTAGCTGGGAAGCCAACCTCCCGGATTTGCCGTCCCTGGTTTCCTAGCTTCTGAACTGATCGTTATGTCCGTCCCTTCTCTTCAGCGCACCAAGCTCACCGGCATCTGCCCGCCCGCCCGCGGCGCAGTGCTAGCTGAGCTCGCGCGGACGCAACCGGCGCCGGTCTGGCTCATCGTCGCCGAGGAGCTTAAAGCCGCCGAACACCTCGCGGAGGATTTTGCGTTCTTCCACGCCGCCTCCGGCGATCCGCGGCCGTGCGCCACGCTCGTATTTCCGGAATCCCTCACCGACGCACGTGACATGCGCGAAGCCTTCGCCGCCTCAAGCGATCGGCTGACCGTGCTTTCGCGGTTGCGCGCGACGCGCGGGCTCACCGTGACGCCCGATACGCTGGTCGTCGTCACCACGCCCGCCGCCCTGCTACAATCCGTGCCCGCACTTGAGGAATTTGCGACGCGCGAACTGAAGCTCACCTGCGGCCAGACCCAGCCTTTTCAAGCTCTCCTCGAACAACTCCAACAACTCGACTACGACTCCGAAGCCGTCTGCGAAGCGCCGGGCCACTACGCGATCCGCGGCGGCATCATCGACGTCTATCCGATCACCGCGACCACGCCCTATCGTCTCGATTTTTTCGGCGACGAGATTGAATCGATCCGTGAATTCGACCCGGTCACGCAGCGCTCCGGCGCTACGGTGGAGCAGATCAGACTCCCGGCCTCGCCCCGCGTGAAGCTCGGCGAATCGCGCACCGGACTCGCTGACTATCTCTCGCCCACGACGCATCTCGTGTTTATTGAACCGGCGTCGCTCGACGAGGAATTCAGCGCGTTCGCGCGCGAAGGCACCGATCCGCTTTCCCCGCTCCTTGAGAAATGCGCCGCGCTCTTCGGCCTCAGCGATCTCGACGAGGCGAGCGCACTTTTCGATCCCGCGACGTCCGAGGCAACGTGGGACAGTGAGAGCCTCGCGCATCACCGCAGTTACCCCGACGACGCGCTCGTCGCGCATGAGCGATTGCAGGTCGAGGAAGACGCGCGGCAAAAATTTCTGCTGCTAGTCGCCACATGGCGCAAAGCCGGCTTCGCCGTCGCGATCGTCGCCTCGAAGGACGGCGAGGAGCAGCGCATCCAGGAAATCCTCGCCGGCGACCCCGTGCTGAAAACGATCCGGCCGCGCTTCCTACGCGGCACGCTCAACGAGGGTTTTCGCGTCACGTTTCGCGACGGCGCGAAACTTAGTGGGGAAAGAACCGCCGTCGGACTCGTCGTCGTCACCGAAACCGAAATCTTCGGCCGCCAACGTCAGCGCCGTCCGTCGATCAACCCGCGCGCCATCGCCCAACGCGCCCAGATCGATCAGTTGCTCGATTTCTCGGAACTCGTGGAGGGCGACTTCGTCGTTCACCTCCAGCACGGCATCGCGCTCTTCCGCGGGCTCACGAAACTGGACACGGCGCAGGGCATCCGCGAGGTCATCTCGCTCGAGTTCGACGATCACGTCACGCTGCACGTGCCGTTGCAGGAGTCGCACCTCATCAGTCGCTACGTCGGCCTGAGCAAAGCGCGCCCGCAGCTCGGCCGAATCGGTTCGGGCCGCTGGGAAAAAGCCCGCGCGGCCGCTGAGCGCGCAACCGTCGATCTTGCGGCAGAGTTGCTGCGCATCCACGCGGCGCGCGAGGCTCAGCCAGGCCATGCCTTTGCCGAGGACAACACGTGGCAGAAGGAGTTCGAGGCGTCGTTTCCTTTCACCGAAACGCGGGACCAACTTCGCGCGATTACCGACACGAAGGCCGACATGGAAAGAACGCGCCCGATGGATCGACTCATTTGCGGAGACGTCGGGTTCGGCAAGACCGAGGTCGCAATCCGGGCGGCCTTCAAAGCGGTGCAGGGCGGTCGACAGGTCGCCGTGCTTGTTCCGACGACGGTTCTCGCGCAGCAGCACCTCAACACATTTCGCGAACGCATGGCGGGCTACCCGATCGCGATCGAGATGCTCTCGCGGTTTCGCACGCGCGCGGAGTTGAAAAAAATCCTCGAAGCGGTGGCCGCCGGGCAGGTCGATATTCTCGTCGGCACGCACCGGGTGCTTCAGGCCGACGTGAATTTCCGCGAGCTCGGCCTCGTCGTGATCGATGAGGAACAGCGGTTCGGCGTGAAACACAAGGAGCGCTTCAAGGCCATGCGCGCGACCGTCGACGTGCTCTCGATGAGCGCCACGCCCATCCCGCGCACGCTTTATATGGCGCTCACCGGCGCGCGGGATCTCAGCGTGATCGAAACGGCGCCGACCAACCGCCACCCGATTCAGACGATCGTGAAGACTTACGACGAGAAAATCATCGTCGATGCGATCCATCACGAAATCCGGCGCGGAGGGCAGGTGTTTTACCTGCACAACCGCGTGCAAACCATCGAGCTCGTGGCGGCGCGGCTCCGCGAATTGTTGCCGAACCTCAATATCGGCGTCGGGCACGGGCAGATGGACGCGGACGAATTGGAGCGCGCCATGACCGATTTCGTCGCCGGTAGATACCACGTGCTCGTCTGCACGACGATCATTGAGAGCGGCCTCGATATCCCGAACTGCAACACGATTATTATCGAGGGCGCAGATCGATTTGGATTGTCGCAGCTTTATCAGCTCCGGGGACGCGTGGGCCGGTTCAAGCATCAGGCCTACGCGTATCTTTTGCTCCATCGCCATACACGATTGCTTGAAGTTGCGCGTCAGCGGCTGACGGCGATGCGCCAGCACAACCAACTCGGCGCCGGTTTCCGCATCGCGATGCGCGATCTCGAACTGCGCGGGGCGGGCAACCTCCTCGGTGCGGAGCAGAGCGGCCACATCGTGGGCGTGGGGTTCGAGTTGTATTGCCAACTGCTGCGGCAGTCGGTGGCGCGGCTGCGTGGCGAAAAGACCGCCGCGGCGATCCGGGCCAACGTAAAACTCGATTTTGTGTTCGTCGGCGAGAGCGCGACCGATCCGGCCGCGGCTCGCGGCCGGCATGCCGACGGCTACACCGCGATCCGCGATGCGGAAAACGCCGAAGTCGGCAACGAGGTCGCCCGGATCCAAGCACGTATTCCTTCGACTTATCTGGCTGAGACGAGGCTGCGGATCGATTTTTACCGAAAGCTCGCGATGGCCGACTCAACGGCCGCGCTGAAGCAAATCGAGGGCGATTTGCGCGATCGGTTCGGGAAGTTTGGCGACGAAGTGAAGGCTCTTGTGCTCATCACCGAGATTCGGATCCGGGCGGAACAAAAGGGCATCGTTTCCGTCGAAACCGAGTCCACGCGCCTGAAGTGTCTGCGCAACAGCGGCCGCCGCGACGACTGGGTGCAGGTTGGCACCCGGTTTCCAAGGTTGACCGCCCCGAAGCCGCTTCTACGTTTGAGGGAAATCCTTTCGTTTCTGAATAATTTGCCGAACCCATGATGCTCCGCCGCTCTCTCGCCCTCGTCAGTCTTGCCGTTGCCACCGGCGTCGCGGCCCGTGCCCAGACCGCGCCTGCGGCTGGCGATTTGAACCAGCGGTTCGCCAACGGCATCGTCGCCGTCGCGGAGGACAAAATCATCACGGTCGCGGATGTGAACCGCGAAGTTTATCCGCTCATTGCGCAGCTCCAGCGTGAGGCGCGCAGCGAGGCCGAACTCAATCAGAAGATCGAGCAACTGCAGGACAGCGTCATTCAGGATCTGATCGACCGCGTGCTCATCATCAAAGAATTTCGCAAGAAGAAGGACGGTGACAACGAGCGCAAGATCCCTGAGAGCTACATCGATAGTGAACTCGCCAACCGCCTGGCCGACCAGTTCGACAACGATCGCTCGAAGTTCCTCGCATACCTCCGCTCCCGCGGCACAACCATCAAGGAGTTTCGCCGGGAGATCGAAGAGGACATGATTTACGGCTACATGAAGCAGCAGCAGCGGAAGTCGCAGAGCCTCGTGAGCCCGGTCCGCATCGAGACGTTTTACAGTGAAAACAAGGATCAGTTTTACCAGGAAGACAAAGTCCACCTGCGCATGATCCAACTCACCCGCAGCGAGGGAGAAACCGACGAGCAACTAAAGTCGCAGGCTACGACGATTTTGGAGCGGTTTCACAAGGGAGAAAAATTCGAGGACCTCGCGAAGGAATTCAGCCGCGACGGCCGTCGCTCCAAGGGCGGCGACTGGGGCTACATGAAGCGTTCGGAGTTGCAGCCGGCCTATAGCGAGCCGCTGTTTGCCCTGAAAAAAGGCGAAGCGACCAACGCGATCATTTTGCCCGAGGGCTGCTTTATTCTGTTCGCCGAAGATCGTAAATACGCCGGCATCCAGCCCATCGACGAAGTCCGCGATCAGATTGAGCGGATGCTGCTGACGCAGATGACGCAGCAGAGTCAGGAACGTTGGCTCGAGCGGTTGCGGCGCAACGGCTACGTGAAGCACTATTGAAGCGCCACGGCGGCGCCGGGCAGCGGTGTCGCGTAGGCTTTTACGACCACGCCGACAAAATTGCGGCGGTTGACCAGGGTGCGATCGGGCTCGCGGTTTCCATCGCCCATGGCCAGCCAGCCGTCGGACGTGGACTGGACCAAGCGGTGTGCAACCAAGTTGCCGCGATCGCCGGTAAACACGACCGTCATGCCGATGCAAAGATCCCTCATCGCAATCTCACGCACAACCAAGACCGTGCGATCGCGGTAGAGCGGAAGCATGGAATCGCCGCGACCGACAAACACTTCACAGCCCGAATGCACGGCGGCATAGGCCTCGGCCAGCCGCCAGCCATCAAGCACTGCAGCCACCGGTTCCGCCACGGGAGAACGGGCGTTGGTCTCCGCAGCCTGTAGCGAGCAGACAGAGAAAAGCGCGGCGAAAGGCAAAACTACACGCCACGCCTGCAAGCGGGAGGACATGGCACAGTGTAGACGGACCGGTCGTCGGAGCCCATAGGGACATACCTTGCTTCGCCGCTGGGAAAAACTCCCAGTCACACGCTGCCATGAGAGTTGGCAGACGCGCGAGAACCGTTCAACTCAGGCTGTGCCCGATGCCCCCGAATACCCCGTCGCCAACCGGCTGCGCGCGACTGCCGTCGGCGAGCGCCCGCAGGAGTGGCTGGAAAATTTGGCGCTCGCGCGTTGAGCGACACCGAGTTGCTTACCCTGATTCTAGGCAGCGGCGCGCGGCCACGACGTGCTCTCGCTCGCATCGCAACTTATCGCCGAGGCGGGTTCACTCGCCGGATTGATCGGGTGAAGCGCGGCGGATTTCGAAAAACTCAAGGGCATCGGCCGCGTGAAGGCATTGCAGCTCGTGGCTGTCATGGAGGTAGCGCGCCGTGTCCTGGGGCAACAGGCCGGCGAGGCACCGCTGCTGAACCGCCCCGAACTCGTGGCGGTATATTTGCAACCGATTGTGGCGGGGCTCCCGATCGAAAAATTCTACGTGTTTTGCCTGAATCGAAAAAACCGGCTCATCAAGCGGGTCGAGATCAATTCGGGCATCGCGACGGCCGCACTGGCGCACCCGCTGGAAGTGTTTCGCGCCGCGATCCAAGAGTCAGCCGCGGCCATCTTGTGCGTGAACAACCTATGTGATGCATCGCATAGATCATGTTACGGCTTCGCTTCTCGGTTGCCGGCCAGCCGTGAACAAAAAGCGGACATTTTGACGGGTGCCCATGTCAGGAGGTCTGAACTTATCGAGACCCATTTTTCGCCGCAGAGCTGGTGGCAATGTCAAACTGCCGCGCTTAGTAAGTGGGATAGCCGTAACCATTCTGCAATGCATTGCGCTAGCTCCGTTGCGGGAAGTCGTGAATTCAAAAATCGACGTGTTTCCTGTCATTGAATTTAGGCACAGGTGAAAATCGCGGTCAGCCATGTGCGTGGTTTATATGATCACGATATTAAGCCCGAAACCGGACTCGCTTTAATCGGCGCCGTCGCAACCTTCGCGACATGAAGTTTGCTGCACTCCTTACATTGCTCGCCGCGGGAGCCCTCGGCACGTCCTGCGTCTCTGTTAAGTCGGTTGAGGACGACCAAGTGCCCGCCGCTTGGCGCCAAGCGATGTCGCCAAAATCCGCCAAACGGACTGACGTGAATGGCCGGTATTTCGGCAATGGCCAAGTCGTCCGGAGCGACGGCAAAGTGGTAGACTGGACACTCGTAGACTTGTTTTTTCCAGGCCGCTATTTGAGCAGGCATGAACCGCAGCTTGACCGTGGCGAATTGCATCTGGCTGATTCTGGTCGGCTCACCTTTACCGGGTTTTTGGGCGATACGGTTGTCCTCACTGAAACGTTCGACACTGAATTTGATCGTGAGACGGGGGCTCTGGTCGTAAAATCGATTCCAGTATCAGACAAACTCGATGAGTTCGGAGCGGTGGCATCGACTAGGAGCGCGCGGCTCCAGATCGGGAGCGACCACGCGCTCTACGCGCAGGTGCGGCAATACGGCGCTGGCGTCGTTCTGTTCATGCCGGTCGCCGGCACCTCGTCGATGATGGCTCGCTGGGAAGCTGCACCGCGTTAAGCTCCCTTTTCGATCACTTGGTCGTTTCCCTGAGCTTGCCTTCGGAAACGCCCGTTTTGGCCTAGTCGCTATCATCGGTCGCTTGTGGGTCCTTCCGCTTGTGACTCGTCGGCGCACGATTGGTGCTGAAGCAGATCACGATTGTTTGAACGCGTCCCCCGCTCTGGCTTTGCTGGTGGCCCTGCGGGTGTCAGCGCGTGCTCGTCGGCACCGATGGCAGAGTTTGTAGGAAGGCCCAGATCGCTTTCAATTCGGTGTCGTTCAGCTGGGCGAAGGCACGCGGCATCACCGGATCGAGCGGTGTGCCGTCCGGCCGGCGCCCCGTTCGGATAGCCGCGAAAAAGTCGCTTTCCGTCCAGCGCGCCAGCCGGCCCGAGGGATGGGGGGTGAGGTTGGCGGCGGGCGGCCAGTTCGGCGGCCCGGCGTCAATCTTACCGCCCGAAAAATTGGCTCCGTGGCAGCCGGTGCAGCTGGCCGCGACGTAGCGCCCGTAAGCAACTGTCGCCCCCGGTCTGACGACCGACGGTTTCAGCCCGGCATGATCGATCACGTCCGCTGCCAGCTTGATCTTGCCGGCCACGAGCAAGACCCGTGCGACCGGGCCAACGCGCGGCGCCACGCTTTCGCGGTCGACCGGAGGCACGGATTTTACAAAAGCAATGAGGTCGGCCATGTCGGACTCCGTGAATTCCTTGTAGTCGTCGGACGGCATCAGGAAAAGCCCGTGGCCATCGGCAGCCACCCCGTGGCGGACGGCCCGCACAAAATCCTGATCGGAGTAGTTCGGCGGCAGCCCGCCACGACCGTGCGTCAGGTTCGGCCCGAAGATCAGCCCCATCGCCGGATCGTCGATGACCTTGGCTCCCCCTAGGTCGGTGCCATGACAATCCAAGCATCCGCGAGTCGCCGCCAAGTGGTGTCCTCGCTCGAGCGCCGCTACGTCGGCGGGCAGGGCCGGAGAGGGTACCGTCACCTGATAGATGCGGTGCAGGCGCGCGCTCGATCGCCAGTAGACAAAAACGACCAGCACCGCGATCAGGGCGACCAAGCCAACCAACACACGGAGGACGATCTTGAAAAAATTGCGCACTGCCCGCGGAAAAAAAGATTGGAATCTCACTTCGTCAACGGCGATTTCAGTCACACGCGCCTTTACGCAGGATGCGAGTGGCGCGGTCGATCACGCCTCGTCGCCGGCGTCTTCCAGCAAGCCCTCCAATGCCTCCGAACTCACCGTCGCCAGATCGAAGTTTCATGCGTTGAATGAGACTCTATCGACAGCATCGCAGTAGTTGGTTCGCGGAAGTACCGTGCCATTTGCTTGTCCCCAAGATTTTGATTAAAGAAACCGCCGTTTTGGCCTGCTCGCTCGCGTTGGGCGCTTGTGGGGGCTTCCGGCTTTGGGCTGGTAGCCACCACCATCTGCGCGCCTTAATCCAAGAAGTGCGGAGTAAAGGCGGAGGGGGTCGTCTATGCTTTCCCGGTTCACCCAGCTCCAGACATATCCGGTTTCCAATCAACCATGGATGCAGACACCTACCGGCAACTCCGACGGCTATTGGACGAATACCTGCGGATGTATGCCTCGCGGGACGACAAACTAACCACACAATTCAGCGAAGATTTTTCAGGTTTTACCGGGGGTGGAGATTTTCTCGTCAAGGATAGGGAGCGCTGGGTTGGGATTACCCGACAGGATTTTTCCCAAGTTAAAGAACCCCTTCGGCTCGAGCTTAAGGATGTGGCCATCCAGTCGCTGGGCGAGACGGTCGCGGTCGCCACGAGCTTCTTTACGATCCACCTGCCAATCAAAGATCACGTCCTTTCTAGGGAGACCGCTCGCTTGGTGTTGATTTTTCGCAGGGAACCCTCCGGATGGAAAATCTCACACAGTAGCATTTCCATTCCCTACTACGGGGTTCGCGATGGCGAGGTCTATCCGTTGAATGAGCTGGCTGATCGCAATCGGGCGCTGGAACGGATCGTTGCCGAACGGACAAAACAGCTTTATGAGAGCGCGTTAGCTCTGAATAGGGCGCAGGCGATGGCTCATATCGGGAACTGGGAATTGATCTTCCACCAAACCGGCACGCATTGGAGTGGTTCTACCGAGCTTCGTAGCATTTATGGGTATCCGCCTGACAAGCAGTTGACGATGCAATCGGGCATCGACCTCGTGCACCCCGACGACCGAAAATTGCTGGCAGAGCACTGGCATTCTTTTCTGCGTGGAGAGGCATCCGACGACTGGGAGCACCGCATCGTTGTCGAGGGCCAGATCAAATGGCTTCAAATTCGCGCTCAACGCCAGTTCGCCTCCGATGGTCGCTTGGCGAAGGTCACCGGGACAGTCCAAGACATCACCGCGCGTAAGCAGGTGGAGGATGCACTTCGGACGAAGAACGCGGAGCTAAGCTCAGCCTTGGCCCATGTGCGGACATTGAGCGGTCTGCTGCCCATTTGCTGCAGCTGCAAGAAGATCAGGAATGACAAGAATTACTGGGAGCAAGTAGAGGTTTATGTCATGAAGCACACCGACGCGAAGTTTTCGCACGGCTACTGCCCGGATTGCCTCAAGAAGTATTTCCCAGGAATCGATCTGCCGGAGAGTTCCTGAAAGCACTGGATTGCAGAACCCGTCCGTCCGAAGTGGCACCGACTCCGCGCCCAAAAGAGCAAGAAATTTTTCAGTCTAACTACCGCCGGGACTCCCGAAGTCGATTGCTGCAACCTTTGAATTAACAAATCTCTGGCGACCCGCGCTAATCTGGCCCGCTTCAATATCAACCGTATTAGACAACAAACTACAATTAACGACTTACGCAACCTCGTGTATTGCAAAACTCGTTGATAGAAGATTGCTGCAAAATCGCCGTTTCAAAGGTAGATATTAGCAACGACGCCCTCGAGTACGCTACTCCGCATATTGCTCGTAACGGCTCCCGAGGTGAGAAAATGCGCGGCGGTCGCGAGCCACTATGATTGCGTTAGCGCATTCAGCGCATGCGATCTGCCAAGCATCGTTTTCACCGAACCGCCTACCGGCTTGGCGTGCGCGGCGCTGTACCGATGCGCATTTCCTAGCGTGCTTGAACCCGAGCGTTTGCGGAATAAATCGATTTACGAATTCTAGGCCGCGTTTCTCGTCAGCGAATCCCTCGAGAAACTCGGCGATCGATACGCTTGAGACCACAAGGGGTCGATCGGGCATCCCGCGATTGCGTCGCAACCACGCCATCGCTGGACCAGCGGCGCCTGACTCAATCTCGCGTTCGAGATCGATTAGAAAGGAGGCATCAAGCAGCGCGGGGGGCACGGCGATGTTTGCGGACCGCATTCTTCACCAACGCCGCCTCTGCCCAGTTGGCGAGTTCGTGCGTCGTCACGAACTTTCCAAGAGAACGGACACGGATCAGTTCGGAGCGTGACAGATTCACCAACCGTGCGGTGCGGTCAAGTTGCCGCAGCTCCTCAGAAGTGTAGCGAGTGGAAACGGGAAATTCTTTCATGTCGGAAACCATAAAGTGGAGCCTCTCCGGGTCAACTACGGACGTAGTTTTATCTAAGTGGCCTCCAAATGGTGCCATCATCAATCGGGTTCGAAAGAGGGCGCAAAGTGGTTCAGCTTGCTTTTGGACTGCTCGGATTACTCGGAGTGAGTCGCCTGTTTTCCGGGTAGTGCCGGCGGTTGCCCTCGGCCACGACCCAGGCGCCGGTGCCGAAGTCGACCTGCAACTCGGCGCCGGGCTCACACTCCATCCGGCGAAACGGCAACGCGAACTTGTGCGCCAACGACCGGGCGAAGCGCTTCACCGATTGGTAGCCGCCGGCAAAGGCATGTTCGCGCACCAAATCCTGATAGATCCGTTGCGCCGAAAGGCCGGCGGCCAAGCCCGCCTTGATCTGCTCGGCAAACGGGGCGCTCCGGCTCGCTGGACCGGGCTTCGAGCCGAGGGTCAGGTCACTGGCTGGTTTTGACTCCGCCACCGCCTCCGAGCCGAGGGTCGGGTTCGTGGCTGGTTTTGGCGGATCCTGCTCGCCCGAGCCGAGGGTCAGGTTCGTGGCTGGTTTTGACTCCGCGCGCAGATACTTGGCGACGGTCCCGCGGTCCAGCGCGAGTTCCTGCGCAATGCGGCGCTGCGACCAGCCGTGGCCGCTGAGCGTGATGATGGTTTGTTGTAGACTCACCGGGAGTTGGTTCATGGCGCCGACTGCGAAAACGACCTTCGCCGTCGGCGTAAACTAACCTCTCACGGTGGCTGGTTTTGAACCTGACCCTACCTGGCGGGATTCACCTGACCGCCGACAATTAGACGACGCTGGGACTTGGCTGCTGGGAAATTTTGTAAGCGTGCGACTGAACGCTGCTTCCCGTGGCGATCCTCGTTGATACGGGCGCGACTGAGTTGCTGCGCCGCCGTGACCGGCGGGCAGAGACTTTCGCTCTACGCCATTAGCCTGCGCGCGTAGCCAGCCAGGTTCGTTCAATCGGGCCGTTTTCCCTAGGCTAGGCGTCCCAAAATGCGGAGTCGGCGAAGCGCATTTGCGAGGCGTTGCGGCTGACAGGGCTACATGGCATCTGCACTTTGCTTGACCACCTTTTGGTCATACCTATGACTAGTGCGATGAACTTGCTCACTGTCTCCAAGGCAAAAGCCCAATTTAGCGGTATCGCGCGCAAGGTTGTGCGCTCAAAGCGGCCGGTAATCGTGCGCGTGCCGAATGGCTTCATTCAGATTGCGCCGTATGAGTTGCCAGAAGAAGTGCCCGCGGCGCCGCAAGGCAGCCTGAAGCTGCTTCCCCGTGAACTCGAACTGCACAATACCTTTGGAGAAACGCTGTGAACTTCCGCCGTTGGGACATTGTTTTTCTCCGCACGGATGAGAAGGACCGTGACGGTCATCCAGCGGTCATCCTCTCGTCTGACGACGTCATGGCCGATGACAAACAGCAACGCTTCAACGTCGTCACGGGGACCAAGAAGCAACCGGCAGAGCAGACTCGCCACCATCAGGTAATCCTCGATGCGGCGGACGGCCTCGAATTCCAGACGTTAGTCGATTGCTCGCTTGTCTATGTCGCTCGCAAATCCTCGATCCTTCGCTCTGGCGGGTTGGTAACCGTTCATCGCCGCCAACAGATTCAGCGCGGCATTCGGGGTTACCTCGGTCTTGGCTGATCGTCGTCCTAAATGGGTTGGCTATTGTATTGGATAACCGGGGTTGTTCACACCCGGAGATCGGACGTCTAAAGAACGGGAGAGCTCCGGGTGTGAACAACGCCGGCGACGTGCGTGAAAGCCGATTGCGCGCGCCGTGGTCCGCGGATAATTTGCTGCCCGGCTGGGGTACGAACATTGCTTTGGGTTCCCTCGAGGAACATGTTTCAATCGTTCGCCCCCGGTCGGACAGCATTGGGTTCGGCTATGCATGCTCAGCTACAGCTACAGGCCTCACCACGCCTCGTACAATACTTCCTGCAAGCCGGGCCCGCCAACTCGAAAAAACATCATGAAGACCACCGACGATTATGTCGCGTTTGTGGCTCTGGACTGGGCCGACAAGACGCATGCGTTTGCGCGCCACTTCGTGGCGATGAACAAGACGGAGACGGGAACACTGGACGCCAACCCGGACGCACAACGACACTCATACCTCCCCGCGCCTTGCCGCGGAATTATTGTTACCGAGAGGACGGTGTTGCCTCAAAATGGATGTTACCGACGGGAACAACTCCCGGCGGAATAACAAACTGGAGGTGATTCGTGAGTGCTTCGATGACGGCGCCAGCGCGCCGCGAATTAGTGGAGGCGTTGCGGCGGCGATACGCGGCGGCAACTCGAGAGGCGAAGATGAGCATCCTTTCGGAGTTTACCTCGGTCAGCGGACTGCATCGCAAATCGGCGATCCGGGTGTTGAATGCGGTGGCGGAACCAGAGCCGCCGATGAAGCGTGCGGGTCGGCCCCGCCTCTACGATCAGGCGGTGCAACAAGGGCTGGTCACCCTCTGGGAGGCCTCCGATCGAGTTTGCGGCAAGCGGCTCAAGGCGCTGCTGCCGGTCCTGCTCGCCGCGCTGGAAAAACACGGGCACATGGCGGTGGACCCGAAGGTGAAGGCGTCACTCTTGGCGCTGAGTGCGGCGACGATGGATCGGTTGTTGGCACCGACACGGGCTGTGGCGAGCGGCCGGCGGAAACGCCGCGCTCCATCGCAACTTCACCGAAAGATGCCGGTGCGAACGTTTGCCGAGTGGGGTGGCGCCCGTATTGGCGAAATGGAAATGGATCTGGTGGCCCATTGCGGCGCCATGACTGCTGGCAGCTACGTCGTAAGCGTTCAACTCCGACAGGGGGACGCCGCGAGCGATTTCGGTTAGACTCTGCTGATGGAATCAGGCGACGACGGCAGGAGACGTGATGGCGGTGGGCGTCGCCACGCGCGCGTTTTTCCACGCACGCGGGAGCAAT